>CBDCJY010000007.1:0-654888 GCA_965217985.1 Pyrinomonadaceae bacterium
CGCAGAAAAAAGGTTAGTTTTGAGTTTGCATTTGAAATACTTCACTAATGAATGAGGAAACGATAGATGCGATAAGCGATGCAATCGCGGAAACTGTCGAAGCGGCGGAAGAAACGGTGCGGCATCCGTTTATCAAGTCGCTTTCGCGGTTCGGTTTTTATACGAAAGGCGTGCTTTTTATAGTCATCGGCGTTTTGGCGATTTTGCTCGTCGTCGGTTTGCAAGGCGGAAAAATCACCGATCCGACCGGCGCACTCGCAACGGTCGCACAGAAACCTTTCGGCAAAGTTCTCTGATAATTTTTATCGTCGGCGCAGCCGGACACGGACTCTGGCAGATTTTGCGCGGCGCGGCTGATGTTGATAATGCCGGAAAAAAATGGCTCGGCATCGTTAAAAGAATATTTTTCATCTGTCTCGGTTTATTTTATATCGGTTTGGCTCTGACGGCTTGGCTTATCACGTTTTCATCAAATTCTTCGGTTGCAAACGGCAAATTGCCGAAAACCATTACGATGATTTTGCTCGAAATTCCGTTCGGCGTGGTTATTGTTTTTATCATCGGTTTAAGTTTGATCGGCGCGGGCGTTCACGAATGTTACGCCGGAATTTCCGGTAAATTTCGCCGGTATTATCGCTCGTGGGAGATAAAAGGCTGGCATAATTATTTTATAACTGTTGTCGGCGTTTTGAGTTTTACGGCACGCGCCGTGATTTTCGCTCTGATGGGATATTTTTTTATCGCGGCGGCGATAGATTACAATGCAAATGAAGTCGTCGGTTTGGACGGCGCACTTATGACTCTGGCGCAAAGTTCATACGGAAAAATCCTTTTATTCGTCGCGGCAGTCGGTTTGGTTTGTCACGGAATTTTGGCTTTTTACGAAGCGAAATATCGCCGTCTTTGTTAAATTTATGAACTACTGGTTAGTTAAGCAGGAACCCGAAAAATACTCGTTTGACGATCTGTTAAAAGATGGAAAAACGATCTGGGACGGCGTGCGAAATTATCAGGCGCGAAATAATCTGCGCGAGATGAAAACGGGCGATCAGGTTTTGTTTTATCATTCGGTTTCGGAAAAATCGGTCGCCGGTTTAGCCGAAGTTTCAAAAGAAAATTTTCCCGATCCGGCGGATGAAAAATGGCTCGCCGTCGAAATCGAGCCGATTGAAAAATTTAAGAAATCTGTTACGCTTGACGAAATAAAAGCTGAAAAAACTTTGGAAAATATCGCGCTGATCAAACAATCAAGGCTTTCTGTAATGTCTTTAACAAAGAAAGAATTTGAAACAATTCTTTCAATGGTCAACAGTAAATTGTAATCGGTTAATATTCTTTTATATGAAATAACAATTTACCATTAACAATTTACCACTAACAACTTACTAAATTATGCTAAAAAATGCCGTTGCTTATTACCACGAACTTCTTAAAGATTTCGATCTCGCCGAATCGTCGCGTCAGACTCTGGACGAAGGTTTGGAAAGTGCAAAATTGATTTTCGGCGGTCGCCGTCTAACGCCGTATTTGCGTCCGCATTTTGTCACACAGGCTGATTGGAACCGGACGAAAACGATCTGCGAAACGATCTGGAATTGTCTGCAAAAGGTCAAAGACGAAGCCGTTCAAAACGGCGCACTTTTAGAAGAACTCGGCATAACGGGAATTGAAAAAGAACTCGTCGAGATTGATCCGAAATACAAATTCGTTTCGCCTAATGCGCGTCTCGATTCGTTTCTGACGGAAAATTCTTATTCGTTTGTCGAACTCAACGGCGAATCTCCGGCAGGCGTAGCTTACGCTGATTCGGCGACGGAAATTTTTATGAATCTTCCGGTGATGAAAAAATTTTGCGAAAAATACGAAGTCGAAACGCTCGAAGGTCGCTCGAAAATGCTCGACGTTCTGCTCGGCTGCTACGAAGAATTTCTCGGTCACAAACCGGAAAAATCGCCAGTTATCGCCATCGTTGATTTAAAGGATTTGCCGACGCAGAAAGAATTTGAACTTTTCAAAGAGTATTTGAATCGCAAGGTTACACGGCTCTGATTTGTTCGCCGGACGAACTCGAATACGACGGCAAATATCTCGTCTATAAAGGCGTGACGATTGACATTGTTTACAAAAGATTACTCGTCAACGAATATCTGCCGATTCTGCATTCCGCGCCCGCTCTGCTCGAAGCCTATCGCGCCGGAGCGGTTTGTATGGTCAACAGTTTTCGCTCGAAAATCGTTCATAAAAAAGCGATCTTCGCCGTTTTGACGAACGAAAATTACGCGCATCTGTTCGACGAAGCGGAACTAGAAGCGATCAAAAAACACGTTCCGTGGACGCGCAAATTCCGCGAAGAGCAGACCGTCAATTACGGCGAACAGATAAATCTCGTCGAATGGACGCGCGAAAATTCAAATAAATTGGTCTTAAAACCGAACGACGATTACGGCGGTCACGGCATTTACATCGGTTGGGCTTCGACCGCCGAAGAATGGGAAACGGCGATCAAACTCGCGCTCGAAAACGGCGATTATTTGATTCAGGAACGAGTCCAGACTTCAAAAGAAGAATTTCCGATGCTCGATTCCGCCGGAAATTTCCAGATGATCGAACAACTCGTTGACCTTGATCCGCTTTTATTTAACGGTGTCGTCGGCTCGGCATTTACGCGCCTTTCGACGACCGAACTCGCCAATGTCTCCAGCGGCGGCGGAATGGTTCCGACTTTTATTATTCGGGAAAAACAGTAAAAAAACAGATCGGCAAAGTTAAGAAGTCAAATTTAATCTTTTCTTCGCAGATGAATTAATTTGTCTGCTGCCGCAATAGTAATTACCCAGATAAAGCCGATGACGAAACCCGCGACGACATCGCTCGGATAATGAACGCCGAGATAGATGCGCGAAGTCCCGATCAGTAAAATCAGCAAAACGGCGAACGTCCAGACTGTAATTTTCAGCCAGAGTTTTTCAACTCGATTCGTTAAAATCGCCGCCAGCGCGAGATAAAAGCAAAACGAGCCGAGCGAATGACCGCTGGGAAAACTGTCTGATGAAGGCAAAATCGTGTTGAAAAACGGTTCGGGACGCGCACGGTGAAAGGCGAGTTTCAGAAGAGTTATCAAAATTCCTGCGCCGATAGTTGTAATTGTAAACAAAATCGCGCCGTGGCGATATTTTTTTATATAAAGAGCAACAACAATTACAACACCGAGCAGAAATAAAAACAGCGTCGAGCCGGCAAAACTTGCCGCGCGCATTATTTCAGTCAAAACCGGCGCGGCAAACGAATGAACGAATGCGCGAATCGTTTCATCAAGTTGCGCGGTGTCGCCTTCTGCCATTTCGTCGGCAAACCAACCGAAGAAAAACAGTGCGCCGACTGCGAAACTCAAGCCGACAAATAACTCTAAACCGAGCGCGAGTTTTAAGTTTCCGATCAATTTTATAAAGCGGCGCAAAAGCGCATTAATAAAAGACATTTGTAAAAAAAGGTAGAAAAATTTATCGCCGAATGATTCTAACAGCATTTTCAGTCGAGCAGAAAATTCAGATAATAATTGAAGAAATATAATTGGTCGTGATTTTTAAGTTAGTTTTTGGCAAAAGACGAATTTATATGCTTTTGCAGAAATAGTTTTATACATTCGGCAGGGAAATTTGAACGAACAAATCAAATTCTAGTATGATAGCGTCTATGAAAACTCTTTATCCAGAAATCGAGCCGTTTGATTCGGGAAGGCTGAAAGTTTCCGATATTCACGAGATTTATTACGAGCGCGTCGGAAATCCCGATGGAATTCCGGTCGTTTTCCTGCACGGCGGACCGGGCGGCGGTTTGATTCCGATGTATCGCCGGTTTTTCGATCCGAAGGCGTTTCAAATAATTCTGTTCGATCAGCGCGGTTCGGGAAAATCCACGCCGCACGCCGAATTAGAGGAAAATACGACGTGGGATTTGATAAAGGATATTGAAACTTTGCGCGAAAAATTCGGCATCGAAAAATGGTATGTTTTCGGCGGTTCGTGGGGCAGCACTCTAAGTTTGGCTTACGCCGAAACGCATCCCGACAGAGCGAGCGGTTTGATTTTGCGCGGCATTTTCTTAACGCGCCGCAAAGAACTCGAATGGTTTTATCAATACGGCGCGAGCGAGATTTTTCCCGATTTTTGGGAACGATACAGGGACGAAATTCCCGAAGATGAACGCGGCGATATGATGAGCGCGTATTACAAACGTCTGACGAGCGATGACGAACAGACGAGAATTTCGGCGGCGCGGGCGTGGAGCGTCTGGGAAGGCTCGACCTCGAAACTTTACCCGGACAAAAATCTGATGGATCACTGGGAAGGCGAAGACGAAGCATTGGCTCTGGCGAGAATAGAATGTCATTATTTTATGAATAATTCGTTTTTCCCGACGGAAGATTATCTGATCGAAAACGTGGACAAAATCCGTCATATTCCGACCGTTATCGTGCAAGGTCGTTATGATGTCGTCTGTCCGGCGGTTTCGGCGTGGGAACTGCATCGCGCGTTTCCCGAATCCGATCTGCAAATCATTTCGGACGCGGGACATTCGATTTCGGAAAAAGGAATTTCGACGGCTCTGATTGAAGCGATGGACAAAATACGCGACAAGGAAAATGTGAAAACTGCCGTCTAAAAAGATGAAAACAGATGCAAAGAGTTGTATGATGAGAAACGGGTTTTAATATAAACTTTTCGCAAGCGATTTGCGTCAAAAAACTTTAAGGAAGTAAGTCATTATGAATTTTGGAACTACGGAAATTATTTTAATTGTTGCGGTCGTCTTTTTACTGTTCGGCGCATCGCGCTTGCCGCAATTGGCAAAATCTTTGGGTCAGACGCGTAAGGCATTTAAGGAAGGAATGCGCGAAGCCGAAGAAGAAGACAGAATGGAGCAACAGCAGAAACAGATAAATACGGTCGCGCCGCCGCAGATTTCAGCAATGAGCGATGAAGAAATTATGGCGGAAATGCGCCGCCGTGCCGAAGTCAAACAATCTTAAAAGGGTAAAAGTAGAAAAGATTAAAAGGGAAAACATTTATTGAGTAAATTCAGTAAAAATTTTAATATTTTAATATTTTAATATTTTAACTTTTTCTACTTTTTATACTTTTACTAGCCTTTCGCGCCTGTCAGCAAAGTCGCTTTGACGGCAAAGCGAAATGTTATACCTTCGCATTCGGCATCAATAATGTCGGCGAGTTTTTCGGAAACCTGTTCTTTTTCCGATTCGCTCAGAAATCCGAGCCAAATTTTAAACAAAAAATCTTTGACGAGCGGCGATTCGATAAATTCCGTGCCATTTTCAAACTCGAAAAATTCATTTTCGGTCTTTGCTTCGATTTTCTTAAATCCCAAATTTTCCAGCATTTCTTTCGCTCTTGAAATGGTCGGAATGTCATTTATCAAATTCTCGACTTCCGCACCTTTGTCGAGTCGGTCGAGTTCAAAAAAAACCTGCCACAGAAACGAAAAAATATCGCCGAAACTTCCGGCTGTCGGCAATAACAAAGCAATCTGCCAACGCGAAGAATCAACCGCTTTACTCATAAAATGTTCAAGTTCCGAACCTTTTACAAGACTTGCGTCGGCAATCACGGCATCGAATTTTCTGACAGGCAGCAACGCCGTGAAAACTATGTCTGATTTGACGGCATCGGCTTTTGCCTGCGCTATTTTTAAAAGTTCTTCATTTTCCGTAAAGGCGATCAGTTCAGTATTTTCTTCGACTTTTTCTTCCAGATCAAGTGCGTAATTGCCGGTTCCGGCATTGATATAAAGAATGTTTTCAAATTCTTCGGTGTTAAAATCCTTGCCCAAAAGTGCTGTAAAACGCTCCGTCCAATCGGTTGCAATATAGAGGTCTTGTAAAAAGGCAAGTTCTTTTTCAGTTTTGCTCATAGATTTATTTAACCGCAAACCGAAGCGAATAATCAAAGACGGCACGAAAAAAATTGTGGTAATCTGAATAAAAATTTATGAAAGATTTTCGTGTCGAAAAATGGAAGGGCTTTTCCGCGCCGAATGCGGCGATGCTCAGATTAATTCTCGAACGCGAAGGTTATCGTGTTTTTCAATGGGCGGATCAGCCGCAAATGATTTACGGAATGCACAAACACGCGGAAGGTCAATCGCACTGGATAATTTCCGGCGCACTGGAAATTACGGTCGAAGGTTACGGAAGTTATGTTTTAGAACCGGGCGACCGTGATTTTCTGCCCGCTGAAATTTATCATTCGGCGCGCGTCGTCAGCGACGAGGCAGTTGTTTATTTGGTCGGCGAAAAGTTAAAATAAAAGAAACAGGGAAATAGAGAAATTCTTCTGAAAGATAAACAGTAATAATTTTATGAACAAAGCACAAACATTGGGTGAATTAAAAGCAAGCGGGTATTCTTCGCGTTCCGTTAAAGATGAGATGCGGGCGAATTTAATTAAAAAAATGCGTTCGGGCGAAAAACTCTTTCCCGGCGTTTTAGGTTACGAAGAAACGGTTATTCCGCAGATCGTCAATGCAATTTTGGCAAAACATAATCTCATTCTTTTAGGACTTCGCGGACAGGCGAAAAGCCGTATTATCAGACAATTAACCGATTTGTTGGACGAAGAAATCCCGATCATCGCCGGTTCGGAAATCAACGACGATCCGTTGTCTCCGCTGTCGGCTTTCGGCAAAAATCAGATCGCGGAAAACGGCGACGAAACGAAAATCGAATGGATCAAAGCCGACAATCGCTTCGTCGAAAAACTCGCCACTCCCGATGTGACGATTGCCGACATCATCGGCGACATTGATCCGATCAAAGCCGCGAAAGGCGGACATCTTTTGTCGGACGAACTGACGATCTTTTATGGACTTCTGCCGCGCGCCAATCGCGGAATTTTCGCCATCAACGAATTGCCTGATCTCGCCGGAAAAATTCAGGTCGGACTTTTCAACATAATGCAGGAAGGCGATGTGCAGATCAAAGGTTTTCCCGTTCGTCTGCCGCTCGACGTGATGCTCGTTTTTTCGGCAAATCCCGAAGATTACACGGCTCGCGGAAAAATTATCACGCCTTTGAAAGATAGAATCGGCGCGGAAATTCAGACGCATTATCCGGCGGACATCGGACTCGGAACTTCGATCACAAAGCAGGAAGCGTGGGTCGAGCGCGAAGGTTTTGAAGATTTCACGGTTGAAATTCCCGATTTTATTGCGGAGACAATCGAGCAGATCGCCTTTGAAGCGCGTGACGACCAGCGCATTGACAAGCGTTCGGGCGTGTCGCAGAGATTTCCGATCACCGTTACGGAAGCGGCAGTTTCCAATGCCGAACGCCGCGCTTTGATTACGGATGAAAAAGAAATCGTGCCGCGTATTTCCGACATTTACGCCGCGCTTCCGGCGATGACGGGAAAAATGGAACTCGAATACGAAGGCGAACAGATCGGCGCACAGCGTCTCGCCAAAGATTTGATAAAACGCGCCGCCGGTGTCATTTTTGAAGGCTTCTTTTTGGGCATTGATTTTGCGCCGACCGTGAACTGGTTTGACGAAGGCAATAAAATTTTACTTTCCGACACAGCTTCGGCGGCGGAATGCGTGATGCTTTTGGATTCCGTTCCCGAACTCATCGAATCAACTCTGATGCCGCTCGGTTTCGGCAAAAAAGATAAGGCGAAATTAGTTTCTGCGTGCGAATTTGTTCTCGAAGGTCTTTACGCGCAAAACAAAATCTCGCGCAACGAAGAAGGCGGATTCGAAGCCGCAACCAAAGCGAAGCGCGATAGGCGCGGAATGATTTATGAAGATTTAACCGATTTGGATAGTTTTAACTGAGATGAAAAAAAATGCTCTTAATCATCCGTATTTAACAGGTTTTGCAGTCGCTTTATTAATTATAACCGTCGCACCTATTACAGGCGCATTTATCGAATCGAAATATTATCAGCCGGAGCCGGATTGTGTTGATATGTCTGGAGGAATTTTAACAACCGCTTTTTTAGGATTAGGTCTTATTTTTGGAATACTTACAGGATTAACGACAACATATATTTTACTGGAGCGGCAAAAACAAAATATGTCTTAAAAATTTGTTCAAATTCCAATTAATGCGCGAAAAATTTCTCCCGTAGGGACGACAGTTTCCTACGTCCCTACGGGAGAAAACTTCACGACCGCACGGAATTAATCATCATCAAAAAAATATTGACCTTTTAACAAAATAAGTAATACTATATCTCAACCTATTTAAGAAAAACGCATTGCGCGGGTTATAGATCGGCTGATGATCGAAACCGATCTGCTTAATTATTTGAATAAACTTTTAATGTTTATTACGTTTTATGTTTCAGACGTGACCGTTTTCCACTTAAATATGGAAAAAAAACGCAATTTCAACGAAATTATCATTTGAATTGCGTTTATTACCGATAGTCACATTGTGATTATCACTTAAAAAGTCGTTATTACCGGATAAAACACGGCGATTCCCTTTGTAACGAATCAATTATCACTCGTCAAATCCGCTATTACCGGCTAAAAAATAGCTATTCCCAATCAAACAACAGTCATTACCGTTTGTAAAATAGCTGTTACCGTCTGTTTGTCGAGAAAAACAAACAAAACGGACGCATTCTATCAAATTAAATTATCTATCCGTTTATAAAAGGGGGTATAAAAATGAACGACGGAGAAACCGCCGAATTTGATTCGGCTCTGCGAATGATTGATTTCAACCTGCGAAACCCCGACGTTTTTAAAAACAATGCGAAAATGACGGGCGGTTTTGCATCTCTTAAAAAAGATACCGGCGCGCTGACCGATTCCGGCGCGCACGGCGTCTCGGCGGGCGGACAGCGTTCGGGAGGAACCGCCGACGCGGACACGGCGAAAAAAGAACTCGTCAGACTCCTGCGAAAAGCCGCCAATACAGGCGTTCTTATTAAAAAAGAAGAACCGGATTTTAATAATGAATTTAAACTACCGCGCGGCGCGCTCAGCACGCAGCAACTCGTCGCAACGACGCGGGCTTTTATCAATAAACTGACCGAACCGATCATTGAAAAATTCGGCGAATACGGCGTAAGCGTCATAACGATTGAAAATTTAACGGAAAAATTAAACGCTTATGAAGCCGGACACACCCGTCAAAACGCCGGAAAAGGCGCGGGTGTCGCCGCAACCGCCGAAACAAAAGCGACGATCAAACGTCTCCGTCAGACGCGCCGGACGACGGCGAAGATCGGTGACAATATTCTCGAAGAACTCGGCGACGAAGGCTTGCAAGCCGAATGGAAATCGGTTTGCAGGGTGAGAAAAACAGGTTCTTCCAAACCCGGAACACCGGACACGCCGCCGGATACGCAATGAAAATCGATTGTTCAAGTAAATTTTCGTTAATTTTGAAAAGATTGACGGAAAAATACTCAAAATAAACATATATCCTATCGTGTGATAAATTAAAAACGAGGAAAAATATGAATATTAAAGCTGAAACAATCGAAAGATGGGAAAATATCGAGGTCGAAAGAAGCACGGGCGACGCGCAAAAAAGAGATTTGAATAATCTCGGATTTGACGATTCGCTCATCAAAAGATACACCGAAACTTCCGCCGACACTTTTTACGCGCTCGAATACGCTTATCATTTGCTCGGCGACGTTACCGGAAAAACGGTTCTTGATTACGGTTGCGGCGCGGGCGAAAACAGCGTTTTGATAGCCAAGCGCGGCGGCAATGTGACCGGCGTTGACATCTCGCCCGAACTTCTCGAAATCGCCGCGCAGAGAATGAATGTTCACGACATTGAAAACAATTACGAATTTAAGGTCGGTTCGGCGCACGATTTGCCGATAGAAGACGAATCGGTTGATGTGGTTTTCGGAATGGCGATTCTGCATCATCTCGATTTGGAACTTTCGTCGAAAGAAGTATTCAGAGTTTTGAAAAAAGGCAGTCGCGCTATTTTTCTCGAACCCGTGAGAAACTCCAAACTGATAAAATTCGTTCGTAAAATGATTCCATATCAATCGCCGGATGTTTCGCCGTTTGAACGACCTCTGACGGAAAAAGAACTGGAAGATTACGCGGCAAAATTTACCGGCTATGAATTGCGAGCGTTCTCATTACCTTTCGTGAATTTAATGGAAGTTTTGAAAATGCCTAAAAAAGTCTTTCACAGTGCCATCAAAGTCGATGGCAAAATCTTAAAGCATCTTCCTCAGATGAAAAATTTTGCATCAGTGCGAGTAATTCAAATGCGGAAGCCGTAACCGAATTAGAAATAAATTTATCTTTATATACTTTAATGTTCGAAATTTATTTTTAATTCGGCTCAAGTAAATTCTTAAATTGGAGATAAAAATAAATGAAAAGTAGATCGTTCAAAGGTCATATAATCTTTTTTGGCATCCTTTTTATATTAACGCCTTTCGTTATTAAGGGCGCGACGTTAAATGTGCCAAGTAGTCAATATCCCACGATTCAATCGGCGGTTAATGCGGCAAATCCGGGAGATACGATAATTTTACAAGCAGGAACGACATTTACGGAAAGCGTCGTTCTAAAATACAAACCCGGCGCGGATTATATAACTATTCAGTCGTCTGCGTTAAATAATCTTCCGGCGGTGGGCAATAGAGTCAGTCCAACTCATTCCCAATATATGCCGAAAATTACTCCGGCATTTTCGGGTTCAAATGCAATAGAAACTGAAATTACGTCTAATGGTCCAACACATCATTACAAATTGATTGGAATAGAAATCGGAGAGTTTCAAACTACCAGAATCATTTATGATTTGGTAACGCTGGGAAAAGGGACATCCGAACAAAATTCCTTGGATAAAGTCGCACATCATTTCGAAATAGACAGGTGTTATATTCACGGAAATACCGAAGCTAGCGTTAGAAACGGTATAGCATTAAATAGCGCAGATACCAACATAACTAATTCATACATATCTGAAATTCACAGTGAATCTTCTGAATCGCATGGAATTGTCGGATATAACGGGATCGGAAGGTATCAAATAATCAATAATTATGTTGGAGCATCAGGAATCAATGTATTTTTCGGAGGCGCAGACCCAGCAATCCAAAACCTTGTTCCCACCGATATACAAGTTAAAAAAAATTACCTCAAAAAAATGGATGCTTGGCTTCTCGAAAATCCTAATAATCCTGGTTTTTCCAGATGGCAAATAAAAAATAATTTCGAGTTAAAAAATGCCAAACAAGTTGTAATTGAAGACAATATTATTGACACCAATTGCGGTCAAGACCAACGACAAGGAGGGGTTAGTTGTACGACAGGAGGACAAAGCGGATCATCAGTTATTTTTACCGTGAGAAATCAAGATGGAAATGCGCCTTGGTCAACTGTTGAGGATGTAACTTTTCGCTACAATATAATTCGTAATGTTCCCAAAGGAATTGGCACACTGGGCATTGATGATATTTACCCAAGTCAAAACCTGAAAAATTTAACTATTTGAAAATAACTTACTTATAATTGACGGAGCCAAATATGGCGGTATTGGTGACTGCGCTACCGTCGTAGGCGGTCAAAACGGAATTGGAGCAAATAATTTGACTTTGAACCACAATACTTGCATAACTCTATCAGGAACTTCTCAAATTTTTACTCGCGCTGCCAACGGAACTGTAATTAGCGGATGGAACTTGAGAAATAATATAGCAACCTCAATTGATAATGTAAGTACAGCCCATATATTTTATGAGAGTAGTAATGGACTTGTTGGGACTGACGCATTAAATGCCGTCGCTGGTAATACTTGGATGATGGAGAAAAATATTTTAGCATTTAATTCAAGTTATAATTTTTGGGTTTCACAATATCCTGTGAATAATTTTTATGTTCATAGTATCAACGAAATAGGATTTGTAGATGTACAAAATGGTAATTATCTGTTAAATCAAAACTCACCCTATAAAAATCAGGGAACAGATGGTCAAGACCCAGGGGCAAATATTCCAGTTTTAAATCAAAGAACCGCCTGCACAGAAAACGGGAACCAATTATCTTGTGCCGGAAATTCACAAACACCTTATCCAGGACCTAACACTCCGACGATTCCATATATCATCGAAGCCGAAAACTTTGATAATGGTGGTGAAGGGACAGCCTATCACGAGAATTTCGGAACTACCGGCAGCGGTACTTATCGTTCGGGTGAAGCAGTAGATATTCAGGCACGTTCGACAGCGAGTAACGGATATGTTGTTTTCGAAGCGGCGGCAGGAGAATGGCTCGAATATACTATTAATGTTCCGTTTACCAGAAACTATGATATTGGAGTAAGATATTCTTCCGAGTTTAATAACGGAAAATTCCACATTGAAATTGACGGGACAGATGTAACGGGAGAATTAACTGCTAATTCTACAGGAAATTGGGGTAACTTTCAGGTAGTTAAGAAGCGAGGAACTCAACTTACAAGCGGAACGCATGTCCTAAGATTATCTTTAGATGCCAATTCACCGGACAGTTGCGGTTGCATAGTTGCTAATTTCGATTCAATTTTGCTTAAGTCTGCAACATCGTTTGACTATGATGGAGACGGCAAAACAGACTTATCCATTTACCGACCTACTTCTGGACAGTGGTCGTATCGGCAGATCACTAACGGCAATGTTCAAAATTTTCAATGGGGAGCATCGGGCGACCAGATTGTTCCGGCAGATTACACAGGCGATGGAAAAACGGACATCGCAGTTTGGAGACCCGCGAGCGGTGATTGGTATGTCTTAAAGAGCGAAGATTCGACGTTCTACTCATTTCCGTTCGGCTCAAACGGCGACAAACCAGTTCCGGCTGATTTTGACGGCGACGGTAAAGCCGATCCGACGGTTTATCGTCCGTCTAACGGTGTCTGGTATTCGATGCGTTCGACCGGCGGAATTATTTATCAGCAGTTCGGAATTGCCGAAGACGTTCCTTTGCCGAACGATTTTGACGGCGACGGTAAAGCCGATCTCGCTGTCTATCGCCCGACTCCTTCGGAATGGTGGGTTCAGAGAAGCACCGGCGGACTTTACGCTTTACAGTTCGGAGCGAACGGCGACAAACCAGTTCCGGCTGATTTTGACGGCGACGGTAAGACTGATGTTGCTTTATGGAGACCATCGAACGGATTTTGGTATGTATTGCGTTCCGAGGAAGTATCATTTTACGGCTTTCCATTCGGCTCTACGGGCGATATTCCAGTTCCCGGCGACTATGACGGCGATGGTAAAGCGGATCCGGCGACATACCGACCGTCAAACAACATTTGGTATCTACTCCAATCAACGAACAATTTCACTTCAATTCTGTTTGGCGAAAGCGGCGATATTCCAACTCCTTCGGCTTATATTCCGTGATAATAACTAAGCGGATTTTTGTCATTGAGGAATTTTAGGGATTATTAAAGTATTTTAACTTTAATAATCCCTATTAGTTATTATTTTTAATAAAAGAACATAATGTTCAAAATCGAAAATACTGCGATATTTATATTAAAATTAATCTAAACTCGCACTGCGAACGATTTGCCAGCATTCGGAGTATCTAAACTCATTTGTTAAAATTAATGTGAATTATTAATTGAAAAACTCCAATGTTGAAAATAAATTTGACTTGAACTTATCTCATAAATAAAAAATAGACGATTAAGCCAGCGGTCTTCGACCGCGAAACCGCCTCAAATAGTCAATACAAACGCGGTCACAAACTGCTTGTTTAACCGCCAGCGATATTTATGAGATGACTTCTCGTAAATTTAGGTTTTTTTTACCGCTAAAATTGAGAACGTAACTTGTTAATCTGTTGGTAAAAACACTAATTTTTACAGAAAAAGCCGTGACGATTGCTCATCACGGCTTTTTCTGTATCTTTGAAGTTTCTGTTTAGAAATTAGTAGCGGCGAACTCTGTAATATCTTTTCGTTTTCGGATTGATCTTGTATGTGTAGAGAGCCGATCCGCCTGCGCCGGCTGCCGTGCCGATTAATGCACCTTTTTTGCCGCCGATCAATCCGCCTAAAATCGCACCTGCCGCAGTTCCGATACCGATGTTGATCAGATTACGGTGTTTTTTATAAACGCTCGGTTTTTTGTAATAACGTCGTGTCGTCTGGGCATTGGCTGCGAGAGGAAGTACGATTGCCATTACCGCCATCATTAAGAATGTTGCTATAAATTTTTTCATTGTTGCTTTCTCCTTTTGCAAATTTGAAGGTTGCTTCCTTCGTCTGCCACATCTACTTACAATAACCGTTCCAAAAAAAATAAAGTGTAATGATTTCAACATTTAGAGCCATTTGCAGACATTCCAAAAGTTTCAAAGACACTATATCGTTACCGTCTAAGCTATATCGTATATTAGAAATTGATTGTAAATTTAAACAAAAAAGCCGCACTATTTTTCAATAATGCGGCTTTTTTTTGAATTATCCGAAAATTAATAACGGCGTTTTTTGGGTTTTAAAACATAAGTGTAGAGTGCGCCCGCGCCCGCGCCGACCAATGCGCCCGCGCCGATACCGCGGCGATTTCCGCCAATCAGACCGCCGAGCAATGCGCCGCCGCCGGATGCTAAACCGACATTAATCAAATTGCGATGACGACGATAAAACGATGGTCGGCGTTGTGCCGTGTAACTGCGCGTCGCATAACTTCTGTTCGTTCGTAAGTTTCTTGTTCGCGCATAATTGCGATTGATATTTGTGCGACGTGCGCTTTTGCCGCGTCTGCATTGAGCGTCAACCGAAAGCGGAACGGTGACGGTGAAGATTAACAACATTAACAGTCCGATAACAGATTTTTTCATTGATTTTTACTCCTTAAATAGTCGAAATTTATTTTTGGGGAAAGCAAAAATATGCTAAATTTTGGAGAGAGCAAAATTTTTAGGGGACAGTTCGTATTTAAAAAAATATAACTTTTCGGCTTCAGATGGCAAGCCGAAAAAGAGAAGTTGCCATCAAAAGCAAGGGAAGTAAAAAAGAATGAAATTTATTCGCTATTCAAAATTTAACGGTTTCGATGTTTTCGGTGTTAATCTCGGCGATCTGATGCAGTCGCTTTCCGATTCGCTTTTAGATTCGGGTTATAACGAAGATTATTGGTGGACGCGCCAGAAAAACGAAGCTGACGATTCGCTCGACGCGCTTCGTCAGGCGTTATTGCAAGCCTTGATGGAACAGGGAATTTTGGACGAACTCGACGCGCAAAAAATGCTCGATCAAAACGACGGCAAATTCAAAGGTTCGCTTTTGGAAGAATTAATTAATCAGTTGATCGAAAGATTGGTCGAAGAAGGTTATCTGAATTTGCAGGAAATCGAACAGCAACAACAGCAAAATAAACAAGGAAATGGCGGCGGACAAGGCGAAGTCGGACAAGCGATGCCGCGTGATGTTCGTTTTCAGCTGACCGAAAAAGGTCTTGATTTTCTCGGTTACAAAACTCTGCAAAAACTTCTCGGTTCGATGGGCAAATCTTCCATCGGTCGCCACGAAACGCCGCAGTTAGACACGGGAATCGAAGCCGCTCTGAGTTCCAAGCAATACGAATTCGGCGACACGATCAATCTCGATGTCAATGCAACGCTTTTGAGCGCGATTTCCCGCGAAGGTCTCGGCGTTCCGCTCAATTTGGAATACAAGGATTTATATGTTCACCAACAGGATTATCAATCGTCGTGTGCGACCGTCGTGATGCTCGATTGTTCGCATTCGATGATTCTTTACGGCGAAGATCGTTTCACTCCGGCGAAAAAAGTCGCGCTCGCGCTCGCGCATCTGATTAAAACACAATATCCGGGCGACAGTTTAAAGATCGTTCTGTTTCACGATGACGCGGAAGAATTGCCGATTGCCAAACTTGCCACAACGCAGGTCGGACCGTATCACACGAACACGGCGGAAGGTTTGAAATTAGCGCGAAGAATCTTAGCCGCGCAGGGCAAGGAAATGAAACAGATCGTGATGGTCACGGACGGCAAACCGACCGCCGCATTTATTGACGCGGGAAATCCTGCATATATGAATTACCGCCGCTATTCGCAAGTCAAAAACGACAAACGACTTCTCTACAAAAACTCGATGGGCAACGATCCGTTCGTGATGGCGGAAACTTTCAAAGAAGTTCAAGCGTGTCGCAAAGCCGGAATTATGATAAATACGTTTATGCTCGCCGACGATTATTATCTCGTTGATTTCGTCAAACAAATGTCCGCAATGACGCGCGGCAAAGCGTATTTCGCCAATCCGAATAATCTGACGCAATTCGTTTTAATGGATTTCTTGAAACGTCGCACAAGTCGCGTTAAATAATGTGGTAATCCACATTATTAATTTGATTAGATTCATATATTGTCGAAACTGAGAAAAAAATGCGAGATTTATTTCAGATTTTCTTAATTATTAGTTCGACTTTTTTATTTGCCGATTGTGCTTCAAATACATCGGCAATTCCGGTAACTAAAATTCAAAATGATTTTCCAGATGCTTGCCAAGAATGGCAACGTCGTTATGACGAGTTAAGTGAAAACCAAAAAGAATCATTTAAAAGAGAAAAAATTATTTATCCGAATAATTATCCGTATTTATTGGGCGAAAAATTAGTGCAGAATTGTTCCTTACGAGTCGAGATTGGAGCTTTTATACAAAAAACAATTGGCGGAACAAGCAATAAACAAGACAAAAAGTTTGCTTCAGAAAATTCAAAAGAAATAGTTAGAGTTATCAAATATATTTGGAATTCGGATAATTTTTCGGTAGATGGAGTTTCACACGAGAAATATTTACCTTTAATAAAAGAAACCGGAATAAAAGACGATGACATCGCACCATTTATCGGACAATTAATTAAAGCGGAAGGAATACATTCCGAAGAAAGCGAGGTCGTTTCGCCCGACTTAAAATCGCCGAAATTTTCCGGCGCGGCGGCAATTGCTTTTGCGCCGCGATATGCGACCATTACAACCGTGTGACGTAAAAATTCGCACGTTGAATTTTCTTCATTCTTGATAAAATTTTACTGAAATTTATTTCCGGCTGTCACGCCTTGCCAATCATCCGTGCGAAAAGGCGACGCGGGAAAACCTGCCGAATTATATAAATTCGCATCCGTCGGCGCGTCCGACCAAGCGTAACGAACTGCAACCGGATTTTTTACATTTTCATTTGAAACTATAATTTTGCCGCCTTCGATTTCAGCTTTTGCGTAATAAAATTTCTTGTCCGCGCCCGCGATTTCAAAACCGCGAACGTAGCCGAATTTGTCCTTCGCCATTAAGCCGTCGTAGGCGAATTTGAACGAAATTATTGCTTTGTAATTTTCAAATTTCACCGAGTCAAACATCGGACTGCTGTATGGAATATCCAATCCGTAAGTCTGTTTGAGCGCGTTTGCCGCGAGCCGATGTCCGACATCCTGTTTGTTTGTCGGATGAATATCGTCGGCATTTCCGATGTCGGTCGTGACTGCCATTCCGGTTTTCGGCAAACTCAAAGTCATCGTCTGCGCCTCGCGCAATTCCGCCCAACCGCTTCCAACATTACTGTCTTGATTTGCGCCGTAACTCGAAAGTTGAACAAAGTAAAAATAAAAATCGTCACCCCATTTTTTGCGCCAGTCTTCGATCATCAAAGGAAAAGTTTTGCGATATTGATACGAACGCCCCGCATTCGTTTCGCCCTGATACCAAAGTATGCCGCGTATCGCAAACGGCACGAGCGGCGCGATCATTGCGTTGTAAATTATCGTTCCCGCGTTATTGCTCGAATGCGCGTAAGTGTGCGGTTCGGCAAACGAAGGCATCAGTTTCCATTTGTTATCACCAAGCGGAATTTTCTCATCATTCGTTTTAACAAAAACGTCCGCCGCCGAACCTTGAAAACCGAGACCGAACCATTCGGGTTCGATAGCTTTGTTCATTTTTACAACAAGGCGATTCGCGCCGCTTTTCCAGCTGTTTTGCGCTAATTTTATCTCGCGTTTTCCTTTCGTGGTTCCCGAAAAAACCTGTTTGCCGTTGATATAAATTTCGTTATAACTGTTGCTTTCCGCCAAACCCAAGACGGTTTCCTGACCGACAAAATCTTCGGGAATTTCAACATCACGCGCAAAAAAACCGTTGCCGCGCCACGACCAGATTCCTTTCCAATCCCATTGCCCGATTGGATTATTCGTCACCCATTTTGAAATGTCGAAATCAGCCGCAAGATATTTTTTCTCGTCCGAAACCGTCGGATTCGCGTCCGCATTTCCGAGCGTTGCGCGTTTCACATTTCGTTCGAGCAAAGCATCAAATCCCGCCCAATCGGTCGGCAGATTTTCGCCGTAACTTTTCAATTCGTCGGACAAAAGCATTGCGTCTTTTGAAATCCAACTTTCAATCTGCGAACCGCCCCACGACGAATGAACGAGACCGATTGGAATTTTTAATTTTTTATAAACATCACGCGCAAAAAAGAATCCGACCGCCGTAAAATCGCCGACCGTCTCCGGCGAACTCATTTTCCAATCGCCCGATTTCAAATCTTTCTGCGGCGCGGGTTCGACGACGTGTTCGACGTAAAACTGTCGAATGTTTGGATAATCCAAATCTTTCTTTTCCGACGTGAAATTGTCCGCCTGCTTAACGGTAAATTCCATATTCGACTGCCCTGAACACAGCCAAACTTCGCCGATCAAAACATCTTTGACCGTCAAATTTCCAGACTTTGCCGCAACTTTCAATTCCAAAGGTTCGCCCGTCGCTTCCATCGGCGCAAATTCGACTGAAAATTTTCCCGTCGAATCAGCGTTTGCCGTTTTCATCTGACCGTTTAGCGAAACGCTGACGCTTTCATTTGCGTTCGCCCAACCCCAAACAGGAAGCGGTTTTTGTCTTTGTAAAACAACGTGATCGGAAAAAATCCGCGCGAGTTTTACTTCGGCAAAAACCGTCGAACTACAAAAAATACTACAAAAAAAGAGCGTAAATAAAATACTGTTGACGATTGAAAGTTTATTTGATTTTTCCATAGCAAAATAATTTACTCGATAGATTTTTCTTATTAAACTAATGTTCCGCGCCGTTAGTGAATCTCCGGTTTATAGTCTAAAATCACGACAAACTAATGGAAATACTGACTTTCCAAATCGGTTTCAAAAGTTTCATCATCAAATAATAAAGTGTTTTTCTACCGCAGACGGCGGAATTATTTATTATTTGAATTTATTTTATCATCTTTTATTTCCCCGAAAATTGGTGACTTCAAAATTAATTTAACAGCCAATCCTTCAAACTAAAAATCTGCAATTCTAATTTTTATTTCAGGATTATTAGCATTAAAAACCGGAGTCGAAGTTGCATCGTCAAAACTGATTTTTAAATTTCCTTGTTGTATTTATTGCGATAATCAAACGGTGTCATTCCGGTAACTTTTTTAAAAGTTCCGCGAAAAGATTTGGTGTCCGTGTAGCCGACATCGAGCATTATTTCGGTGATATTTTTGCGGCTCGTTTCGAGACTTTTTTTAGCCGCTTCGATCTTTACTCTTTGGATGTATTCGTTGACGGTGTTGTTCGTCGCTTTCTTAAATCTTCTTTCCAAACTTCTGCGACTGATGGCGCATTTTTCCGAGATTTCGTCAATCGTAAATTTTTCCTGAAAATTATTTTCGATGAATGTCTGTGCGCGTTTTACGTCTTCGTCGGTGTGCGTTTTTTGCCCTTTGAAGATCATAAACTGCGTCTGGCTCTGGCGTTCCATATCAATGGCGAAAATTTTCGCCGTCTGGATTGCCGTCGCGCGGTCGGTGAATTTTTCGACCAGATAAATCAATAAATTCCAATAAGAAGTCGCGCCGCCGCTAGTGTAGATTCCGTCTTCTTCGGTGATAATTTTATCCGTTTGCAGATCAACTTTTGGAAACATTGCGCGGAATTCTTCCGCCGCCTGCCAATGTGTCGAACATTTTTTGCCGTCAATCAAACCTGTTTTCGCCAGCATAAACGCGCCGACGCAAAGACTGACGAGTTCCGCGCCGTTTTTATTATGCTCGACGATCCACGGGATAAATTTTTTATTCGTCTCCAAAAAATCCGATTTATCGCCGGAAAAAGCGGGAATAAAAATCAAATCAGTTTGGCTGACTTCATCAAGAAATAAATCCGAATGAACTGAAAAAGCACCGTCGTGAAGTTTAATTTCCTTTTCTAAACCGACAAATTTTATATCGAAAACCGGAAGACTCCCGCTCGCTTTGGCAAATTCATTGACCGCCGAAAAAACGTGGCGCGGATCATCAATCGCCGCTAAAACCGCTGATTCGGGGACGAGTATGGAAACGTGTTTCATAAGTTTAATAGTGGATAATTGATAATTGATAGTGGATAATTTTTTGCTTTTTTAGTCATCAGTAGAATTTTATAGAAATCTCAACTCAAATTTCAGAGACATTATTCACTATCAACTATCAATTATCCATTGTCCGAAAATTGCCGCAATCAACCATTAAGTTTGTCGTATTTGCACCGCACAACAATTAATTTTTGGTGATAGGATAATACTACGTTTTATCTGTGAAACAAATCTAAAGGAGCAATTATTTATGGTTAAACAAATTTGGTTAAATCTGCCGGTGAAAAATGCCAAAAGATCGAAGGAGTTTTTTACGAAAATCGGGTTCGGACTGAATGAAAAATTCAGTGCCGCAAATTCCGTCGCGCTAGAAATCGGTGAAAAAGATTTTATCGTGATGCTTTTTGAAGAAAAAGCCTTTAAAGAATTTACGAAAAGCGAAATTTCAGACGCGAAGGCGGGCGCGGAAGTTTTGATTTCATTCGGTGCGGAAAGCCGCGATGAAATTGACGAAACGGCAAGCAAAGTTTTCGATGCGGGCGGCACGATTTTCAGCGAACCTGCGGAAATTCAAGGTTGGATGTATGGTTTCGCTTTTTGCGATCTCGACGGACATCGTTGGAATATGCTCTATATAGAACCGGAAAAAATGCCGCAAGAATAATGAAATAAAAATTGAAGGAGAAAAAAACAATGGAAAAATATATAGATGGATTTTTGATTCCGATGGCGAAAGATAAGGTCGGCGAATACAAGGAAATGGCGCGGAAAGCAGGCGCAATCTGGATGGAATACGGTGCGTCGGGTTTTTGCGAAAACGCGGGCGACGATCTGGAACACGAAGGAATGTTTTCATTTAAAAAAGCAGCAGATGCTTCGGAAGATGAAACGGTGATTTTCTCTTGGATCGTTTATGAATCGAGAGAACACCGCGACAAAGTGAACGCCGAAGTGATGAAAGACCCGCGTTTAAAAGAATTGATGGAAATGGAAAATCCGCCTTTCGATTTCAAACGAATGGCTTACGGCGGTTTTAAAAACATTGTTAATTTTTAAAAGGAAAAAGGAGATATGAACACAATCGGATATTTTGAAATTCAGGTGAACGAGCCTGAAAAATCGTTGGAATTTTACACGAATGTTTTCAACTGGAAGTTTACGGAACAGAGCGGTTTGCCGATCAGATACTGGCAAATCGAAACGGACGGAATCGGCGGCGGTTTGCTCGAACGTCCGGCGAAAGCTCCGCCGCCGGAATGCGGAACAAATGCGTTTACCTGTTCGATTCAGGTTGCGGATTTTGATTCGACCGCAGAGACGATTTTGAATAACGGCGGACAAGTCGCAATGGCGAATTCGAGATTTCGGGAAAATGTTGGCAGGGTTATTTTATTGACAATGGCGGCAATACTTTCGGAGTTTTTGAAGTGATCGAATAAATAAAGAAAAAGTTTGAATTTAAAAAAATGAGAAAATTAAAATTAATAATGCAGATGACAATTGACGGATTTGTCGCCGGACCGAATGGTGAATTGGACTGGATGATTTCTGAAATTGACGAAAAAGGAACCGCCGTCCTAGATGAATGGACTGATTCGAGCGATACGATTTTGCTCGGCAGAAAGATGATAGACGGCTTTATGAAATATTGGGAAAGCGAGGCGGAAAATTCGGAAAGTCCGCGTAATTCGTTTGCCCGAAAGATGGTTGATTATCAGAAATTCGTGTTCAGCAAAACGCTGGAAAAATCGAATTGGACGAATACGACTTTAGTTAAAAACGAACTCGTCGAAGCCGTTAATGAGATCAAAAATAAAGACGGAAAAGATATTCTCGTTTACGGCGGAGCGAATTTCGTTTCAAATTTAATCAAAGAAAATCTGATTGATGAATACAATTTTCTTATAAATCCGGCGGTTATCGGCAGCGGATTGAGAATTTTCGACAAGGTAGAAAACACGCGGCAAATGCAGTTAATAAAATCGCAGTCGTTCAGCAACGGAAAAGTGGTAAATACATATTTGCCGAAATAAAAGTTAAAAAACACAAAGTTAAGGAGAAAAAAACAATGGCAAAAATAAATCCATATTTACATTTTTTAGGCAATTCGGAAGAAGTTTTCAATTTTTACAAGTCGGTTTTCGGCGGCGAATTCGCAACCGTGATGCGTTACGGCGATATGAGCGGTCAGGAAGGATGTGAAAATTTGACGGAAGAAGACAAAACAAAAATTATGCACATCGCGTTGCCGATCAGCGACGGACACGTTTTGATGGGAACGGACGCGGTCGGCGAACACGCCAAAGATGCGGTTTTCGGCAACAACATTTCGCTTTCCGTCAGCGCGGACAGCAAAGAAGAAGCAGACAAAATTTTTAACGGTTTGTCAGACGGCGCGGAAATCACGATGCCGCTCGGCGATACGTTTTGGGGCGCATATTTCGGAATGTTAAAGGACAAATTCGGCATTAATTGGCTGGTAAATTACGATTATCCGAAGGAAGAAAATTAAATTCAGAAACCAAATTAATTACGGATGAACGCGAATAAAATTTTTGAAAATTCGGTTACAATTGATAATCGGCGGCTTTGCCGTTTCCAAACGTCTTTTGCAAATTATCATTTAAAAATCCGGCGTTCATCCCGAATTAGCTTTTCAAAACAAAACTATGAAATATGCAGTAATTATTGTTCGCGTTTTGGTCGGTCTGATGTTTTTGATGGCATCGGTGACATATTTTCTAAACGTCGCGCCGCCGCCGGAAGGTTTGACGGGCGACACGAAAACTTTTTTCGACGGCTTAGACGCATCGCATTACATTTTGCCGGTATCGAAAGTTTTTGAACTTTTGTGTGCGCTCGCATTTTTGTCCGGCAGATTTGTCGCACTCGCAGTTATTTTGATCTTTCCGATTGCGCTGAATATTTTATTAATCAACGCGATTCATCTGCCGAGCGGTTTGGCGATTGCGATTCTGCTTTTTCTGGCAATTTTATTTTTAGCTTACGTCAACCGCGAAAAATACGCGCCGCTTTTTGAGGCAAAATAAATAATATGAAATATAATTCTATCGAAGCCTTCGTTCCGTCGGGCAAAGATTTTCAAAAATCGCTTGAATTGTTTTTAGAACTCGGTTTTAGTATCAATTGGGAAACCGAAGATTTTGCCGGATTTGAAAACGGCGATTGTAAATTTATCCTGCAAAAATTCGATAACAAAGAATTTGCCGAAAACTTTATGATGAGCGTTAAAGTTACAGACTTAAACGAATTTTGGCGCGAAGTCAGTGCGCTGAATTTGCCGGAAAAATTCGGCGTAAAACTAAACGAACCGCAAGATTTCCCTTGGGGAAGAGAAATAAATTTAATTGACATCGCCGGAGTTTGCTGGCATTTTGCCGAAAGTAAATAAAATTTTTAAGCCCGAATTATTTAGAAATCCGGCAAACTTTTTTAACGGCGAAAATAAAAAGACGCTGCTTTTTATGGTGTGCGTCTTTTTTTGATAGTTTCAGTAATCAACGGAAATTTACGGCAAATCTTTGACAATCTCTAAGTTCAAATTTTTATCAAAGTTTCTATCAGGTTGCTTGATCTGTGAAAAATCAAGCAACTTCGGAATTTCCGTAAAAGGAGCAAACAGTATATTTAAGTAATTACGTTTAAGCAATTACATTTAAAGTATTTTTCCTTTTTCGCTTTCGTCAATCAATTTTTTAAGTCGCCTTTCTCGCGTCGCTTCCTGCTTCGCCGTCATCACCCAATTTATTACTTGTTTTTTATACCAATCCGCCTGCTTATCGAAAAATTCCCACGCCGTTTTGTTCGCCTTAAATCGTTTTTCAAACTCTTCGGAAAATTGTTTCAATTCATTTTCATAAGCATAAATCGCCGATTTTTCCGCTGTGCGTTTTTCAAACGCGGCGATTCCGGCAGGCATCATCAAACCTTTTTCAGTCAAAACACTAACCTTTTCAATATTGACCGCGCTCCAATTGCTCGTCGGGCGGCGCGGCGTAAAACGATTCGAATAACTTTCCTCATCAACCTTGCGCCGCACACCGTCAATCCAACCAAAACAAATCGCCTGATCCACCGCTTCCGACCAATTCATCCCGCCTTTGCTCGATTTCACATTGTAAAACCCGACAATTAATTCGGTTTCCTTTTCGTGATTTTCCTCAAGCCACCGTCGGAAATCTTCTTGTGTCAGGAAAAATTTCGGTTTCATTTTATTCTGAATCTTCAATTAATTGTTTTTTGTATTTTTCTTCAAATTCCGTCAATTTGAGAATTATTACTTTCGGAAAATCAACCGTTTTCAAAACCAGAAAATGTCTATCGTTTGAAACAAGACAAATCGCATTCGTCGCAATCGCGCAATCTACGAATTTATTATCGTCGGCATCTTCTTTGATTAAACCGAAGTTAAAATAAATCTCGGTTTTCTCGGTAAAAGGATTTATCGTGATGAAATTAACGACATTTTGGGCGACTTCGGCACTCGCTTTTTTGGTCAAAATTTCCTGATATTCAAACAAAATTTCGTTTGAAACGCAGAGAACAATCTTGCCTTCGATAATACAATCGAAAATCCAGCGAAACGGCGAACGTCTGCCGATAATCGCAATCAGGATATTTGTATCAAGAACGATTTTCAGCGCGGTTGTGTTCATTCGTCCAACGAATCATATCCTCTTCGGTCAAGTTTTTTTCGTCCCAAACTTTGTCCATCGCGCCGGTCGCTTTGTCGGCGAAATATTTGGCGAGAATCGCCTTTATCTCGCGCAAACTTTCATCCGAAACGCCGTTGCCGTAAAGCCGCAAAAGTTCGAGTTGTAAATTGCTCATCGTTTCCATAGTTATTTTGTTAAGTTGGACTTATAAAATAGACCTCTGGCTTTTAACACGCCTTCTTTTTTAATAGTAAAAAGTTCATCAACATACGCGCCCATCGAGCATTCAGCTTTGTTTCCATTAATTTTGAAATAAGGTTCTTTGAAAACTGCTTTGATATATTTAGGGTTAAATTCGGTTAAGTCAAATAATAATGGCGCATCAAATTCGAGTGTTGCGGATTTAAATTCTTTTCGATGATATTCGTCAAACCTATAAGGATCGCCGCAACTTGCCCATCTTCCGTCTTTGGTTTTGTAAACATCAAAGTATTGATATTTCTCGTGATAAAGTTTTCCATTATATTCAGAAACAAACAGCAATACATTGTTATATTGAGAAAAAGGTGGAGTTCCGTAGTGGTCATAAACTTCAAACTCAATCGTATCTTTATTGTAGTTGCCATAAAGATTTTGAATCACTCGGTATTTAGCTTTGAATGCAGAATCCATTAAAATTACATTCTTTTCGGTTTCCGGCTGAAACTCCTTGACTTCAATTTTTTCTCCAACGAAAACATAAAAATTGGTCGGCTTATTTTCTTGTTGTTCTTTTTTGATCTGAGCTAAAATTTCTTTCTCGTATTTCTCTTCTAGGCTTTTTTGTATTTGTGACTGTTTGGATTTTTTTTTAGAAGTTTTTATGGTTTTTACTTGACCGTCAATTTGAAGCAAAAGTAAAGGAAATACAAATAACAAGCTAAAGATTATCGCTAAAAAGTTTCTTTGCATTATTTTATTCTCCTAAAAAGCAGGTTCTTCATAAATTCCGTAAACATCTCTCAACGCCGTGCAGATTTCTTCGACGGTGGCGTATTCTTTTACCGCTTCGATTGTCAGAGGCATTAGATTTACGTTTTCTTTTGCGCCTTTTTTTAGTTTTTCGAGGACGTTGGCGACTGCGCCTTCGTTGCGTTTTTGTTTGACGGTTGCAAGGCGTTCGAGTTGGTGATCGCGGACGTTTTCGTTGATTTTTAGAATGTCGGTTTTGTGGATTTCGTTTTCCATTTGATATTTGTTTACGCCGACGATGGTTTGTTCGCTGCGTTCGACGGCTTTTTGATATTGATATGCCGATTCCTGGATTTCTCTCTGCGGGAAACCGGCTTCGATGGCTTCGACCATTCCGCCGAAATTGTCTATTTTGTCGAAATAATCGAAACAGCCTTCTTCCATTTTCTTCGTCAAAGATTCGAGATACCAACTGCCGCCGAGCGGGTCAACCGTGTTTGCCGCGCCGGTTTCTTCGGCGATAATTTGCTGTGTTCGCAGAGCAATCAACGCGGCTTCGTCGGTCGGCAGCGCGAGTGCTTCGTCGTATGCGTCGGTGTGCAGCGATTGCGTGCCGCCGAGAACTCCGGCGAGTGCCTGAATCGCAACTCTGGCGATATTTATCAGCGGCTGCTGCGAAGTCAGCGAAACTCCGGCGGTTTGCGTGTGAAAACGCATCTGCATCGTTTTCGGATTTTTCGCGCCGAATCGGTCGCGCATCGTTTTTGCCCAGACGATTCGCGCCGCACGATATTTAGCGATTTCCTCGAAAAAATCATTATGCGCGTTAAAGAAAAACGAGATGCGCGGCACGAATTCGTCAACATCCATTCCGCGTTCAACGCCGTATTGCACATATTCCACGCCGTCGCGCAACGTGAACGCGAGTTCCTGCAACGCCGTCGCGCCCGCTTCGCGGATGTGATAACCGCTGACGGAGATCGGATTGTATTTCGGCAGATTTTCGGCGCAAAATTCCATCGTGTCAACGACCAGTTTCATTCCCGGTTTGATCGGATAGATCCATTCTTTCTGCGCGATATATTCCTTCAAAATATCGTTTTGCAATGTGCCGGAAATTTTATTGAAATCGCAACCTTGTTTCTCGGCAAGTGCGAGATAAAATGCCAGAAAAATCCACGCGGGCGCATTGATCGTTTGCGAAACCGTAACATCTTCGAGATTGATTCCGTCAAACAACGCTTCAAAATCCGCAAAACTCGAAACCGCCACGCCGCATTTTCCGACTTCGCCTTCCGACAAAAGCGAATCTGCATCCAATCCCATCAACGCGGGCAAATCATATGCGACGCTCAAACCTGTCTGACCTTGCGCCATCAAATATTTAAAGCGTTTATTAGTTTCTTCGGGCGAAGAAAATCCCGCAAACTGGCGCATCGTCCAGAGTTTTCCGCGATACCCCGTCGGATGAATTCCGCGTGTATATGGAAATTCGCCGGGAAAACCGACTTCCGCGTCGAAGTCAATATTTTCCGTGTCAGCGGCTGTGTAAAGCCGTTCGACTGGTTCGAGAGAAACGCCTTCAAAACTCTGTTTGCGTTCGGCACGTTTTTCGATCACGGGATTTAAAGTTTCATTTTCCCAACGCTCGATCTTGGTTTGATTTTCGGATTTTTCTTTTTTTGCTTCGATCATAATTTTTTTTAAACTCTTGATAAATTCTACTTTGATTTTAATTTATGTCACACAATTCGGCAAAGCAGTTTGAATTAGCAAACAACTAATTCAGCGCGAAAAGCATTTCATTAATGAAATTTTCAGCAAGCTATTTTGCATTTATAAAATATTAAATTACAGTTTTTGGACGGAAAACAATTTATGAGAAAAATTATTTTAGCGGTTTCGATGGCGTGTTTATTATTAATCAGCAGTTTTTTGACGGCACGAAACATCGCGGCGCAGAAAAGGGAAAAACCGACGACCGTGCAGTCGGTTGACCTGAATAAATACGCCGGAACGTGGTATGAAATCGCACGTTATCCGAACAAATTTCAGAAACAATGTCTGAGCAATGTGACGGCGGAATACGTCATTGAAAAAGACGGTGACATCACTGTTATCAACAAATGCAAAACTTCAAACGGCGAGATTGACGAAGCGAAAGGCAAAGCGCGGATCAAAGATAAACAGACGAATGCGAAACTGGAAGTTCGTTTCGCACCGAAACTTCTTTCGTTTATTCCGAACGCCCGGGGCGATTATTGGATTCTCGATCTCGGCAAAGATTACGATTACGCGCTCGTCGGTTCGCCCGACAGAAAATATCTCTGGGTTTTGAGCCGCACGCCGCAGATTGACGGCGCGAAATATGAAAATATGATGCAGATCGCTAAAGAGGAAGGTTTTAATCCCAATAGATTAATTAAAACGCGGCAGAATTAAAATATAGAAGGTAGAAGATTGTAGATGATAGTCGCTTTTCGATTTGATAAACTACTTCGTCAAAGGAAAAAGCCCATTATTTAATCGGGCTTTTTTACTTTCTAATATCTTCTACCTTCTGGTTTTACCAATTAGTCGCGGTTTGTTTTCGCGCTTCGCCGTGTTCGACTAAGAATCTTTCTGCGTCAATCGCCGCCATACAGCCTGTTCCCGCCGCCGTGATCGCCTGACGATAATAATGATCCTGCGCGTCGCCGCAGGCGAAAACTCCGGCGATATTGGTTTCCATAGTTTTGCCTTTGGTCTGGATATAGCCGACATCGTTTAAGTCGAGCCAATCTGCAAAAAGTTCGGTGTTCGGTTTGTGACCGATAGCGATAAAAACGCCTTCGGTCGGGAAAACACTTTCTTCATTTTTTTCGTTATCAAAAATTTTTACGCCCGTTACGCCTTCGTCTTTCGAGCCGAGAATCTCGCGCACTTCCGTGTGCCATTTGATCTCGATCTTTTCGTGATTCAAAACTCTGTCCTGCATAATTTTCGATGCGCGAAAATTTCCGCCGCGATGCAAAACGGTAACTTTATTTGCAAATCGCGTTAAAAACAGAGCTTCTTCCATCGCCGTGTCGCCGCCGCCGACAATCGAAACTTCTTTGCCTCTGAAAAAGAAACCGTCGCACGTCGCGCAAGCCGAAACGCCGTTGCCGCCCAAACCTTCCGGCACGGGTTCTTCGCCCGGAACGCCGAGCCATTTCGCCGACGCGCCCGTCGAAATAACGAGAGTTTCGGCGTGTATAACGGTCGTAATTTCTTCGCTGTCTTCGCTTTCTTTACCGAAAAGTTTGAATGGGCGTTCCGACAGATCAACTTTATCAATCCAGACGGTCAAAAATTCCGTGCCGAATCTTTCCGACTGTTTGCGAAATTCGTCCATCAATTCCGGTCCCATAATGCCTTCGGCAAAACCGGGATAATTTTCAACGTCGGTCGTAATCATCAGTTGTCCGCCGGGTTGCGGACCTTCGACGACAAGCGGTTCCAGTTGTGCGCGTGAAGCGTAAATCGCAGCGGTCAAACCTGCCGGACCGGAACCCAAAATCACGACTTTTTTATAAATTTCATTCTGCGCCATATTTTAAATTAAATTCTCCAGATACTATTTTCTTACTATTGATTGTAGCATTGCAAACCATCTTTGTAGTATAACTATGCCAAACCTTGTTAGTCGAATTCCATTTGACGTGGGAAATTTTTAGGTCAAAGTTTTTTTTACAAATTTTAAATAATTCGTGTTAAACTACTTTCGCTCTTGGAAAGTAAAGTTGTAAATTTAAATCTATCTATGGCAACTACGAGTCAGCCTCAGTTCGAGGAAAAGCGTTTTGCATTAAGAATGGCTTTGCGCCTGCCGGTCGTTGTATCGGGACGATCCGATGACGGCGCAGCGTGGAGCGAACCGACAGAAACCGAAGATATTTCTACGCTCGGCGCATTGTTTCATCTCAACCAAACGGTCGCCAACGGCGAAAATTTGTATATCCGTTCGCATCGCCCTGACGGTGTTCCGGTCGAAGTCAAAGCGAAAGTCGTCAGATGTTCGCCCGGAAATTACGGCACATCGCGCGTCGGCGTTTCCATCGTAGAATCCAAGGAAAACTGGTTGCGGCTTTTCGTCGCTTGGATTGCCGACGACAATGTCGAAGAAATCGAAGGCGAAGATTAAAAACTCCCGTTTGTTTTGCCTGCCGCTTTTTCATAGAATTAAAAATTAATAACTGGTAATTAGTAATTAGCTTTCAAAATGAAAATTTTGATTCGAGTTTAAGCATCAGCGCGAAAATACTTTTATGCCGATTACCGATAACCGGTTACTGATTACCAATTTACAATCTATGTCAAATTACGAAACAATTACGGTCGAAAAACGTGGCAAAGTCGCGCTTTTAACGATCAATCGTCCCGATAAATTAAATGCCCTGAGTTCAAAAGTTCACGAAGAAGGAGTTGCCGCTCTCGAAGAATTAAGAAAAGACGATTCGGTGCGCGTTGTCGTCGTTACCGGAAGCGGCGAAAAATCTTTTATTGCCGGCGCGGATATTTCCGAATTTGAAGGCAAAACGCCGGTGACGCAGCGCAACAGTTTTTACGAAAAAACGCTTTTCAATTCGATTGATAATTTTCCGAAACCCGTTATTGCGATGATAAACGGTTTTTGTCTCGGCGGCGGTTGTGAACTCGCACTCGCCTGTGATATTCGCATTGCAGGCGAAAATGCGCGGTTTTCTCAGCCGGAAATAAATCTGGGAATTATGCCCGGCGGCGGCGGCACTCAGCGGCTGCCGCGGCTGATCGGCGAAGGCAGAGCGATGGAAATGATCTTGACGGGCGATATGATTAATGCTGAGACGGCGCATAAATTCGGTCTCGTAAATCAGGTTTATCCGCTTGCCGAACTCGAATTGAAAACTTTTGAAATGGCAAACAAAATCGCCGAAAAAGCTCCGGTCGCGCTCCAACTCTGCAAAGAAGCAGTCAAATTCGCCTCGCGCTCGAATCTCGACGAAGGCTTACGCCGCGAAGTTGATCTGTTTGCGATCTGTTTTTCGACCGAAGACAAACAGGAAGGCGTTTCGGCATTTTTGGAAAAACGCAAACCGGAATTTAAAGGCAAATAATCGAATTATGAATTATGAATTATGATTTGTTATTTGTTATCAAATACCGATTTGCTAAATTCGCAACTCGTAATTTATAATTCGTAATTGCTTCGGGGACGTAGCTCAGTTTGGCAGAGCGCATGACTGGCAGTCATGAGGTCAGGGGTTCGACCCCCCTCGTCTCCACCAAAATTATTCGGAAAAATCAACGACGACGGGCATTCGGCTCGTCGTTTTTTTGTTGAGTAAAAACGACTTATCCGGCAAAATCATTAAACGAAACTTTCTGAAATCGTTAAAATCTATCGTCAATATTTACACGGAAAGTTGAAAGAAAATGGAAAACTGTCGGGTTGTGTATAAACGAAAAACTTGCAGCCGGACTGATTTCGATTGATTCCGATTCAGTTATTTTCAAAACTTTGATAAATTAATTGTTTTGATTGAAACACAAATTTAACAGGAGAATAATTTTTAATAATGTCTTTAACAGTTGTAGGTTCGGTTGCATTTGACGCTTTGGAAACGCCTTTCGGCAAGCGTGACAAAATTCTTGGCGGCGCGGCGACGCATTTTTCTTTGTCGGCGAGTTACTTTACGGACGTTCGCGCGGTCGGCGTGGTCGGCGGCGATTTCGGTGATGACGAATGGGCGGTTTTCAAACGTCACAATATCAATACGGACGATGTGGAAATCGTTGCCGGCGGCAAGACTTTTTTTTGGAGCGGCAGATACGAATACGATATGAACGTCGCGCACACGCTCGACACGCAGCTCAATGTTTTTGAAACATTCGATCCGAAATTGTCGGACGAATCGAAAAATTCGCGCATTTTATTTCTGGCGAATATTCTGCCGATGATCCAGAAAAATGTGCGCGAACAATGCGAAAAAGCCGAATTCGTGGCGATGGACACGATGAATTTCTGGATTACTTCGATGAAAGACGCTCTGATCGAAACGATCAAAGTCGTTGACTGCATTATCATCAACGATGCCGAAGCGCGGCAGTTGACGGACGAGCCGAACATTCATAAAGCGGCGAAAGCGATTCTGGATTTCGGTCTGAAGGCGGTCGTCATCAAACGCGGCGAATACGGCGCGACTTTATTTACGAAAGATTCGTATTTCGTCGTTCCGGCTTATCCGCTCGAATCGGTTTTCGATCCGACCGGCGCGGGCGATACGTTCGCGGGCGGATTTATGGGTTATCTCGCAGCTCATAAGGACATCAACGACGAAACGATGCGCCGCGCGATGATTTACGGTTCGGTAATGGCTTCGTTTAACGTCGAAAAGTTCGGCACGGAAAGAGTTGACGATCTCACGCACAAGGAAATAAACAAGCGTTTCGCCGATTTCAAACGCTTTACACATTTTGAAGAAATACCTTTCGAACGCACACAGGCGGCTTAAAATTTATCTGAAATTATCAAATACAAAAAGCGAAGTTGGGAAATATTTCCCAACTTCGCTTTTTGCTTTAAAAAGCCGATTTTTTTTCAGAAACAATCAATCTTCGTGAACAGTCGGCGCGTCCGGCTGCGGTTTGAAACATTTGCGGCAGCGCGCTTCGTATTTGTCGTTTGCGCCGACCTCGACGCGCTCACTCGATTCGCTGGTGCGCTGCGAATAATTGGCGGTCGAACCGCATTTAACGCAGATGGCGTGCGTTTTCGTGATAAATTCGGCGACCGACAAAAGCTGCGGCATCGGCTCGAAAGGTCTGCCGAGATAATCTTGATCCAAACCTGCGACGATGACGCGTTTTCCGCTGTCGGCGAGAGCATTGACGGCTTCGACGATTGCCATATCGAAAAACTGTCCTTCGTCAATGCCGACGACTTCGGTTTCGGGTTCGATCTGCGCGAGCATTTCGGCGGCGGTCATCACGGGATTAGAAACGTGCGTCATTCCCGAATGCGAAGCGATTTGTTCAATCGAATAACGGTCGTCAATCTTCGGTTTGAACACCTGAACTTTCTGCCGTGCAATCTGTGCGCGGCGGAGACGGCGAATCAATTCTTCGCTCTTGCCTGAAAACATCGAACCGACAATAACTTCGATCCAACCCGAACCGCCGTCCTGACGCGTTTTGCGGCGTTCTTCCGTATTGTCGAAAGCAAATTCATCTATCATTTTTTGTGTCTTATATTCCTTTTTGAGTGATTTGAAAACGCTAAGACTACCATAAATATTTGCACAAAGTCTAAATCCGAGACCGATGCTTTTTATTTTTATGAGTTTGTTTAAGTAAGCTAAGACGGTAATAATATGTTTTACGGATTCTTCGGATTTTATAAAAACCGAAATGAAAATGCAGAAAAATAAATTTTGAAAATTTACATCAAAAAGTTTTATACTTTTGTAATAACTAAGAAAAATAATATCAATAAAAGTTTATGCCTATTTACGAATACAAATGTGCCGAATGCGGCAATCACGTTGAAAAAATGCAGAGAGTTTCCGATGAACTGTTAAAAGTTTGCGAAAATTGCGGCGGAAAACTCGAAAAACAATTGTCACTTTCCGGCTTTCAATTCAAAGGCGAAGGCTGGTATGTCACCGATTACTCGAAAAAATCGAGTGGCGGCAAGGAGATGAAAAGCGAAAAGAGCGAGAAAAGTGAGAAAAACGAAAAAAATTCTTCAACTGATTCAACCGCAAAGACCGATTCTGCATCAAAGACAACGAAAGACACGACATCGAGTTCAAAAGACACGACCTCAAACTCTAAGAAGCTGTTTGAAAACTCGAAATAAAGGATGATTTGACTATCAGATAGTCAGTTTTGGAAAATTATTTTTGTGAAAAAATATCCGACTGATTTAACTGATAGTCAATGGAATCATATCAAAGAAATGTTTCCACAACCAAAACCAACCGGCAGACCGCGTGAAGTTGATTTCCGGGAAGTGGTCAATGCCATTTATTACTTGCTCTTTACGGGTTGTCAATGGCGGTTTATTCCGAACGATTATCCGCATTGGCGTTCGGTTTACGGGTATTTTCAAAAGTGGCGGAAAGACGGGACGTGGTATCGAATTCACGAAACTCTGCGCTCCCGGTTGCGAGAAAAAAAAGGACGGCACAAACATCCGACGGCAGGTTCGCTCGATTCACAATCAGTTAAAACAACCGCCGTGCCTTCTTCGCGCGGTTTTGATGCGGGCAAGAAGATAATGGGACGCAAACGCCATATTCTGGTTGATACAATGGGTTTGATGATTGCTTTGGTCGTCACGACCGCGTGTGTCCAGGACCGCGACGGATTGAAAAAACTGCTTCGCACATTCGGTGTCCATCGCAAGAAATTGCGAAAGATTTGGGTTGACGGCGGTTATCGCGGACAGGTGATCGAGTGGGTTAAGGCACGTTTTCGCTATTGTTTGGAAGTGGTTTTGCGCTCTGACGACATCAAAGGATTCGTCGTGTGCCGTTGGGTTGTTGAGCGAACATTTGCGTGGCTCAATAATCATCGCCGCTTGTCGAAAGATTACGAGCGATTCACCAAGACGAGCGAAACGATGATTCAAATCGCCATGATGCGTTTGATGCTTCGCCGATTAAAACCAAATTGAGTTTTCAAACAGCTTCTAAGAAAGATTAGATTTTTACCGAATGATTATGAAATTTTCGTCCCGAAAGATTTTACCCGTTGCATTGGTTTTATTAAGTTTTGCGGCGTTTGTTTTTGCCCAGTCGGGACACAGCGCGCGGACGACGGGAAATCTCGACGGCACGATTTTGAGCGTGACGGCTTGGCGCACCGATGATAAAAAAGAACCGATCAAGGTTGAAAATCTGGCTCTCTATGAAAACGGTATCGAACAGCGCATTAAAAATTTCAGCTTCGATCCGTCGCCCGCGCGAATCGTTATTTTGGTTGATAATTCGCAGACGCTTCGCACCGATGTTGAAAAAATGAACAAAGCCGTAATGGAATTTGCCTACGAAATTTTTGACGGCGATCAATTATTCGTTCTCGCTTTTGACGAAAAACCCGAAATCATACAGGAATGGACGGACGACGCGAAAAAAATAGAAACCTCGCTCGCTACGTTTCGCAAACAGGGAAATCCGTATATTTTCGATGCGGTTGACGCGACGGTTGATCAGGTTTTGCTTCCGCTGATGCCGGGAACGCGAAAGACGGCGGTCGTTATCATCAGCGACGGTTTGGACAGAGGCAGCAAAACGAGTTTCGATAAGGTTTTGGACAAATTGCAAAACGAAAATATCACGGTTTATGCCTTGCAGATTCCCGACCGCACGGGCGGCGCGTATCGCCGCAACACGCCGAAAGCCAATAAAGTTATCAACGACATTACGGAAAACACGGGCGGCAAAGTTTTCCCGCTCGACGAAGCGCAGGAAGCCGCGAAATTTATCTGCGACGAACTTCGCAAAAATCGTTATTTGCTCTCATATTTTCCGACCAACACTTCCACTTACGATGCCCGTCGCGTTTTTCTGCTCGGCGACGAAGGAATCAACATTCGCACGAAAAAAGCGCAGCCGCCGAATATCAAATAACTATCCGATAATAAAAGTTTTCAGTCAGTGGATTTTATTTCCCGTCGCCGTTTTGATTGCGATTTTAGGAATTCTACAAGCAATATCTTATCGTCAGCTATGTTTACGACTTTGATAATCGCGGCAATGTCTTTTTTCTTTCTCCGGTTTTTAATAAAACAAAATATTATTTCCGTTAAAAAACAATAAAAAGATAAGTTGTTTATGACTGATTTTATTTTTATCCGGCAAAAGTATTTTGGAAAAAATGATTTATCCGTTATTAAACTTTTCACTGATAAATCTTAAACACAGCAACTATTTTGACATCGCTCGTCTAAAGTTTTAGTTTGTAAGCGAATTTAATTGTTTTGCAGTATAATCTGAAACTCAAGGAGTTTTAAGAAAAAGTGTCGGATAACAATAACAATCCAAAACAACCGCCGCCGGACGATTTTTCGGAAACCAAACCGAACATTAATTTGCCGAAAAATGACGGCGGTTCGGCTGATTGGGGGAAAACTAATTATAATTACGCGCCGCAACCGCCCGCCGACGATTGGGGAAAGACGGTTGCCAATTATAATGTTGCGCCGCCGGATAAAAACGAGCCGGATTTTAATAAAACTTATCTGCCGTCGAATCAGCCGAAAAACTCCGGCGGCGATGATTGGGCGATGACGCAGGCGAACATCAATCTTCCGGCGGATTTCGGCTCGAAGCCCGAAGATTTCAGAGAAAAACCGGATCAGGCGAGAAATGAAAATTACGATCTGACGACACCGCTGATTCGTCTGCCGGAAGCCGAACGCGCCAAATATCAAAATATTCCGCCGACTCCGGCGCAGGAATCTGCCAAACAAAAGGAAGAACAGAAGAAAAAAGGCGGCGTTCCGGGGTGGATTTTTATCGCCGGCGGACTTTTTACGATGTTTATGTTTGCGGCGGTCGTTCTGCTCGCCACATATTATTTTTTCCTTAATAAAAAAGGTTTCGAGTTGGTTCTAAAAGGCGTTCCAATCGGCAGCGATATTTTTATAGACGGCAGTCCGTGGGGCGTAACAAGCGAAGACGGTTCGATAAAATTGCCGACTTTGAAGTCCGGCGAGACGAAAAAAATCGAGATCAGACATCCGAATTACAATTGTAAACCGATTGAACTCGTCGGACAGGACGGCACGACGACCGAAAAAATCGCCGACTGCACGTTTATCAAACAACCGACCGAAGACTGCGCCGATATAAAAAGCACCGACGTTGAAAAATCCGAAAGATGCGCGGTTCAGTCTCTCGAAAAAATGTCCGATCCGCCTTCGATTGACGAACTTTTGAAGGCTCTCAGTATGCAGATCATCAATTTTGAAAGCGGAAGTTCCGTTATTCCTCCGCAAAGATTGGATTTTCTCAAAAAAGCTGCCGGATATATCAATAAACTGCCGCCGTCGTTCGTCATCGAAGTCGGCGGACACACTGACGACATCGGTTCGGACACGAGCAATCAAAAACTTTCCGAAAGTCGCGCCAACGCCGTCGAAGCCGCTCTCGTAAAATTCGGCGTAAATCAAAATCGTCTGAAAGCGAAAGGCTACGGCAAAGACGATCCGAAAGTGCCGAACAAAGACGCGGAATCACGCGCCAAAAATCGCCGTATCGAGTATAAAGCCGTGAAATAACAAATTATTTTAACCGCGAAAAATAAGAAACACGCGAATAGAGGAATATGCAAAAATTCTTTCTATTCGCGTATTTCGCGCTTATTCGCGGGCAATGTTCTTAAATCTTTTTCAAAACTTCCAACAATTGATTTTCTTCATCTTCAAAAACCGTGCGAAGATCAAGCAAAAATCCGTCTTCCAAAATTCTGCCGATAACGGGCGGTTTTGATTTGCGTAAAATTTCTTCCAGACAAACGGCGGAAAATTCTTTGTGATTAATCGAAATCAAAGCTGTCGGCGGCTGAACATCAGGCGCAGAACCTCCGCCGATAACGGATTTGCCGGAAATGATCTCGACTTTCAAATTGTCGTTGTCCAGCCTTTTAACAAATGATTCCGCACGCTTTTCGATTTCTTTTTTCGTCATCGAAATCATTTTAAAAACCGGAATTTCTGCAAACGCTTTTTCATTCTGAAATTCATTTAAAACCGTTTCCAATACCGAGTATGTAATTTTGCTCGCCCGAAGTGCGCGGTAAAGCGGATGTTTTCTTAAAATTTCGATCACGTCTTTTTTGCCGACGATCAAACCCGACTGAATCGCGCCGAGCAGTTTGTCGCCGCTAAACGTGACGACATCTGCGCCGTCTGAAATAGAACGGCTGATTAAAGGTTCGTCCTGCAAACCGAATTTCGATAAATCGAGCAATGCGCCCGAACCTGCGTCTTCGTAAAGCAGAATATTTTTTTGACGCGCGAGTTTCGACAATTCGGAAATTGTCGGCGTTTCGGTAAAACCGATAATTCGATAATTCGACGGATGCACTTTGACGATCATTTTCGTGTTTTCGCCGACGGCTTTTTCGTAATCGGAAATTTTCGTGCGATTGGTCGCGCCGACTTCTTTTAAAATCGCGCCCGATTCATTCATCACGTCGGGAATGCGAAAATCGCCGCCGATCTCGACGAGTTCGCCGCGTGAAACAACCGCTTCGCCGTTTTTACACAAAGCGGTCAAAACCAGAATACACGCCGCCGCGCAATTGTTGACGATCAATGCGCTTTCCGCGCCCGTCATTTCCGCCAGAAGTTTTTCCGCCGCTTCGCCGCGTTTGCCGCGTTTTCCCGTATCGAGATCGTATTCGAGATTGCAGTAACGCGCCGCGTTTTCTGAAATTGCTTCGACAATTTCGGGCGACAGCGGAGCGCGTCCTAAATTCGTGTGAATAATAACGCCCGTTGCATTTATCACGCGCTGAATGCGTTTTCGTTTTGCGGTTTGATAAATATTTTCAAGCGACATTTCGGCTTTTTCCAACAAATTTTTACGCGAAAAAACTTCTTCAGATTCGGCTTTCAGTAATTCGCGCCGCACGGATTCGACCGCCGTTCGTGCCTTTTCGGTTAAATATCTTTCGCCGTTTTCGGATTTTATTTGATTTGCCGTTTTCGTTTCGAGCAGTTCGTTGATCGAAGGCAAAAAGCGCAGAATGTTTGCCGGATCGTTTGATTCTTTTTCAGACATAAAATTATTTTAGCCGAATTAGCCGTAAAAAAGGGAATTATTCGCGCTTTGCTGATTTACTTTAAATTGGGGAAATGAATAAATAATGGCAATTTCAGAAAATAGATTAAATCGTTACAGCGTCAACAAAGGTGAAAAATCGGCGGAAATCGAACAGCGTTTGTCCAAACTCGAAGAAGATATTCGCCGTCTGAAAATCGAATTCGGGATTTATTTTAACGGCGGCACAAAACGTCCGCCGCACGAAGCTCGCGGTCGCGTCGAAGCCGCGATCAAACGAGTCGCCGACGACCGCAATCTGTCATACGCGCAACGCTATCAATACAATTCGATTGTCAATCAATACACGTCTTACCGCGAACTCTGGCGCAGAACTTTTAAAGCCAAAGGTGAAGATTTTATTTAAAACGAAAAATCGGCTCTCGTAAAAAAGAGCCGATTTTTTTATTCCAAAAAAACGCTGTCCGGTAATACTTTTAGAAAAAACCGGAAGCGGTCAGAAGATTTAATTTTTCATCATACTTTCAGCACGTTTTCCGCCTGCGGACCTTTCGGACCGTTTGAAACTTCAAACTCGACTTCCTGACCTTGAATCAAGGTTTTGTAGCCGTCGCCGCCAATCGCGCTGTAATGCACGAAAATATCCTGTTCGCCGGGCTGTTCGATAAATCCGTAGCCTTTCGCGTTATTAAACCATTTGACCTTGCCGGTAATTTTTGACATTTTTTCTAATTTCCTCCTACAAACTTCAGTAAATTATTATTTGGTTAAAGCAGCCGTTATTGTTTTTTCGTGAAAAACGGCTGAAAAAAAACATAGTTATATTGCGAAAAGTTTTTCATACTTTTTTACGAATATTCGAAACGAAACACAATACAACTCATTTCTAAAAAATAGAAAATCTTAAACTTCAAGATTTTTAATAAATTTTATTTGGGTTTTTCCCGATGGAATGTTGGAAAATTTAGCGGAATATAAGCCGTCTGTCAAGACATTTTCAACAAATTCGTTAAATAATGCGAAAAAAATCGTAAATTGACAATAAACACGGGATAAATCAAGATATATAAACTTTCGCCCGGATCAAAAATTTCTATGTCATACGAATACGGAAAAGACGCTTTGCTTTCATACAATGAATATCTGAAAGTTCCCGAATTGATTAATTTGCAGGAAACTTTATCAGAGCCGACGAGTCACGACGAACTGCTTTTCATCATAATTCACCAAACTTACGAACTATGGTTTAAACAAATTCTGCACGAAATTGACGCAACCATCGGCTGGATGCGAGAAGGCAGAATGTTTCGCGCCAATCATTCTTTACGCGCAGTGACGGCGATTGAAAAAGTCATTGTCTCGCAGATTCATATTCTCGAAACGATGGCGCAGATCGGTTTTTTAGAATTCCGCGACAAACTCAATCCGGCGAGCGGTTTTCAGTCAATGCAGTTTCGAGAACTCGAATTTATTTCCGGCGCAAAGAGCGAACATATTTTAAAAACTTTTGAACACGACGAATTTGCTCTTGAGAGATTGACCGAAAGATTTAACGAACCGACGCTTGCCGACGAATTCTGGAATCTGCTTTCGAGAAGTAATTTTAAAACTGAAACGAATGAAGAAAAAGTTAATTCGACCGTCGAGATCTTAACTCATCCCGAAAAATATCCCGACCTTTTCAATATGCAGGATTTGCTGATCGAACACGACGAAGCCATCGCGCTCTGGCGTTATCATCACGTTTTGATGGTCGAACGAATGCTCGGAATGAAACCGGGAACAGGCGGTTCGGAAGGCGCGGGCTATTTGCGGAAAACTCTCGACAAGAAATTTATGCCCGAACTCTGGGAAGCGCGAACTCATTTAAAAGCATTGTAAATTGAATAATTAATATGAAAAATAAATTACTGTCTATAATTGCGCTATTCGTATTTTGCAGTTCAATTTCCGCGCAGGAAATTCGCGTCACTCTTTTGCACGTTAATGACGTTTATCAATTCATACCTGTTGACGGCGGAAAACGCGGCGGACTCGCAAGATTAATAACTTTAAAAAAAGAAGTGATGCGCGAAAATCCGAACACGATTTTTACGCTCGGCGGCGATACGATTTCGCCTTCGGTCGAATCGCGGACGTTTAAAGGCGCGCAGATGATCGAAGCGTGGAATGCGGTCGGGATTGATTACGCCGTGTTCGGCAATCACGAGTTTGACGTAAAAACCGATGTTCTGCTCGAACGGATGAAAGAATCGAAATTTCAATGGCTCGGCGCGAATGTTTTCGACACGCGAAACAATAAAATTTTTGCCGACACGCCGCCGTTCGTTATTAAAGAAATCGGCGGCGTGAAAATCGGCATTATCGGATTTATTTTGCCCGAAACAAAGGAAACTTCTTCGATGGAATCTTTTTTGACCGTCAAAGATTTTTGCGAAACAGCGAAAGAACTAGTCCCGAAAATGCGTGCGGCGGGCGCGAATGCCGTCATCGGTCTGACGCATCTGTTTATGGCGCAGGACAAAAAACTCGCCAACTGCGCCGATTTCGATTTAATTTTAGGCGGACACGAACACACGCTTTTGCAATCGTCTTCAAACGGCACACCGATCTTTAAAATGACCGCCGACGCACGCGAACTCGGAAAATTCAATTTGAATTTCGATAATCAATCGAAAAAACTTACGAGTCTCGATTGGGAAGTTATTCCCGTGACCGATCAAGTTGCCGACGCGCCGGAATTTACGCCGGTTTTTGAAAGATACAAAGACCTTTTGGAAAAACTCGCCGAACCTGTCGGCAGAACCGGAACGGAACTCGACGCGCTTTCATTATCTAGTCGCACAAAAGAAACCAACATCGGAGATTTTATCGCCGACACTTATCGTAAAGCGGTAAACGCCGACATCGGATTGGTCAACGGCGGTTCGATTCGCGCTGATCTGACATATAATCCGGGAGCTTTGACCAAACGCGATATTCTTTCAGTTTTGCCGTTTAATAATCCGATTGTGAAAGTCGAAGTTACGGGAAAACTTCTCAAAGAAATTCTCGAACACGGCGTTGCCCGAAGCGCAGTCGGTGAAGACGGCGAGCCGGGAAGATTTCCGCAGGTTTCGGGAATCAAATTTTCGTTCGACACGACAAAACCGGCGGGAAACCGCGTGTCTGATATTTTCGTCGGCGGAAAGCGACTTTTTGACGAAGCAAAATATACGCTCGCCACTTCCGACTTTTTAGTTTCGCGCGGCGGCGACGGTTACGCGATGTTCAAAGACGCGAAAGTTTTAACGACTGCCGAAAACGCGCCGAAAGATTCCGAAGTTTTTGAAGAGGCGATAAAAAATGCACCCGACAAAACTATCGCGCCGATACTCGAAAATCGAATCACGAAGATAAAATAAAAGTTGACAGGAAGTTTTCAGAAAGTTGCAGAAAGTTATAGAAAGTTTTCAGAATTGGTGGAAAGTTTTCAGAGTTAAAAGTAAAAGCCGAAATTTAAAAATTCTTCCAACTTTCTGTCAACTTCCTGTTAACTATCTGAAAACTTTCTGCTAACTTTAAAACCGTGTTTTCCGAGCAAGAAATAAAAAATCCGATCAAACGCGAAGCCGTCGAAGTTTTTAACGAAGCCTACAAAGCGCAGACAACGAAAAATTACGCCGAAGCGATCAAACTTTACAAAAAATCCATCGAAATTTTTCCGACCGCCGAAGCCTACACTTTTCTCGGCTGGACATACAGTTTTCAAGGCGAATACGATCTCGCCATCGCCGAATGTATCGCGGCGATTTCCGTTGACGCGGATTTCGGTAATCCGTATAACGACATCGGAAGTTATCTGATCGCCAAAGGAAATCTTTACGATTGCGTAAAATGGTTCGAAAAAGCGATTGCCGCACCGCGATACGAAGCCCGCGCTTATCCGCATTTTAATCTCGCAACCGTTTACGAAAAACGCGGCAAATTTCTTGAAGCCGCAAGACATTACGGTTTCGCGCTCGACGAACAGCCGAATTACGTTCAGGCTTACAAAGCCTTGAGGAAATTGCAGGAAAAATTAAACTGATGGAATTGGAATTGATTCGGTTTAAATCGTGAAAAAAGACGGATTACCCGTCGAAATCAAACTGCCGCATCAGAATTAGAAAATTTTAATTAAACAAGTAGTTTGTTCAAAATTTCACCTAACTTTTTATCAATATCGCCGTTAAAATCTGTGAAAGGTATGTTAAATCGTCTTAATACATCAGCAAATCTCTTATAACCGTCTTTGGTTCTCAATTCAATCCATTCAACATCCAAATCATTTAACTGTTTTTTGTTTTGGTTTGACAACGAATCGGCAATAAAAATATCACTGTTACGGGCAACCACCCCGTCAGCACTTTCTGAATTTCCCGTTCCCATCAGTTTTACTTCGCATCTGAATTGTTCGCCGTTGCTAAGAAAATAGTAATCAATCTCACGTTTAACTTTCGTCATTTTGGTCGAACCTTTTTTAGCTTTAGTCTCAACAGTAATCAAAGTTTCTTTTTCAGCATAAAAATCAACCGGAACAGAATAAATTTCAAAAAGAGTTTTCATTAAAAGTTTTTCCGTGCGTTTTCCCGCACTTGACCAAGCCCCGCCTTGTAATGCTGCTCTTTTATGACAAACGATTATTCCTCAGAGTCTGCTACCAATTTTTCAAGAGTGTCTGCATACTCATAAACGTCAATGATTTCACCGTCATAATAACTATCATCTTCAAAACCGACGGCAACCCAACGCCATTGTTCAATTCCGTTAATTGTGCATTTGACAGGTTGTAGAAAAACACCTGTCGCAAAGATTTTATCTGAATATGAAATTATAATTTGATTATCCATTTTGTGCTAAAAATTTCTCCTGCATCTGGCTGAAATGTTTGACTGATTGAAAAAAATCGTCGAGTTCATCATAATTTTTGAAAACAAATTCGTTTTTAATTTTGGCGAATGGACTTTTGGCGACTTCCCTGTGAAATTTTCCTTTATTTTCTTCTTCCGAAATAATAAACATTTTGATTCGCAATTTATGAACCTGATAAAGCCGCAAAAGTCCTTTTGTAATGTCGGTTGTATGTTCGACTTCAAAAGCGTGTGTCGGATAACCTTCTTCATCAAACCAAATAACATCTACAAATTTTACAGTATTCAAACTCAAAGCCGGAATCGAACCTTCCGGAATTTGTTTTTCCGTGCATAAATCGCCTAAAACCCCGAAAATTGTTTGTTTATTTTTATCGGGTGCGGGAACGAATGTTCGATAACCTAAATAACTTCCGACCAAAACCAGTTTCGCTTGTAAATCATAATGTGTGAGTTTTACATCATCTTGTATTTCAATATTGATAATTTTCGAGATTTCTTTCAGTTTGCTTAAATCTTTTTGATGATTCGGAAAAAGAATTTCTGTGACTTTGTTGCAGTAAACTTCGGGAATTTCTTCGACATATAAACCGTCTTCGGTTAAAACACAATGAAATTGAAAGCCGCCTTGCTTTGTCGTTGGTAATTTTTCTTTGTTTTGCAGAAACGTGGCGAGCGAACCAACGCAAATATCCATTTTTGTTTTATATTTTTTCACGACAATGAATGCACCTTCTTTATTTTCCGCCCCAAGAATCTGCATAATAGTGGCATTTATTCCGTGCCAATCTTCCGAGCCGCCCGAAATCAAATAAAACATTCCATTCGTGTCTTTGTATAATTTTCTCGAAGGTTTAACTTGTTCGAGCTTTACATTTTGGATTTTTTCCAATTCATCAATAACAAGTTTCCTGTCTTGATCTGTAAATTTAGGAGTCATAACTTATAGATATGAAAAATCTCTCGCGTTGTAATACGGCGGCGAAGTAAAAGTTAAATGAACGCTTTCGTTCGGGACATTTAATAATGCTTCCCGAACATCGGCATTGACGACGACATTTTTTAGAAAATCGTAAGTTTCAGGATGCGGTAATTCATTTTCTCTTTGCGTTTTTTCGGCAAAATACTCTTTATAAATTACGGTTCTGACAGTTTCGTTTTCGTGATTTAATAAATGCTTTAACTTTCTCTCGACTAAAATATCATTGTCATAAACCAATAAACCACGAATTGCCTGACAAACGACTTTCGGGTCTTCGTCGTGCAAAATCTCGAATAAGTATGGTTTGTTTTGCGGCTTGCGAAGTCTGCCGATTGCCGAAACTATTTCTCGTCTCGTGCCGGTGTCGTTTTCTTTATAAAAAGCATTCCAGAGCGGTTCGAGACTTTTTACCTGATTTAGTTTGGCGATATTTTTGGCGGCGAGAAATCTGATTTTCGGATTTGTATGTTCTAAAAGATGATACAAAAATCCGCCTTGAAAATTTTTCGGCAGATAACCTAAACCTTCAAGCGTGGCGATCAAATTTTTATCGCTTTGGCTTTTAGATATTTTCAAATCCGCGCCTTTATCTTCAACGAATGTTTCAATTGATTCTTTTGCTTTCATTGTTCTTCATTGTCAGTTTCTTCTTGTTCGGATAATTCTTCTTTTATGTTTCGAGCAATTATTTCGTTCAATTCCAGTTTTTCGATTGTAGTTAATTTTTCAATTTCAATCCAAATTTGTTCGATAGTCATAATCAAAATTTATTTTAGTTCTGCAATTGTAGCACCGTTTCCGCCTTGATCTGACGGTGCGAAACTGTATTTGGAAACGTGCGGATGATCTTTAAGGAAATGGTGAACGAAGTTTTTTAGTGCGCCTGTGCCGAAGCCGTGAATGATGCGGACGCGCGGCAGACTTGCGAGATATGCTTCGTCTAAAAAGCGGTCAACTTCGTATTCGGCTTCGGCGGTCGTTTTGCCGATGAGATTTAATTCGGAACTCATATCTTCGGTGTCGAGCCGCAGATTTGAACTTTTCGCTTGATTTTGCAGTTGTTCACCGAGCGACATTTGCTTCGGTATTTCAGGTTCGACGACAGTTTTGAGATTGGAAAGTTTTTCGCGCAGACGCATCGCGCCGATTGAAACTTCCGCCGTTTCCTTGTCAATTTTTTCGACCGTGCCGACATTGCCGAAAGTCGTTAAAACTCTCGAACCGACTTCGATTTTCGTATTGACGATTTTCGGTTTTTGAGCGCTGGTTTTGGTTTGACTGCTGACTGCCGATTGCTGATAGCTTTCACCGACTTTGGAAATTACGGCGCGGTTGAGTTCGGCTTTTCGCGCGGCTCGTTCCTTTTCGAGTTTGTTTTTTAACGCTTTGTCTTCGATGGTTTCGATAAAGGCTTTCGATTGATTTTCAAAACTCCGAATCGTTTCGGCGAGTTCTTTTTCAAATTCTCTTTTGCGCTCTTTTTCCCTGCGGCTCGCTTCGATTTCGAGTGAAGCATATTTTCGCGCCGTCACTTCGCGTTCTTCTTCGAGCGCGATTCGCAAATCTTCGGCTTGGCGCGTTTCAAACTGTAATCTGTGCAGATAATTTTCGGCTTCCTGCGCGGAAATATCCAAGTTTTGACGCGCAATTTCGATCACATCGTCGCGGATTCCGAACCGCCGCGCGATCTCTATTCCGCTCGACGCGCCAGCCAAACCGACAAGCAAACGATACGTCGGCTGCAAAGTTTTTTCGTCAAATTCGACCGACGCGTTGATGACGTTTTCATCGTTTGCGGCGTAAATTTTCAGCCCGCGATAATGCGTCGAAGCGACGACTTGTGCGCCGCAGTTTTTGCGAAAATAATCAACAATCGCCACGCCGAGAGCCGAACCTTCGTCCGGGTCAGTTCCCGTGCCGACTTCATCGAGCAAGACGAGCGACGGCGATCTGCATTCGTGCATCATCGCGGCGATGTTCGAGATGTGCGACGAAAATGTCGAAAGATTTGCCGACAAAGATTGATGATCGCCGATGTCCGCCAGAACCGAACGATAAAATGGAAGGTTTGCCTCGCGCGCCGGAACGGGCAAACCGGAAATCGCCATCAAAGACAAAAGTCCGGCGGTTTTCATCACGACCGTTTTGCCGCCCGCATTCGCGCCGGAAATTATCATTACCGGATTTTGTTTGGTTAATTTGAAACTCACGGGAACAATTTCATTCGATTGGATTTTGGATTTTGGATTTTGGATTTTGGTTTCTAATCCGTGTGAATCCGTGTTTATCTGCGGCTGATTTTCTCTCGCGTTTTGCGCCTTTGCTGACGCGCGGGTTTCCGCCTCTTTTTTCTCCTCATTTTTACGCTTCTGCATTGAACTATTTCTTAGCGATTCTTCCAGTAAAGGATGACGCGCTTCGATCAAATTAAGCGTTTCGTCTTCGGAAATTTCCGGCACGATTGATCTGAAAACTCGTGCAAATTCGACTTTGGCTTTGATAAAATCGAGTTCGGCGACGGCTTCGACTGCCGATTCGATTGCCGGAAGCTGTTCGCGCAAATCTTCGGTCAGCGAAAATAAAATCCGTGCGACTTCGCGTTCTTCTTTGCCTTTTAAAGATTGCAGTTCGTTGTTGGCTTCGATGGCTTCGAGCGGTTCGATAAAAACGGTCGCGCCCGACGATGAAAAACCGTGCGCCACGCCGGAAATTTTGCCGCGAAAATCGGCTTTGACAGGAATTACGAAACGCTCGTTGCGCTGCGTAACAATCGCATCCTGAATCGCATCGCTCGAATTACGCATCAAACTTTCCAGAGATTTTTGCAATCGTCCGCGAAACGAATTTATTTCGCGCCTAAGTCTGGCTAATTCGGGCGAAGCCGAATCGTCAATTTCGCCGTTCGGCAGAAGTTTTTTGTTGATGCGATTGATCGTTTCCAAAAGCGTCGGCGGCAAAATTTCGACGGTTTTCCAGAGCGTCGGCGCGGATTCTTTTTCCGTCTGAATCGCCGAACGCGCAAAAAGTGCCTGATTGCACAGACGCACGAGTTCGAGCATCACGGTCGGCTCTAAAGTCGCGTTTTTGATTCGCAAAATCGCAATCGCATCCGACGGATCATCGAGTTCGGAAAATTGCCACGAAATTTGTTTTTCGTTTAATTCAAAAGTTTCGGCAATCGCAGTTAAATCTCTTTTGAGATCGAAAATATTCGTGTGCGGAGTTAAAAATGCGAAACGCTCTTTGCCCATCGGTGTCTGCGCGTAACGCATAAACAGCGACAAAAGATTTTCGTAGCCGAGCGCGGAAAAAGTTTGTTCGTTCATCTTAAAAATATGGTAAATCCTTAAAGTTAAATAGTAAATGGTCTATAATCGTGAAACCCGAAAAGGTTTTATAAAAATGACTGACAGTTTTCGATTATGCTAATGAAAAAATCAAGCTTTTCCAAGATTTTTATTTGCATCTTGCTTTTGTTTTCGGCAAATATTTTTATATCTGCCAAAGACGAATTTGTCATCGTTCGTTCAAAACATTTCGAGTTCGTCGGTGAAGTTGGCGAAGAAAAAATTCGCCGGAAAGCCTTTGAACTGGAAACATTTAGAGAAGTATTTCACCGCGCTTTTCCAGAAATAATCGTTGATGCGCCCGTTTCGCCGACGATCTTGATCTTCAAAGATGCGGAAAGTTTTTCGCCTTTTAAACCCATTCGGGAAAATGGTTTCTCAGACAAAAGTGTGTCGGGCTTTTTCCAGTCGAGCGATGAAATGAACTACATCGCGTTTCCGATTTTTGACAACGGAGAAAAATCTTCCGGCACGATTTATCACGAATATTTTCATTTTCTCGTCAAAAACACCTTTCAAACTTCTGTCTTACCTCTTTGGCTCAACGAAGGTTTAGCCGAATATTTTCAGACTTTCCGTATGAAAAATGAGCAGAAAGCGGTTTTCGGCGAAGTTCGGGAAAATCATCTGCGGCTTTTGCGGCAGTATAAATTGATTCCGCTAAAGACGCTTTCAGCGATTGATTATCAATCGCTGAACAAGATGAACGAAAACGAAAAAAGTTTGTTTTACGCGCAATCTTGGGCTTTGGTTCACTTCTTAATGCAGAAAAACGGCGGCTCGATTGACACGATGCTGAGAAAATATCTTGCGCTCTCTGCGGAAAATAAATCGCCGGAAATTGCTTTTGAAGAATCTTTTAAAAGCAATTATGCGGAAACCGAAATAAATCTCGAAACATACATTTCAAAAAAGACTTTCTCCGCGAATCAAATTAATTTTAGAGAAAGATTGACTTTTGAAACCGATCTGAAAACCGAACAGATAAGCGAAGCCGAATGGCTCGATTATCTCGGCGATCTGCTTTTTCAATCGCAAAGATACGACGCGGCGGCAGAAACTTTGAAAAAATCTCTCGCATTAAATGAAAAATCGGCGGCGGCGAATTTGTTGTTCGGAAAGATTTTGTTAAAGCAGGAAAAATCAGCCGAGGCGAAGAATTATTTTGAAAAAGTGATTGCGCTCGAAGGCGAAAATTACGCGGCAAATTATTATCTTGCCGATACGCTGTTTAGAGAAAATCTAGCGACGGACGGTTATGTAAATCCGATTCCGAGCGAACAGGCAAAGAAAATTCGCGGTCTTTTGAAAAAGGTCATTAGACAAAATTCCAAGTTGTTTGAAGCCTATAAAATGCTCGCTTCGATCAGTTTGGCAAACGATGACGAAATTGCGGAAAGTATCGAATTACTGCAAAATACGTTGAAAATTCCGCCGCAAAATTTCCGTCTCGAATATAATCTCGCGCAACTTTATCTGAGAAAAAAAGATTTTGAAAACGCACGAAAAACTGCTGAACATTTAAGCAAAAACTGCGTTGAAAAAGAATTTTGCGAACGTGTGAAAAGTTTTATTTCGGCTCTGGATTCTATCGAGCAGAGAGAAAAAGAAATATCGGAACTGCGGAAAAAATACGGACTTGAAAACGTAAATTTTGCCGAAGAAAATCTTTTGCCGCCCGAAGAAGCGATGAATCGCGCGCTTAATCGTTCGCTGAGAAAACCTCTCGAAAACGAAAAAAGATTTGTCGGAGAATTGAACGAAATAACTTGCGGCAAAATCGTGACGTTTAATATCAAAGGCGAAAATCAAACTTTAAATTTAACTAAGCTTTCATTCGACGGAATTTTTTTAATCAGTTTCAGCAGCAATACGGCGGGAATGCGAATCGAATGCGGCAAACCGAAAACCGAAATGTTTGTCGTCGCCACATACAAAAATGATCTCTCCAAAAATCTAAATTCAGACGGCGAATTGATGATTTTAGAATTCGTGCCGAAAGAATTTAAATTGATCGAATAGATTCTCTGTGTTGCTCTGTAAAATCTCGGTGAACTCTGTGTTTAAAGAGTATTTTTTTTAACACAGAGTTCATTGGGATTTTCACGGAGTTTTTAGAGGTTATTCAGTTACTTCAACGCCTTTCCAAAATGCGACGTGATTTTCAATGTTTTTCGCGTCTTCTTTCGCTTCGGGATAAAACCACGCCGCGTCTTTGTTAGTTTTGCCGTCCGTGATGACATCGTAATAACTCGCCGTGCCTTTCCAGCCACAAACCGTGTGCGTTTCTGACGGTGCGAAAAATTCTTTGTTGATCGAGTTTTCGGGAAAATAATGATTTCCTTCGACGACAATCGTGTTATTCGATTCGGCGATAACTTTTCCGTTCCAGATTGCTTTCATAATAAAATCAGTATAACGGAAATTCGTGAACTTAAAAAACTCTGAAATTGCTCATATTTTCTATCTTTGATAAATTATATGTTTGCACTTTATCAAAAATACTTATCAGAGCAGGAATAATAAAAATGGCAACAGCAACTAAAAAAGCCGGAAATGCGGCGAAACCCAACAATAAAAGTAATAAAAAGACTCCGGCGAAAAAAAACGTCAACGAAAAAGCGGCAAATGCGAAAACTCCGGCGAAATTAACCGAAAAACCGAAACGCACCGAAGCCGACGGTTTTGAAGTGCCGGAAACAATTATCAAATCGGGCAAAACCATTTCGCAGGAAGCGAAAAAGGAAATGAAAAAGACAATTGCGAAAACTGCAAAATCTTCGACATCGAACAATAACAAAGCTGCAAAAAACTCGACCAAAAAAACTGCGAAAAATTACAGCGGTTTGAGCGCGGAAACGCTTGTTGCGATGTATCGCACGATGTATCTGTCGCGCAGAATTGACGACAAGGAAATTCAGCTAAAAGGTCAGAATAAAATCTTTTTCCAAATCTCCGGCGCGGGACACGAAGCGTTATTGGTCGGCGCGGCGCAGGCGATGAAACCTGCATACGATTGGTTTTTCCCGTATTATCGTGATCGCGCGCTGATGCTCGGACTCGGAATGACGGCGCAGGAAATGCTTTATTCGTCGGTCGGCGCGGAACTCGATCCGAATTCGCACGGGCGGCAGATGCCTTCGCATTGGGGACACAAAGATTTGAATGTTCCGTCGCAATCGTCCTGCACCGGTTCGCAGGCTCTGCACGCGGTCGGCGCGGCGGAAGCGTCGTATCGCGCAAATTTGGTTAAAGATTTAAAAGACAAAATCGTCGGTTTTCAGAAAGATGAAGTCGTCTATATGTCGGTCGGCGACGGCACGACGAGCGAAGGCGAATGGTGGGAAGCTCTGAATACTGCCTGCAACTTGAAACTGCCCGTAATTTTTGTCGTCGAAGACAACGGTTACGCGATTTCCACGCCGGTCGAAGTCGGCACGGCGGGCGGCGATATTTCAAAATTAGTCGCCGGTTTTCCCGATCTTTATATTCAAAAATGCGACGGCACGAACTTGCTTGAAAGTTACGAAACTTTTAGTCGCGCTGTCGAATATTGCCGCGCTCGAAAAGGTCCGGCGTTCGTTCACGGCAAAGTAATTCGCCCGTATTCGCACAGTTTGTCGGACGACGAAAAACTCTATCGTCCCGAAGAAGAACGCGAAGCCGACGCGCGAATTGACCCGATCAAAACATTCGCCGAATTTCTGATGACGGAAGGAATTATTTCGTCAGAAGATTTGGACGCTTTGCGAAAAGAAGTTGATAAAGAAGTGGGCGAAGCGTCGGACATTGCGATCAGTACGCCGCAGCCTGCGCCCGAAAGTGCTTTCAGAAACGTCTTTTCGCCCGACATTGACCCGACATCGAAAGATTTCGACACCGAAGACGGCGCGGAACTTTCCGGCAACGCGGGAACGATGGTTGATCTGATTAATCGCTGTCTGACGGAAGAAATGGAACGCGATCCGCGCATCGTTGTTTTCGGCGAAGATGTCGCTGACGTGTCGCGCGAAGAATATCTCGAAACCGTCAAAGGCAAAGGCGGCGTTTTCAAAGTTACGGCAAATCTGCAAAGAAAATTCGGCTCGGCGCGTGTTTTCAATTCGCCTTTGGCGGAAGCGAATATCGTCGGTCGCGCCGTCGGAATGGCGATTCGGGACTTAAAACCCGTCGTCGAAATTCAGTTTTTCGATTATATTTTTCCGGCGTTTCACCAGATTCGCAATGAAGTTGCCGTGACTCGTTGGAGAAGCGACGGCGACACGAAATGCCCGATGGTGATGCGCGTTCCGGTCGGCGGTTATTTAAAAGGCGGCGCGGTTTATCATTCGCAAAGCGGCACGACTTTGTTTTCGCACACGCCCGGATTGATGATCGTTTATCCGTCAAACGCTCTGGACGCAAACGGACTTTTGCGAACGGCGATTCGCTGCGACGATCCGGTAATGTTTCTCGAACACAAACATTTATATCGTCAGGTTTACAACAAATCGCAGTATCCGTCGTCTGAGTTTTTAATTCCATTCGGCAAAGCGAAAGTCGTGAGAGAAGGAACTGATGTCACGATTGTTACTTACGGCGCACTCGTGCAAAGAAGTTTTGAAGCCGCGAAACGTCTGGAAAAACAAGGTGTTTCCGTTGAATTGATTGATCTGCGAACGCTCGTTCCATACGATTGGGAACGCATCGCCGAATCGGTCAAGAAAACGAATCGCGTCATCGTCGCGCACGAAGATTCGGTTTCTTACGGTTACGGCGCGGAAATCGCGGCACGAATTTCCGACGAACTTTTCGAATATCTCGACGCGCCAGTCCGTCGCGTCGGTGCAACCGATACTTTCGTCGCCTACGCGCCGCAGGTCGAAGATTTTATTCTGCCGCAAATCGAAGATGTCGAACGCGCGGCGGCGGAATTGATGAAATATTGAATTTCAAATATTCAGAATTAATTTTTCATAGACAAAGGCGGATTTATCCGCCTTTTCTATTTCCGCTCGGAGAATAATGAATTTATTTTCGTTTTCAATTTGAGCAAGTATGTATTTCGGACTACAAAATGTTCACATCGTGCATTTCAAAACTTATAATTATTGAGTTCGAGCGACGTTAATTTGCGATTTCGGCAAGCATAATATTGCTGGCGTTTTGGTCGAATTGAGCGAAGACGATTGTTTTGCCGTCGGGCGAAACGGTCATTCCGGCAAATGCCGAAGCATTGAATTTGTCGGTTTCGGCGATTTCGCTGATTCGTTCATTTGAAAAATCGTAAAACTTGATTTTGAAAGGCGAATGATCGGCGTTTGCGATGAAATAGATGCCGTTTTTCGTCAGCGTCCAGACGTTTTGAAAGCCTTCGTTATTGAGTTTTGGAATTTGCGCTTCATCGAAATTTTCAGCGGTCGTGGTTGTTGAAATGCGCCGCAGTCCGACATCGGGCGAATTTTTCGTGTAATAAATCCATTTGCCGTCGGCGGAAGCGGCGGATTCAAATCCACCGTCGCGTGTGATTTGCACGGCATCGCCGCCGGACGCGGGAACGCGCCGGATTTGATTTTCACCGGTGCGGTCGGAGGCAGAATAAATAAATTTCCCGTCCGCGCTCCACGCCAGACTGTGAATCGTCTTGAGATCGGAAGTGAGGCGAAGCGGTTCATTGTTTTCACCGACCATCGAAACGACTTATAAATCCTGCGTATAATCGGGAAACACGCGAACAAACGTCAGCGATTTGCCGTCGGGCGCGAAACGCGGCGTGGTTTCGCCAGCGAAATCGCTGTTTGCGGCAGTCATGCGCTTTCGCTCGTCAGTCTTGGTATCAAACGAAAAAATCGCGTATTGTTTGCCGCCTTCTTCAATCGCGTCCACGGCGGCGATTGATTTGCCGTCGGGCGCAAACGAGATGCTGTAATTGCCGCTAAAAAGTCGGGCGATGCGTCGTTCCGCGCCGCCGAGCGTGGGAATCAGTATGATTTCGCCGTAAGTTTTGAAGTCGCGGACAAAGGCGATATGTGTGCCGTCAGGCGAAAAAACCGGATATTGTTCCTGAACGTCTGTGTCGGTCAATCGAACAGGTTCGCCCGCTCCGATAATCTGAACGTAGATGTCGGAATTTTCACGGTCGTTGCCGTTCCACGAATAAGCGATCTGTTTTGAATCGGGCGAAAAAGCGGGCGCATTTTCACGTCCCTGTGCGCCGGAAAACGGTTTGATATTGGCGGCGAAAGGAATCGTCGCGTTTGGACGAACGAAATAATTTTGATAGACGATCAAACCGATGGCGGCGAAGGCGATGACGGCGAGCGCGGCAATCAAAAATAAGGACAAACGACGCGGCGGCGGTAAAGGTGCAGAGTTCGGTGCGAGCGCGATTTGGCGTTCGGCGGAAACAAGCGCGGGAACTTCTTTTTCCGATTCAGCGCGATTATGTATTTCCGTATTTGTATTTTCAGGTAAAGTAATCGTTTCTTCGACACGCACGCGAGTCGAGGTTGTTTCTTCAACGAAAATTTCCGGCTGTTCGCTCGTCGTCACATCTGCCGCGAACCGATAACCGCGTTTCGGGACGGTTTCGATCAATGCGCTGTCGCCGAGCTTTTGTCTGAGCCACGAAATGTTGCGCGTGAGCGTTTCGTCGGCGACCGTTACATCCTTCCAAACTTGCTCGAAAAGCTGATCTTTAGAAACGACATCACCGGCGTTTTCGACGAGCGCAGGCAACAGTTCAAACTGCTTGAGCGTCAGCGTAATCGTTTCGCCATCGCGTAAAAGTCGCTGATTGTGAGTGTCGAGACGAAATTCGCCAAAATTGTAAAACCTTTTATTCACTGAGTTTAACTGGCGATTCGAAAAACATCCCGAAAAAATCCGGTTTATTTCACGACTTTTTTGCGCTGGAAGTCTAAATTCGATTTATTCGCCCGAAAGGAAAACGAAATCATATTCAGATTCTAGCCGAGAAACGATGGAAATCAAACGCACGACCGAAATTTCGGTTGAAAAACCGCGCCGCTTTATTATTCGCCTACCGGAAAATGACGAAAAAATCGTGTGTCCGACGTGCGGCGAAACGATGCTGACGGCGGAAGCGTCAGCCGTTTTGTTTCGCGTCAAATGCCGTCTGGTTTATCAAATCATCGAAGCGGACGCGGCGCATTTCGTCGAACCCGAAACAGGAGCGATGTTCGTCTGCCCGACATCGCTCGACCGGGCAATCGGCGATGTCAACGACACGCCGATTGCTCAAATCGTTAATCTTTTAATGGATTCGGCGGCAGAAGACAGCAAAAACCGAAATAATGATGAAAGACAAAAGCTACTTTGGAAAATTAAATAAATGAAACGATCAAACAGTTTTACCCGCCGGAGCGTTGCGAAGTTGACAGTTTTACTAAAAATTCTGATTTTGGGCGGCACGGCAAACGGCGTTTAAGATCTGCGGTTTCAGCAATTCGAGCCGGTAGCCGGCGACACGACGCGAATTGCTATTACCAAATCGAATTGAGATATGTTCAGGAGTGCGCGAATAAATTCTATTTGCAAAAGCAATTTTCGAGGATAGAAAATTGAAAATTATTTTAATTAAAATGGATATGAAAATATGACTAAATTACTAATAACTGCCGGATTATTGTTTATTTTGACGGTGACAGGTTCAGCGCAGGTCGCACAGGGCGGAAATTATACTCTAAATCAATCCGTCATTGCTTCCGGCGGCGGGCAAAATGCGGCTTACTTGATCGGCTCGAATTTGATCGGTTTACTAAACGATAAATTCGGTGCGACGGCAAATCCGGCGATGATGCGTTATTCGCTTCTCGTCTGTCCGATTGCGTGTTTTTGGAGCGCAATTTGTCTGTTTGCAGGCGGCAAATCTTTACAAAAATCGGAAATCCGACAAAAAATCGTTACTTAAAATAAAAAAGACGGCGTTGGGAAATGCCGTCTTTCTTATTATTGACAGAGAGGAAAATTAGCGAATCGGTGAAGATGTTTGAACTGTAATGGTCGAACCTTGCCGGAGTTCGACATCTTCTTTGCCGGTCAAAATTACCGAACCTGCGCCTGCGCCGCCGCCGATGATCGCACCGATTGCCGCGCCTTTTCCGCCGCCGGCGATTGCGCCGATAATCGCGCCGAGACCTGCGCCGATGCCGCCGCGTTTGACTGTTTCATTGGTTTGGCTGTCGCCTCTGACATCGCCTTCCGTGCCGACTTTGACGGTTTTGCCGTTTTCGTCGGTGACGCTCTGCAAAAATCCGGCGTAGTCGTAATTTTGTCCGTTTCGCAGTCGAATGCGGTCGAAATTAAATGTCACATTCGAGCGACCTGAAACTTTGCCGGAACGATCAATACCTGAAAGATGACCTTCGATGATCGCGCCGCGAAATTCGTTCGGCGATTGAACCGTCATCGTAAAACGGTCGTCGTTCTGCGAAACTTTCGTGTTCACTTCTTTATCCAAAATTCCGGTAATGATCGTTCCGTTCGGCACGATGAAACTACCCGAACGCGGATAATTTGTCCGCGGATTGTTGTTCGGATTATTCGTATTCGGATAATTTCTGCCGGAATTATTCGTGTTCCGCTTATCGTTCGGATCGTTACTCGAATAAGTTCCGTCATTATTGTTGTCAGAATAAGTTCCGTCATTATTGTTATCGGAATAAGTTCCGCTGTCGTCGTTTGAATAAGTTCCGTTATCAATTCCGAGTTTGGCAACAGCGTCGGTTTTGTTATAGACGCTTTCGGCGAATACTGTTTGATTCAAGTAATCGGTCGTCACGCGGCGCGTAACTTTCATCGAACGACCGTTATCCGATGAAGAAAACGTGATCGTGTAATCGGTTTCACCGCCGCGACTGGCAATGACGAGTTCGTCGCCGCGCAGAGTCGCCCGCACACTAACTGTTCTGCCGTTTATATTTTCCGTCCGTTCCTGACCGTTGACTGCCAGAGAAACAGGCGAGGCTTTTGACGAAGCGAGCGTTACCTGATTAGCGCGAACGTCAATTGCAATTTGTTCGGGTGCTTCCAGTTTTTCTTCCAAATCTTCACGATTTGAATCGTTATTTACATTGTTGTTGTCAATCGCACGGTCGGCGATGTCTTTGGAATTTTCACTGCGCGAAACGTCCAATTGATAAGTTCCGGTCAAACCGTAACTCGTTGAATTTGAGTTTGAATCTCGATTGATGACCGGCGGATTGTTTCCGCGATTTCGATTATTTCCCGAAGGATAGCGGCGATTATTGTCATTCGGATAACGATTGTTATTTGATGAGCGCGATGTGCCGTTTTTCCAGTCGAACGAAACATTATAATCGGCAGCGAGACGATCCAATTGATAACGAATGTCAGTCCAAAAATCGAAACTTCGCTGGCTGAAACTCATTCGTTTGATAATATCGTCGGCTTTTTTCGCCTCGTCGAGAATACTTGAAACATCGTCGGCATTTTCTTTTTGACGGTCGAAATTTACCTCGAAGTCACGAATTTTGAATTCAAAAACCCGAAACTGATCTTCCAAATCCTGACGATCTTCGCGGCTCGACGAACTGCGCCGGATTTCACCTGAAAGATTCGACTTGAAATCGTCAACTTTTGAATTAAGAGTTCGGACAATATCCCGAATCTCGCGTTCGTTACGAGACGTTTGTGCATTTACAGCCGTTGCCAAAAATCCTGAAATCATCAAACCGAAAACTAAATAAAACGAAAAAACGCTTTTTAATCTGCTCATCTTTTTCTCCTGAAATAAACGAAAATATCTTTTAAAAACTGAACCGGAAATTAAGAAGCATTTTATATGCCAAATGGTTGTCAAATAGCTTTATTTATAAAGTTTTTATGCTAAAATCGGCAAGAACTTTTTCTCCAGACGTTCATTCACGGGAAGATTTTTAATGTCCGAAAATAATTACAAAGCAATTATACAGTATGCCGGCGACGATTTTTTTATCAGCACGACACCGAGCGGACACGCGCAAGCGATTGACGGCAAAGGCGATAGAAAATCCGCGCCGTCACCGCTCGAAATGCTTTTGGTTTCCGTTGCGGCTTGCACAGCGGTTGATGTCGTTTCGATTTTGGAGAAAAAACGTCAGGACGTAACCGATTATAAAGTCGAAATCACGGGAACGCGCCGTCAGGAATTTCCGCGTGCTTTTACGGCGTTTCACATTCACCATATCGTATGCGGACGTAGCGTTTCGGAAAAAGCGGTCGCCGATGCAGTCGAACTTTCCGATACGAAATACTGTTCGGTTGCCGCAACCGTCAGACCGACCGCTGAAATTACGACCGATTTTGAGGTTATCGAAGTTCAATAAAAACGCTTACCTGCTAAAAACTCGATTTTTGACCGTCTATTAATTTGTAAAAAACTTATGAAAACTTATCTGAAATTTATTGTTCCGGTATTTTTAATTTTATTTGTCGCCGGAAATATCTATGCTCAAAAGGCAAAAACTCCTGAAAATACTGCTAAAGATTTTTATGTGTGGTATATGAAAGGTCTGCAAAACAGCGGTTATCCGATTGACAAAAAAATGGAGATGAAAAAATACATTTCTAAACGTCTGGCAAATTGGATTTATTCGAAATCATACCGAGAATACGGCGCGGATTATTTTCTCGACGCGCAGGATTTTGAAGAAAAATGGCAACCGACGGTTTCAAAATCCGTCGTTAAAGGGAATTCGGCGGCTTTGAAAGTAACGCTCGATGTGCCGAAAGGCGTGAAAACGAGTTGGGAAAAATACATTTTACCTTTAAAAATGGTCAAGGAGAACGGCGTGTGGAAAATTGATGAAATAAACAATCGGAAATTGATCAAATGATCGGCGCAGAAAATAATTTATGGAAAGAAAAATTTTAATTGTCGCAGCGATTTTACTGGTTTTGTCATCTTTTGTTTTTGCACAGGATGACGAAGAAACTATCAACGCCCGAAAACAGCGTTGGAGTAAATTTACCAAACAAAACTGGCAAAAATTCGATTTTGTAAAAAGAAAATTGACGAAAGCTCAGTTGAATAAATTAGACAAAGACGATCTCAAAGATTACGGCGTGGTCGGCGAACTCGAACTTTTGCGCGGTGTTGTTTTCGGCAAAAACGGGCGCGTCTTTAAAGAGCGTCCGATTCAGGATTATCTCGAAAAACAGGCTTGGTATAAGTCGAAAGATAGTTTTTCAAATTCAGTCTTGACCAAAACCGAACGCGAAAATCTCGATCTGATTCGTCTTGCCGAAGCCGAACGTCACACAACGATTCAGCCCGGCGATATGCGTCTGTGGGAAAATAAATTGATTGCCGACGATAATTTGAGCGGATATTCGCCGGCGGAATTGCGCGTTTTGATCGCGGAGATCGAAGCGATTCACGGCAAAACTTTTACGGACGAAAAATGGCTGCAAAAGTATTTCGACGAAAGATATTGGTATCAAGCCAACGCGAGTTATTCGCCGACGGTCTTAAATGAAATCGAGCGCAAAAATATCGAAACTCTGCTTAACGAAAAAAGCAAAGGTCGCAATACGGCGATTGCCGTCGGCGATATGGACAAATTTCAAACGGTCGCGCTGACCGACGATTTGCTGAACGGACTTTCGATGATGGAATTGCGGATGATTCGCAACGAAATCTGGGCGCGTCACGGTCGCAAATTCGAATCGCCGGGAATTCGCCAGTATTTTGAATGGCGCGATTGGTATAAACCTCTGAAAGATCAGACGAAGGTAAAAATCAGCGAAACCGAACAGCAAAACGTCAATCTGATTCTGGCGCGAGAAACGAAAATTCGTGAAAGTCTTTCGACCGAACTTCTTACGGAAGACACGCTCGGCGAACTTTTCACGGAAGATCTGCGAATCCTGCGAAACGAAATTTTTGCGCGTCACGGAAGAATTTTCAAAGATGCCGAATTGCAAAAGTATTTCGCTTCGCAAACTTGGTATCAGCCGAATCCCGATTTCAAAGACGATCAACTCGTCGAAATCGAATCTAAAAATCTCTCGGCAATCAAATCCGCCGAAGAAAGTGCGATCAGCAAATTTTCCGAAGTCGAGGGCTGATAAAGCTAAAATTTAAGTTTCGCGTGTCGAAACTCTGACGAAAATAAAAGGTGAAAAAGCAGAAGGGAAGCAGTTCCTAATTTGCTTTTTCACCTTTTCACTTTTAACCTTTTTGACTATGGATGTTTTAACGCCCGAAGAGATCGAACTCAATAAAAAGAAAAAAGTGTTGGATCGTCTGAAAGATACGCTCGCCGACCGCGAAGAAGAAATGACCGATCTCAACGCGGAACTCGAACAATTCGAAGCGCAATACAAGATGGAAGTTGCGCGTTATTACGCCGAACTCGACGAGATCGAAGCGCAGATCGCCGAAGAAGAAGTCAAACTCGTGCCGGACGATGAGGAAATCAAAAAACGCGCCGAAGAATTGCGAAAACGTGCCGAAGAATCTGCAAATGATGCGGAAGTGAGCGGCGACGGCTGCACGCAGAAATGGCGACCGACTTTGGAAGCGAAAAAGGCATATCACAATTTAGCACGAATCATTCATCCAGACCTTGCGCTGGACAAAGACGAAAAAGCAAAACGCCACGAATTAATGGCAAAACTCAACGAAGCATATTCGGCGGGCGATCAAAATAAATTAAATAAATTAGTCGAAGATTTTCGGGATTCGCCCGACCTAATCAGCGGCGATTCGATTGGTGATGATCTCGTGCGGGCGATTCGCCAAATCTTTCAAGTGAAAAATCGTTTGAAAGATTTGCGCGGAGAAAAATTAAAAGCCGAAGTTTCCGAACTTTTTACTTTGCGCGAAAAAGTTAATGCCGAAATGCGCGAAGGCAGAAATACGCTCAAACAGATGGGCGAACGCACCAAATCATATATTAAAAAATCGCAGAGACGTTTGGAAAATCTGCGAAATCTCAATCAGGCACAGGAAGAATACGTCAAAGATCGTTTCGGAATGGACATTTCGACTTTTAGACAATAAGTTTAAGAAAAATTTGATTCCAATATAAATGAAGTTTGGTCTTTAATTCCCTTTAACAAATACAATAAAAGTAAGAATAGAATAAGCACAGCGACTATTATTTCAAAAAAAAATTACTCATCCGAAAAGTCCGTCGAAGTTATAACTTCTCTGGACTTTTCGCGCTTCACTCTAGTTTCTTTCAAAATAACGGTCTTAGGCGGCATCGGTTCATAACCTTCATTAATTGCTTCGCGGATGGCGAGCGCACAACCTTCTTTCGAGGCGTGAAGTATCTTTTCAAAAAACATCTGATCTTCCGAATTTTCCTTATCATCGGCGATTTTTTCACCTTTTCCGGTTAAGAGCCAATGAAGTGAATATGAAGTTTTTTCCGCGATTGTCAGGAGAACATTTGCTTCCGGGTATCTCCCGTCCAGATAATTCCGCGCGGCTTGATACGAGATATTCAGTAATCGTGAGATTTCGGCAGGTTCGGAAGTGCTGCAAACTTCGACAAATCTTTCAACAAAATCATTTTTTTTTATTTTTGTTAATTCTTTGCTTGACATAGTTCTACGATTGTGGCATATTTTACACAAATGTTCAATAATTATTTTGAATTATTGATTACTAATTGAAAAGTTTATAACGAAATTTCTAAAAATTAGAAATTAAAGTTAATCCAAGAGTTCATGTTCGGTGACGCCCTGTTACCGGCATGAATCAAAGAGGGAAACGGTGTGGGAGACGTTTCCCTCGCTAAAATTTTATACAAGTTTCGTGTTTGGTGACGCCCTGTTACCGGCACGAATAAAGGGGGAAACGGTGTGGGAGACGTTTCCCCCGCTAAATTTTAAAGCGCATTTCCGGCGGCAAAAGCGGACGACCAAGCCCATTGAAAATTATAACCGCCGAGCCAACCCGTTACATCTACAACTTCACCGATAAAAAAAAGTCCCGGAAATTTTTTCGTTTCCATCGTTTGCGACGAAAGTTCGTTGGTGTCAATCCCGCCGAGCGTTACTTCCGCTTTGTGCCAGCCTTCGGTTTCATCAAATTTCACTTGCCAATTGTTGAGTTTTTCGACAATTTGCTTAATTTCGTTTTTGTTTAATTGATTGAGCGGTTTATTCGTTAAATTTTCGGGGACAAACATTTCTGAAAAACGATTTGGCAAAAATCTACCTAAAAAATTATTCAAAATTTGTTTAGTGTGCTGATTTTGCCGGAAAATTTCTTCCGCATCAAAATCCGGAAGCAGGTTAATATTTACCGGTTTATCTTTTTGCCAGTAATTTGAAATTTGTAAGATCGCCGGACCGCTCAAACCTCTGTGCGTGAAAAGAATATTTTCCCGAAAAGAATTTTTCTCGAAATTGACTTGTGAATTTATCGAAATACCTGCCAATTTTGAAAAGTTTTCTACGCCGGAAAAAACAAGCGGAACGAGTGATGGTCGCATTTCCGTTAATCTTAAACCGAATTGCCGTGCAATTTTGTGACCGAAATCGGTCGCACCGATTTTCGGAAACGAAAGTCCGCCGGAAGCGACAACGAGATTTTCAGACACAAAAATTCCGTTATTTGTTTCAACCTCGAAAAAATCCTTTCTAATTATGGTTTTAACCGAACAGTTCGTGAGAATCTCGACTTTCACTTTTTCACATTCTTTGAGAAGCATTTCAACGATTAAACGCGAACTTTCCCGGCAAAATAATTGTCCGAGAGTTTTTTCGTAAAACTGAATTTTGTGTTTTTTTACCAATTCCAAAAAATCCTGCGGCGTGTATCGCGCTAATGCGGATTTACAGAAATGCGGATTGTTTGAAATGAAATTTTCTGATTTGACGTTTTTGTTCGTGAAATTACAACGTCCGCCGCCGGAAATTAAAATTTTTCTTCCCGGTTGATTATTGTGTTCAATTATTAAAACTTTTCGTCCGCGTTTTCCGGCTTCAGCAGCACAAAAAAGTCCGGCTGCGCCTCCGCCGACGATTATCGCATCATATTTTTGCATTGATAAAAAGTTTACAGCGACGCATTTATGAGCGAACCGATTCTAAAAAATTACACTGTCGTTTACTTAATCGTTCCTTAGCGGTCTAATTCCTTGTAGCTTTGCTACGAAAGTTCGCTTCCTAAAAAATTGCGGTTTCATTGCTTTGAGCGAAAATTTTCGGGCGAATGCCGCGTCAGTTCTGCTGCGCGGTAGTCCGAAAATAACAAATTTTCATTTTACTTTGCAAAGCAAAATGAAAACTTCTAACTGACAGCGCGTTGCTTCTGCTGTTGAACAATCGGAAAGACGAGCCTGAAAGTCGTTCCGCCGCCGATCTCGCTATCGGCTTCGATATTTCCGGCGTGTTCCTGGACGATTCCGTAAGAAACTGCAAGTCCGAGACCTGTTCCGCTCCCGACGGCTTTGGTTGTGAAAAAAGGATCGTAAATTTTATTGAGATTTTCCGGTGAAATGCCTTCGCCCGTATCTGAAACCTCAATTGTTATGTGATCGTCTAAAGAATTCGTATTTAAGACGATTTTGCCGCCGCCGATCATTGAGTCACGCGCGTTGAGAATCAAATTCGTAAAAACCTGTTGAAGTTTTCCCGCATTTCCCGACATTTTCGGCAGAATATCCGTGTAATTTCTAATTACTTCGACCTGCGATTTCCTCATCTGCGGTTCGAGCAGTTGAAGCGTATCGTCGAGAAGTTTGTTAATATCAATTTCGGTAAAATCAGAAGCATTTCCGGTGCGCGAAAAATTTAAAAGATTGCCGACGATATTCGAAGCCCGTTCCGTCTGCTTGTGCATTTTCAATAAAAGCGCGTGTTTCGGATCGGTTTCGGGAATCATTCCGAGAAGCATCTGAGTGTAACTCGAAACACCTGTCAGAGGCGTATTAACTTCGTGGGCGACACCGGCGGCGAGCAAGCCGATAGATGAAAGTTTTTCGCTCTGCTGGAGAGTTTCTTCGAGTTTGACGCGCGACGAGACGTTTTCCAGAACGATAATCGCGCCGGTTTGAGTTTCCGCGACCGAACGAAGCGGCGCGACCGCTACATTTAAGATCAGCGGTTTTCCGTCCAAACTCGTCGTGTAAAGTTTGTAAGCGTTTCTGACTTCGGTCAGATGCCAGCGCGTCTGACCGAGAATATTTTCCAGATTGATTGCAAAACTTTCGTCGAAAACTTCTTCGACCAGTTTGCCTACTACTTCTTCGCGCGGCAGTTCGAGCATTTCCTCAAAAGTAGAATTACAGCGCGTGATTCGTCCGTTTTCGTCAACGGCGAGTAAACCGACATTGACCGATTCGACGATTGATTCGTTAAATTCTTTCAACAGCGCGAGTTCGGCGGCGCGTTTTTCCTGTTCCTGATAAAGCAGACTGTTTTCAACCGCGACGGCGACGTAACCGGCGACCGTCTGCAAAATTTCCAAATCTTCGCTCGAAAGCAGAGAACCGTCCGAAGCGCGTCCGAGACCGATTACCGCAACCATTTTTCCGCGAGCAACGCAAGGCACGAAATAATGAAGTTCCTGTCTTTTGAAACTGCTCCCGTTTGTAGTTTCGGTTTCGAGCAGATCGAGTTCGTCTGCGCGAACAATGCCGTTCTGCGATGATTTTTCACGAATCATCCGGCGAAAATCTTTCGGAACGCGATAACCGCTGAGTTCGATTGATTTGGCAATTTTATATCGTCCGATGTTTTTTTCATCTTCAATAAATACCGCGACTTTTTCCACATCCAGAACCTGACGCAATCTTTCGATTAATGCGTTGAGCAACGGTTCGAGCGCAGTCGTGGCTGAAAGAGTTTTGCCAAAATCGAGCAGACCGCGCCGCATATCGTAGCGTTCGCCGTAGAAAAATCTATCGGCTCTTTCCTGTAAGAATTTTTTCAAAGGTTCGCTCAATAGCACGATTCCAGCCATTGCGATAATGGCAATCAAAGCGCGAAGCGTAATTTCCGTGTTGGAAAGATTATTGCCGACGGCGAGAAACACCAAACCAAGCGCGACTGTACCGATCATCATCGCAATCGCTAGTGTCGTCATCGCATAAACCAGAGCGCGGCGGACGACGACATCAACATCCATTAAACGATAACGGACAACCGAATGACCGAAACTAAAAGGAATTAAGGCGAGCGGTAAAATAGTCAAACCGCTTGTCCAGCTGTCCTGCGGAATATAAATGAATCTCTCGGCGATTTGAAATGCGAAAATCGGAAAAACAGCGGCAATCGTTCCCCACATTGTCCATTTCAATCTTTGCCGAACAAGCGGATGTTTTTTGTTTTTGAAGAACCGCCAGATCAGAAAACCCGCGCCTAAAGATATTCCGGCAGCAAAATGGTAAAAATTGACGCGATTGAAAACTGCCAACAGATTGAAACGATCAATTGCATTTGCTACTTCTCCGACAAATGCCGATTTCGGAGCTAAATTATAAACCAATGAAAGAAATAAAATACTGAAAGAAATAATCGTTGCCGGAATATATAGCGCGTATGTTTTCCAACGTGCTTCGTCAAAAATTTCGCTTCTGACCGGATAGCGAATGCAGAAATGCAGAAACAAAGGAACAAAAAATGCAAAGGCGATGTCATCCAGAAGAGAAATTGCCAGATCAAGGTCTTCGCCTAAACCGAGCGGTTTATAAACGTGAAACACGAACGCTGCTAAACAGACGATAGCGAAATGCAAAACAAAAGGTGCGTGACTTCCTTGTTTGAATAAAACGAATACGCCGACTCCGAGCCACATAAGACCGACAACTATTAAAAAAACGATTGATGCCGACCATCTCGGATAAGTATCTATCTTTGTCAGGTCGGCAAAATAATAATTGTTTGAAAAAGCATAAGAAGGTCGCTGAAACCAATAGGTCAGATTGCCGTCAACGCCAGCTGTTTCCAAATACATTTGAATATCAACAGGCGATGTGATTTCCTCGATTTTTTGACCGTCGAAACCGATTCCGAGAAGTTTGTCTCCGACAGAAATACCGGCACGCGAAGCCGCCAGACCTTTTTCGACTTTTGCCGCATAAATCCCGCCGTCATCTTTTTCTATCCAAGTTGCACCATCGGTTGGCGGCAGAGCGTGAGAAGTTCTCTGCGAAAGATTAAGTGCGCCGCCGACAACAAGTAAAACCGTTGCCAGAAGCCAGATCAAGCTCCAACTTGTCAGCACTTTTCCTTTCATTTGACTGAGACAAACTTCGCCGAAAAATTATACGCAATATATGTTCCAAGTATAATTTGTGCATTCCGTATCTTAAAATACGCAAAAAGCTATCGAACTGTTTGATTATTTGTCATAGAAACGCTGTCTATTCTTTATATTTTCCGCGATTTATCCGAGAATTTGGAAAAAAAATAAACCGCATATAAACACAGAATCATTTTTCTATCTGTATCTGCGGTTATCTGCGGTTAGCTTATAAATTGACTTGAAATATCTAAAATCTGACGGAGATTCCGCCACGCAAAATGCGTTTTCCCGAAGTTAATTTTAAACTTCCTTCCTCATTATTAACACCGGTTTGAAAGTCGAAGAGATTTCTCGCATCAACGATGGCTTCGGCACGAATCGGTAAACCCAGATTCGGCAGCGATTGAGTAATGATGACGCTCAAACTCGGATCGTAGATCGCAAGTCGTCCTTGAAACGGATCAATCGCAAAAACAGTCGCTTCCGGCGAAAAACGGAAAATAGTTTTGATATGTGTTCCCGTATCGAAATCCGCCGATATTTGTCCGAAAAACGTCTGAAACAAATCGTCTTCAAAAATCTCCGCCGGATTTGTCACGGCTTCATTGGAAATTTTCTGTCCGTTTCCGAACGCATAACCTGCTGCCGTGCTGAAAGTTCCATTGATACGGCGATTATAAACAACTCTCACACCGCGCGCATTTCCTTGCTGATTGGCGACTATTTCGTCGAAACTATTACTACTGAAAGCATTGATCGGAAGATTTACCAACCCGACACCGCGCGAAGCCACAGAATCGAAAAAAACATTTGCTTCGACGCTCGACTTATTGTCCAGAACGCGCTCGATGCCGAATTCCAGACGACTCGATTTTCGCATTTTCGGAGCTTTCTTTTCGACTACGAAATCCTGAACCGCAGTCGAATCGTGAAAGACAATCTGCGTGTCTTCCATTTCAATTACTTTCTGCCAACTCTGCTCTTCGGTTTGTGATGCAAACGATGAACGGACACGGGTTTTTGAGTCGAGATCATACTGAAAACCGAAACGCGGACTGACTGAAAAATCATTTCCCGCGCCTACAAAACGTGAGTAGTCAACTCCACATACGACCACGATGCCTTCTCTCAAACGCCACGCATCGAGTGCTTGCAAGGAAATTTGACCGAGCGATTCACTTTTACCTTCGATTTCGATTTTTCCAACATTAGCTAGTGTGCTGTTCAAATGAATTTCGTGTTTTTCATTCGGACGAAATTTTAGTTTGGCTTCAAATCTATTCGGTGCGTTTTTTCCGATTCCTGTCTGACCTGCAAAAACTATTTCGGATTTTTCATTGATCGGCACGAGCGTTGCAAAATTGACTCCGGCAAAATTTCCGTTTTTCGTGCCGGCAAAGTATGTTTCGACGATTGTTTGTCCGCGCCGGTTTTTTTCTTCTGTTTCTATTGTATTTTCGGCGTTTTCATCAGTTGTCGTTTCCTTTGCGGTTTCTTCTTTAATCGAAATCGGCGTTTTGCCTTCGGTTGTCTGATAAATCGAACGGCTCGTTTGGGCAAGTCGAATTCGCCATTTGGAACTGTTACGATCAATCGTTTTTTCAGGTAATGTATTTCCGTTTCCGGCGCGTTCGAGTTTGAATCCGTAAATCAATTCGGTCGCCGGTTCGACTTGAACCGTAGCGAGAGTTTGCGGGTTAAATCCCTGTGCGACTGCGAGAATCGTGTAAGTTCCGGGAATTACCTTTGCCAGAAAACTTCCATCCGTCGCTGAACGCACTTGTTTCAAAATCTTTGACGTTCCGACATAAAAAATGGCGACAAAAGCATCGGAAATAGGATTGCCGGAATTATCACGGACGATTCCTTTAATAGTTCCGAGTTTGCCGTTTCGTTCGATTAAAATTTCCTCAGCCTTTGTTTCCGGCACAGCAGCGGAAATCGCGCAAATAAATACAAACGCGATTAACAGAGGTTTCGATAAATTATTTTTTGAAATAAAAGAAGAAATCATTTTAAACGAACAGCCTCCAAATAAAATTACAGGGAAATTTCATTTCGGAGTGCCAATTTTGTAAAAACAATAAACGGCGAACAAAGACAGTAAGCGCACTTTTCGTATTTTCTTAGCAAAAATCAATTGTGTCAAGCCGAATGCGCCAAAGTTTGGATATTGAGATGCAGTATAAAGCTCGGCGGTTGTCAGAGCGGAAAAGATAAATTCAATAAATTTTATTAATTTCGTCAAGAAACTTGACAAAATTTGCCTCATTGCTAGAATGAAAATTGCTTTTTTTACTAAAAAAGTAAACGGAGATGTGGCTGAGTGGCTGAAAGCGGCAGTTTGCTAAATTGTTGAGGATCAAAAGTCCTCCACAGGTTCGAATCCTGTCATCTCCGCCATAAATTTTTTAGGCTATTTCGGCTTTTTCAGCTGAAATAGCCTTTTAAGTTTCTCATTTTGGGAATAAACTCGTTTCAGGTTTTAACACTATGCTTCGAGAGGTTTTCCAAAATGTTCATTGAAATTCATTTGGCGATATTTGAAGGTTCGGCGTGGACGAATATGTTTTTTCTCGACCACGAAAAAGTTACCTGGTTGGAGAAGATAGTTCGACCGATTCTGGTTTATGCCGCGCTCGTTTTTTTCTTTCGGTTATTCGGCAAACGCGAATTGGCACAGCTAAACCCGATTGATCTGGTCGTTTTGCTGTCGCTTTCAAATACGGTGCAAAATGCGATTATCGGTGACGACACATCTTTGTCCGGCGGACTTGTCGGCGCGGCGGCACTTCTCGGAATTAATTGGGCGATGGCTCATTTAAAGTATAGAAACAGCGCGGTTGAAACTTTTCTCGAAGGTTTGCCGCGCACACTGATTGAAAACGGGAAAGTCAACGAAAAATCTATCAGAAGCGAACTTTTAACCAAAGAAGATTTAGATGTGATCGCGCACGAAGAAGGTTTTTCGGGCGTTGAAGACGTAGAAAAATGTATTCTTGATCCGAACGGAACTTTTCTCGTCGAAGGCAAAGACAATATCGGCGATAATAAATTTAAGAAAGACGTTCTAAAAAAATTAGAAGATTTAGCAAATCAGATCGGCGAACTGAAAAAAGCAATATGAAAAACATCAAAGCAATTTTAGAAAATTTGGAGAATGCGCCTGAAATTTTACAAATTGTCCGCGAAATCCCCAAAGAAATTCGCAAACGCCGACCGTCGCCCGAAAAATGGTCGGCGCACGAACACGCCTGTCATCTGGCGGAAGTTCACCCGATGTTTTTCGAGCGTTTGGACTTGATGTTAAAAGAGGAAAATCCGACGATCAAACCGTATTTTCCGGATGTTGACGATGCGCCCGACGCATTGATAAACGCTGATTTGAACGACTCTCTGGCGAAGTTTGCGACCGACCGCAAAAAATTAGTAGAAAAGCTGAAAAATCTTTCGCCTGAAGATTGGCAGCGAACGGCAAATCACGAAGAATACGCTCATTATGCCGTTTTTATAATGTTTCGTCATTTGTCTCTGCACGATTACATTCATATTTATCGCATTGAAGAATTACTTTTGAAAAAAGATTGGTAAATAGAAGATGTATATTCCGAAATTTTTTCTCGAAGAAGACGAAGCGAAAATTCTCGCCTTTATGCGCGATTTCAATTTCGCAACGCTCGTTACGTCGGAAAGCGATTTACCAACGGCGACGCATTTACCTTTTATCACCGAAAAACGCTTTGAAAAAATAATTCTTTCGGCTCATTTGGCGAAAGCGAATTTGCACTGGAAACAGTTTGACAAAGAAATTCTCGTGATTTTTCAGGAACCGCACGCATACATTTCGCCGCTTCATTACGGCGAGATGCCGAACGTGCCGACGTGGAATTACATCGCCGTTCACGCTTACGGTCGCGCAAAGATTTTTGACGAAGCGTCAAATCTTGCTTTGATCGAAAGACAGATCGAGATTTTCGATCCGAAATATTTTGAAACCGCGTGGCAAGAAATTTCAAAAGATTACAAAGTAAATCTGGCAAAAGGCGTAGTGGCGTTTCAAATCGAAGTTACAGATTTGCAGGCGAAGAAAAAATTAAACCAGAATAAAACCGGACAAACCGCCGAAAATGTCATCAAGGCATTTGAAAAAAGCGACCGCGAAAATGAGCAAGTCATCGCGGAATATATGAAAGAAGTTCACCGGAAAAGTTAAAAATCAAAAATCAAAAATTAAAAATTATTTTTATGACGACAAGAGTTAGATTTGCACCGTCTCCAACAGGTTATTTACACATCGGTTCAGCAAGAACCGCACTTTTCAATTTTCTCTACGCCCGGAACACGAACGGAAAATTTCTTTTGCGCGTCGAAGACACCGACCGGCAGCGTTCGACCGAAGAATCTTTGCATTCGATTCTTGACGGTTTGAAATGGCTCGGTTTTGCGCCTGACGAAGAGATCGTTTTTCAATCCGACAATGCCGACAAACATCGCACCGTTGCTTTGAAATTGTTGGAAGAAGGCAAAGCGTATCGTGATTTTACGCCGAAAGCCGAGCCGAACGACAAAAATATCAAACAGACAATCGCCGACCGCGCGCGCCAAAATCAAGGTGTAAAAAATATGCGCGACAACGAATATCGTGATTTGCCGAAAGAAGAAAGCGACAAACGCGCCGAATCGGGCGAGCCTTTTGCGATTCGTTTGAAAGTTGCCGAAACTGGAAAGACGAGTTTTGAAGACGCGGTTTACGGTTTGAACGAACGCGATTATGCGGAAATCGAAGACCTCGTTTTACTTCGTTCCGACGGTCATCCGCTTTATAATTTGGCGGTCGTGTGCGATGACATCGAGATGGAAATTACCGACGTTATTCGCGGACAAGATCATTTGACGAACACGCACAAACAGATTTTGATTTACGAAGCACTCGGCAAAACTCCGCCGAAATTTGCACATTTGCCGCTGATTTTAGCTCCGGGCGGAAAGAAACTTTCCAAACGCATTCACGGCGAGATCGTTTCGATGACGACTTACCGCGATGCGGGATTTTTGCCCGAAGCGTTTCGCAATTTTCTCGCGCTGCTCGGCTGGTCGGCGGGCGAAGAACAGGAAATTTACAATTTAGATGAGCTGGTCGAAAAATTTACTCTCGACCGTATTCATCAATCGCCCGCGACATTCAATTTCGACGCGAACAACGCGAAACGCTGGACGGACGACAAAGCGATCTGGATGAACGCCGAATATATTCGCACGATGCCGCTCGAAAAACTTTTGCCTTATGTCAAAACCGAAATGAAATCCGCTAAACTCTGGCGCGAAGAATACGAAGATGACGACAGAGCGTGGTTTGAAAAAACGATTGACTTGATAAGAGAAAGATTTTTCACCTTGAAAGATTTTTCAACACAGGCACGCGCATATTTTTCCGAAGATTTCGATTACGACGAAGCGGCGGTCAATAAAAACTTAAAGAAATTTCCCGATTTAAAAACGTGGCTGCCCGAACTCGCCGAACGATTTGAAACGCTCGAAGACTGGACGCACGATCCGCTTTACGAAACGGTTTCCAAATTCGCCGAAGAAAAGGGAACAAAAACCGGCGTGATTATGAACGGCGCACGCGCACTTTTGACAGGTTTAGCCGTCGGACCTTCGATGATCGCGGTTTTTGAAACGCTCGGTAAAGAAAAATCCATTATGCGTTTGAAAAGTCGTATCGCGTGGAATCAGTAAAATCATTCGTTATATTTTGTCGTCGAAACGAGAAATCTAACGAATGATTGCAACAAAAGCGCAATTCTCACTCGGCGGAAATTATCGAAATCGAAAAGTTAATCGGCTTTTCGATTTTTTCATTTCTCAAGTCCGACTCTTTTTAACAAATCTTTAAATCTCGCGTCCGAATGCAAGTTATCGAGCAACGGATCGGCTTTTATTAAAGTCATCCGACCTTCACGCGCGGCAAATGCTTTTTCGAGCCATTCAAAGGCTTTGTTCTTGTCGCCGAGCGATGTATATGCGAGCGCGAAATAATATGGAGAGACATATTTTTCCTGCGAAATTATTTTTAATTCTTCTATTTTTTTTAACGCTTCGTCGGGTTTGCCCATTTTAGAATAATTGCAGGCGAAAAGCATAATTACGCGCGGATCGCGGCTGAGCGCAAAGGCTTTTTCATATTCTTTCGCCGCACTTTCATATTCGCGCATCATCATATAAGTTCTGCCGAGATATGAATGAGCATAAGCAAAATTTTCGTCGAGTTCGATAGTTTTTTTGTATTGTTCGACCGCTTTTTCGTATTGTCCGGCGTATAAATAAGCGGTTGCGAGATCGGCGTTAATAATCAGCGAAAGCGGATCGAGTTCGTGAGCGCGTCGGACGCTTTCGATAGATTCGTCGAGTTTTCCCAATGCCAGTAGATTTGCATTTCCATACCAGTGAAAAGCGGTCGAATAATTCGGATTAAGTTCGATAGCGCGGCGTATTTCCTTTTCCGACGCTTCAAAATCCCAGTCGTAATTGAATAAAACGTATGACAGCGAAGTATGGGCTTCCGCGAGCGAATCGTCTAACCGAATAGCCGTCTGTGCCGCTTGTTTTGCTTTCGGAAAAGATTCCTGCGGCGTGCCGACGGCGTAACCCGAAAATAGAACATAAGAATCGGCTAATCCGGCATAGGCGAGCGCAAAGTTCGGATCGAGCGCAACGGCTTTTTCATAGTATTCGACCGATTTTTGCAAATCTTTCGCCGTGCGTTTGTTCCAGTAAAAACGTCCGCGCAGAAAATCCAGATACGCTTCGGCATTTTGCGTGTAGATTTTATTTATTTTTTGCTCGTCTTTATTTGAAAGCCGACTGCGAAGTTTGTTGGCAACATCCTGCACGATCTCGCTCTGAAATCGTATCAGCGCGTTCGTTTTATAATTGTATTGTTCGCCCCATATTTGATTTCCCGTCCGGCAGTCAACGAGTTCGAGATTTAATTTTAATTCGTCGTTTCTTCGCGAAATTCTTCCTAAAAGAATTGCTTGCACGGCGAGTTCGCTGCCGACCGATTGAGTATTTAATTGCTTGCCTTTATATTGAAAAACCGAGTTGCGTGCTTTGACCGTCAGATCGGGAAGTTGTGAAAGACGATTGATAAAAAGTTCGGTCAAACCGTCCGACAAGTATTCATTTTCGGAATCGCCGCTCTCGCTAACGAACGGCAGAACGGCGACCGAACGTATTTGCCTGTTTTCGGTGTCGGTCACTTCGTGAATGTTTCCGGCGGAATATTTATAGATCGAGCCGCTCGTAATCAGCAATATTGCGAGAAAAATTACTGAAGCCGGAAATTTATTCTGTCTTACAAAAGACGAGAGATTTGGGTAAGTAAAGTTTTTTTTTAAGTTCTCGAAATTTATTTTGTCTAATGCCGTTAAAAATTCCCCAATCGTCTGAAATCTACGGTCGCGGTCTTTTTCCAACAGCTTGAAGATTATTTTTTCGGCTGCCGTTGAAATGTCCGCATTTTCGACGGCAATTTTTTCAGGATCGCTTTTTAAGATTGCGGCGATTTTGTCATTGCGCGTTTCGCCTTCAAATGGTCTTTTGCCGGTCAACAGTTCATAAAAGACGACACCCAAACTCCATAAATCAGTGCGTTTGTCCGCAACAAGTTCGCGCACTTGTTCGGGCGACATATAGGCGGGTGTGCCGAACAAAATGCCCGGTGTCGTGTCCAAAAAAGATGCGTCGAGCAAAGAAATATTTTCTTCCGTTTCGTTTTTTTCGCTCGGTTTGGCAAGTCCGAAATCGAGAACTTTGACCAGATCGTTTTCGGTAATGATGATATTTTCGGGTTTAATGTCTCGGTGAATGACGTTTTGACTATGCGCGGCGGCGATTGCTTCGGCTATTTGTCTGATGATTTTAAAGGTGCGTTTAGTATCAAGAGATTTTTCTTCGATCAATTCGCGCAGAGTTTTCCCGGCGACATATTCCATTGCGAGAAAATAATAGTTTTCATCCTGACCGAATTCGTAGATATGCGCGACGTTCGGGTGAGAGATTTTTGAAGCCGAAATTGCTTCGCGCTCGAAACGCCGGATGTTTTCCGTCTGACCGAAAATTGCAGAATCAATAATTTTTAGAGCCGGACGGCGTTTCAGCTGCGCGTCTTCGGCGAGAAAAACCGCGCCCATTCCGCCGCGCCCGATAAATTCGAGCAGTTTATAACGCGAATTAAAGGTTTTTCCGATGAGGCGCGTAAAATCTTTACTGATTACTTTCAGAACTTCGGCAAAAACGGGTTCGCTCAAAAATTCGGTGTTTTCCTCATCTTCACGCAAGAGTTCTAAAATCTCTTGACATAAATTTTCATCAGCCGAGCAGAGGTCTTCGACAAAATGTTTTCTCTCATTTAAAGGCAAGGCAACGGCTTGTGCAAAGACTTCTTCGATTTTTCGCCAGCGTTCTTCCTGCATTTTTTATAAATAAAATTTGCTTCTCATCTTTTTACGCACGAAAACAGGATAAAACTTATAAAACTTTCTTGAAAAATGTGTTTTAGTTGTTTTCCTTGCGAATTTCGCGTCCGAGCCAAGCCTTTGCCAAACGCCAGTGAATCGAAACCGTCGGCGGCGCGATGCCGAGAATCTGAGCTGTTTCTTCTATCGTCAGTCCGCCGAAATAGCGCAGTTCGACGATTCGGCATTTCAGTTTGTCAAAAGCCGCGAGATGTTCGAGTGCTTCGTCAAGCGCGATAAATTCTCTGGATTTTTCATTGGAAAGCGTCAAAGTTTCGTCAAGCGCGATATGTTCGGCATCGCCGCGCCGTTTTTCGGCGTGATGTTCCCGGGCGTAATTTATCAAAATGCGCCGCATAATTTTAGACGAAAGCGCGAAAAAATGATCGCGGTTTTGCCAGTTGGCGTTTCGTTGAGCGGTTAGCTTAAGATAGGCTTCATTGACCAACGCCGTCGTTTGCAAAGTATGATTTTTAGACTCGCGCCGCATATAATTATGTGCAATACGTTTGAGTTCCGCTTCGACCAGAGGCATTAATTTGTCCAGCGCATCTTTATCGCCCTTGCTCCAATCAGCGAGGAGTTGGGTGATTTGTTCCTCTTTAGCCATTGCTTTCGTGAAATCTGCAAAAACCTTTGTTTTTAAGCACTTGTCTGTAATTTTCTTATAAAACTCTAATGTATATGTGTTAAGTTATCAACTTTTTTCAAATTATTTTGACAGCAGTTATAAGTTTCTGTAAATTTTCGTGCGTAATATAAATGGAAAGATAAATATCTTTTATTTACGGATTTTTAAAAGATCGGTCAACCTCACAAAAAAAGCTGAAGCTGTCGTCGGTTAACCTCACGCTTCAGCTTTAAAATTTTAATTTTGTTCTCAAAACCGCTCCTACTTTTTTACCAACAAAAACGCACAAAGTTATTGACGCAAATCAAATTATACTTTGTGCGTTTTGATGTTTGTGTTTTATTTACTGTTTCGTTCCGTCATTGCCGAGTGCGAAATTTTGCGTCTTGCAAGTTTTAATAAAGTGCGGCATTTTGTAAGTAACTTTCACAAAATTTTTGCGCCTTTTTTTGTAAAAATGAATATCATCGGTCTTTTTTATCGTCGGCTAATTTTCGCTGTCTTTCAAAATGATCGAAAACCTGTTTCGCGGCTTTTGCACCGATGAATGGAGTTAATTCTTCGATGGAAGTTTTGGCGATGCGTTCGATTGAGCCGAAGTTTCGCCTGATATTTTTGTTGGTTGAAATAATAATATTGTCTATACTGTGTCAAGATGTTTGTTTTTGAATGGGATGAAAATAAGGAAAGCTCAAATCGGCGCAAACATAAAATCGGTTTTGCCGAAACGAAAGCGGTTTTTGACGATCCGTTTTTGGCTACGTTTTTTGATGATTTTCATTCAGACGAAGAAGAACGATTTATCAGCATCGGACTGTCTAATCACAGCCGGATTTTACTGGTTGTTCACACGGAAGTTTCCGAACAAACGGATGACATAATCATCAGAATTATCAGTTGCCGCAAAGCGACAAATCTGGAAAGAGAAATTTATGAACAGCACGAATAAAGACGAAATGAAGGACGAATATGATTTTCGCGGCAAACAAGGTGTGCGCGGAAAATATTACAAACAATTGCAGAAAGGCTACAAAACAATCGTTCACAAATCGGACGGCACAACCGTCGAGACCGAAACGCGCCCGATCTTTCTCGACGAAGACGTGCAGAAATATTTTCCCGATTCGGAATCAGTTAATAATGCTTTGCGCGATCTGATTGAACGGGAAAAAATTTCAGCCTGACACTTTCCTATAAAGGGATATTGAAAAAAAGATTTGAGCAAAAATGGGATTTTTAGATTATTTTGTAAATAAAGATAAAGACGCTATTTCCAAACTTTCCGGTGAAGTTCAGAATTTAATTGATATTCTTCACTCAAATGAATCGAATAATATTACATTTGAACAAACGGGATTTATTGATGGTTCGACTATTGTGAAAGAATATGTTGATGAAGGAGAATATGAACTCGCTGTTGAACATCTACTTTATATGGTTTACGAATCAGACATTTCTTACACGGATCAGATATTAAAACAATTAAATCAATTAGCTTCAACATTTAACATCAAAAATAATTATCTGTAATTTTTATTTTTCCGCCAACTTTCTCTGTCTCTCAAAATGATCGAAAACCTGTTTCGCGGCTTTTGCACCGATGAAAGGCGTTAATTCTTCGATAGAAGTTTTTGCAATTCTTTCGATTGAACCAAAATTTCTTAAAAGTTTCTTTTTGCGGAGTTCGCCGATGCCTTCGATGGCGGTTAATTCGGAAGTGAAATCGCGTGTTTCGCGGCGTTTGCGGTGAAATTCGATGGCGGTTTTGTGCGTTTCGTCGCGGATTTGCTGAACGAGACGAAAAACGGGAATTCCGGCTTCGAATTTGATCGGATTTTCTTCGCGTCCGTAAATCAGAAGATGCGAAATTTGATTATGATGTTTCGGCGGTTTGACCAAGCCGACGAGCGGAATCATTTCCAAATCCAGACTTTGCATCGCCGCCGCCGCCGCTGATAATTGTCCTTTGCCGCCGTCGATGAAAATCAGTTCGGGCAGCGGTTTTTCTTCGTTTAACAGGCGTTTATAACGTCGAAAAACGGCTTCGTTCATCGAGGCGAAATCGTTTGCGCCTTCGACCGATTTGATGATGAACCGGCGATATTCGGCGCGCGCCGGTTTGCCGTTTTCAAAGACGACGATTCCGGCAACATTTTCCGCGCCGGAAATATTTGAAATGTCGAAAGATTCGATGCGAACGGGCAAATGCGGAATTTCGAGCATTTCCTGTAATTCGCCTAAAAGTTTTTCGGTGTCGGGTTTTAAAACTCTGAACCTTTGTTCAAAGGCAATTTTCGCGTTGTTTTCGACCAGATGAATCATCTCGGCTTTTTGTCCGCGTTTCGGATCGAGAATTTTCACGCGCCGTCCGCGTCTTTCCGTCAGAGCTTTTTCCAAAATCTCGCGGTCGGCGAAATCAACGGGAACGTGAATTTCGAGCGGAACATAATCGGTCGAATAATACTGCGCCAAAACTTCGCCGAAAAAGTCGGAAACGTCAAACGAATTATCATCCGGCAAATCTTCCCAGAAAAATTCGCGCCGACCGACGATGCGACCTTCGCGCATCGTAAAAAGCTGTAATGCGAGCAGTTGTTTTTCGCGGTAGAAACCCAAAATATCAACATCCAAATCGGCGGTCATCGCCATTTTCTGCTGTTCGCCGAGCGCGAGAACGGTTTTGTGCAGATCGCGGAATTTGGCGGCGAGTTCGTAGTTTTGATTTTCGGCAAATTTCCACATTCTTTGTTCGAGTTCGCCTGACAATTCCTTGTTTTTGCCGTCGAGCAGAAGTTTTACGTCACGCGCCGCTTCCTGATATTCCTCTTTTGTGCAGAGACCTTTGACGCACGGCGCGAGACAGCGTTTCAGGTGATATTCGAGACACGGGCGCGGCAGTTTGCCGTCAATTTCGATGTCGCAAGTCCGCATCTGAAAGGCGCGATTTATCAAATCGAGAGTTTTTCGCGCCAAACTTGCGGGCAGAAAAGGTCCGTAATAATTCGCGCCGTCTTTGATGATTTTTCGCGTGATAACGACTTTCGGAAAAGTTTCGTTCGTCATTTTCAGATGCGGATATTGCTTGTCGTCTTTTAGTAAAACATTAAAACGCGGCTTATGTTTTTTGATGAGATTCGACTCTAAAACGAGAGCTTCGACTTCGTTATCAACGACTATAAATTCAAAATCGGCGATGCGTTTGACGAGTTCGCGCGTTTTGCGGTCGTGATTGCGCGAGTTTTGAAAATACGAGCGAACACGGTTTTTCAGATTTTTCGCCTTGCCGACATAGATGATTTTCCCCGCATCGTTTTTATGAATGTAAACTCCCGGCGCGGTCGGCAGATTTTTGAGTTTTTCGTCTAAAGTCATTTGCATCAATGGATAATGGATAATGGATAATGGATAATTAAAAACGGCAAATTTCTAAAAATATTATCCATTATCCATTATCCGTTAAAAAGATGAAAACCGTTCTGACCAAATCACCTTTCGAAGCCGCCGAATTTATCGGGCGCGGCGGCGTTTCCGCGTTTCCGACCGAAACCGTTTACGGACTCGGCGCGAATGTCTTTGACGAAAATGCAATTGCGAAAATTTTTGAAGCGAAACAGCGTCCGAACGATAATCCGCTGATCGCGCACGTCGGAAATCTCGCACAAATAAAAGTTTTGGTAAAAGAAATTACGCCGAACGCGCAGAAATTTATCGAGGCGTTTTTTCCCGCGCCGCTGACGATTGTTTTGCCGAAAGCGGAAAAAGTTCCTTTTATTGCAACGGCAAATCTGCAAACAATCGGTGTCAGAATGCCGCAGAACAAAATCGCGCAGGAATTTTTAAAATACTGCGAAACGCCTGTCGTTGCGCCGTCGGCAAATCTTTCGGGCAAACCTTCGCCGACAAATTGGCAGGCGGTTTACGAAGATTTGAACGGGAAAATTGACTGCATTCTGCAGGGCGAAATGACGGAAATCGGTCTGGAATCTACGGTTGTTGACTGCACTTCGGAAATTCCGCTGCTGCTGCGTTTCGGCGCGGTCACGCTCGAACAACTGCAAAAAATTATTCCCGCAACTCGCATTTATCAACTGCAAAAAGACGAAACGCCGAAAAGTCCGGGTTTGAAACACAAACATTATTCACCGGCGGCAAAAGTTTTGTTAGTGGAAAGTGGAAAGTGGAAAGTGGAAAGTGGAAAAACGGCTTTTATCGGTTTAAATCAACCTGATGAAAAATTTAATTTGATAAAAATCTGCGCGTCGGTCGAAGAATATGCACACGAAGTTTTCGCCTTTTTTCGTGAATGCGACGCGAAAAATATCGAGATGATTTATTGCCAAACGGTTGCGGAAAAAGGTATCGGTCTAGCTCTGACGGATCGTTTGCGACGTGCGGCTGAGAGCTGAATTTTTTTGTTTGACGAGAACGACGGCGAGTTCGCCGTTGTTGTCTAAAACCTGCGATTCGACAAGCGAACTGCTTGTCAAAGTATTCAAGTATTCAAGCGGAATTAAAACTAAAATCTGTTCGGCATTTTCGTTTTTCATTTCCTGCAAAACTTCCGAAACGCCGTAAAATCTTTTTTGTTTGCCGTCAGTTTCACGAATCAATCTGTCCGCGCCGTAAAATTCCGCCGAGTGCGAGATCGTATGCAGATTAAGAATTTTTTCGGTTTTATAACCATTCGTATTTGCCGTATCAACGAGATGTTTGACGGTTTCTTCGTGCAGAAAATTGCCGACGACAAACTGCGCTAAAACCGCGATGATTAAAAGCATCGAAACGGCGACCGACTGTAAAATAATTTTTCTCGTTCGGGATTTTCGGACAAATTCATAAACGAATTGCGCCGTCAAGATCAAAGCCGCAGGTAAAGCCGGCAAAATATAACCGGGAAGTTTCGAGCCGGAAATCGAAAAAAATACGAGCGGCACGAGCAGCCACGCCCAAGCGAAAGTTGCGAGTGATGAGTTTTGAGTTGCGAGCTTGTTTTCTGAACTTTGAACTTTGAACTTTGAACTTAAAACATTTAGTTTTTTCCAAATCGCGGCAAAGAAAAACGGCAGCCACGGAATCGTCATCAGCGGTAAAACCCAGAAGAAAAAATAAAACGGCTGCGGATGCTGATATTTATTTGAAGTGTAACGCTGAAAATGATGTTCGATAAAAAATTGCTCGATAAATTTCCAGCCGTTCGTCTGATACATCGGCACATACCAAATGCTGGCGACGAGCAAACTCAAAATCGTTCCCCAAGTCAAACTTATCAAAAAATGTCTGCTGGGCAGAAGTTCAAATCCGAGAATGTGATAAAAGAAAACGATTCCGAACGGAAAAACGATTCCGACCAAACCTTTAGCAATCAAAGCGAAACCGATGAAAAAATAAAAACCGGCGAGAAAAAGATATGCCTGATAAATCTTTCTGTTGGTCGAAACGATTTTTGCTCCGTTTGCTGTTTTTTTAATAGCAAGTTTCGGGTCTTCTGAAAAGTAATGCTTTTGTAAATAGTTTTCAAAAAGAAAATAACAAACTAATGAAGCCGTAATCGGAAAAGTCAGAATAATATCGAAACTCGCACCGCGTGAAAAGACGATCAAACCGATTGACGAAGCGGCGATCAGAGCAAGCCAGTTGGCAAAACTGTTTTTAGCCGCAGAGTTTACAGAGTTTTTCGAGATGGTTGAATTATTTTCAAAATTTCTCATTTCCTCTGTGTTCTCTGCGGCTGAAAATTTTCCAAGAATCCACAGCGCGAAAATCGTTCCGAGACCGAAAAGTGCCGAGCCGAAACGCGCCGCAAATTCGTTTACGCCGAAAAGTTTGTAAGACGCGATTTCGAGCCAGTATAAAAGTGCGGGTTTTTCAAACCAGTCGAAACCGCCCAAAGTCGGCGTGACCCAATCGCCGCGCACGAACATTTCACGCGCAACTTCGGCGTAACGCGGTTCGTCCGGTCCGACGAGCGGAATCGTTAGACCGATAAAATAAACGGCGACGATCAAAATCGCAAAACAAATCCAAATGATTCGGTTTCCGGTTTTCGGTTTTTGGTCTTCGGTTTTTGTGTTTTCCTGCGTCATCAATGAAAATGTGTTTGTAAAGAAATTATTATGGATAATCAAAGCTCAAAAGCCAAAAACCGAAAACCGAAAACCGCCGTCATCGGTGTCGGTTCGCTCGGACAGCATCACGCCCGAAATTTCGCCGAATTAGCAATCGAAGGCAAAGGCGAATTCATCGGCGTTTGTGATGTCAATGAAGAAAACGCGCGTTCGATTGCCGAAAAAAACAATTGCGAATATTTCACCGATTGGCGCGAACTTTTGGGTAAAGTTGACGCGGTTTCAATCGTCACGCCGACCGAAACGCATTCGGAAATCGCCCGTGAGTTTTTGGAAAAAGGCATTGACGTTTTGGTCGAAAAACCTTTTGCGAAAACGCTCGAAGAAGCCGACAAAATGATCGCCGCCGCGCAGAAAACCGGCGCGAAACTAATGGTCGGTCATCTCGAACGCTATAATCCGGCGATGGTCGCGCTGCATCCGCACGTCAATAATCCGCTGTATTTCGAGATTCACCGCGTTTCGCCGTTTCCAAATCGTTCGCTCGATGTTGATGTCGTTTTGGACGTGATGATTCACGATCTCGACGCGATTCAATGGCTCGTCGGCGAAAATATAAATGTTTCGGAAATTCGCGCCGTCGGCATTCCTGTTATTTCAGATAAAGTTGACGCGGCAAATGCGCGAATCGAATTTGAAAACGGCGCGGTTGCCAATATTACGGCTTCAAGAATCGGCACGGAAAAAATCCGCAAAACGCGCTTTTATCAAACAAATTCTTACGTCGTTTTAGATTACGGGACAAAATTCGCGTCCGTTACGTCATTAAATCCCGAAGCCGCGCATCCGCTTCTCGGCATTTCGATAAATCGTCTGGAAATCGAAGACATCGAACCGCTTCGCGCCGAACTTTCCGCATTTTTAGATTGTGTGATAAACGACACCGCACCGCCGATCAACGCGCACGACGGTCGCCGCGCTTTAAGTTTGGCGTTGGGAGTTTTGGAAAAAATCGAAACGCATCGCAGTCGTTTGAATGTTTGAGGAGATTTCAAAAGCGAAGAGTGTTTGCCACAGATGCACACGGATGAAATCTGATAAAACCGGTGTATATCATCTTTTATCCGTGTGCATCTGTGGTAAAAAATTACTGCTTATCTTCAAAGTTTTGTAAGTTTTAAATATTTCTTAAGCCTTCGCTTCTTCGGCTTTGGCGGCGGCAAAACTTTTTAACATTGCCTGCGTTCGTTCGACTCGTTCTTTTCCGTCGGGCATATCCATAATGACCTTTTCAAGATTTCCGAATGCTTTAGGATTACGGAGTTTTTCCCGAAGTTCTTCGAGAAACGACTGGATTTTGGCGTAAATTACAATATGTTCGCCCGCCGTGTCGGCAAACATTTCCGCGTCTATCGCGCCGTGATTGACGAGTGCCGCCGCCATATCCCAATACGATGTCACCATTCGCAATAAAGCTCCGACTTCCGTGTCGCGCATCGTGTTTATATATTCGTCCGCACTCTGCGGATTAAACGAAAAAATCCAATTTCGCGCCGTACGCATTTTCTCTTCGCGTCTTAAATCGTAAAGTTTCAAGATCAAATCCGCTGATTCTGTTTTGTTCATAAATAATGTTCTCCTTTGAAATGATTTGAATTATTGTTATGGCAATTTGTAAAAAACGCAATTTGAGATAATTTAAAGTTAAGATTTTTGTGCGTTTACGTTTTAAAATTTATTTACGATGAGCAATAAAATTTCCGACTTTTTACAATCCCGAATCGAAGCGAAAGATTTCCCGTCCGCCGTTTATCTGGTCGGCGAAAAAGGTGAGATCATTTTTCAAGACGCGCTCGGCTTTGCGGTTGTCGAACCGGAAAAGATCGAGGCGCGGATTGATACGATTTACGATCTGGCGAGTCTGACGAAAGTTTTGGTGACAGGTTTGTTAAGCGCGAAGTTACTTGAAGACGGTGAAATTTCTTTGAATGATAAAATTTATAAATTCATTGATTTATTTGAATATGGAGTAACTTTTCAGCATTTATTAACTCATACTTCGGGATATTCCGCTTGGCTTCCGTTTTATTTGATTGGCGAAAAAAACTGGGCGGATTATCAGAATTTTTCCGAAAAGATTGGAAAGACAGTTTTTGAAAAAAGAGACGTTGCGATCTCAACAATAAAAGATCAGAAACAAGAAATTTTACCAGATACAAAAGTAATTTACAGCGATCTTAATTTTATCGGTCTTGGTATGTTTCTTGAAAATATTTATGGTTCTTATTGGAAACAGCGCGACTTTAATTTAGAAAAAATTGCTCAAAGGGAAATTTTTGAGCCGTTAAATTTGAAAAACACTTTTTTCAATCCGCCGAAGGAACTGCAAAAACGAATCGCGGCGAGCGAAAAGGGAAATGAATACGAAAAACAAACTTGTATCAAGCAAGGATATGATGTTTCAAAATACGATTGGCGCGAAAATCAAATATGGGGCGAAGTTCACGACGGGAATTGTTATTTTATGAACGGCGTTTCCGGTCACGCCGGACTTTTTTCGACTGCCGAAGAAACATTCAAAATCGCGCAGCAATTTCTGGCAAATCAAACGACGCTTTTAAAACCGGAAACGTGCGAATTATTTAGAACAAATTTTACAAAAGGTTTAAATGAAGCGCGTTCGATTGCTTTTCAGCTTGCCGAAACGCCCGAATCTACGGCTTCCGGCGCGCTTTCAAAAGACAGTTTCGGGCATCTCGGTTTTACCGGAACTTCGCTTTGGATCGAACCCGAAACGGAAAGAATTTTTATTCTTCTTACAAATCGTACGCACACCCGCGAATTGCCGTTTGGAAATATTAACTCCGTGCGCCGACATTTTCACGAATTGGCGACTGAAGTTTTAAATAGCAGAAAGTAGTTTTGCTTAAATAAGTATCGGCTATTTGAAAATTTGAGGCATCTAAAGAGCCAAAATTTCAATCAAAAAACAGCTTTCCCCAGAACGCGAATTTTTATACCGGAGAATCTTAGAAATGAAAAGAATTTTGTTTGTTTTGGCGTGTGTCCTTGTTTCGATAAACGCAGTATCGGCGCAGTCCGCAACGCGCCCGCGAATTGTTACACAGCCGCCGAAAACACAGCCGCCAACCATAAAGAGTGATTCTCAAAATTCGCAAGCCGGAAAGCCGCCTGTGTTGTCGCGCGGCGCAGCGAAACTTCCGCCGCCGCCGCCGCCGCTGGCGCAGAAACCTATCGAAGACGACGAAGAAATCGTTATTAATACCAATCTCGTAACATTTCCCGTTTCCGTTCTTGATCGTAACGGCAGATTCATTCCGGGTTTGCAGAAACAGGATTTCAAGATTTTTGAAAACGGTGTGCAACAGAAAATTGATGTTTTTGCATCGGTCGAAAAACCTTTTACGGTTGTTTTGCTGCTCGATATGAGTAATTCGACGCAGTTTCAGATTAACGAAATTCAGGACGCGGCGATTGAATTTGTCAATCAGCTTCGGCGTGACGATAAAGTAATGGTCGTTTCATTCGACGATAAAATTCACGTTTTGAGCCAGCCGACAAACAATCGTGCGTCTTTACGCAATGCGATCTTGAGAGCGGATTTCGGCGGCGGCACGAGTCTCTACGAAGCGGTTGATGTGGTTATTAATCAACATTTACGAGGCATCGAAGGTCGAAAAGCGATCGTTTTATTTACCGACGGCGTTGATACGACTTCGCGCCGCGCCAATTATCAATCAACCGTCCGCGATGCCGAAGAAGCCGACGCGCTGATCTATCCGCTTCGTTACGACACTTATTCCGATATGAACGCCGGAAACAACAACGGCGGTGGCGGCGTTTATTATCCGGGTCGTCGTCGCGGCGGCAACGGTGGCGGCGATATTATAGGCGGCATTCTCGGCGGCATCCTGTCGGGCGGCAATGTCGGAATCGGCGGCGGCAGACGCGGCGGCGGACAACGCGGCAGCGGAACTTCACGCACGGAATACGAAACAGGTCGCCGCTATTTGGAGGATTTGGCGAAAAATTCGGGCGGCAGAACTTACGAAGCGAGCAATAGTTATAATCTCGATTCGGCATTTGCGAGCATCGCCGAAGAACTGCGGCGGCAATACAGTATCGGTTATTATCCTGAAAGTGTCGGGCAAACGGGCGAACGGCGGCAGATTCAGGTTCGCGTAATGCGTCCGAACATCGTTGTCAGAGCCAAAACGAGTTACATCGTCGGACAGGGAAGCAGCAACTTTGCAGGAAAATAATCGGGATTGTTCGGGTTTTTAAGAAAAGCGGAAGATTTTACGAATATAAATCTTTCGCTTTTTATTTCATACTTCGACATCTATTCCCGAATAATCCGGCATCGTATAATCAAGATTCGAGGTTAAAATGAAAAGAGAATTTATTGTCACCGTTTTGTTACTATTTTGTCTGAATAGTGCCGTTATTTATGCTCAATCGAGTCGTTCGTCGCAATCTGCCGAGCCGAAAAAAGCCAACCGGAGACCTGTCGAAACGACTGCGCCGAAACCGGAAAAAAACGAAAATACGAAAATCGAAGAAACGATTCCTGAAGATTCGATAGTTGACGACGCGGACGTGATCGAAGTGGCGACCGAAATCGTAACTTTTCCCGTCAAGATTTTAGATCGTAAAGGCAGATTTATTTCCGGTTTAATGAAGGAAAATTTCAAAGTTTACGAAGACAAATCGGAACAGGAAATCGCTTTTTTCAATAACGAACAGCAACCTTTTACCGTCGCGCTCGTTTTGGATATGAGTTATTCGGCGACTTTTAAGATCGACGAAATTCAGGCGGCGGCGATTTCATTTATTGACCAGTTGCGTAAAGATGACAAAGTGATGGTTGTTTCATTTTCCGAGGACATTATCGTCGGAACGGAAGCGACGAGCGACCGGCAGAGAATTTACAACGCGATCAAACAGACGAAGATCAATTACGGAACGCGGCTCTACGACGCGATTGATCTGGTCGTCAATCAAAAACTCAAAAAAATCAGCGGCAGAAAGGCAATCGTACTTTTTACGGACGGAGTTGATACTTCTTCGGAACGCGCGCAGGATTATTCGAATCTGCACGATGTCGAAGAAACCGACGCGCTCGTTTATCCGATTCGGTATGATACATACGCCGATGTTCAGCGAATGAAAAATCAAACGGTGATCGTTCCGCCGACGCAGCCGAGTCCGATTCCGTCGAAAAATAAAAGTCCTTTTCCTTTTCCGATTCCGGCTGGCGGCATCGGCACGGCGGACAGCAAAGGTACGCGGCTCGAAGATTATCAAAAAGCGGAACAATATCTCAACGATATGGCAAACCGGACAGGCGGACGAATTTATGAAGCGAGTTCGCTCGTCAATCTCGACCGTGCGTTTTCGTCAATCGCATCGGAACTGCGCGAATTTTACAGTCTCGGTTATTATTTGCCCGAAGGCGCAGAACCGGGACAAAAACGGCGCGTTAAAATAAAAGTTGACCGCGAAAATGTTTCCGTCAAAGCGCGTGAAACTTATACGGTCGGTAAGAAGGTAAAAAAAGGGAAAAGGTGAAAAAATTCTTTAATTCACAGACGACTGTTTAAAATCATAAACATCAGATTAAAAAAGTTCGGCGTTATTAATTAACACCGAACTTTTTCACTCTTTAACTTTTTCACTTTAATTTCCCGCGATCCATTTTTCGCCGTCGGCGTAGATTTCTTTTTTCCAGACAGGAACGGTGCGTTTTAACTCTTTGATGAGCCATTCGCAGGCTTCGAAAGCGGCGCGGCGATGCGGCGATGCGACCGATATGACGACGCTCGTTTCGCCGATTTCGAGTTTTCCCAGACGATGAACGATGCCGACGTGCGTGATCTCGAATTTTTCTCTGACCAGAGTGCCGAGTTTTTCCATTTCTTTAATCGCCATCGGCTGATATGCTTCGTATTCGAGATAGAGCGTTTCGCGTCCTTTTGTCCAGCGGCGGACGAATCCGTCGAGCGTGACAATCGCGCCGCATTCTTCGGGAACTACACGCCGCGCAATTTCGCCGACATTTAAAGGTTCGGTCGTCAATTCGTAAAAATCGCTCCGGTTTTCAGTTTCTGTTTTCACTAAATTAAATTCTGCACTCTTGCTGATGCGCGGTTTTTTTTATTTTTAACGCATGAATTTCTTCTTTTTTCTAGCCGCCGGAAACCGCTGTAAAAATCGCCAGTTCGTCACCGTCCTTAACGGTTTCGCCGCCGTCGGAATATTCCTGATTGACCGAGAAAAGCAGGGATTTACCGTAAGATTTCAAACCGGGAAAAGTTTCCATAATCTCGCTGAAAATTTTTTCCGCCTTTTCGCCTTCTGCGGTTTCAAATTCGATTTCCTTTTCGCCGACCGCATCGGCGGTCGCGCCGAAAAATAACACATTGACTTTCATTTGATTTTATTTCCTGTTCGGCACAACACCTTTGCCTTTGATCCAGCGATTGATGCTGAAAATCGCGTCGGGTTGATTTTTCTCGATAAAATCGCCGAGATTTTCGATTTTCCAGTCAATATTACGGTTTTTCTCATAAAACAAAAATTCTCCGCTCGAACCGACGCTCATCAAACCGTTGCGCGGCAGCAAGTAAAAATCGCTCGCGTCGTATTCGTCCAAACCTTCGTAGATCGAAAGATCGCCGACTTCACGAACGAAAGTCGGTGTTAGATATTGCGCCCGACGGCGTTCGGCGTTAACGGCGACATCGGCGGTAAACGGCACATCCGTTTTTCCGTAATTGATAATATTAGCACGCCGGAAAATGACGTTGAAAATTCTGCCCGAACTGTTAAACGGCAAAGTTTCGTAAATCTTCGCGTCAGCGGTTTTTTCGCCGCCGTCAACGAGCGATTGCAGCGCGGTCAGAAATGCGACAAAGTTCATTTTGACGAGATACATTTCATCCTTGCCGTGAAGTCCGCCGGTTTCGATCAAAATAACGGGCGTTCCCAAAGATGAAAGCGCATCGCCGAACGCCTGCGGATTATAATCGTCGTCGTAGCGTCCGATATGTCCGGGAATAAATTTATTCAAGGCGTTGACCACTAAACTGCAAATGCGTTTGTTGCGTTCGTGTCCATCGTTGGTTTTGTTTTCGCCGTTGCCCAAAACCGCGAGCAGCGAAATCGCCGCTTGTTTATTCGTCTCGCCGACGGTCGTTAAATATTGCTGATTATGCAGATTAAAGCCGATTTCCGGCTGCCATTCGTTGCGGAGTTTTAAAAGAAGTCTGCCTTCCGGCGTTTTCAGATCGAGCGCGTCGCGGTTGATGTCAATTGATTGCAGATTTCTTCTCTGATAAAGTTCCGCGCCGTCAGGATTGAGCATCGGCACGGCGCGAATCGTCAAAGTTTCTTCGAGCTTTTTCACCCAGCCGATTTTCTCGCGGTTATTCTGCAAAAACGTGAACATATCGAACAGCGCACTCGTCGCCGTCGGTTCGTCGCCGTGCATCTGCGACCACATAAAAACTTTCGTTTTTCCTCTGCCCCATTCCATCCGGTAAATCTCTCGATCTGCATAACTGCGCCCGACTTCTTCGACTTTTATGCCGAGTTTTGTCATTTCTGCAAGATAATTTTTAACGTCTTTATGCCGCGCATTTGACGGCAGGATTTTTGAAATATGATGTTTGTCCCAGTCTTCTGCAAACTCACTCGGAGATTGCGCGTGTGTTTTGATATTCATTGCAGTTACGAAAAGCAGTATCGTGATAAGCAGAATTTTCATATCGGAAAGATAATATTTTTTGATGAAAAATAAAAAGCGAATTTGCAGTATGTTTTTACACAACACTCGGTTTTACTGAACTGCGATACAACGCAGACCGCCGATATTTACCGCTTTCAGCTTCAATAGATCGAGCTTTTTCGGTTGCATCCAGCCAACGCCCAAACCTTCTTTTTTCCATTTCGCCGCCTGCGAACAGTTTTTCAAACGTCCGTCTTTTTGAGAATTAGATTCAAACGCCAGAAATCTGTCAGCCGTCAGCATCAGAGGTTTTTCCCATTCGCTATATTCGGTTTTAAAAACTTGTTGCCGCGTGAGCAGATTATAAACTTTAAGTTCTCTCGAATCGGGCGAAGTGCCGTTGTCAATAAAGACGAAATTATTCGATAATCCGATAAAATAATCCGCATCGGAATCAGAAGTAGAAAAGTAAGATTTGCCGCTCGTTTGACACGCCGTTTTCAAATTGCTTGCCGATTGTCGCTTAAAAATCTCCGTCTTGCTTCCCGCATCTTGATTTTCACTCGTCGTTTTGACAACGTATTTTTTATAAACGTAACAATTTGACGTATTATCTAATTTTTTGAACGCCGGAATTTCAGTTCCTTTTATCAATGTGTCAATTTGAGCGAAAACCGTTGAGTTACAACCAAAAAACGTCATCAAAAGTATTAAAAAATAAATTTTTTTCATAGCTTTTTTCAGTTTAAAACGGTTGCGTCTCGGAGACCAAATCGAAATCATAAAATCTGTGTGATATTGCGTCGAAATTTTCTTCGAGTTCGTCGTATTTAAAAGATCATCGCGCTGCTGATAATAATAAAATAAAATCCGGTAGAGAATTTTGGCGCGGATTGATATTAAAGTAGGCGTAAAGTTTAAGAAAATCAGTTTGCCGGATAATTTTTATACGAAAAAAACGGCACTTTATAAATTGCCACCAACCGTTTCAGTCGTTATATTTAAGTAATTCAAGTTGTCAGTTATAAAAAACTAAGAAATTATGTCCGCGAATAAAGGCGAAAATCCGCGAAACTCGATTTTTTTATCTTATATCTTTTTTTCCGGTATTTCGTCTCTACTCGCGGGAAAATCGAGTCTTTATTCTATAAACGGCAGTTCGCGTTTATTAAATCAAACGGCTGTGATTTACTTTTTTTGTTTCGACTCTTTAAATTTTTGAATCTTTAAATTATGGAGCAGCAACAACCATTAAAACTCAGCGTCAAAGAACTTTTTGTAAGTTACATCGGGCGCGACGGCGAACAGACGGAAGCGGTGCGCGATGTTTCGTTCGATGTCGCCGATAAACCGGATTGCGGCGAGATTATCGTTTTTCTCGGACCTTCGGGTTGCGGAAAATCAACGATTTTAAAATCAATTGCCGGTTTGATAAAGCCGACGCAAGGCGAGATTTTTGTTGACGAAAACAAAGTCACCGATGTCGGGCGAGATCGCGGAATGGTTTTTCAGACTTACACGAGTTTCGCGTGGCTGACCGTTCGCCAAAATGTCGAATACGGTTTGAAATTGCAGGGAATTGACAAGGCGAAACGCAAGGAACTTTCGCAGAAAATTCTCGAAGATGTCGGACTCGCGGAATTTGCGGCGCGTTATCCGAAAGACCTTTCCGGCGGGATGAAACAGCGCGTCGCCATTGCGCGAACTTTGATAAATAATCCGCGCATCGTTTTGATGGACGAACCGTTCGGCGCACTCGATCCGCAGACGCGTTGGGGAATGCAGAGTTTGCTGTTAAATATTTCCAAAGCCGAAAACAACACGATAGTTTTCGTCACGCACGACGTTTCGGAAGCCGTCTATCTCGCCGATACTTGTTATGTTTTGTCTAAACGTCCGGCGCATATTCTGGAAAAAGTTGACGTTCCCACTTTTCCGACCAAAGACATCACCTTAAAATCAACCGCCGAATTTCGCACCGTCGAAAATCAGTTGTTGCAAATGCTCTACAATAAATCTTAAAGTTGAAAGTTGATGAGTTCATCGCAAAACGAAAATCAGCAATACAATCGCGGACGGCGCAATCAGACGATTCATAATTCGTTCGTGCCGGAAGAAACGGCGGCTGAAATCTCGGAAGAAACATTTCCCGAAAAACCTTCTTATTTCAAATATACATTCGTCAATCCATATAATTTGACGCTGTTGGGCGGCGCGATTGTCGCTTCGGTTTTGACTTTAAATCCACTGATCGCCGTTGCCGCGCTCGGTGTCGAAGGTTTGTGGCTGCTTCACGGCTCGCAGTCGCGGTTTATGCAAAGATTGCTTTGGGATCCGCTTTACGAAAAGGAAAAACTCGAATACGAACAACGAAGGCGAATGGCGCAGGTCGAAAAACTCGGACAAGGCGGACAGCAGAGAGTTTTTGCATTAGCCGAAAAGGAAAAACAGATTCAACAGCTGGCGATGCAAAATCCATCGTTTACGGGCGATCTTTTGCGTGGCGAAATTACCAAAACTCACAATCTCGTCAACTCATTTATTGATCTTGCCGTAACTTGTGCGCGTTACGAACAATATCTTTCGTCAGTTGATGTCGGTCAACTCGAAAACACGAGAAATCACTGGCAAAGAATCGTCGAAAATTCCGACACGAAAACCGATGCTGTCGAACTCGACATCGCCAAAAAAAATCTGGCGATCATCATTAAACGCATCGAACGCGTGGGCGAAATCCGCCGTTATTTAAAGATTGCATACGGACAAACTAATTTAATCGAAAATTCGTTTCAGTTATTAGCCGATCAAATCGTCACGATGCAATCGCCGAACGAGCTTTCGGGACAATTGGACGAACTGCTCGACGGCGTGGAAAGTATCAAGGAAACGGCAAAGGAAACCGAGCAAATCTTAAGAACTTTATAACCGCAAAATACGCTGAAAACGCGAAAGTGAGAAAAGAAAGTTTTAGTGTGTTTAGTATATTTCGCGGTGTAATTTTTATTAAACAATGGCAGATTCAAATATTTTACCTGTTTGGGCGGAAGATTTACGAAAGCGTTATTTGCGCGGCGAATCTTCGATGTTTATTTTGCACGGCAATGTTTTTGACGTGGTTTTGAACGGCGATCAGATGCTCGGTTTGACGGAGTTTTTGACCGATGTTTTGTTGAAAGAATCACGCGATTCGATAGTCGTCTATAATGTTTCGTCGGGCGCACGTTTTCCTAAAAAGACGGAAACTTTTGCCGATTGGCAATCAATAGCGGTCGAAACGGACAAAGCGAAACTTTTAACGATGCTCGAACGCTCGATTCGCCTGACGGAGAAAACCGCCGTCATTCTCGAATATGCGGAATCAATCGTGCCTGCCGGAGACGCTAGTTTTCAGATGGATGCCGACCGCGCCGCGATTGTCACTTTGCATCGCTGGTCGTTTTTGCCGGAGATCGAACGAGGCGACAATATCATAATTTTGATCGCCGAAAACATCGCCGAACTCGCGCCGAAGATCGTTTCCAATCCGAAAATCTCGACCATCGAAATTCCGATGCCCGATTTTGAAACGCGCAAAAAAGTCGTCGAATTAACCGACGCGCGGCTTTCCGAAGAAGATTTCAGACGCTACGCGGAAGTTACCGCCGGACTGAAATCAATTCAGATTTCCTCGATTTTAACACCGCCGCCGCAAGCCGAAGACGACGCGCTCGACCGTGAAAAATACATTTCAAGTCTTTTAGGAAACTCGCCTGACGCAAGCGAACGCGCTCATAAACTTGCAAATTTAACCGCCGGAATGAACCGCGAAGAAATTAAAAAACTCGTCGCGCCCGATGCAAAAGAAACCGACGCTAAAGAAATAAATCCGCTCGAACGCGCCAAACAAGAAGCCGACAAACTGATCGCCAAACGCAAACGCGAAATTATCGAACGCGAATGTTTCGGTCTGGTCGAGTTCGTTACGCCCGAATTCGGTTTTGAAGTCGTCGGCGGAATGGACGAAGTGAAAAAAGATTTGCTCGTCATCGCCGACAATATCCGAAAGGGAAATCGTTCGCGTGTGCCGATGGGAATTCTTTTCACGGGTCCGATGGGAACGGGCAAAACTTTCGTCGCCGAAGCGTTTGCCAAAGAATGCGGTCTGACGACGATCAAGATGAAAAATTTCCGCTCGAAATGGGTCGGCGCGACCGAAGGAAATCTCGAAAAAATCCTGAGCGTTATCAAAGCTATCGGTCAAGTTATCGTCATCATTGACGAAGGCGACCGCGCCTTCGGCAACACGGACGGCGACGGCGACGGCGGCACGAGTTCGCGTGTCATTGCGCGAATCAAAGAGTTTATGTCCGATACTTCAAATCGCGGACGAATTTTGTTTTTGGTAATGACCAATCGCCCCGACAAATTGGATGTTGATCTCAAACGCGCCGGACGCTTAGATAGAAAAATTCCGTTTCTTTATGTTCAAACGCCCGAAGAAGTCGAAAATATCGCCAAAGCACTTCTTAGAAAAAATAAAATAAAAACCGATGTTGACTTGAGCGGATTAAAAGATGATTTTTCCGCAAAACTCGTCGGTTATTCAAACGCCGACATCGAAGCCGTACTTTTAATGGCAAACGACGACGCGGCGCGTGAACTCGGCGACAACGCAAATGTGACAAAGGAATTTTTCACCAAAGCGGCGGAAGATTATTTCCCGAGCCGCGACATCGAACTTTTAGATTATATGGAACTGCTCGCCGTTTTCGAATCGTCGAGCCGCCGATTTTTGCCGCTCAAATACGCCGATCTAACGCCCGAACTGCTCGACCAAAAACTGCGCGAACTTCGGCTTCGCATTGGAAACCGAAGATAACTGATAATGGATAATTGATAACTGATAATGAAAAAATTAACTGAACATAAATTTATTATCAATTATCAATTATCCATTATCCATTGAAGAAATTATGAATGTTGACGAGCAAAGCTACCGCGAAAAAGTTTATGAAATCGTCCGCGAAATTCCGAGCGGAAAAGTGATGACTTACGGGCAGATCGCCGAAATGTTGGGCGAAGCCTACACGGCGCGGACAATCGGTTATGTAATGCACGCCGCCGAAACGGAAAATGTGCCGTGGCAGCGCGTCATCAATTCGCAGGGAAAATGCTCGACCGACAAACTGCTTTTACCGCACAACATTCAACAAAAAATTCTCGAAGACGAAGGCGTAATCTTCAGCGAAAAGGGAAAATGCGACCTCGAAACATATCGCTGGTTTCCCGGAGGCTGCGAGCCAAAAGATGACGAACAGCCGAGTTTGTTTGAATAACTAAAAAACAGTATTATTTTTCAACAAAAGATTGGAAAATATTTTCTTTCGTGCTAGTCTTTCGCTTAAATTGCCGAAAGACAGGCAAAATTAACTCATTTACCCATACAAGGAAAAACTTATGAAACTCTTTACCCGAACAATCCCGGTTTTGTTTTTTGTTACCTTGATTTTTACTCTTTCGATACTCGCGCAAAAACCTGAACGCGATATGGTGAAGGAAGAAAAAATATGGCAGAAACTTCAAAAAACTTCGCCCGCATCGGTTGAAAAATTTAAAGCCGCGACCGTCGCCCTCGATCAGCAAAACTATGAAGAAGCTCATAAACTTTATGACGAAGTTTTGCAGAAAGCTCCCGAATTTCAACCCGCTCTTCGCCGCGCCGGAACTTCTTTGATAGTTTTGGGAAAGCGAAATGACGGTATCGCTCTGACGCAGTTGGCGGTTGATCTCGAACGCTCGCCGGAAAATCTGATCTCGCTGGCGACCGATCTCATTGAACCCGGCGCGTTAAAATACACGCCGAGCAAAGATGATATTCAAAAAGCCTCCGCGCTGGCGACCGAAGCGATGAAAAAATCTGCCGATACGAGCGATTCGTCGTATGCACTTTTAGCGGCTGATCTTGCATTGTCGGCGGAAAATCTCGATGCTTTCGATTCGGCTGTCACGACATTAAAAAATAAATTTCCCGACCATTTCGGAACACATTATTTCGTCGGCATCAAAGCGGCAAATGAAGGCGATTTTTCGACCGCCGAAACGGAAATTAAAAAAGCCGGACAACTCGGAATGCCCGCTGAAGGGACACAGCAAACGCTTGCGCTGATTGAAAAAGCGAAAAACGACAGCGGTTATTGGATTTGGGATTATTTTTATTACGCGCTCTATCTGATCGGCGCGTGGATCGCGGGACTCGTGCTTTTATTTATCGTCGGAAAAATCCTTTCCGTCAAAATGCTGCATTCGGTTGAAAATTCCGATCCGAACGACATTACGGGCGGCGGTCAATCGGGCTTGAAAAAAGTTTACCGCTACCTCATCGGTATCGCCGGAGCATATTATTATATCTCTCAGCCGATTGTGATGTTTCTTGTTCTCGCGCTGACGGCGGCGATTATCTTTTTCTTTTTCTGGATCGGACATATTCCGATCAAACTCGTGTTAATCATCGGTTTTGTCGGTCTGGCAACGATCTTTTATATGCTCAAATCGTTTTTCGCCAAAGCTGAAGCATTAGACCCCGGACGCGCTCTTGCCGAAAATGAAGCACCCGGGCTTTGGGCTTTGGTGCGCGACGTGGCGACAACCTTAAACACGCGTCCGGTGAGTGAAATCCGTGTTACGCCCGGAACGGAACTCGCCGTTTACGAACGCGGCGGTCTGCGCGAGCGAATGCAGGACAACGCCGAACGCATTTTAATTGTCGGCACAGCTACGCTGAACGATTTTAATCAAAATGCTTTTCGCGCCGTTATCGCACACGAATACGGACATTTTTCCAACCGTGACACGGCTGGCGGCGACACGGCTCTGCGCGTCAATAATCACATAATGCGGCTGGCGATGGCGATGGGCGAAAGCGGCACGGCAACTTTTTATAACGTGGCGTTTCAATTTCTGCGAATCTATCATTTTATTTTTCGCCGCATCACACACGGCGCGACGCGCTTGCAGGAAATCTTAGCCGACCGCGTGGCGGTTCATCTCTACGGCGCGGACGCTTTTCGGGAAGGTTTAATGCACGTTATCCGGCGCGAAGTCGAATTCAATCACGTCGCCGACGGCGAGATCAATGCCGCTTTCGGCGCAAATCGCGCGATGCAGAATTTGTATGAAATGAATGTGCAGGACGAACAGATAAAAGGAAATTTGCAAAAACAAAGCGACGAGATAATCAATCGCCCGACGACCGAAGACGACACGCATCCGAGTCCGCACGACCGTTTCAAACTCGCCGCTCGCATCACTTCGCGCGAATGCGCCCCGATTAGCGGACAAGTCTGGGAATTATTCACCGACCGCGCCGCTCTCACCAAAGAAATGAACGACCTTTTGGAAAAACGAATCCGTTCCGCAATGTATAATTAAAAATCGCCTTTGTGTAAATAAAAACACGGCTTGTTCGATTTGAATGAGCCGTGTTTTGCTTTAAGATCATTTCAATATTCTATGTATTCATCAATCCATTTTCAATCGAAACCACGCGCCGTAACGACCGCTTCAAAACCCGAAGTAATCGAAAAATTAAAGCAAATTGTCGGCGCGGAAAATGTTTTAACCAATCCTGAAAAGGTCGAGCCTTACGGGGCGGATGCGGTCAAGGAAAAATTTCCGCCGGAAGCGGTCGTGTTTCCCGAAACGACCAAAGAAATGAGCGAGATTTTGAAGCTCGCCAACGCGGAAAATTTTCCCGTGACGGCGCGGGGCGGCGGTGTCGGTTATACAGGCGGCGCGGTTCCGGTGGACGGCGGGATCGTTATCGGGACTGATCGGATGAACAAAATTATCGAGATAAACGCGGACGATTTGTATGTCGTTTGCCAACCGGGATTGACGACTTTTGAATTGCAGCAGGCGGTCGAAAAACACGGTTTGCTGTTTCCTCCCGATCCGGCGAGCTACAAAGATTCGTTTATCGGCGGTAACATCGCCGAAAATGCGGGCGGAATGCGAACGCCGAAATACGGCGTGACGAAACATTCGGTTTTAGGTCTCGAAGTCGTCACCGCGACGGGCGAAATTATTAGAACAGGCGGCAAAACTGTAAAAAACGTCGTCGGCTTCGATCTGACGGGTTTGATGTGCGGCAGCGAAGGACTTTTGGGAATTATCACCGAGGCGACCTTGAAACTTTTGCCGATGCCCGAAGCGACGGCGACGGTTCGCGCTTCGTTCAAATCAATGGAAGAAGCGTGCAAAGTGCTGACGAAATTCACGCCGGAAGGTTTGCTGCCGATGGCGATGGAAGTCGTTGACCGCAACTGCATCGGCGCGATTGAACAAAACTTTGCGTTCGGTTTATCGAAAGATGCGAACGCGATCTTGATCGTCGCCGTTGACGGTTTCCGCGAAGAAGTCGAGAAAAATGCCGAAATGGTCGAACGAATATTGCAGGAAAACGGCGGCTTCGACACGCTGCGCTCGCGCACCAAAGAAGAAGAAGACAAACTCTGGGACGTGCGCCGCGCTATTAGCCCAAGTTTGATGAAATACGGTACGCTCAAACTCAACGAAGATGTCGTCGTCCCGCGCTCGCGCGTTCCCGAACTGATTTCCAAAATCGAAGAAATCGGCAAACGCCACAACACCTTCGTCGCCAACTTCGGACACGCCGGCGACGGCAACATCCACGTCAATTTTATGTGCCAAAAAGACGATCCCGAATCCATCGCGCGCGCGCGCAAATGCGTCAAAGAAACCTTCCAACTATCGGTTGACCTCGGCGGCTCAATCAGCGGCGAACACGGCATCGGCTATGTCAAAGCCCAATATTTAGAAATGGCGATTGATGCGCCGACGCTCGAAGTAATGAAAGGCATCAAAAAAGTCTTCGACCCGAACGGCATCTTGAATCCGGGGAAAATGTTTATATAAATATAAAAAAACAAAAGTTCGCTAATAATGGCGAACTTTTGTTTTTTGAAGAAGATGTTTTGCTTTGAAAAACTTTATAGCAGGCAAATAAATTTATATTTCATTAATTTTCTGGTTTCTCATCAGACTTAAAAAATCGTTCTCCAAGCCATAGAGCGCATCTTATTATCAAATAACATCCTGCTCCACATAAAGCATAAATTAGTGCCTTTTTCGTTTCACCCGCTGCAATTGCGGCAACTGCGGTGTGCATTGCGATTATTAGGCTTACTCCTATTTCTTTTGCGTCTATCATTTAGTCAACCCCCAAACATCAGATTAAAGTTTTTAGGCTTCAATATGTATTCCTTTGTGAAGGGCATTATGTGACAAAAGAACTGATATGTTTGAAAGTAAAAAAAAATAAAAAAAAGTGTCACAAAAGGTTTCTCTGAAAGTAAATAGAAATATGAAAGGGGATTTAAGCCCACGAGTTTGAAAATTCATTATCTTTGAAGAAGACAGGAGAACAAGTAAAAATGGTTAAAAGATATTTTAGTAGAAATCATAATGATTTTTATTGGTGATTATTGAAGGAGTTGTTCTTATGAATAATGTAGATTTCGGAAAAGACTTAAGTGAGTTTGTTAAAATTCACGAACCTGAATTAAGACGTAAATTTAAGCAGAATTTATATGGCTGTGAAAAATCTTCAGATTGTTTTGGGGACTCTCTTCAGAACGTATTCGTAGATATGTTAAAAAATCCGCCAATAGGTTGGGAACTTTTTACTGTCGAACATAAAATTAATTTAATTGCAAAAGCAATGAAATACAAGGGGTTGAAACTCTTCAGTAAATGTAGTGATTGCAATAAAAATAAATATCAAGAAGTTGAAGAAAAAGACAAAATAATTAAATTCGCTAGCCCATATGAAAATGAAACTTTGATAAGAGTTACTCATATCATTATTCAAGCAGATAGAAGAGGAAGACTCACAACTAACGAAATTAAAGTTCTCGATCTTATTTTAATGGGGCTGGAGTTAAAGGAAATTGCCGAAAGAATAGGTGAAACTTATGAGAATGTTCGCGCAATTAAATCGCGTGCAGTTAAAAAATTAAAGGGTTTTGTAGATTAGAAAGAAAATTGGAAAAAGGTAATAAATCAGTTTGAAGAAAAAAATAAATAAAGGAGGTTATTCCGTGAACCATTAACTTAATTTTTATTAAAAGCAATTTTACATTTTGAAATTGCTTCCACGGAACAAACAAACACTATGGCTAAAGATGAAAAATTTCTCATTGATTTCATAGAATCAATGAAAACCGCAAAAGAAGTAATAAATAGTAATTCTACAGATGTTGTAGAAATTTCTAGTGAATTCTTGAATGAAAGAACGAAATTTTTGGCTTGGAAAGAAAGTAAAAAGTTTCCGGCAGTAATCAGACTTGGAATTGATAAAAAAATAAACGAGAGAATTCTCTACACACCGCAGACACTAAATCCATATTTCCTTCCTGATATTGAAATTGGGTCGGTTATAAAGTTTTGGAGTTGTGAAAAAGGTGGGAAAAGAAACTTTTTACTCTATGAATTTAGAGTGAGTAATTTTGATGAAGATGAAATCGTCGCGCAAATTTCAGATTTCTTTGCTATCGGCTTAAATATCTTCAAGCAAAGTGAGGAAAGATGCACAATCAAAGTGTGTGATGGAACACCAGATGAAGTTCAGTATCAAGTAGAAGAAGGTAAGCTGATACAAAACAATTCTATATCAGCTTATGAGAATTTTTTTAAAATGACATTATTGGCTGTTCTATTTGCTCATATTAAAAAGGTCAAACATCAAAGACCTTTGTTAGCGTTTATGTTGGTTCTTATTGTAGTGTCTATAATTGGCGGAACAAGATTGGGAACTCTTGTAAGAAACGAAAAAGTCAATACAATTGAAACTCAAGATAGTATCCAAGCACAAGTTTTGAATTCAAACCTTCCACAAGTGAATAATCCTATGATATTAGTTCCAGCTTATTATTCTGATAAAGATTTACAATCAACTCCTGTAGAGACATATAGTAATTTAGGTTCTTCTGAAAACAAAAGTAGTAAACCTGAAAAATCTATATCAAGAGAAAAACCGAAAGTAAGAGAAATGGCAAAAAGTGATAATTTAATCGGGAAAAACAATGAGGAGTTAATATGTCAGCAGTTGCAAGAAACAACAACAAAAATACAGGAAAATCAAATCCAACTTGAAAGTATAAATAACGAAATAGCAAGAACTAAAGTTGTTTATGAAAAAGAGCAACTACAAATTAAAAGGCAAAAGCTCGAAAATGATAAAAGCGAGTTGCTTAAGAACTTCTTAATTGCCGTTAATGCTATAAAAAACCAAGATAACAATTCGCAATTTGATTTACAAAAAACAATGGATTTTCAAGAAGATGCTACTGTTCAAGAGGATATTTTAGAAACTTCAAGTCTAAATGAAGAATATTCATATGAAAGGCTTTACGGCAGAAATAATTGTGTGAAGATTGACAAAAATTTAGGATCAGTAATGTTGTGTGGAGGACCGAAAAGCCTTTCATATGAAAAATAGGCAAAACACCAAGTATTATCTAGTTATGAACAATGAAACAAAGGGTATCGAAATGAATTCTGGTTAATCCGAAGTACAACAATTATTGTCTGTGTGTGCGCGAGTCGTAGATTTAGTAGACAGATTTAGGAGATTTGTTCGCGTTAAGTTTGATGGCGAAACAGAATCTTTAAAATCTGTCCACTAAATCTAAATCTTTTGTCGAAAACATCGCAAAATGCTAAATTGAGATTGTTATTTTCGAGGTTAAAAAGTTATGGCGAATGATTTAGCACAAATTGTGGCGGAAAAGATGCAGGTTCTGCCGGTTGAAGAACAGCAGAAGGTGGTCGAGTTTGTTGATCTTTTGTCAAAGCCAAAGAAGCAAACTCTTTTAGAGAAATTAGCGGTCATCAGCAGTCGTGTGCCGGATGAGGTTTGGGAAACAGTCCCTGCTGACGGTGCGGAAAATATTGACCATTATTTATATGATTCTCCTAAAAGAAAATGACCGATAATAAGATTTTTGCCGACACATTTTATTGGGTTGCAGTATTAAATCCTAAAGATTCCGCACATTTCGACGCTGTTGAAACTCGGCAGCTTCTTGGCGAAATAACTGTTGTGACAACTGAAACCGTTTTAGTTGAAGTCCTCAACTATTTTGCCGAATACGGCGCATTCACAAGAAAATCGGCGGTTGATGCCGTTCGGACAATTATCGAAGATGATGAAATTGAATACATTTCGCACTTGCCCGAAATTTTTCTCGAAGCTCTCGATTTTTACGAAAAGCGTCTGGACAAAGGTTACAGTTTGACCGACTGCGTTTCGATGCTGACGATGAAAACGCTCAACATTCACGAAATTCTCACGCACGACAATCATTTTGAGCAGGAAGGTTTTACTGTTTTGCTTTAACTAAATTCTAACCTCAAAATTGTGAAAGGCATCAAAAAAGTCTTTAATACTAATGGCTTTTGAACAACGCGAAATGTTTCCGCAACTCGTGGAATTTTGTGGTAAAGTTCCAATATTATGATTCGGACATTAGAAGCAGTTGTAAACGAAAGCGGCAAGATTGAATTGCTGACGGAAATTCGTCTGAAAAAACCGCAGCGGGCGTTGGTGACGATTTTGGATGAAGAGCCGAAAGTTTCGGATGAATCGAAAAAAGAGCAATTGTTTGCCGTGCTTGAAAAAATGCAGGAAGTAAATATGTTTCAGGACATTGAAAATCCGGTCGAATGGCAGAAAAAGTTAAGAGATGAATGGGAATAAATCTATCCTCGAAGCAATTTGATAATCTTTCTTTCCAAAGGAAAAATTGACCTCACCAAACTGCCTCGAAATATAATAATTTTTAAGTTTCGATCTGTACCTATATTGAAGTTTATGCGTATGATTTCACCATCCAAACGGAAAAAGACTTGATTGACGCATTTTTCGACACGGTTGAAATTACCGAAATCAACCGCGAAATTGCCGATCAAGCGACTATCTATCGCAAAAACAAATCCAAAAAGATAAAACTTCCCGACGCGATTATGCTTGCTTCCGCCAAATACGTCAACGCCGATTTATTGACCTACGATTGGGACGATTTTCAGTATGTAGATTCGACCGTTAATGTCAGAGATATTGATGATTTGAAAATCTAAACCGACCTTTGAGCGCGGTTTGCTTCGGGTTTCGGTTTAAATTCCATTGTGCCGTCTTCGAGATTTCCGTAGCGGAGCATTCGCAAGTCTTTGACGTAGTTTTGGTGAAGTCGCCACGGATGTTTCGAGCCTTGACTTGGTAGAGTTTTGATGGCTCTTTGGATGTAGCCGGAATTGAAATCTACGACCGGGACGGCTTCGACGGACGAATCTATAAGGCGCGGAGTGGCGATGGCAAATTTGTTTTCGTCCATAAATTTCAGCATTCGGCAGACGTATTGCGCGGTCAAATCGCATTTCAGCGTCCACGAAGCGTTCGTGTAGCCGAGCGCAGAGGCGAGATTCGGGATGTCGCTATACATCATTCCTTTGTAGGCGAATTTCTTCGACATATCAACCGTTTCGCCGTCAACGACCAAACTCATTCCAGCCATTATTTTCATCACTAATCCGGTTGCGGTGATGATGATGTCCGCATCGAGTTTTTCGCCGGATTTCAATTCGATTCCGTGCAGGGTAAATTTTTCGATTTCGTCGGTGACGACTGTCGCTTTTCTGTCGCTGATCGCTTTGAAAAGATCGGCATCGGGAACGAGACAAAGCCTTTGATCCCACGGATTATAAGTCGGCGAAAAATGTTTTTCCGCGAGTTCGCCGCCGATCTGTTTTTTCACGCCTTTGGCGACGAGACGCTTCATTGATTGAGGGCGTGAGCGCGCAAAATTGTAAAACAACATTCCGAGCAGGACGTTTTTCCAGCGCGTCAAAACATACGCGGCGCGTGACGGCAGGATTTTGCGAAGGAAATTGGCGATTTTATCTTGAGCGGGACGCGAAACGACGTAGGTCGGCGAACGCTGAAGCATCGTGACGTGCGCGGCTTTTCCGGCGAGTGCGGGAACGAGCGTGACCGCCGTCGCGCCGCTGCCGATGACGACGACTTTTTTGTTCGCGTAATCAATATCGTCAGTCCATTTCTGCGGATGCACAATTCTTCCTTTGAAATTTTCCATTCCCGCAAATTCGGGCGTGTAGCCGTTTTCGTAATCGTAATAACCTGTGCAGAGATAGAGAAAATTGCAGGTTAAATAAACTTTTTCATCGCCCACATTTGTTTCGATTTTCCAAGTTGCTTGATCGGTTGACCATTCGGCTTTGACGACGCGGTGATTGTAGCGAATCTTTTCGTCCAACTGAAATTCCGTCGCCGTTTCGCGGATATATTTCAGAATCGAAGCACCGTCGGCTATCGCCTGCGGATCGCTCCACGGGCGAAAACGATAGCCGAGTGTAAACATATCCGAATCCGAACGAATGCCCGGATAACGAAACAAATCCCAAGTTCCGCCCGAAACCGCGCGTCCTTCCAAAATCGCAAAACTCTTGTTCGGACAATCCATTTTCAAATGTGCTGCCGCACCGATTCCCGAAAGTCCCGCGCCCACGATCAAAACGTCGAAATGTTCCATAATTGCTAAATTAGCGCAAATATCTCGAAAATGAAAAATCCGGCAACAACGCAAACATTAAATACTTATTTGAAACTATAAAATCTGTGAAGTTTACTTTAAATCAATTGGAAATTTATTCTAATTTGCCGAAAATTTCGTGAATTGAATTTTTTCTTCCAGAGCATCAATCAGAAAATTATTTTTGTTGCCGTTGACGATGCGCGTTTCGATGTTTTCTTTTTGGCAGATCAGTGCGGCTTCGAGTTTGGAATTCATTCCGCCGGTTCCCAAACCCGAATCGCGTTCTTCGACGAGCAATTTGGCTTCTGAAATATGTTTAATTTCCGCGATCAGTTTTGCGTCGGCGTGTAGATGCGGATTTTTGTCGAAAACGCCGTCAATGTCGCTGGCGAGAATCAGCAGATCGGCTTTGATTAAAACGGCGACGAGCGCGGAAAGTTTATCGTTGTCGCCTAAAATCAATTCTTCGACGGCGGTCGTGTCGTTTTCGTTGATGATCGGAACGTAAGAATGTTCAATGAGTTCATTGAGCGTGTTGAGCGTGTTCGTGCGCGACGTTTCGTTTTCAAAATCGCGGTAAGTCATCAGGCACTGCGCCGTCAAAATACCGAAATCGGAAAAAATTTCGTGATAAATTCGCATTAACAGCGGTTGTCCGATTGCCGCCATCGCTTGTTTCGTTTCGACTAATTTCGTCGGATCAATGATATTTATCCGCTGTTTCGCGGCGGCGACCGCACCGGATGAAACGAGAATGATGTCGTATTCGTCTTGAAGTGAGAGAATCTGCCGCCCGATGTCTTCGACCTTCCCGCGCGAGATTAACTTTGTGCCGTTCGTTAAAGTTGACGAACCGATTTTTAGAACGAGTTTCTTTTTCATTTGCAAAGATTTTAGGGGAAATTAACCATAGATGTTCACAGATAAATACTGATGTTTAAGATCAAAACAAAATTGATTTTATCTTCTAATATCTGTGTTCATCTGTGAACACGCGAAGCGGGACGGTTAAAAATTTCTTTTATTTTCTGATGTGTCCGTCGCCGCGCACGAACCATTTGTTTGTTAAAAGATGTTCCGCGCCGAGCGGTCCGCGAAAATGTAATTTCTGCGTCGAGATGGCGATTTCCGCGCCGAGACCGAATTCGCCGCCGTCGGTAAAGCGCGTGGAAGCGTTGTGATAAACCGCCGCGCAGTCAACTTCATTTAAAAATCGTTCGGCGTTTTCGTTGTTGCTTGTAATAATCGTCGCCGAATGTCCGCCGGAATATTTATTTATTTTTTCGATGGCTTTTTCGATATTTGAAACCGTGCCGACGACGATTTTCGCCGCTAAGAATTCTTCAAACCAAATATTTTCATCTGTGACCGGCGCAATTGAATTTTCAATTTTACAAATAGTTTGATCGCCTGAAACTTCGACATTCCGGTCGCGTAGAAATTCGACTAATTGTTTGACTTTCACTTCCAAATCAGGCAAATTTTCGTCAATCAAAACTTTGTCGAGCGCGTTGCAGACGCTCAGACGCGATTTGCCGTCGAAAATAATTTTGATCGCCATTTCAAAATCGGCTTCGTCGTCAATGAGTGCGAAATTATTTCCGCGACCGCTGACAATAACGGGAACTTTCGAGTTTTTCAAAACAAATTCGATCAGCGTTTCGCCGCCGCGCGGGATGACGAGATCGAATTTTTCAGCGTTGCCGCAAATTAATTCTCGCGTTTCCTCGCGCGAAAAGTCGAGGTATTTTACGAAATTTGTGTCCGCGTTATTTTCTTCAAGCGCGATTTTCCAGAGTTCGGCGAGAAAAAGATTCGTGTGCCGCGCTTCTTTTCCGCCTTTGAGTAAAATACGGTTTCCGGCTTTCAGAGCGATGCTCGCGGCTTCGACGGAAACATCGGGACGCGCTTCGTAAATAATCAAAATCGTGCCGAAAGGAACTGTTCTGTTTTCGATTTTCAAACCGTTTTCGCGGATTTTTGAATAAAGAATTTTCCCGACCGGATCGGGCGCAGCGACGACCTTTTCAATCGAAGCAATCATATTTTCGATTTTCGCATCATTTACTTTCAGACGGTCAAAAATCACCGCATCATTAGTCGGACAAACCGCTAAATCTTTCTGATTGGCGTTAATAATTTGTGCTTTGTTTTCGGCTAAAAGTCTCGCCAAACTCTCTAAAACTTTATTTTTTATTTGTGCGCTCGACATTCGATTTAATTTAGCACAGTAAAGTTTTGTTTCGCATTTCGGCGCATTAAATTTTAAAGATTTCGCCGACCGAAACGGACAGCGAAAAACTTATATTCTATAATCGAATCTTTTACAAAAACTTTTATGAAATTATTTTTATTTATTTTAACTCTCAGTGTTTTGTCGCTGTTTTCGGTCGGTGAAATTCACGCGCAGCAGAAAAACCGTTCGCTGACGATCATTTTGCTCAGGCACGCCGAAAAAGATAAACAGGACGAAGAATTCGGCAATTCGATTGATCCGCAACTCTCGAAAGACGGAAAAATACGGGCGCAAAAATTAGCCGATATTTTGGAAAAATATAATGCGGACGCGATTTTTTCGTCAAAATTTAACCGCACACTTTCGACCGCCGCGCCGTATGCGCGACGCAAACGAATGCAGGTGCAGTTTTACGATCATAAAAATCTCGACGAAATCGTGCGAATTGCAACCGAAGGAAACTTTAAAACCGTCGTCATCGTCGGACATAATTCGACAACTCCCGCGCTCGTTAATCTTTTGATCGGCGAGAATAAATACAAATCGCTCGGCGAAAACGAATATGACAAGATTTTTATCGTGAAAGTCAGGAAAAATGATGATAAAGTGAACTTGGTCGAGGAAACGATGATTAATTACTAAAGGGAATTTGAATTGCAAAGTCGCAGAAAACATTAAAAGTTCTCTTTAGAACGATTTGAAATTAATTCTGAGGCTTTTGGGTCTCTGCGGTAAAATAAAAAAATGCGAAAACGCTTTGTCATTCACGAACATCACGCCTCGCGTTTGCATTTCGATCTGCGTCTGGAGATCGGCGGTGTTTTGAAATCGTGGGCTGTGCCGAAAGGCGTGTCGATGAATCCGAATGAAAAACGTCTTGCCGTCGCTGTGCCGGATCACGCGTTTTCTTATATCGGTTTTGAAGGCACGATTCGTGAGGGAAGTTACGGCGCGGGCGAAGTGCGGATTTGGGACGAAGGCGAATTTGAATTTTCGGGCGATGCGGAAAAACAAATCGAAAAGGGAAAACTCATTTTCACATTTTATGGCGAAAAATTAAAGGGCGAATTTTCGCTCGTCAAATTTTGGAATCACGAAAAAAATTGGCTGATTATTAAATCGAAAGATGAATATGCCGACAAAGATTGGAAACTTGAAACGGTTTTGAAAGTCGGGAAATAATTTCACAGCAGAAACGCAAAACCGCAAAGTTTCAAAATTAATAAAGAAAAAATTTGAATTACTTGCCGGATTTATTCTAAATTTTCTCTGCGTCTTTGCAATGAAAAATTATGCAAATGCCTGATTTTTCGGGTTGATTTTTGCGAAGTAAACAGCAATAAATACTGTGAAAATCATAATCGCCGAAGCCGTCCAAAAAGTTCTTTGAACAGTGAAATTGTCAACTTGATTGACTGCATTGTTGAGCAAAACGCCGCCGACCGCCGGACCGATGGCGCGGGCGAGACTGGCGAAAGATTGTAAAACTCCGAGCGATTTTCCCTGTGAATCCTGACTGGAAATTTTCGATGCAAGAGAAGTAATTGCAGGTGAAGCCATCGAATTTCCGATTGCCAGTAATCCGACGACGATTAAAACTCCGGTGAGTCCGCCGTTTTCCGGCGTGATATACGGAATCGTGAAAAGACTGATCGCCATCATCAGACAGCCGATGATGACGAGCGGATTTTCGCCGAATTTTTTGACGAGTTTATTAAATAAAAAACCTTGAAAAATAACCGCTAAAATACCGATAAACGCGAAAATGTAGCCGTTTTGTTTTGCCGTGTAACCGAAGCGTTCGATGGTGTAGAGAACAAAGGCGTAGGTCATAATCGAAAACGATGTGACGAGGAAAAAATAGACGGCATTGAGTGTTCCGAATTTGAGATCGCCGAGCGATTCGAAGATTTCAGCAAAACGGTTTTTTCGGATATTGTTCGGATCGTAATTTGTCGTGTTGACGGTTTCAGGCAGAATAAAATAAACCAGAATCGCATTGACAGCCGATAAAACAGCGGCGAAAAGAAACGGTGTGCCGATACCATAATCGCTTAAAATTCCGCCGATTGCCGGACCGAAAATAAATCCCAAACCGAACATCGCGCCGAAAAGTCCCATTCCTTTGGCGCGATTTTCTTTTGAAGTCGCGTCGGCGATGTAGGCTTGCGCGGTCGAGATATTTCCGCCCGTAATTCCCGAAATAATTCGACCGGCGAAAACCATCCACAGCGCGAACGCGAAACCGATAAAAAGATAACCGACTGCCGAACCGATAATCGAAAAAAACAAAACCGGACGGCGACCGTATCTGTCGGAAAGGCTACCCAAAATCGGCGAGAAAATAAACTGCATCAAGCTATAAGACGCAAACAAAATACCGATCTCAAAAGGCGTTGCCTTAAACAAATCGCTCTCGACATAATACGGCAGCGCGGGAATGACGATGCCGAAACCGACGAGATCAATAAAGACCGTAATATAAATGATGATTAAAGGTTTGGTTAAAAACTTTTCGTTATTCGCTGTTTCGGTTTGCATTGTTGTTAAAACGGACGCGGCGGTAAATTTCGCTGATTTGCGTCGTCAGATTGATTGACTGAAATTCTACCTCTTTGTCTTCGTGGTCGAAATAATATGTTATCCAACTGCCGTTCGTTTGTCTGCGGTGAAGTTCGATATTGATTTTATGTAGGTCAACGACGGCGTATTCGATGACGCTCGGCATTTGCTGATAAAAAAGCAGTTTTTCGCGGCGGTCAACATTAGCCGTCGAAGGTGACGTGACCTCGATAATTAAAACCGGACTGTTGCGAAAATGCGCGTCTTCGGGATTTTTTTCGCACGAAACCAGAACGTCCGGGTAGTAATAAACTTTTGATGTCACGCGAACTTTTATGTCGCCGAAAAACGGCTGATAGTTAGAATCGCGTAGATGAATAAGCAGGGCAGCGTAAATATCTCCGGCAATCATATTGTGTTTATCGCTCGCTCCAGCCATCTCATAAACTTCGCCCTCGACGTATTCGTGTTTGACGGGGCTTATCTTTTCGCCTGCGAGATAATCACGGACACTGATTTTCGTTTTTAATTTCGGCAATCCCATTAAATGCAATTTTAGCAAATAATCGTTTCGTAGTAGAATAAACCGAAATAAAAATAATTCTTTAGGGGGAAACTTGCAAAAACGATGCGAAAAACAGCAAATATAAGAGTACTTTTTTTAATATTTATCGGACTAATTTTTTCTATGTATCAGGACACAGACGGACAGCGAACAAAAACAAAACCGACACCGACACCGATGACGGCAAACAGTTCCGCACAATCGAATATAAATTTTAAGGTTTCGATGCCTCAGCCTTGGACGCATCTTTTGCACGTCGAAATGCGCGTGGCGAATCAAAATTTGCCCGCCCAGACCGAACTGAAAATGGCGGTTTGGACACCGGGAAGTTATCTGGTGCGCGAATACGCTCGGCACGTTCAGGATTTTGAAGTAACGGACAGCGGAAATCGTAAACTGGATTGGCGTAAAATCAATAAAAATACCTGGCAGATTGACACGAACGGCGCAAAGGAAGTTGTCGTCAAATACAATGTTTACGCCAACGAATTAACCGTTCGCACTAACGAGTTAAACGATCAGCACGCATTTTTCACGCCCGCCGCGCTTTTGATGTTTCCGAAAGGAGAAATTTCTACGCCTTCGACCGTTGCGATTGATCCTTACGGAACTTGGAAAGTTGCAACTGGTTTGCCGCCGGTTGCCGGACAAACGAACACTTTTCGTGCGCCGAATTATGACATTCTTTTCGATTCGCCGTTTGAAGTCAGCAATTACAAGGAAATAAATTTCACGGCGCAGGGCAAACCGCATCGTTTTATAATGAGCGGCGACGGAAATTACGATCTGCCGCGTCTCGCCAAAGACACGGAAAAAATCATCAACGAAGCGTATAAGGTTTTCGGCGAACTGCCGTATGACAATTACACATATATCGTCAATCTGCGCGGCGGCGGCGGTTTGGAACATCTTAATTCGACGGCTCTGCAATGGAGCAAATTCGGTTTTAAACCCGACAGCCGTTACAATGCTTTTCTCGCATTGGTCGCGCACGAATACTTTCATCTTTGGAATGTCAAACGCATTCGTCCTGACGCGCTCGGACCGTTTGATTACGAAAACGAAAATTATACGAAATCGCTCTGGGTTGCCGAAGGCGCGACTTCTTATTTTGAAAGTCTGCTGTTGCGCCGCGCCGGAATCATCAGCGACGAATTTTTCCTCGATGGTAAAGCGTCGGCGATTCAGGCTTTGCAAACTCGTCCCGGACGATTTGAAACAAGTTTGGAAGACGCGAGTTTTAATGCCTGGATCAAGTATTATCGTCAGGACGAAAATTCGATCAACAATCAAATCTCGTATTACGACAAAGGCGAGATCGTCAATATGCTGCTTGATGTTCACATTCGCACACTTTCAAACGGCGCGAAATCTTTGGACGACGTAATGCGTTATATGTATGACGAATTTTACAAAAAAGGCAAAAATTACGCGCCGTCAGATTACCAAAAAGCGGCGGAATTGATGGCTGGCGCGAGTCTCGAAGATTTCTTCGATAAATATGTTCGCGGCACGGACGAGATTGATTACGACGGCATTTTAAAAGGTGTCGGTCTGAAATTGAACGACGAAGAAGTCGGCGCGAAACAGGCTTATCTCGGCGCAAATCTGGCGGAAACTAACGGGCAATTAACGGTTCGCTCAGTTCCGTCGGGAACGGCGGCTTACGATTACGGTTTGAACTCCGGCGATCAGATTGTAGCGATTGACGGAAATCGTGCGAGTATGAATTTTTTAACCAGTTATCTAGCCGAGAAAAAACCGGACGATAAAGTTCGTTTTACGGTTTTCCGTAATGATGAACTGCGCGATTTTCAAGTCACGCTCGGCGGTCGCGGTCGCGTTAATTATTCGATCACGGCGGTCGAAAATCCGTCGGACGAACAGAAAAAACTTTATCAGGCATATCTGCTCGATGAATTGAAATAAAAGATTGGAGTGCCGGCATCATTGTCGGCAAACATCGTGCAAGCGATTTATTCACTAATTAGTATTAAGATGTTTTAGAGGTTTTTGAATGCTCTTCGCATTCATTGCCGTCAAGATGACGGCGTTCCGTTATGCGAAAAATTTTTATAGTTTGTACAATTTTAATTTTACTAAGTTCGTTCGGTTGTCGGCAAAATCCTATTTTTCAACAGCAGACGGTTACGCCGACAACTTTGCGAGACGTTCCGGCGCAGAGATTAAATTATCGTTTCGAGCCGGACGTTCCCGCGCCGACCGAAGAAGCGAATCCGCAGACGCAGGAACGAAACGCCGCCGTTCAAGCCGATTTCGATCAAAATCGTCCGCTCCAGATTTTGTATAAAACGCTTGCGTCGCCCGATAAACAGAGAGTTTTGGTAATTTACAACAAGGTCGAAGATTCGCCGACGGAATATCGCCTGGATATGTATAGCACAGACGGCAAATTTTTGCGAAAAATCACGCCGAACGGAATGGCTGTGCAGTTTCCCGATACGATTGTCTGGTCGCCTGATTCGACCGATCTGGCGTTTGTCGCTAAATTGCGAACTGTAAATCCGAACGCGACGAGCGAAACCGCGCCGAATAGTTCAAACGCGACTCCGGCGGCAAATACGGAAACGAATTCGCCGATAACTTCGCCCGCCAATTCAAACTTAAACGCCTCTGCAAATACGCAGCCGGATGTAAACGCGCAAACCGTCGCAACACCGAACGCGCCCGAACCGCCGCCGGTTTTGACGTTTCGCACCGAACAGATTTATCTGTGTAATTCGGACGGAGATGCGCTGAAACCTTTGACGCAAAATGAAGGTTTGATTTATTTTTATTACGTCTGGTCGCCCGACAGTTCGAGTTTGGCGGCACTCGCGGCAAAATATAACGAATGGACTTATTTGCAGTTTTCAGCCGAACAAAAGAGCGAGATTTTCATTCCGCTCGGCAGATTGCGTCTAATTGAAAAATCCGGGCGCGAACGCCGTCTCGATGATGCGCCGACTCAGGTTCATCCGGTTTGGTCGCCTGATTCGGCAAAAGTCGCCATCGCTTTCGATAGGCAGGTTCGCATTTACGACGCAATCGGTGAAACGCCGACGCAAGCCGGAATCGTGCTTAGAAACGAACTGCTTCGTTCGTCGCAGATTTACGATCAGCAACAGCAATTACAGCAGGAATCGGAAAACACGAACAGCAATACGAACAGCAACGCAAAAGGCAATACGAATGCCGCAATTCCGAATCCGATCAGTACGCCGGTTGATAATTCGATCAGCACTTTGCCGGATGAAAACACGCTTGTTTCATTTAATCCGATAATTATGCTCGATTGGGAACAGGATAATCTTTTGTATTTTCAGACGGGTTATGTCAAGGAATTTAAAAACGGCGAAGGTTCGCGCAGTTATCTGCGCTGGCATCGTCTCGCATTAAGTCCGCAAGCGGTCGCGCTCGGAAATTCTAATAAGTGATTGGTAATTGGTAATTGGTAATTGGTAATTGGTTTTTGTATTTAAAGTTGATCCTATTAACTAATATTTGCAGCAATTGAACCTAAAGACTTAAAACCAGTTACCAATTACCAATTACCAAAAAACAGATACCAAATAATTTTATGAAATATCAATCCATCGAAGACATTTACGCGGCAAACGATAAAATCCGCGAACATCTTTTAGCAACTATCGAAGGCATTTCCGACGAACAGGCAAACGCTCTGCCCGAAGGCGAAAAATGGACGGTCGCACAGATCGTCGAACATATCGGAATCGTGCAAAACGGAATGACGAAAATCTCGGCAAAATTGTTAAATGAAGCCAAAGATAACGGCAAAAATTCCGAAGGCAGAGTTTTGATCGGCGATGACTTTTCGCAGAAAGCCGCCGGAGCGCGTGAGCAGAAATTTGAAGCTCCCGACCGTGTTCTTCCGACGGGAAATCAGACGATTGCCGAATCAATCGAGAAATTAACTCACGCACGTCAAAGTTTGCACGATCTGAAACCGCTTTTTGAAACGGTTGATTGTTCCGAACATAAATTTCCGCATCCGGCGTTCGGCGATCTGACGGCGCACGAATGGCTCGCGCTCGTCGGCGGACACGAATTTCGACACATCGCACAGATAAAAAAATTACTGCAATAAAGAATATGCGCCCGCGGATAAAAGCGAATATAGAGAAAAGCAGAAAATAAAACCAAAATAAAATCAAAAGATTTTTATTTCCCGTTTTAAGAGCAGATTTTAGTTAATTGAAATACAAAACAAATTCGGAATAGATTTAAGATGATAACTCAAAGCTGACAGATAAAATCTATTCGTTTTTATCTGTCAGCTTTCATCTATTTCGAGTGATGTATTTCACTTAACCGAAAATTGCTCTATTTCCGCAGTTTTCGCCGGAGTTTTATTGTTTCTTGATATTGATCGAGCCGTTGTAAGTTGTAAAATTCAAAGCTGCGCCGCCGTTTCCCATTAATGCAGTCAGACTTTTTGCCTGAGATGAAGGATTTTTTTCTACTTTTTGAAGCTGAATTTCAGAGTTAAAAGTTCCATAACCGTAAGTTGCGGATATTTTGCAAGATGAATCGGTCGGAATATAGAGCATAACCGAGCCATTTTGCGTGCCGAATTTATATTGACCGTTATTTAAAAGTTCGCCCGTAAATTTGATCGAGCCGGAGTTGGTGTTTATTTCGAGTTGACGATGTTCGATTGCTTGCAGGGAAATCGCACCGTTGTTGGTTTTCGCGTTGAAAACGTCGCCGATCTCGCTCGGACTCGCGCCGGCGACGGCGATATTTCCCGTTCCGCTTTGCAGGTTCATCGCGCCTTCGGATTTTTCGACGATAATGTCGCCCTCGTATGTGACGGCTTGGATGCCTTCCGAGATATTATTCAGCATTATATCGCCGACGAGATTTTGAATAACGACTTTGCGAATCGAATTGATCGAAACTTTTGTTTCCTCGTTTTTTATTTTCGCGGCGGCATCGCGCGGCAGATCAATCTCTATCTCATCGCCCGAAATACATTCCTGACCTGAACCGTCAGTTTTTTGCGTATCAAAACCGACGATCATAATCCACGCCGGCAGTTGCGACTTTTTATCTTTTTCCAGAACTTTGAAACTGACTGCACTGCCTTCATTAATAAAAACGCGCGCTTCGCTGCGATCCCAACCGTTGATTTTCAGATTACCGCCGAGAACGCACAGCGAAACCGTAACTTTCGGATCAACGACAATTGCCTTTTCCGATGTGCCGTAATTGAAATCAGACACAACCGGCGAAGGTTTTTCAGATTTGACTGAAATTCTAAAATTCGGTTCTGGTTTTTCGGTCTTCGGATTGCTTTTATGCGTTGGCGGCACAGTCGGTGTCGGTTGCCCGAAAATAAAATTTGCGCTCGCCGATAGCGCGAGAAATACGAGCATCAAATAAATAGACGAATAAAATTTTCGGGTTTTCAAAGACATATCGGTTTAAAATTTGAGGTTTTTATCTGATGCTTGCCATAAGTTCGGTTCTTTCCGTGACGGAGTTTAATAAATTGATTTTATTTTGATACGAAGCGAAAAGAATGTCTTTCGCCGCTTCGTTTTTCGGATTCTTTTTAACTTCCGTTTTCATTTTATCAATCGCATCGTTTATAACCGCCAAATCTTTTTCATAAGCAAAGCGCGCTGAAGGCTTCATCGCCGCATCTTTCTGAATGTTGACCGTTTCCGAAAGATTCGCAATCGTTCTGATATAAGTTTCTTCACCCGGAAGAAAATGCGGCGCGGCAATTACCGGATTCGTATTTTTAATTTCAGGCTTCGGATTTCTGATTTGGTTTACAAAAACGGTTTTTACTGCCGAAATTTTTTCACTTCGATTCGGGTGAAAATCCGCTTTTGCAATTGTCGGAACATCCGAAGGTTTTTCGTCCGATGTTACCGCAGCAACCGGCGGATTGTTTTCAGCTACTTCTTTTGTCTGTGGTTCGGACGATTTAATTTTAACTGATTCGGGATTATTTTCTTTAAAGGCAACATCTCCGTTATTCGAAATCGGGCGCGAAACGAACAGCGCGGCAAAAAGTCCGAAGACGACCAACAGACTGGCAAAAGCCGCAATTGACGGGCGTGATAAATTTGAAAGAAAAGTTTTAAAGTTATATACAAAAGAATTTTTACGCTTTTCTTCAACGATTGAGTCATTTATTTTTGACCATAAACGCTGTGTCGGAACGAGCGTATTCAAATCGCCGTCGAGCGCGGAAAATGCAAACGCCGATTCTTCTTCCGCCGCGCCTAGAATCAGAGCGCAATTGTCGCAAAGCGCAATGTGACTCGTCGCCGCGTTAAGTTGCGCGTCGCCGAGTTCGCCGTCCAAAAAGGCTTGAATCGTGCCTTCATCCAAACAAATTTCTTTCATAAATCGCTCCCGAACTTGCCGTAAAAACGAAGAAATTCTTTTCTTGCGCGGGCAATATATGTGCCGATGCTCGTTTCCGTCAAATCCAGTGTTTCGGCAATCTCGCGGTAACTCAAGCCTTGCTGCTTTAGAATCAAACAACTCTTCAAAGGTTCTTTCACTTTACCTAAAGCACGCTGAACTTCCGAAGCGGTTTCGCGCTGTTCGTAAGTGATTGCCGCCGAACAAATTTCCGTTTCAACGGTTTCTTTGACGTAATTTTCGTCCCGCGTGTTTGCTCTGATTTTCCCGCGCAGAGTGTTTCGCGCCGTATTTATCGCCACGCGAATCAGCCACGGGCGCAGCATTTCTTCATTTTCAATCGCATCAAGATGATTATAGAGCCGCAGAAAAACTTCCTGCGTGACATCTTCCGCCAGACCGTCGTCGCCCACGACCGAACGCGCCGTGCGAAACACGGTTCGATGGTGAAGCGTAAATGCTTCATCGAAACCTATACTTTCCAATTTCGCCGCCGCTTGTGTCTGTTCGGACATTGCGTCCACAAATATATCCGCTCTCTCCATCATTTTTAGCATCAATTAATGCTTTCTACTCTTGAATACACCGCAAGTCGAGGATTTGTGACAAGTTTTTGCAGAATGTAAAAGATGTAGATAAAATAAAATTTCTGCCAATAAAATTTTATTTTGAAAGTGCTGACATAAAAAAATCAAACTACTACTTTTATCTTCTAATATCTTCTAACTTTCAATATCTCAAAACTTTAACTCTCTGACCGATTTCATCCGGCAGATCGTTTTCCTTTAACGTCGTGATTAGAAAAATATGACTATTATTTCTGTCTTCGAGCAATTGTTCCAGATTTTCGCTCAACTCGGCAGCTGTAATACTGTCTGAAAATTTCGGTTCGATCATCGCCAGACGTTTCAAATTATCATATAAATGCGTAACTCCGGTTTGAAAATCGCCGCGCTCATTGGCAATCATCAAACGGATTTCGGCTCGTTCTTCCGTAAAATGCGAAAGCAGCGAAGCCGTTCGGGCGACACCTTTTTCAAAACGCTCTGAAGAAGCGGAAAGTTTTCCGCCTTTTTGTTCTTCCTCGATTCGCCGGCGCAGAGTTTTTAATTTTTCCTTAGCGGATTTTGTCACGCGCGGATCGAAAACGATTGTAATTCGCTTTTCGTCTTCGGCGGCATATTCGCGGACGATCAGACGATTTGAACGCGCCGTCGCTTTCCAGTCAACACTGCGAAAATCATCGTTCGGCTGATAATCGCGCAGTGAAAGAAGGTCTTGTCCCATTCCTCTTTTCGACACGACGAATTTACCGATTTCGAGAGGCAGATTGTCCAATTCTTCTTCCAAAACGGAAACTCTCGGAAAAATGATAATCTCGACTTCCTGCGCCGGAAGTCGGCGGCGATGTCGAAAAAACGCGAACGGAAATCCGGTCGAAAGTTCAAAATCTTTGATAATAAAACGTCCGCGATTTTCAAAAATATGTTCGACCTTATTTTCCACGTTTTTCCGGCGCGGAACATTCAAAAAATAATCGAGCGTTCGCCGGATAATCGGCGGTCGTGCCAATCTTCGGGCAAACATTTTCGGCAACATTTTTTCCAAATCATCGGCAATCAAAGAACGAACGCGCTCTTTTCCGCGAACTTCGGCGACGACGGAAAACGTCGGAAAAATGCGTTTGCGATTATGCAGACTGACGATGATCGGTGTCGGTTCGCCTGCAAATATCGTGTCGGGAAAACGCATTTTGACATCGAGTTTTTTGAGTGCGAAATTGCCGAAGAAAAACGAAACGATGAGCGCGGAAACGAGAAACGCGAGAACGAGAAAAAGCAGATTATTTCCCGTATTCCAAGCCGCAAAACCGACGACGACGATCAAACCGATAAAAACCGCGCCGCCGGTCGTAAACTCGAACGGCAGATTTAATTGCGACGCTTCCGCACTCGCCGAACGTGCGAGCGGCGGCACGATGAAAAAAATAATCAAAACGACAAAAACCAGTGAAGTGATCGCCGCAAATCCCGCAAGTTTCGGATTATTCGTGTGCCGCGCATAAACCGTAACCAATGCCAAACCGATGCCGCCGCCGACTACCGAAAGTCCGAGAATCGCATTTCGCAAATCTCGAAGACTAAAAATTTGGCGCAGGTCTTTAAAGTTCATAATATGCGGCGTTTATAGAGTTTTTGAAGTTCCGAGACTTGGAAAAAACAGTGTAAAAATTGATGGAGATATTAACTTTAAAAACTATTATAAGCCTTATAAACTGTTAGATCGGAACTTTTACTCTGCTTAAAATATCGCGCAGGATTTGTTCGGCTTCGCGGTTACGATTTTTGATGCTCGACGAATGTGTGCCGACGATGACGCGATGCGTAAAACAGGGAAGCACGAGACGTTTGATGTCGTCTGCGATGCAGAAATCGCGTCCTTCGATCAAGGCGAGTGCTTGCGCGGCACGAAACAACGCGAGCGTTCCGCGCGGCGAAATTCCGAGTTCGAGCGTGTCGGATGAGCGCGTCATTTCGACGATCTGCAAAAGATATTCGATCAGAGATTCGTCGAATTTTACGTCTGCAACTAATAATTGCAATTCCAAAATATCACTTTCCGCCAAAACCGGACGCACGAAATCAAGCGGATTCGCTGTTTCTCTGTCAAGCAAAATCTGCCGTTCATTCACTTTGTCGGGATAACCGACGTGCAGACGAAACATAAAACGGTCGAGTTGCGATTCGGGCAAAGGATATGTGCCGTGATGTTCAGCCGGATTTTGCGTGGCGACGACCATAAACGGCAACGGCAGCGGGCGCGAAACGCCTTCGGTCGTGATCTGTTCTTCCGCCATCGCTTCAAGAAGTGCCGACTGCGTTTTCGGCGTGGCGCGGTTTATTTCGTCCGCCAAAACGATGTTGGCGAAAATCGGTCCGGCTTTCCATTCGAAATTTCCGTTGCGCTGATTAAAGATCGAAAGTCCGATCACGTCCGACGGCAAAAGGTCGGACGTAAATTGAATGCGCTGAAACGACAGATCAATCGAACGCGAAAGTGCGTTGGCGAGCGTCGTTTTACCGATGCCCGGCACGTCTTCGATCAACAGATGACCTTTGGCAAGCATCGTCACGAGTGTCAATTTGACAGTTTCGGGTTTGCCTTTAATAACGCGCTCGATTTCCGCTTGTAAAGTTTTGATTTTTTCGATTGCGCTGTATCCGACGGCGATATTTTCGGTTGCCGTGTTTGATTCGCTTGTAATCCAATCTCTCATTTTTAATTTTTCTCGCGGCAAAACTGCCGTTTTTATTTTACAGGATTTCGACCGTTTGATGCCAGAAGTTTATTTGCGTTTGCGATTTTTACAACCCGAAGGTTTTTTTTCGACATCAAAGTCTGTTATAAATTATTTATCTTAAAAACTTTTGCAACCTTTCAAACGTAAAGTTCGTGCAAGAATATCGGAGGAAATCTAAAGAAATACTTATGAGTAATTTACGCCGGAAATTAAAAGACCAGAGAGGTTTTAACCTTATCGAATTAATGATCGTGATCGCCATTATCGGCTTGCTGATCGGTGTCGGCAGCTACGGCTGGGGCGTGATGGTCAGAAGCGGAAACGAAAATGCGGCGCAGCAGTCATTGGACAGAATTCGCACGATGCAGATTCAATACGCCGGAAAACATCAGGGCAAATTCGCCACTTTTGACGAACTGATCCAAGCCGGACAGATTGACGAAAGATTCGCCGGCGAAGCTCCGCTTGTCAACGGTTTTATTTATACGATGAAAATTGATGTGCCGTCGTCAAATCAGCCCGCTAAATTTGCCGTCAACGCCGATCCGCAAGTTTCGGAAGGCGTTTCGCGCACGGGCGACCGCCATTTTTATACTGATTCCGCGCTCGGCACGATCAAATTTACCGATGAAAACCGACAGGCAAAAGCGGAAGATTCAGCGATATAAAAAAAATAACGTAAAAGTTATTTCGCCGACTTAGCTCAGTGGTAGAGCGCACGCTTCACACGCGTGATGTCACAAGTTCAAATCTTGTAGTCGGCATTTTAACAATAAAAAAGGACGGAATTTTAACAATTCCGTCCTTTTTTATTGTTTTGAAAAACGAATCTATACGATTTCCGTCTCTTTAAAGACTTTTAGATAAACAAGTTCAGGTCTGTCTTTATTGTCTTTGTTATCTTTCTTGTCGTCTTTCGGTTTATCCGGTTTCTTCGGTTCGATTTTAATCTTTGGCGGATCTTCTTTAGGCGGCGTTTTCTTTTCGTCTTGTTGTTTTTGCGCCGTTGCAGTCAGCGAAAAACCGATCAAGATCGCCGTTAAAAGTAAAAACTGTCTTAAAACTTTCATCATTTTGGTTTCCTCTTTCCTTTGTAAAATTACGCACAGGGAAAGATGAAAAGTGCGTCCGTGAAATAGCCACGCAATATCAATGCCAAACGTGATTTAGATGTCAATCCTTGCGTTTTAGCCGAAATTAACGATTCACAATCTATGATTCATTTACAAAACTTTACGTTTTCCGTAATTTCCATACGAAATAGTCAAGCAACTCATATAAAACAAATATTCAATAAATCTGCATATCCGAATTTATCTAAAAATAATTCCGTCTTTGCGCGTTTCATTTGCCGAAAAATCTTTCATTACTTTTTACAAACGCCGACTTATGACAGTATAAATGGAAAAGTGTCAAAAACTAAATTTTTATGAACGACAAAATTCGCCAAATTCTTGTAATCGTTGCGACAATCGCAATGATAATTTTTAACGGACTCGCCGCGACCGGAAGACTCGGCGGAACGGATACGGCGACAGTTTCCGATAAATATCCGACGCACATTACGCCCGCCGGATATGCGTTTGCGATTTGGAGTTTGATTTATCTCGGAATGATTGCGTTCAGCCTTTATCAAGCTCTGCCTTCAAATACCGAAAGATTTCGCGGTTTGCGGACGATCTACATTTTCAGTTGTCTCGCCAACTGCGCGTGGCTCTACGTTTGGAGTCAGGAATCGGTCGTCGTCTGTCTCGGAATTATTATCGTTTTGCTGGTTTCCGTCGGCATTATCAACGTCAAACTCAGCGTAACCGAAACGATTGGCGAATATTGGCTGGCGAAAGTTCCATTCGGCATTTATTTCGGTTGGGTCACGGCGGCGACGATTCTTAATGCTGCCATCGCGCTTGTTTATCTCGGCGTAAAGTTGCCTGACTCGGTTTCAAATCCGACCGGCGCGTTGTTAATTTTAATCGCCGCCGCGCTCGGTGCGATTGTGCGCTGGAAACTCAAAGATTATTTTTATCCGCTCGCCGTCGCTTGGGCAATAACGGCAATCGCCGTCAAACAAAGCGGACAAACAATCGTCGTCGCATCAGCCGCCGTCGGCGTAATTATTTGTCTGATCGCCGCCGTCAGTTTCGTAATGGATATGCAATCGTCGGAGATAAAATAAAAGGCGAAAGCCGAATATAAAAAAGGCGGAAACCCGCGCGTCAGCAAGGGCGCAAACAATCAAACGAAGAAATGAACAACGGAAAAATCTGCATCTCAATCTGCGCCGAAACCGTCGATGAACTCATCGAAAGGATAAAACGAGCCGAAGATTCGGCAGATATAATCGAGATTCGTTTTGATTGTTTGAATCGTTTACATTTCAAAAAGTTTTTATCTGATTTGGGAAACTTTAAACAAAACTTTTTAGCAACTTTTCGTCCGCAAGAACAAGGAGGAAAAAGAAATATAAGTCTGAGCGAAAGAAGGAGATTTTGGGAATCTGTTTCAGCATCTTCAAATGCAGCTTATTTTGATATTGAGCCGGATTTACAAAAAAAAATCGTTCATTTAAGAATCAGATGGAGAATTGCTTCATTTCATAATTTCAGCGATTTAAAGATAAATCTTAAAAACATTTATAACGAACTTACTGAAACAAATTCCGACATTATAAAAATCGCCGTCCAAACTAATGATATAACAGATACGATTCCGATCTGGAAACTTCTCGAAAAAGCAAAATCTGAAAATAAAAAAATAATTCCGATTGCGATGGGCGAGAGCGGAAAATGGACGCGGATTTTGGGTTTGGCGCACGGCGCGTTTATGACTTACGCCGCGCTCGATGCGGGACGCGAAACTGCGCCCGGACAAGTATCGGTTTCAGATTTGGTCGAAGTTTATCGCGCTAAAGAACTCGACGAAACTACGGAAGTTTACGGCATTTTGGGAAGCAGCACGGGCGTTTCGATGTCGCCGTATATGCACAATGCGGCGTTTAAATTTCACAATTTGAACGCGGTTTTCGTGCCGCTTCAAACTCACGATTTGGATGAATTCATTAAACGAATGGTCAAACCGGAAACGCGCGAAATCGAACTGAATTTTAAAGGTTTTGCCGTGACGATTCCGCATAAACAGGCGATTATCAAACATCTCGATTTTATAGATGAAACCGCCGAAAAAATCGGCGCGGTCAACACGGTGAAAATTACCTGCGGCAAACTTTACGGCTATAACACCGATGCCGACGGTTTTATCGAACCTTTAAAAAACACTTACGGCGATCTGAAAAACGCCAAAATCGCAATTTTAGGCGCGGGCGGCGCGGCGCGGGCTTGTATTTATTCGCTCAAAGAAAACGGCGCGGAAATTACGGTTTTCGCCAGAGATTTGGAAAAATCGAAAAGTTTAGCCGAAGAGTTTGAAATTAATTTACAGCAACTCGAAACTCAAAACTCAAAACCCGACACTTATAAGGATTTCGACATTTTAATCAATACGACACCTCTCGGAATGAAAGGCAAAGCCGAAGGCGAAACTCCCGCTACTGCCGAACAATTAGAAGGTTTGAAGTTGGTTTACGATCTCGTCTATATTCCGTTTGAAACGCCTTTGATGACGGAAGCGAATAAAGCGAATATCCCGAAAATCGGCGGAATGTCAATGCTCATCGCACAGGCGATGCGGCAACAAAAAATCTGGACTGATCTGGATGCGCCGTTAAAGGAAATGAGCCGCGCCGTTTTAGAAAAACTCGGATAAACTTGCTTTGAAGATGAGAAAAGTCCGTATCGGTTGCGCGAACTTTTTTTTCCCATTACTTTTTTAATAAAAATTTATTTTCTCCGCTAAAGTTTTTTTCAAACGCACCGATAAGTGTGTTGTAAGGATCGTGAAAGCGATTCAAAATCTTAAAAAAAACAATAAGTAAACAAACGATCAAAGCACGGATGCGACGGTCGCAATGTTCACGGAGGAACAAAAAACAATGAGTAACTTTTCTTTAGTAAATAACATTTCATCTTCATCGGCACAGAGCCGATTAGCCGGAACGAGTGCAAAACTCAACACGACAATTCAAAGATTGTCATCGGGTCTGCGTATCAACAGATCGGGCGACGATGCTGCGGGTTTGGCGATTGCCAATAGTTTCCGCAGCGACATCAGCGTTTTGTCGCAAGGTGTTCGCAATGCGAACGACGGACTTACGGCTTTGCAGATCGTTGACGGCGGATTAAACACGATTTCCGGTTTGCTCGACCGTGCGGCTTCTTTGGCGGCGCAGTCGGCTTCGGGAACATTTACGGGTAATCGTGATACGTTGCAGGGCGAATTAAGTAAGGTAACTGCTGAAATCACGCGACAAGCCAAAAACATCGGTTTAGCAAGCACGACGGGCGATGAATCGCGCTTTAATAAAGCGATCAGCGTCTTTATCGGCGGCGGCGTAGATGCCAGCGGCAGCACGAATACGGTTTCTATTGATCTTTCAGGCAATAATAACCGGGTTGACGCTTCCGGTCTCAATCTCGCTGCTCTTAACATCGGCGCGACTGCGATTCCGACAAGTGCCACCAGTTTTTCGGCAGCCGCATCAGTCGGTCTCAATACTTCGACGAACGGTGTTTCCTCGACGAAAATTACAACCAGCGAATCTACCACAATCGCGTCCGGCGTTGCCTTTACCGGTGCCGCAGTTCCGGGAAGTGAAGCGATTGCCGCTGATGAAACTTTAACATTTACCGCAGATGACGCTTCGACTTTTACCGTCAGTCTGCTCGCCGGTGATAATGGCGATACTATTGCAAGCAAAATTAATACTGCCGCAGCCGGCACCGGATTTGCCGTAGCTACTTATGACGCTGCGACGAAGCAAGTCTCTCTGACAGCCGATTTAACCACCGGAAAAGACTTTTCCGTTGTCTCTAATCGCGCCGCCAGTGATGCTAAACAAACCGGATTTAACGGTACGACTGTAGATTTCACGGCAGGCACACCTAACACTACGACAACCGCTGCCGGAAATACTCTTACCGGACCGGCGACCATTGCCGCTGATGAACAGTTGACGTTTACAGGCGCAGACGGCAAAGTCTTCAGCGTCAATCTGACGGGCGGCAAAACGGGTTCTGAAATCGCAAATCTTATCAACAGCGAATCAACGAACGATTTTGTTAAAGCGACTTTTGACTCGACAAGCGGTAAACTCTCTCTCGAAGCCGATACAACGGGAACTCCGCAGAGTTTCTCGGTTTTATCTAACCGTTCAGCCAGTGATGTCAAACAAACCGGACTAAACGGCGCGGCTGTTTCTTACACGGCAGCGGACACGATTTCAGCCGATGAAACCTTGACTTTCCACGTTGGCGGAAAAGATTTCAAAGTCGAACTCAATCGCGGCGACTCGGCTGATGACATCGTCGGTAAGATCAACGGCTCGGTAGATAACAAATACGGTATTGTTGCCAGCAAAGATGTCAATGGTAATCTGCAAGTCAGTTCTAATCTGACCGATCCTAACAGTGCTTCATTCACAGTTACATCAAATCGCAACGCCAGCGCAGCTTCGAGCGGATTAAACAACCTCTCGTCAGACTACTCGCGTGCCGCGATCACGGCGGACGAAAATCTGACTTTTACGGTCGGCGGAAATGACGTTCTGGTTGCTCTCAAGAGCGGTGATTCGACGGATGTCGTTCTTTCAAAGATCAATTCCGCAGTCGGACAATACGGAATTAAGGCGAGCGTCGGAGAAGGCAGCAATGCCGCGCTCAACACGATTTCATTGACGGTTGATTACACCAATCCTAAAGCCGCCGACGTTTCAGTCGCTTCGGACAGAGCTAACGCAGCAGGTTCGACAGGTTTGGACGGCGCGGCGGTAGCAATCACTTTGGCAAGCGGCGGCGAAGCCGGTGCGACATCGGCACTCGACGCTATTAAAGCGGCGGTTGCTCAACTCGGACAGGTTCAAGGTGCGGTCGGTGCGGGTCAAAACAACCTTTCACAGGCGATTGATCTGGCATCCACACAAATCACCAACTTTCAGTCGGCTGAATCTTCAATTCGCGATGCCGACATCGCTGCCGAGGCTTCAAACCTTGCCCGTTTGAATACATTGCAGCAAGCCGGTGTTTCGGCTCTGGCGCAGGCTAACCAATCGAGCCAGGCTCTTCTTTCGTTACTTCGGTAATTGATTGAAAAGTTGATTTCCTTACAAAACCCGGGCGAAGATTGGCAAAAAAGCCGGTCTTCGCCTCTGGGCATTAAAAGATAAATTAAGTAAGGGAGATGAATTATGCAAATTAATACTTCATTGCAAGCAACGAATTTTAATTCGCCGTTTGATGAAGCGTCTGAAAAACCGGAAGCAAAAGCTAAAAACGATTTAAAGGTTTTTGTCCAAAAAGGAAAAACTTCCGAAAAACTCAATGAGTTGACAAGTGTTTTGGAAGAAAACGATATTTCTCTTACGTTCAGTCAGGATAAAGAAACGAAAACTCTTGTCGTTAAGTTGGTTGATAAAGGAACGGGCGAAGAGATCAGACAGATTCCGACGGAAGTTTCGCTTAAATTAACGGCGATCAATGCCAAAATTCAAGGGAATTTCGTAGATGAAAAATCTTAGTCGGATCAACGGATACAATTAAAATGTATCTTTACCGAAAGATGAAAGCCGCAAACTGAAAAAAACGGTTTTCGATTTTCATCTTTTCAGTTTTTAAAATTATGGCAAGTATCAGTTTTAACGGTCTCGGAAGCGGAATTGATTTCGGCACGGTCAGAGATGCAATTCTCGCGCAGCGTTCCGTTCCGATCACGCGGCTTCAGACGAAAGTCGAAAATTACAACACCCGGATTGACGCGCTCAAACAATTAAATACATCGCTGGCTTCTCTGACTTCGGCGGCTGACGCATTGACCAATCGTGATCTCGGAACGGGACGCAGCGGCGTATCCGGCGATTCGAGTGTCGCTTCGGTTTCGACGACGAGCGCGGCGGCTCTCGGAAGTTTCGATTTGAATGTTTCGCGCATTGCGACGGGTTTGACGCAAACTTCGCGCGTTTTTTCTTCTTCGACCGATCCGATTTTAAGCGGCGGCGCGACGACCGCGACTTTTGCGCTGCAAAAAGGCGGCGCAAGTCCGGGCGTGGAAGTCACGATTGATTCGACAAATAATTCGCTCGAAGGTTTGCGCGATGCCATAAACGCGAAAAATGCGGGAGTTAAAGCCAGCATCGTTGACATCAAAGGCGACGGAACACAAAAGCAGATAGTTTTGAGTTCGACCGAAACCGGCGAAAACGGGCGCGTCGAATTGGTCGAAACTTCGTCAACCGGAACAGGCGCGGATTTAAATTTAAGTTCGCTGAATCCGCCTGATGGCGATTTTACAAAATTAAACGCGGCTTTTACGATTAACGGGTTGAGTCTGACGCGCTCGACCAATTCGATTTCCGATGCGGTTACGGGCGTTAATCTGACGCTGAAAAAAACAGGTTCGTCTGCCATTAACGTCACGCAGGCGACCGACATCGAAAGCAAACTGAAAAGTTTCGTCAATGCTTATAACGCGGTGCAGGATTTTGTCGCGTCGCAATATCAGAAAGACGCGAAAGATCGTCCGACCGGAATTTTAGCCGGCGATTCCAATCTAAGAAATGTTCAACAGCAATTGCGAAACACGATAAGCACACAGTCGCTCGACAACGGCGGAGTTTTCGACTCGCTTTCGCAGATCGGAATCACCTCGACCGATGACGGTCATCTCGGTTTTGATACGACTGTTTTAAACGATAAATTAAAATCGAATCCCGAAGACGTTCGCTCTTTGCTTTACGGAAAAACTGCCGGACAGACCGGAATTTTTCAAAATTCCAAAGAAGTGTTAAAAGGTTTGAGCGACAGTCTTTCGGGAAGCGTTCAAAACGCGATCACGGGTTATCAAAGTTCGGTAAAAACATTAAATGATTCGATAACCAACCGTTTAGAAGGAATTAACAAACTGCGCGAATCTCTGACGCGCCAGTTTGCCTCCGCCGATGCCGCCATCGGACAACTCAACGGACAGGGAACGGCTCTCGCCAGCATTATTAAATCATTAGAACCGAAAAACAATTAATTTGCCGCAATCAACAAAAAATTAACTTTTTTTATTAAGATTCTGAAGGTTTTGCCGATAAGAATATCGGCACTAAGAAACACCAATCAAAGGACTTATAAAAAAATGTACGCACCGAACAAATCTTTCGCCGCCGCTTACGGCAAAATGGCAAACACCGAAACCAATCCGATTCGTCAAATCGTGATGCTTTACGACGGAGCGATCAAGTTTTTAAACTTCGCCGCCGCCGACATCGAAAATAAAGATTTCGCCGCCAAAGCCGAACATTCCAATCGCGCTTTCGACATTATCAATTATCTGCAGTCAATTCTCGATTTCACACGCGGCGGCGATGTCGCCGTCACGCTCGATAATTTGTATCGCCGGATAACGGTTTTGATTTTGCGTTCGAGCGCGGAACTCGATGCAGCGATGATGCGCCGCGCCGCCGAACTTTTAACTCCGGTGCGTGATGCTTGGGAAACAAACGCGCAAACGCCGTCACCGTCCGTCGCAATGCCGCCGCCTTTGCCGGTTTCGGAAAATGCCGCTGCCTTTAAACTTTCAGCCTGAAAATTATGAATACTCCAGAGATTATTGCCGAAAAATCCGATTCGCTGATCGAAATACTGACGGCGCAGTGCGCGGATTTGGAAACGCTTCTTGCGCTGGCGCAAGACGAAGCGCGGGCGACCGAAGCGAGAGATTTTGAAGGCGTTTTGAAAATCGTCTCGAAACGCGCCGCGCTCGGCACACGTCTGGAAACATATCGTCTGCAAATCGCCGAACTGCGCGAATATTTGGGCGCAAATGATAAAGCGGCTGTAAATAGTGAAATTGCCGCGCGGGTTATCGAAATCGCCAATCTGACGTGGGAACAGGATCAAAAAACTAAACTTCTTTTGACCGGAGTGCGTGATGAAGCGGTAAATTCTCTCGCCGATTTAGAGAAAGGCAGACGCGGATCAAACGCTTATCTGCGCGAAGAAACACGAGGATTGTCATTTAACCGCATTATTTAAGCTCAAGATAAAATTAAAAATAACCGAAATTACAAATTTTCGTCTGCTTCGTAAGCGTCCGCCTCTTCGATTTGCAGACGTTTTATTTTTTCGACCAGCGTTGTGCGTTTCATATTTAAAAGTTTGGCGGCTTGCATCTTATTTCCGCCGGTTTTGTCGAGCGTTTGCAGCAGCAGTTCGCGTTCGACTCCCGAAACGACGCTCGAAAAATCAATTCCCTGATCCGGTATCGCAGCGGCTGAAAAACCGCCGTTTACCGGAATTCGCGCCGTTTGATAAAATGAATTGGTTTGTCTTCTGATTTCTTCGGGAAGATGTTCGAGCCGCACTTCCGCGCCTGCGCCGGAAAAAATCGCGGCGCGTTCGACGGCATTTTGCAGTTGACGGACATTTCCGGGAAAATCGTAGGAATTTAGCGCACGCGAGGCTTCGTCACTGATCGTTTTTTCGGGCAGACCCGAATCTTTACAAAATCTTTCGAGCAGAAATTCGGCGAGAAGCATAATATCGTCGGGACGTTCGCGCAGTGACGGAACATTCAGATGCACGACGTTCAGGCGATGATACAAGTCGGCGCGAAAACTTCCGTCGGCGATTTTGTCTTCCAGATTCGCGCTCGTCGCCGCGATTACGCGCACATCAACTTTGATCGTTTTCGACGATCCCAGTCTTTCAAATTCACTTTCCTGTAAAATTCGCAGTAGTTTCGCCTGCAACGCCAGATTCATATCGCCGACTTCATCGAGAAAAAGCGTGCCGCCGTCGGCTTGCTCGAAACGTCCTTTGCGGTCGGCTTGCGCTCCGGTGAATGCACCTTTGACGTGACCGAAAAATTCGTCTTCGAGCAGTTGTTCGGGAATCGCCGCACAATTGAGCGCGACCAGCGGATTTTTCGCGCGCGGACTCGTGTTATGAATTGATTTGGCGATCAGTTCTTTGCCCGTGCCGGTTTCGCCCGTAATTAAAACATTGATTTTATAAGGCGCGATGGTTTCCACTTCGTTAAGCAGATTTTTCAACTTTTCGGATTTGGCGATAATCGTAGAATCGGAAAATTTAGTTTCGTTTGGTGAAGCCGGAGCAGTCTGATGAATTCTTTCGGCGGCAATTTTGACGGCATATTTCAAATCGTTGAGCGCAATCGGTTTGCACAAAAAATCGGACGCGCCGAGTTTCATCGCCTGAATCGCCGTATCAATCGTCCCGTATCCGGTCATTACCAGCAAATAAACCTGCGGATTGTATTGACGGCAAATCGGGAGCAATTCCAAACCGCTTTTTCCGGGCAGATTGACATCGGTCAAAACAATATCGAACTTTTCTTTTTCCAGACGAGTGACGGCTGCTTCGGCAGATTCTACCGCTTCAACCGAATGTCCTTCGAGAGTCAATACTTCGAGTAAAAGTTTTCTTAGCCTTGCATCGTCCTCAACGACGAAAATTTTGGTTTTCATAGTTATCTATGGAAGAAACAGACAAAAGTTTTTAACTGATAATTACAAAATGAGCGTTTATAAAATAGAAATAAACGCCTAAATTCTTGAATAGTATAGCAAAAGAACTGAAATCGGTTTTTATTATAAAAATAATTTTTAAAGTTTTCGGTTTCATAACCTAAAACCATAAGACCTGATTTTTTGCAGAAGAATTTGCGGTTTAATTTATAAATTACAATTAGATTTTGTCAGTTGCTGCTGAATTTGAAAATTAAAAAGACAAGCCTCATTACGGGGGTAAAACTTAATAGATTGATAACATAAGATTTTAAAATATGTCAATAAATTTTATTTCGACCATTAAGATTCCATTGCAAAAATGAAAGCGGAGAAAACAGAAACTGACATCGCCTACCTTCATTTACCATTATTTCAACAAAATCAAGATCCTTTTGTCCGAATTTCTATTTCCTAATAGTCTGCATTTAAAAAACAAACGCCTTATGTATTTCGCCTGACTCGATAAAACGGATTCAGTTTCAACGCTTTAAAAAATTTGTGTCAACAAAATGACATTCCGTTTTACAGATTGACGAAATGTTGTCAGATAACGATTGTCCGTTTTTCTTAAATGTTGCATTTTCAGTAGTTTGAGTTAAGGCACAAGGCTTGCTTGAATTACGGCGGAGGTTTTTGCTATGCCAATATCGTCGGCTGATAACATTACAAATTTGCTACAGACCTTTATGGACGTGCAGAGCCGTAAAGCGGAAGTCATCGCGGGCAATATCGCCAACGCCGACACGCCGGGTTACGCGGCTAAGGAACTCGACTTTAAGGATTATTTAGAAAAAGCCGCCCGTCAGAGCGAACTGCCTTTGTCTATGCAAAATGCGGATCGTTCGTTCGGCGAAATGCGCGTTGTCGAACAAAATTCGACGAGTATCGGACTTGACGGCAACACGGTTGACACCGGACGCGAAATGGCGGAGATGGCGCAAACCGGCAGTCAATTCAACTTCGGAGCAAAAATGCTGCAATCGCGTTTTCGTTTGCTTCGCACGGCGATTCGTGAAGGAAAGTAACCGAATCTGACAAAAAGAAGTTTATCCGGCTATAAAATACTATGTCCTTATTTACAATCTTCAAAATTTCATCACAGGGAATGACCGCCCAGCGCGAACGTCTCGAAGCGGCATCGGCAAATCTTGCCAACGCCAACACGACGCGCACCGCGACGGGAAATCCATATCAGCGGCGCGACGTGATCTTTAAATCTCAGGAAATAAACGAGTCTTGGAAGGAAAACGCCGTTCTCAACGGTTTGACCGGAGCGGGTGAAACCGCCGCGCCCGGAGTCGAATCGGAAGTCGTTTTAGCGGACGGAAATCAATATGTAATGCAGTATCAGCCGGGACACCCGGACGCGGACGCGAACGGTTATGTAAAAATGCCGGATGTTGATCCGCTCGAAGAAACCGTTAATATGATGTCGGCGGCGCGATCTTTCGAAGCGAACGCGACCGTTTTTAACACTGCTAAAGAATTAGCCCGCATCAGTCTCAATCTCGGCGACATATAATTTCACCGCTAATAAAAATGATTAACTCGATCAGTTCAGTAAATTCCGTTTCATCAATCCTTTCGTCCGATCAGGCGAAGGGCGTTTCGTCGGTCGGTTCATCCGGTGAAGGTTTCGGCTCGCTTGTCAAAGGCGCGGTCGAATCGCTCGGCGAATCGCAAAAAGTTGCCGACAGCGAGATTCAAAAAGCAGTGACCGGCGAATCGCCCGATCTTCACAAAACCATAATCGCGCTGCAAACCGCCGATCTGAAGTTCCAACTCGGTCTTCAGGTTCGCAATAAACTTATCGGCGCGTATGAAGAAATAATGAGGATGCAGGTGTGACTTCTTTATTTTGAAAATTTTTCTAAAACTCTTTCTATAAATTTTAGTCTCGTAAGAACCGAAATCTCGAATCGTAAAAATAAATGGCATCTCCTTTAACACAAATCAAAGAAATCTGGAATCGTCTGCCGGTGTCGGGGCGGATTGCGACCGTCGGTTCGGCTGTTGCTACTCTGGGTCTTTTGGCGGCGATCATTTATTACGGCACACAGCCGGAATACGGGATTTTGTTTTCCGATATGAAACCCGCCGATGCACAGGCGATTGTCGAGAAATTAAAAACGGAAAACGTCCCGTATAGCCTTTCGGCAGGCGGCACATCGGTCAGTGTTCCTAACGAACGGATTGCCGAACTTCGTCTCCAGATGGCAAGCACGGGAGTTTTATCCGGCGGTCACGTCGGTTTCGATCTGTTCGACAAAACGAGTTTCGGCGCGACCGACTTCGCGCAACAGATAAATTACCGCCGCGCCATCGAAGGCGAACTTGCCAAGACGCTCGAAGGCGTTGACGAAGTAGAATCAGCCCGCGTTCATATCACGCCGAAAAAAGAATCAATTTTCTCGGAAAAAGAAGAAGGCGCGAAAGCGTCTGTAATGCTTCGTATTCGTCAGGGCAAAGCTCTTTCGAGCGAACGCACCGAAGCGGTCGTCAGCCTGATTTCAAGCGCGGTCGAAGGTCTCGATCCGTCGAATGTTTCGGTGATGGACACCAACGGCAGACTTTTAAGTTCCGGCGGCGGCAGTAAAAACGGCAGATTCGGCGATGCCGGAGCATTTCAGTCGCGGCTCGAAGCAAAACAAAAATTCGAGGCGGAAAACACCTCGCGGATCATCGCTCTGCTCGAACCCGTCGTCGGCGAAGGACGCATTCGCGCCAATGTTTCGGCAGACCTCGATTTTAGCGAAACCGAGCAAACCGAAGAAAAATATAATCCGCAATCGCAGGTGATTCGTTCACAGCAAACTTCGCAGGAAGCGCGCAGCACGACCGCGCCTGCTCAAAATAATGCAGTCGGCGCACGATCCAACGATCCGACCGCGCCGCCGCCCGCACCTGCACAAAATAATCAGCGCGGCAATAACGATCAGCGCAATGCGACGACGACCAATTACGAAATTGACCGGACAGTCAAAAAAACCGTCGGCAGCGGCGGACAAGTTAATCGTTTGACGGTTTCGGTCGTCGTGGACAGCAAAATCGTCAATGGCGTGGAAACCGCACGTCAGCCGGAAGAACTTCAAAAAATACAGGATTTGGTCGCGGCGGCAATCGGCACGAAATCGGAACGCGGCGATTCGGTCGTCGTTCAGACGATGGCTTTCGATAAACCTTCGGCTGATGCCGACGCGCCGACGGCTTCGTTTTTTGAACGCTATAAACAGTTTGTTCCGAGCGCGATCAAATACGGCACACTCGTCGTCTTGACACTGCTCTTGTTTTTATTTGTCATTCGTCCGGCTCGCCGCAATCTGCGCGTTGCTTTTGCCGCTCCGAACGGAGCGAAACAACTCGGAACCGGAACCGGAAAATCTTCAAGCGAACGCCGTATGACCGACGAGGAATTAGCGGCGCAATGGGATTCGGCAGGAATGAATCCGGGCGAAAACAGCAACTCGCTGCAATCCGCGCCGATGATGACGGTCGCTGAACTCGAAGCGAAAATGCAAGCCGAAGTCGCCTCCGCGACACCGCCGTTGAGCAAAGAAGCTCAACGCGCTCAGACGGTTAGAAAAATAGTTGCCGAAGAAACTATGACCAATCCCGATACGGTCGCCAGCACTTTGCGAACGTGGTTGCAGGAAAATTAATAGTCTTCGATATATAAAAATTTATTTATTTGATTTCGATAAAATATGTCAGAAAATTCGGAACCGAGAAGTGAAAATGCAAAAGCGGCAGTCGAGACGACGGCTGTTGCCATTGCGCCTTCGACAGCACTCGCGCCGCATCCGGCGGAATCTCTGTCCGGTTTAAGAAAAGCCGCGATTTTATGTCTTTCGCTCGGCGAAGAAGCCGCTTCGTCCTTGCTTATGCACCTCGAAGAAGAGGAAGTTCAGAAACTTTCCAAAGAACTCGCCCTTTTACCGAAAGTAAAACCGGAAACGACCGACGGCGTAGTCGAGGAATTTCACCAGATTCTGGTGGCGAAAAATTATGTTACGGCGGGCGGCGTTGATTATGCGAAACGTCTTTTGATAAAAAGTTTCGGCGCGGAAACAGCCAAGCGTCTGATGGATAAAATCATTCACGCGCTCGAAGCACCGGCGAGTTTCGAATCTTTGCAAAAAACCGATCCGCTGCAAATTTCCAAACTTTTTCAATCGGAACAGCCGCAGACGATTGCGGTCGTTCTGGCGCATCTCGATCCGACGACATCTTCAAATGTTCTGCGAAATTTGCCCGAAAATCAGCGCGGTCAAATCGCTCTGCGACTCGCCAATCTGCAAAATGTTTCGCAGGATGTCATCAAACGCATCTCGCAGGTTTTAAATCAAAAACTTTCATCCGTCAGCGGCGGAATGAGCCGCACGAGCATCGGCGGCATTCGCGCCGTCGCCGACATCTGCAATCGTCTCGACCGCGAAACGATGACCGTTATGCTCGAACAGATCGAAGCCTCAAATCCGGCTCTGGCGTTGGAAATACGCAATTTGATGGTCACTTTTGAAGACGCTCTGCTGGTTGACGATCTCGGCATCCGTGAAATTATGCAGCGCGTTGATAAAAAAATTCTCGCGCTCGCGCTCAAAGGAACGATGACCGAACTTCAGGAAAGATTTTTTTCTAATATGTCGAGCCGCGCCGTCGAGATGATGAAAGAAGAGATGGATTTTATGGGACAGGTCAAGATGAAGGAAGTTACCGCCGCGCAACGCGAAATCGTCGAAGTTTTGAGAGAACTCGACGAGCAAGGTGTCATTAATCTCGGAGGAAGCGAAGAAACAGATGAATACGTCAACTAAAATTTTCAAAGACCAGACCGCACTTTCGGCTGTCGCGGCGTTCACCGTTCCCGAAATCGGAACGGGTAGAATATCGTCGAAAAGTCCGGTCGGATTCATTTTTCCGAATATCAATGAAATCTCTGCGCCGGAAAATATTGCCGATAGCGTGTCGAATTTCGCATCTGTCGAAAACGATCAGGATTTGCTCGAAAACGCCCGCCAGCAAGCCGCGCGAATTGTCGCGCAAGCCGAAAATGATCGTGAAATGATTGAAAAAGCGGCTTTTGAAAAAGGCTTGAACGAAGCGCGGGCGCAGATCGAGATCGAAATAGCCGGACGAGTCGGCGAACAAGTCGGCGATTTGCGCGAACAACTTTTTACCACCATCGAACAGGTTTCCGCCGTGTCGGACGAAATAACGGCGCAGGCGGAAACCGAACTGGTCGAACTTTCTCTGGAAATCGCCAAAAAAATCGTCGCCCGCGAAGTTTCGCTCGACCGCGAGATTGCATACAGTCTGGTGCGGCTCGCACTCGGCAAACTGCATCATCGCTCGGCGGCGGAAGTTCGTCTGAATCCGAAAGATTTCGATTTTGTCGAAACGCGGCGCGGACAGATCGGTTTTCGCGGTTCGCTGACATTAACCGCCGACGATGCGATTTCGCCCGGCGGATGTCTGATTCACACCGAAACGGGCGACATTGACGCGCGTATCAAATCGCAATTCGAGGAAATCGCCAACGGACTTTTAGGAAATTAATTTTTTTGTTCAAAGGAAAACAGTCTTTTATAAAATTCGATTTAACAAATTATGCTTTCGGCTTACCGTCAAAAATTAGCACAAATTGATCCGCTCAAATCAATCGGGCGCGTCACGCGCTCGGTCGGATTGATTATCGAATCGCAGGGACCGATTGCTTCGGTCGGTGATCTGTGTTATTTGCCGAATGCCGACGGCGGGCGCGAAACGATGCTCGAAGTCGTCGGTTTCCGCGACGAACAGGTTTTGCTGATGCCGCTCGGCGTGATGCCGTCGGTGCGAAGCGGTGACGCGGTAATTGCCGCCGGTGTCAGCGGAAAAATCGGAGTCGGCGAAAATCTTTTAGGTCGCGTAATTGACGCGCTCGGTCGTCCGCTCGACGGTTTGGGCGAAATTAAAACGAATGATTTTTATCAATTAAACCGTGCCACGACAAATCCTTTGCATCGGGCGAATATTGACGAACCGCTCGCAACCGGCGTGCGCGTCATTGACGGAATGCTGACCGTCGGCGCGGGACAAAGAATCGGAATTTTCGGCGGTTCGGGTGTCGGTAAATCTACGCTTTTGGGAATGATGGCAAAGCGTTCTGCCGCCGATATAAACGTCATTGCGCTGATCGGCGAACGCGGGCGCGAAGTGCGCGAATTTATCGAACACGAACTCGGCGCGGAAGGAATGGCGCGTTCGGTCGTCGTCGTTTCGACTTCCGATGATCCGGCACTCGTTCGCATTCGTGCCGCGCTTGCCGCAACAGCAGTTGCCGAATATTTCAAAGACTGCGGCGCAAATGTTCTGTTAATTATGGATTCGGTGACGCGCTTTTGTATGGCGCAACGAGAAATCGGTCTCGCGGCGGGCGAACCGCCGTCGTCGAAAGGCTACACGCCTTCGGTTTTTGCAACTTTGCCGCGCCTTTTGGAACGCGCCGGAAAGTTTGACGGTTCGGGTTCGATCACAGGTTTTTACACGGTTTTGGTCGAGGGCGACGATATGAACGAGCCGATTGCCGATGCCGCGCGTTCGATTCTCGACGGTCACATCGTTTTATCACGCGCTCTGGCGGCGCGCAATCATTACCCGTGTATAGACGTTTTAAATTCGGCATCGCGCCTGTTTTCGACCGTCGCCGGAAAAGATCACCGGACGCAAGCCGGACAAGTGCGCGAACTGCTCGCCGCTTATGAAAAAGCCGAAGATTTAATCAATATCGGCGCGTATCAGGCGGGAAGCAATAACCGCATTGATATGGCAATCGCGCGGCGCGAGGAAATTCTCGCTTTTCTCAAACAGCAGAGCGATGAAGAAGCACAATTCGGAAATTCGATTGAGCAGCTAATGAATATCAAAACCGTATGAAAAAATTTAAATTCACGCTCGCCGCCGTTCACGACGTGCGCGAGATGAAACAGGAAAAAGAACAGTTGATCTTCGGCGAAAAACAGCGCGAAGTAGTGAAGGCTGAAGAACGCATCGCCGAAATCGAACGAATGCAGATTTCGGCGATGGAAAATTATGCGCGGCGTATGTCGGCGGGCGCGTCGCTCGATCCGTTCGAGCTTCAGCTCAATTCCAATCATCTCGCCTCTTTGGACAAACTCAAATGCGACGCGCGAAAATTTCTCGAATTGAAACAGAAGGATTTTCAGCTTCAAACCGAAACACTCGCCGCCGCGACGCGCGAAGTAAAAGTAACGGGTCGTCTGCGCGAAACTCAGCAAATGCGCTATCGTCTCGAATCAGACCGCAGCGAACAAAACGCGCTCGACGAACTCGTTTCCGCCAATTTTGCCCGAAGACTTTCGCAAACTAAATGATAAAAATGATTACAGCTTTTCAAACAGATAAATTTTTTAATTATAAAGACAAATCCGCCGGAACGAGTTCGAATGAGACGACCGAAAATTTCGAGTCGCTGATTAATATGCCTTTTAAATTACCTCCAGCAACGAAGCGTGAACCGGAAAAAATGCCGAAAACAATGCCGGAAAAAATGTCGGAAGACTTTGAATCGCCGCTTAATACGCCGTTCGATTTACCGATAAAACCGTTGCCGGAAAAATTAGACAAAGATTTTGAATCGCCGCTTAATATGCCGTTCGATTTGCCGTTGCCGCCAAAAGCAACGTCTGAAAATTCGGATGAAATAAATTCCGATGTTGATTCGGGAACGATCTGCCGGACGATAACGGTCGAAAATAATCCGTTCGCGTCCGATGATATTTCGCCGAAATCAACCGTTGAAAGTGTGAATTTCAAAGAGAATAAAGAAGACGTTTCCGATTGGCAAACCGCTGCGAAAATGCCGATGCAGGCAACGATTGGAAATGATGATGAATTAACTGTCAGAAAAAGTATCGAAAAAGGCGAAATCGAAATTTTAGATTCGACGACAACTCAAACAGCGAAATTTTTAGCGGTAGATTTTTCAAAAACGCCGATTGTCAATGCCGACGGAAAATCACGATTTTCGATTTCAACACCGAACTTTTCAGGTGTTCTTTCCGATGTCGTTAAATCCGAATCGGTCAACTCCGATGCAGTTGGTTCGGAAGTCGTTAAAAACGAAAATCATCCGGCGAATTTTACTTTTGAAAACAGCCTTTCCGAAAACTATACGCTTTCAAAAAACGTCGTTTCAAATACGCCCAGTATCAAAACATCCGATTTTAATTTGACGACAAAAGGATTGCCGAACGCGGCGGAAAAACCTGAAACGGAGACGGATTTTCCGCCAACCGGTATCGAAAATGCGACAACCGTTTTCCTGCCGAAAACAGAAACAACGGCGACGACAACTGCGCCGTCGGCAAACATTCAGACAAACAAAGTTTTGGAACAGATCGAACCTCAATTGACACAACTCGCTGTTTTTGACGGCGGAATGTCGGAAAAGAAAATCTTGAAAATGCGTCTGCATCCGGCTGAACTCGGCGCGGTCGAAATCCGTCTCGAAAAAGATGCCAACGGCAAAATCGAAGCGCATTTTCAGACGGAAAATGAAACGACGCACAAAATTTTGAGCGAAAATCTCGACCGTCTGCGCGATTCTCTGCAAAATGCCGGTTGGCAGATCGAACGTCTGGAAATTACCTGCAATCAATTTTCATCAGGCGAACGCGGCAGCGGTGAAAATGGAAAACGGCAATTTGAAACGAGTGAAAACGGTTTCAAAAGTAAAACGGCTGCAAATGACGAACCGATTGTCGCTGAAAATTTGAAATCGAAACAGTCAAACAGATTTTTGAGTTTGCGGGCGTAAAACCGCAAGGAACATTTTACAAACGAGTCTGCGGATTTTTAACCGCAAGGAGAAATAAAAATTATGAATATCAATTCAATTAACGGCACGACGAACGCACTAACCGCTTCGACGAACGCACAAACAAAGACCGAAAAACCGTCCGAACGCGATATGTTTATGACTTTGCTGGTCGCGCAGTTAAAAAATCAAGACCCGCTCGAACCGCAGGACGGCGCGGCATTTGTCGCTCAACTCGCGCAATTTAACTCGCTCGATCAGTTGGTCGGCATTCGCCAGTCAATTGACAAATTGAACACAGCCATTCAGCAAACTCCCGATCAACAGACGGCATAAATATTTAACGGAAGAAATTTAAGGAGATAAAATTATTATGGGATTTTCATTTAACACCGCGCTTTCCGGCTTAAACGCCAATTCAAACGCGCTCAACGTCGTCGGCAATAACATCGCCAACGCCAATACAATCGGTTATCGCAGCGGAATGATTACCTTTCAGGACATCTACGCCGACTCATACGGCGCACGTCTGAACGGCGCGGGCAATCCTCTGCAAATCGGCAACGGTGTGCAGACCGGAGCGATTCACACGAATTTGAGTCAGGGAAATCTGAACGAATCAACTTCGCCGCTTCACGCCGCGATTCAGGGAAACGGTTTTTTTGTCGTCAAAAATGCGGACGGAACGAGCGGTTACACGCGAGCCGGAGATTTTACGCTCAATAACGAAGGTTATCTGGTTTCTTCAAACGGCGGTAAAGTTCAGGGTTATGCCGCGCAAAACGGCGCGATTGCGGCAGGTTCGGCTTTAACTTCGCTGCAAATCCCAATCGGACAGACGCTTGCGCCGCAAACTACCACGCAGGCGACTTTGCGAATGAATCTCGACGCGGCGGCGGCGACCGATTCGAACTTTAATGCGACGATTCAGGTTTACGACTCGCGCGGTTCGGCGCATTCGCTGAATGTAAATTTTGTTCGTCTCGCCGACGGAAGTTTTAATGCGACCGGAACGCTCGACGGCAAAGCGGCGCAGCTTTCAGCCGACGGCGGCGCACCTTCGGACGCGCCGGTTAATTTCGTCTTCGACGTGAACGGAAATCTGACTTCACCGCAGAGTCTTTCGATTGTTCCCGATCAAACGACGCTCGACGGCGCGGCACTTCCTTCAGTTACGCTCAATTTGCGTGAAACCAACGCCGATGGCTCGGCAGGCGCGGGAAATATCACGAGCTTTGCGCGACCGTCAGCCGTTTCGACGACGATTCAGGACGGTTTTTCAGCGGGCGAACTGCAAGGCGCGGTCGTTGATCCGGGCGGTAATATTTACGGCGTTTTTTCCAACGGAAAATCGCGTTTGATCGGACAATATTCGCTGGCGACATTTAATTCGGAAGAAGGTTTGGTGCGTCTCGGCGGCAATATGTACGGCGAGTCGCTTTCATCGGGTCAAGCCAGCATCGGCGAACCGGGAACAGGCGGACGCGGCGTAATCGCGGGCGGTTATCTCGAACAGAGCAACGTCAACATCACGAACGAGTTCGTCAAACTGATCGAAGCTCAACGCGGTTTTCAGGCAAATTCGCGCGTCATAACGACTCTCAATCAGACGTTTCAGGATTTACTGCAAGTTCTTTAAAAACGTCTTCGGCAAAAATAAAATTGTCCTTTACATAACGAAATAATCAGCCGCCGACATCAACTTGAATCAATCGGCGGCTGATTATTTTTATTAAATTCAATTTGTCAGTCTAAAGTTTTCAGCTTTCGAGCCGATATGAAAATCGAGCGGTTCGGAAACGTCCGCTTATTCAATTTACAAATAAAATCGCAGAAAATCACCCGAATTCAATTAGCGGCGAACAAATAGTTTTCAATTTCGAGTTTGACGACGGTTGAGTTTGCCCGCAGCGACGGACAATGCGAGAAATAGTTGATTTATGAATATTATTATCGGCATCGTTTTTGTTTTCTTATGCGTCATCGGCGGCTTTCTGATGATTAACGGTCCGCTCGGCGTATTGGTTCAGCCGTCGGAATTCGTCGTCATCGGCGGAGCTGTTCTCGGCGCGACGATTGCCGCCAATCCGATTAAATTTCTCAAATATGTAATCGTAAAGCTGCCGCAGGCTTTGAAAGGCTCGCCGTATAACAAAGATGTCTATTCGGAAGTTTTGCGGATGCAGTATGATCTTTACGTCAACTCGAAAAAAGGCGGTTTGCTTTCGATTGAAGAAGACATCAGCAACCCTTTGTCCTCACCTCTTTTTACCAAATATCCGGCTTTTGTCGCCAATCATCACGCGGTCGAGTTTTTCTGCGACGCGATGAAAATGTTGGTCAACGGCGCGTGTTCGACCGAAGAACTGGAAATAATGCTCGATGAAGAAATGGAAACGCATCACGAAGAAGGCGGCATCGTTCCCGGACTGCTCAATCGCGCTTCGGACGCTCTGCCGGGAATCGGCATTGTCGCCGCCGTTCTCGGCATCGTCGTTACGATGCAGCATCTCGACGGTCCGCCCGAAGAACTCGGTCATCACGTCGGCGCGGCACTTGTCGGAACTTTTCTCGGCTTGCTTTTATCATACGGATTTCTCGCGCCGATTGCGGCAAATATCGAAAATCTCGCTTTCGACGAAGGAAAATACTTTAATTGTCTGAAAACCGGCATCGTCGCATTTGCCAACGGTGCGGCTCCGGCAACGGCGGTCGAATTTGCCCGCAAAACGATTTTAAGTTTCGACCGTCCGACGACGACCGAACTCGAACCTTTATTGCGCGAGATCAAACCGCGCTAGAATGCCGGAGAACAGACGAATTTTGATAAATTTGCCGAATTAGAAAATCATATTTAACTTTAAGTGAAATTTTAACTCTCGCACGAGATTTATGGACGGACAGGAAACAGAAGAGAAAAAACCGCGCCGGCGGGCTAAAAAAGCCAGAGCGCACAAAGGTCATCACGGCGGCGCGTGGAAGGTCGCGTATGCCGATTTCGTCACGGCGATGATGGCTTTATTTCTCGTTTTATGGCTCGTTTCGCAGGCGGATATTAAGGTTAAACAGGCGATTGCCAATTATTTTCGTGCGCCCGGAGTTTTTGACAGTTTACAGGGCGGCATACTTTCACAAGCCAAAAAAGTCAGTCAAGAGCCGTCCGAACTTACTTCCAAAGATGACGATCAGATGCTTTTTATAACCGCCCAAAAATTGAAGGAACAGTTTTCGACGCGCCCGGAATTTTCCAAATATAAAGATCAGGTAAAAATTGAAATTACCGACGAAGGTTTACGCATCCAGTTGATTGATAAAGCCGAACGTGTTTCGTTTCCGTCCGCCAGTGCCGAACTTACGCCTGAAGCTCAGGCGATTTTAACGGAAATTGCCAGTGGAATCTGCACTCTGCCGAACAAAATAAATATCGGCGGACACACCGACAGCCATATTTTCGGAACAAACAACGGTTATACAAACTGGGAATTATCCACCGACCGCGCAAATGCGGCGCGGCGCGTCCTGGAAACCGTCTGCGTCAAACCGGAACAGATTCACCGCATCGTCGGTTTTGCAGATACCGAGCCGATGGACAAAAGCGATCCTTTCGCGCCTGCCAATCGTCGGATCAGTATCACGGTTTTGCGTCTGGCAGGCGAGCCGACAGACGGCACTCAAATCGTCTCCGCATCGCAGACGGAAAGCGGTGTCGAACCGCAAAAAAAGGAATCGCCGAAAGAGACGCTGAAAGTTAAAGTTTTCGATACTGAAAACAAAACCGAAGAATCAAAGACGGAAATCGAACCGCCCACATCGCCGGAAGCCGAAACCGATGTCGAAAAACGGGAAACAAAAGCTAAATTGGCTAATGAAGGTTCGGTCAATGTCGGCACTCCTGATGAAATTCCGCCCGTTCCGAAGTCAAAAGAGAATAATTGATTAATACTCTCGAAAGGGAATCTTAAAGACTTTCGGCTCGAAATTTTAGTATTTTTACCGCACTAAAAACTACGCTTAAAAAAATATTTTTTCTCCTGCTAAAGTTTTTACAATTAGTTCCGATAAGTGCTACTAGGGATTATCACCTTCCGCGTCCCTTCTACATATTAGAAATAGGAGAAAATATAAGGTGTCAGACCCAAATACAATCAGAACGCTTGTCGTTGACGACTCGCGTATTATGCGAAACATCGTAATGGAATCGCTGCGAAAAACCGGACTCGGTGAATTTGAATTTACAGAGGCGGGCAGCGGCTCGGAAGCGATGGAAATATTCGATGCCGATCAGATTGATATGATCTTTGTTGACTGGAATATGCCCGGAATGAACGGTATCGAATTTGCCCGTTTCATCCGCAGTTCACAGTGGGCTAATCATATTCCGATTGTGATGGTAACGAGTGAAACCGGTGATGCCAAACAAAAAGATGCGTATGACAAAGCGCGAATCAGTTGTTACATTACTAAACCTTTTACAGTTGACGAGATAAAGCAGAAAATCTTTTCACTGCTTCAGGATGTGAAAAAAAGAAAGGCGCAGCCTTCCAAATCTTCCGCTCAACCGGCAGCCGCCAAAGCGACCGGTGGATTTTTCTCGAAACTGCTCAGTTAAAAGCTGCTTGAAAACTGAATAATATAAAAACATACCGAATAGCTTTCTATTAACTATTAACCTTCCACTATTTGACAGAAAAAAATTCAATTCTGAAAAATCAGTGAATAATTAACGTCAGTAGTTGATAGTTTGACCTTCGGTTTTTTTAGGTCAGAAATTTTCACACAGTTTGCTGAACAAAAAACCGCTTTAATAAATTAGAAAGTTCTTAAAAAAAATTATTATGTCAGTTCAAACAATTACTTCGATGCCGGAAACGATTCCGGCGATCTTGACAGATGTTACCAGCCGCGCCATCATCCAGACATTCGAAAAAATGATCGGCGAAACCAGCGTTTCCTCTATTGAAACCGAAATAGCCGAAGTCGAAGGCATAGTTGCTCTCATTTCTTTCGTCGGAGATTTAACCTGGTCGCTGGCGATGAGATTTCCTCAACAGACGGCGGTTAATTTAGCACATAAATTCGCCGGTTTTGAAATCGAATACGAAAGCGCGGATATGGGCGATGTCGCCGGCGAATTTGCCAACGTCCTCGCCGGTGTCATCTGCGGAGAACTCGAAAACGAAGGTATGTATTCGCAGATGTCACTGCCGACCGTCACACGCGGCAAACAGTTTTCCCTGCTTCTCGGCGGTCATCTCGTCGCTCAGCGATTGTGTATTTCTTCGGATGGAAATCCTTTTACCGTTCGGTTGATCGTTTCAAAAAACAGCCGATCCGGTTCTTCTTTTCTTTAATTTTCCCGTTAAAACTCTTTTTCGTTAAAACGCTATGTTAGCAGTTAATCAGCAACTTTTTAATTCATTAAAAAATATCCGCAACGATATTAGTGAGATCAAGCCCGGCGCAGCGGACAAAATCGCCGTCGTCGGCGCGGCAATCGAGCAGCTGTTGACCGAATACGAAGAAAGCCGCGAAATCATTTCACTCGGCGATTTTCCGATTTTGTGTCTGACCGCACTGCAAAAAATATACGAAGACGAAAACGCCGATTTTGCCGGAATTATGGCGGCAATCGGCGCAGGTTTTATCGCGGCGGAACAGTCTGTTTCATTGCCCGATAACGAAGTTTGTCAGTCAATGGTAACGCAAGCCTGTGAACTTCTGCGAGTGAGGCTCGAAGATTCGCCGGAAGCGTCGGAAAATACGGACGCTAATGTTTTAGAAAATACTGAAACGGAAAATGCGGAAAATGCGGAAAATTACGAAACGATTTCAGTCGTCAAGCAAGATGATGCGCCGCTCGAAACTTTTGTTTCGACTCCGCTAAATACGCTCGACGATGTCAGTTCTTTGCTGTTTCAAATCGGCGCGGACAACGCGCCGGAAGTTGCGCGGATTTGCGATGCGCTCAAGGAAATATCGGCGCAGACCGAAGATTCGGCACATCGCAAACAAATCGTCAAAGCCGCACGCGACCTGACCAAGATAGTTAAAGGTAAAATTTCTTCTAATGAAGCCGAAGAAGTTTTGATGAGCGTCGGCGAGATGATCGAAAGTATCAATAGCGAAAATGAAAAGTCGGAGAATTTACCGACCATCCAAAATGAAAAACAAACGAGCGTCGAAACGGATTCGATACCGGAAACTGAGACGGTCGAAGCCGATTCTTTCGCGTCTGTCGGCAAAATACCTTTTGAAGAAGATACGAGTCTTTTACTGGAATTTCTCGTCGAAAGCCGCGAGTTGATCGAAGCCGCCGAAGCGTCTCTGCTCTCGCTTGAAAACGACCCGGAAGACATCGAAGCGATTAATACGGTTTTTCGCGCATTTCACTCGGTCAAAGGAACTTCGACCTTTCTCGGTTTGAATGATCTGACTGCCGTCGGTCATCTCGCCGAATCGCTTTTGAGCCGGATGCGCGACCGCGAAATCCGCTGTACGGGCGGTTACGCCGATTTAGCTCTGCGTTCGGTTGATTTTATCAAAGCGATGCTCAATTTCATCGAAGAAGCTCTTCCCGGAAAACCTGATTCGCTTCCCGCCGGATATAAAGAATTGATAAAAATTCTGGAAAACCCGGAAGCTAACGGCGTTACCGCCGATGCGGATGGAAAGCCGGAAGTTCGTCAGGAAAGCGACGAGCATTTCGCCGAAATACCGGAAATATCGGAGAAAAGAAAAACTTCTTCGACCGATTCTTCGGTGCGTGTGCGAACCGACCGGCTCGACAGTTTGATCGATATGGTCGGCGAACTCGTCATCGCGCAGTCAATGCTCGCGCAGGATTCGACCGTCGCCCAAGGTCTGCATCACGAACTGAGCCGCAAAATTTCACACGCCGGAAAGATCGTCCGCGAACTTCAGGATTTGAGTATGGCGATGCGGATGATTCCGCTCAAAAGCACTTTTCAGAAAATGGCGCGCATCGTCCGCGATGTGGCGCAGAAATGCGGTAAACAGATCGAATTTGTGACGGAAGGCGAGGATACGGAAATTGACCGCAATATGGTTGATATTATCGCCGATCCGCTCGTTCATATGGTTCGCAACGCCGCCGATCACGGTATCGAAACACCCGACGTGCGGCAGAAATCCGGCAAATCGCCCGTCGGAAAAATAAAACTTTCGGCATATCACGCGGGCGGCGATGTCGTGGTCGAACTGACCGACGACGGCGCGGGATTAGACCGCGATAAAATCGTTGCTAAGGCGATAGCGATAGATTTGATCGAATCGGATAAAGGCTTGAGTGAAAATCAGATTTTTAATTTGATTTTCGCGCCGGGATTTTCAACCGCCGATCAAATTACGAATGTTTCCGGGCGCGGTGTCGGAATGGATGTCGTCAAACGCAATATCGAAGGAATGCGCGGGCGCATCGAGATTTCATCGGAAAAAAGCAAAGGCTCGCTCTTTACGATTCGTCTGCCGCTGACGCTCGCCATCACGGACGGAATGCTCGTGCGCGTCGGCGCAGAACGGTTTATCGTTCCGACGATCAATATCCAACTGAGTTTCCGACCGAACGACAAGATGCTCTCGACCGTTTCCGGGCGCGGCGAATTGGTCAGTTTGCGCGGCGAACTGATGCCGATCTTCCGTCTGCACAAACTTTTTGAAGTTGAAAACGCCATCGAAAATCCGACCGAAGCGTTGCTGATGATCGTCGCCGACGGCAGACGCAGATGCGCTCTGATGGTTGACGAACTGCTCGGTCAATATCAGGTTGTCGCCAAAACTTTGGGAGAAGGCATCGGCAAAGTTCCCGGTGTTTCGGGCGGCGCGATTTTAGGCGACGGCTGCGTCGGACTGATTCTCGATCTGGCGGAACTCGTCGCGCTGGCGCGCCGCAATCGCAACGCTGCCGACCGCGTTGAAGAAACTTATCAATTGGCGGCATAAAATTTTTATAACAAACACGAACTGACGAACGGAGAAACAAAAATGGCTATTAGCGAAACTGAAAACAAAGCGGAACGCGGCGGTAAATTTCTGACCTTTTTTCTCAAAGACGAGGAATACGGAATCGAAATTCACAAAGTGCAGGAAATTATCGGAATGCTGCCGATCACGCGTGTTCCCAGAACGCCGGAACACGTTCGCGGCGTGGTTAATCTGCGCGGAAAAATTATTCCGGTAACGGAATTACGATGCAAGTTCGGTATGGAATATTGTGAAGATTCGACCGAAACCTGCATTATCGTCGTCAAAACTTCAGGAGTGGAAATCGGCGTAATCGTTGACAAGGTTTCAGAAGTTCTCGACATCGCCGAAGCGGAAATCGAAGATGCACCGACATTCGGCGCGGAAATCAGCACGGATTATTTACTCGGCATCGGTAAAACTCAGGACAAGGTAAGACTATTGCTTAATATTGACCGGATTCTTTCCGTTCAGGAAATCAGTAATTTTCAGTCGCTCGCCGTCGGACAAGTTGCAGCGACCGTCTAAAGTTTCTAAAGGAATTTCCGATAAGTTACGAACAAGTCAGAAATTATATTTTCTGAGGAGAAATTTCATCATCATCATCTCCTGTCAAAGACTCCTGTTAAAAACTCTTACTCAAAAATTTAAAGTTAAAAAAAGCGGCGGCTTAATCGCAGAATCATCAAGTTACACAGAGGAAAATTATGACATTTTTAGACCAGTTAGATATGAAAAACAGAGGCTATCTGATGAACGGCGTATTTCTCGCCGGCATCGTGGCGATGGCGGTTCTCTGTTATATGAGTTACGATCCGCAGAAAGTCAGCGGCGTGACCGTAACGATTTTCGCGGTTGCCGTTTCAGTGGTTGTTTTGGCAATCTCTGCAATGATCGCCAGCCGAAAAATGAACGCGGCTGAAGCTGCCGCCGATCCGCGCGTCAGGATTATTGCAGAACGGGTTGAAAAACTCAAAAGTCTGTGCGTGACCAATCTCGGCAAAGCCAACGAAGCTCTGGCAAACGGCGATTTGAAATATGAAATCATCACCGGCACGGAATTTCTCAACGATAACTCGCAGGACGATCTCGGCGCGTTATCGCGTAGCGTTGACGGAATTATTCGTCAAACGCAGGGTTCGGTCGCTGCTTTTGAAAAAGCGCGTGAAGTGATTTTGAATCTCGTCGGCGAAACGCAGGATTTAACGAATGCGGCGCAAAGCGGCAATATTGATGCTCGCGGCGACGCTGCCAAATATAAAGGTTCTTACAACGAAATCGTCTCCGGCATCAACGGCTTACTCGATGCAGTCGGAACGCGCGTCAAAACCGTCTCGGAAAGAGTCGAAAAACTGCGCGGTTTGTGCATCACGAATCTCGGCAAAGCGAACGAAGCGTTGGCAAACGGCGATCTGAAATTCAATATCGTGACGGGAACGGAATTTCTCAATGACAATTCAAAAGATGAATTAGGAAACTTAGCGAGAAGCGTTGACGGCATTATCAGAGAAACGCAAGGTTCGGTCGCGTCATTTGAAAAAGGACGCGAAACGATGTTGTCGCTCGTCGGCGAAGTCAAAACTTTAACCGAATCGGCTCGCGGCGGAAACATTGACGAACGCGGCGATGTCAAAAAATTCGGCGGCGATTTTGCCGAAATCGTCGGCGGAATGAACGGCTTGCTCGAAGCGGTCGAAACTCGTGTGCAGACGGTTGCCGAACGGGTCGAAAAACTCAAAGGTCTGTGCATTACGAATCTCGGCAAAGCCAACGAAGCGTTGGCAAACGGCGATTTGGAATACGAAATTATCACCGGCACGGAATTTCTCAACGACAACTCGTCGGATAATATCGGTAATCTCGCCCGCAGTGTGGATGCTATTATTCGTCAAACTCAGGCTTCGGTTGCGGCATTTGAAAAAGGTCGTAAAGTGATGCTCAGTCTGGTTGATGAAACGCAGAGTCTGACGATGGAAGCGAAAAACGGCAACATTAACGCCCGTAGCGATGCTTCCAAATATGCAGGTTCTTACAACGAAATGTTATCGGGAATGAACGGATTGCTCGATGCGGTCGGCGACAGGGTTAAAACCGTTTCCGAACGAGTCGAAAAACTGCGCGGTTTGTGTATCACGAATCTCGGCAAAGCGAACGAAGCGTTGGCAAACGGCGATTTGAAATTTGAAATCATCACGGGAACGGAGTTTCTCAACGACGATTCCAAAGACGAACTCGGAAATTTAGCGAGAAGCGTTGACGGCATTATCAGAGGAACGCAAGGTTCGGTCGCCGCATTTGAAACGGCGCGGGTCAATCTCAGAAACGTGATCGAAGAAAACAAAATGCTGACCGAAGAAGCGAACAACGGAAACATCAATGTTCGCGGACAGGCGGACAAATATAAAGGCGGTTTCCGCGATTTGATCGCCGGAATGAACAATCTGCTCGAAGCGGTTTCCAGACCGCTCAACGAAGCGTCCGATTGTCTGCAAAGAGTTGCCGACCGCGATTTGACGGCGCAAATGACGGGCGAATACAAGGGAGATTTCAACAAAATCAAACTCGCGCTCAACACCGCGCTTGAAAATCTCAACGACGGTTTGAGCCAGATTTCGGTTGGCGCGGAACAGGTCGCATCAGCCGCGACGGAAATCAGCGCGGGAAGTCAGAATCTGGCGCAGGGATCGAGCGAACAGGCTTCGACGCTCGAAGAAGTTGCCGGAAACTTGCAGGAAATTTCTTCGATGACCAGACAAAACTCCGCCAATTCCAAAGAAGCCCGCGCTCTTTCAGACAGCGCACGCAATGCGGCAGACGGCGGAATGAAAAATATGCTGCGGTTGTCCGAAGCCGTGACGCGCATTAAAACTTCGTCGGATTCGACGGCGAAAATCGTCAAGACGATTGAAGAAATCGCGTTGCAGACCAATCTGCTCGCGCTCAATGCGGCGGTCGAAGCGGCTCGCGCCGGTGATGCCGGTAAAGGTTTCGCGGTCGTCGCCGAAGAAGTTCGCAATCTGGCGATGCGTTCAGCCGAAGCCGCCAAAACGACGGCGCAGTTGATCGAAGAAGCGGTCAGAAACACCGAAGACGGCGTAAGTATCAACGCCGAAGTTTCGCAGAACCTGGAAGAAATCAATTCGCAGATCGAAAAAGTTTCGGTCGTGATGGCGGAAATTTCAGCCGCTTCGGAACAGCAGAATCAGGGCGTTGACCAGATCAATGTCTCGGTCGAGCAGATGAATTCGGTGACGCAGCAAACGGCGGCGAATTCGGAAGAATCGGCGGCGGCGGCGGAAGAATTATCAGGTCAGTCGCAGGAAATGCTGAGTTTGATCGGCAGTTTCAATCTGTCCGGCAGTCAAGGCAATCGCGCAAATGTTCGCACGAATGCTTTTAACCAGAAAAACACGGCGGCTTATAAAATGCCTCAGCCGGCTGTCGTTTCGATGAAGAACGGCAGCGGTTCTAAAGTCAAGAAAAGCAACGGACATCACAGTTCGTCGGATGTGAGCGACTTTATTCCGTTCGATGATGACGGCGACGGCGTTCTGCGCGAGTTTTAATCATTCTTAATCTCCCGACAAACCTGAATAATGTGTGAAACCCACGGTTTTTCAATTATTCAGGTTTGTCGGGAACTTTTTTCTCAAACAAATTCTTCGCGGATGAAATTTATAAATGAACGCCGGAATCTGCCGGAACGCGCGCGAAGTGAATAAACAAACAATGATTTCGTCAATTGCCACAGGCAACAAGATAAAATTCAGCAAAAAAGAATTTGAAACGCTTTGTCGTCGAATTTACGATCTGTGCGGTATAAACCTTTCAGGCAAAAACGAACTCGTCGAAGCTCGCCTGTCAAAGCGTGTTTCGTCATTGAATCTAACAAACTACGCGCAGTATTTTAAATATGTTGACAGCGATTATTCCGGTAAAGAACAAATCTGGATGATTGATGCGCTGACAACCAACAAAACGAGTTTTTACCGCGAAATACAACATTTCGATTTTTTGCGGCAGCGTGTTTTGCCGACTTTGAACGAGCGAAAAGTGCGAATCTGGAGCGCGGCTTGTTCGACCGGCGAAGAACCGTATTCGATAGCCGTTCAATTACGCGAAGAACTTCCGCAGATCGAATCGCGCGACGTGAAAATTCTGGCGACCGATATTTCGACCAAAGTTTTAAGATCGGCGCACGAAGCCGTCTATCAGGATTCGACTCTCGAACCGGTTCCGAAGGCTTGGCGGCAAAAATATTTCAATGTGGAAGACGCGACTAAAAATACTTGGCGCGTCGTTCCCGAAGTCAGAAGAATGGTGCGTTTTGCGCGGCTCAATTTTTTGGAATCATTCCCGATGAAAGGACCGTTTGACGTGATTTTCTGCCGCAATGCGATGATTTATTTCGATAAACCGACGCAGACCACGCTCGTCAATCGTTTTTACGATTTAATCAAACCCGGCGGATTTTTATTTGTCGGACATTCGGAAAGTCTCAACGGCGCACCGCACAATTTTAAATATATTCAACCAGCCACTTACCAGAAATGAAAGAAGTTATCGGAATAGCCGAAATGAAAATCTCATCGCGTCCCGACGATGTGCTGATCACTTATGCGCTCGGCAGTTGTCTCGGTATTGCAATCTATGATGCGGAAGCAAAAGTCGGCGGACTGCTTCACTCGATGCTTCCGCTTTCGACGGCAAATCCCGCCAAAGCCGCCGCCAATCCTCTGCTGTATGTTGACACCGGCGTTCCCGAACTTTTCAAGGCGTGTTATAAAGCCGGCGCGAAAAGAGAACGTCTGACTTTGAAGGTCGCGGGCGGCGCGGCACTTCATCTGGGAACTGACGATCAGTTTCAGATAGGCAAACGTAATTTCCTGATGCTCAGAAAATTACTCTGGAAAAACAATATTCTAATCAAGGCGCAGGATGTGGGCGAAAATTATTCGCGCACGATGTCGCTGGAGATTGCAACCGGGGAAGTTCTTTTGAAGATTAATAATCAGGAAAGGAAATTGTGAAAATGCGGTCGGTCGGAAGTTTAACGGCTGTGTATTTACAGAAAAAAAACTATGTCATTTAATATTTTAATCGTGGATGACAGCGCGGCGATGCGTTCGATTATTCTGAAAACTCTGCGTCTCAGCGGTTTGCCGCTCGGTCACACATATCAAGCCGGAAACGGTGCGGAAGGTTTGCAGATGCTCGAAGAAAATTGGATCGATCTCGCGCTGATTGACATCAATATGCCTGTAATGGACGGTGAAACGATGATAAATCAGGTGCGTGAAAATCCCGACACGCTCGAACTTCCCATTGTCGTCGTTTCCACCGAATCGAGCGAGGCGCGAATCGAGCGTTTGCGCGAAAAACAGGTTCAATTCATACATAAACCGTTTGCGCCGGAAGACTTGCGCCGGACGGTTTTAGACATAACGGGAGTAGAAGATGGAACAAGCACTATGCCAAGCGGCGATTTTGACTTTTGAAGAATTAGGATTCGTTTTTCCGGTCAGCCGCGAAGACGATGATGAAAATATCAACGATGAAAAAAGCGTCAGTTCGGCTGTGTCTTTTGAAGGCGAGTTCGGCGGAACTCTGCTGCTGCAGGTCGAGCGTCCGGTCTTGTCGGCAATCGCCGCGAATATGCTCGGCGATGAAAATGAATACGATGAGACGATGTTGCGCGACGTTCTCGGCGAACTGACCAACGTCATTTGCGGCAATACTTTACCTGCCATTGCCGGAAAAATTGCCGTATTTCAACTCGCCGCACCGCAAATCAGCGATAAAACAAAATTTTCCGCAAATCCGTCGGCGACCGCAAAACTCGATCTCGAAGAAGGTCGCGCCGATATTCTACTTTACCTGAATTAAATTTCCTTCATATTTTGAATAAAATCTTCCGCATAAATTAATTATGCCTAAAGTCTTGATTATTGATGATTCAGCGGTGATTCGCCGGATTTTAACCGATGAACTTTCAAAGTTTGAAGACATCGAAGTCGTCGGCAGCGCAATTGATCCGTATATGGCGCGGGAGAAGATTGCGAAATTAAAACCCGACGTTTTGACGCTCGACATCGAAATGCCGCGAATGGACGGACTGACGTTTCTCGAAAAATTGATGAAACATCATCCGTTGCCGGTTGTCGTCGTCAGTTCGCTCGCGCCGGAAAACAGCGAAACCGCACTTCGCGCTCTGTCGCTCGGCGCAGTCGAGATCGTCAGTAAACCCGGTTCGCAGTTTTCCGCGCCGGACGTGGCGGGAAATCTGATACGCGCGATTCGGACGGCGGCAAAAGCGCGTGTTTTTCGCCGCGAAAGCACGGAAACCAAGAGAGAAACAACTCGGTTTACGCCGCAACTTTCGACAACTCATAAAATTATCGCCATCGGTGCTTCGACCGGCGGAACGCAGGCAATCGAGCGTGTTTTGAGCGATTTTCCGGCAAATTCGCCCGGAACGGTAATCGTCCAGCATATGCCCGCCGGATTTACGGCGAGTTTTGCCAAACGGCTCGATCAAATTTGCAAAATGCAGGTTTGCGAAGCGCGGCACGGCGATTCGATTGTGCCGGGTGTCGCTTTGATCGCGCCGGGCGGAAAGCATCTGCTCGTTCAGAAAAACGGCGCGAGTTATTCCGTCGTGTTAAAGAGCGGTCCGGCGGTTCATTTTCAAAAACCGAGCGTTGACGTGATGTTTCAGTCGGTCGCCAGAAATGCCGGAAAAAATGCGGTCGGCGTGATTTTGACGGGAATGGGCGCGGACGGCGCGAGCGGTTTGCTGGCGATGCGCGAAAACGGAGCGCAGACCATCGCGCAGGACGAACAAACGTGCGTCGTCTTCGGAATGCCGGGCGCGGCGGTCAAACTCGGTGCGGCGGAAGAAATTTTGCCCTTGCCGAAAATTACTTCGCGCGTGATGACTCTCGTTTCAAAATAGATTTTCTTAAAGCGACAAAAGCAATCCAAAAATGGTATTATTCGCGGCTGGAGACGAATAAGATTATGCCCAATATTTTTGTCGTGCGTGCCGAATTCGGCAAATATATTAGAAATTTTATCAGAGGCGGTTATGCCGCCGTCGGCTGGATGCCGGAGACGGATTTAACCGCCGTCGAAAATCGTGAAGAGTTAGAGCAACTTTTCGAATACGAACATCCCGAACATAAAAATAACTTGATAATCGGTCGGCAACTGGCGCAGATCGAGCGTTTTCTGTTGGAAATGAACGAAGGCGATTTCGTTATCACGCCGGATAACAGCACCGAAACCGTTCATTACGGAATCGTCGAGCCGAATCCTTCTTACTATTATTTTACAGGCGCGGACGGCTGTCCTTTTCGTCATCGCCGAAAGGTAGATTGGACGAGAAAGGGAATCGAAGAAAAAGAATTTTCTACACCGTTTCATCGCGCGATTCGTTCTCCGATGGATGTATTTCAAATCTCGCCGGATGAAAATAACTTAAATATTTCACCGGAAAAAATTTGGTTTTAGAATCAAATCAAACAATATTCAAAATCTTTTTACCCGCCAAGTGTCGGTTTTTTGACGATTCTTGTCAAAATTAAGCCGAAAAATCCAACTGAAAAATTTAATTTGACGGGCAAAACTCAATAAATCATCGGGTTTTGCCCGTGGCACATCTTTCGCAAAGTCGAGGACGGAGAATTTTCTATGGAAAACGAACAAAATGAAATTGAGTCACCGCCGCCCGGCGGCAGAAAGTTTAAAAAACTAATATTTCTGCTGCTCGTCGTTTTTATATTGATCGGTGGAGCAGGAGGCGGATTTTACTATTGGCACAGCACGCGAACGGTCGCCGCCGCCGCTAGTGAAGAAAAACCGGAAAAGCCGAAACCTGAAGCCGAAGGTGCGCTAAAGGACTCTTTACCGGACGACAGCGAAGTAAAGCGAGTCATCGAATTACAACCGTTTATCGTTAATCTTGCCGATACGGACAAAGACCGATATTTGCGTTTATCTATTAGTCTCGGTGTCGGCGAAGAAGAAAAGGGCGGCGAAAAAGCCGATCCGGTTTTTAACACCCGAGTTCGTAATGCGGTTTTGGCTGTTTTATCGTCTAAAAAATCCGAAGACATTTTATCGGTCGAAGGCAAAAACAAACTTCGTCTCGAACTTCTCAAAGCCGCGCAGGTCGTCAGCGAAGAACCGCACGTCAGCGCAATCTACATTACGGAATTTATCGTTCAGCTTTAATAAAAACGGCATAAAAAGAATGCAGGAAGAAAACGAAACAATTATCGAATCGTGGCGCAATTTTCTGGACTTACGCGTCAAACTCTCCGTCGAACTCGGCAATACTAATATGCTCGTGCGCGACATTCTCGAACTTCAGCCCGCGAGCATCATCAAACTGACGCGCTCGACCGGCGAAGGCGTTGATCTTAGAGCCGATCATCAATCGCTTTTGCGCGGCGAAATCATTGTCATCGAAGACCGCGCCGGAGTTCGCATCAACGAAATTATTACCGAAGCAAAGTAATGAAAAAATTTCTTCAGCAGATTTTATTAGTGTTGATTTTTTTAGCCGCAATCGCGCCGAACGGCTTTTCGCAAAATGCCGATCAAAACGCCGCGAATGCAAATAATTCGCAGGAAATAACGCAGGAAAACGACCGTCTGCCGTTTATGCAGGAAGATCAATTGTCCGCCAAATCGCCCGCCGCCGAATCAGGCACGGGTTTTTTGCTTTTGCGAACGCTCGGCGCGATGCTTCTGATCGTCGGTTTGATTTTCTTCGGCGCGTGGGGATTAAAAAAATCGGGTTACGGCGGCGTAAAGAAAAATCTCGAGATAGACGCGCCGGAATTATCGGTCGTCACATCGGTTTCGCTCGGCGCAAATCGCACTTTGGCAACGGTAAAATTCGGCAATCGTATTCTGCTCGTCGGTTCGACCGCGCAGAGTTTTACACTTCTCGCCGAAGAAACGGGCGATGAACAGACAGAAGAAGATTTTATCGCGCTCAATCAGCCGCGTTCGGTCGCCGAAATTCTCAACGAACATCAAAATTCATTTGAAAACAATTTCGCCGAAGCGCAGAAAAGAGTAAATACTTACGACAAAAACGGAGGCGCAATTTAATGAAAATCGCCCGCTCGTCTTTGTTAAAAATTTATTTATTAATTGTTATATTGTTCGCATTTCCGGCATTTATGCCGCAGACGATCAGCGCGCAGACGAAACCGTCAGCCGTTGCGGAAAAACCGTCGGCGAGTTTCGATCTCGGCGATAAAGTCAGTAATTCCAAACCTTTGGAAATCGTCGTTCTGCTCACGCTGTTGAGTTTTATTCCGGCGATTCTGATTTCGATGACCTGTTTCACGCGGCTGATCGTCGTGTTTCATTTTCTCAGACAGGCTTTGGGAACGCAGGAAACGCCTAACAATCAAATTCTGCTCGGATTATCGCTTTTTATTACTTTGTTCGTGATGAGTCCGACGCTGACGCAGATTTACAACGATGCTTACAAACCGATGTCGGACGGCGCGATTTCGCAGACCGAAGCACTCGAAAAAGGAATCGTTCCGCTTCGCAAATATATGCTCGCGCACACACGCGAACGCGATCTCGCTCTTTTTCTGAGTCTTTCTAAAACCGCGCGACCGCAGACAGCGGACGATGTGCCGACAACTTCTTTGATTCCGGCATTTATGATCTCGGAACTGAAAACGGCTTTTCAGATCGGTTTCGTTCTTTTTCTTCCGTTTTTGATTATCGATCTGGCGGTTTCGAGCGTTTTGCTCTCGATGGGAATGATGCAGCTTCCGCCGGTTATCGTTTCCGCGCCGTTTAAAATACTGTTGTTCGTATTGGTTGACGGCTGGTATCTGATCGTCGGCTCGCTGATAAAAAGCGTGATGTGAACAGGGAATTTACAGTTTGAAAATTTGCGAATATGAATGACGCTTTAGTCACAACTTTGATGCAGAACGCGCTGACGACCTTGATGTGGATTGTCGCGCCGATGCTTGTCGTTGCCATTATCGTCGGAGTCGTGATGAGTTTGATTCAGACTCTGACTTCGATTCAGGATCAGACGTTTTCGTTCGCGCCGCGCGTAATTGCGATTTTTGTCGTTTTTCTTATCACTTTTCCGTGGCTTTTGCGCGTTTTGCTGACTTTTACGGCGACGCTTTTCGGCGATTTCACGCCGTATTTGAAGTGAAAATTTAATGCTGTTCGGCAATCCGAATAAAAGAGTAAAAAATTGGAACCGATTATTGTCCCGTTACGTCCGTTTCTCGTCTTTCTTGTCGTGCTGGCACGCGTCGGCGGACTTGTCACATTTGCGCCGTTTTGGTCGCATCGCGCGGCGACGGAAAAAACTCGCGTAATGCTGGCATTCGTTCTGGCACTCGCGCTGACACCGGCGATAATGCCGAAAATCGAAACGCCGTCAGCCGAAGTCGGACAATTGGCGGTGATTCTAATCGGTGAAGTCGTGATCGGAATGGTTTTAGGCTTTGTCGGTCGCCTCGTGTTCAGCGCGTTTGAAATAGCCGCGCACTTTGTCGCCTCGCAAATGGGATTTTCGCTCGCCGGCACGATTGATCCTTCGACGCAGGCGCAGACGACCGCGTTCGGCACAATCGCGCAGATGCTCGGTCTGATGGCTCTGCTCGCGGCTGACGGTCATCACTGGTTTCTGGCGGCGGCGATCAAAAGTTTTTCGAGCGTTGCGCCCGGAGATTTCACGTTTTCGCCGGAACTGCTCGACACACTTTTGCGCCTTTCGGCAGACGCTTTAACGGTCGGCGTAACATTGGCTGCACCGGCAATTATCGTTTTATTGGCGGTTGATTTCGCGCTCGAATTTTTCGGTCGCACCGCGTCGCAGTTTCAGGTTTTCGTCTTGGGTTTTCCGCTTAAAATCGCTACCGGATTATGGTTGGTCGGTGCGTCGCTTTATTTTCTGCCGGGAGCTTTGCGCGACGTAACGAGCGGAGTTTATCACGGTTTAGTCAAGGTTTTGGGAATAATGTAAAAGGATGTCGCAGGAAAAAACCGAAAAAGCCACTCCGAAACGCCGCGAAGACGCGCGGAAAAAAGGTCAGATCGCACGCGGTGCAGAATTGCCCGCCGCCTTTTCGTTTCTCGGCGCATTGTTTGTCATCAATATTTTGAGCCGCGATATTTTCGGGCGATTCGGCGTTTACATCCAAAACACTGCAAAACGCATTGCCGATCCGCAGATTTTGACCGCCAACGATACGCAGGGAATTTTTATCGAAGCCGGAAAAGTTCTCGCGCTGATCGTCGTGCCAATCGTATTAGTCGCTTTTACGGCGGTTCTGGCAGGAAATTTCGCGCAGGGCGGACTTTCGCTGACCGGTTCGGCTCTGATGCCGACCGCCGATAAACTCAATCCGGCAAAAAATATCAAACGAATCTTCGGACTCGATTCCGTCGTCAATCTAATCAAATCGCTGGTTAAATTATTGGTTATCGGCACGGTCGCTTACGGCGTTTTGTCGCCGGTTATCGAAATCGCGCCGACGCTTGTCGGTGCGCCGATCAATATAGTTTCGTCAAAACTCGGCGAGACGATTTACAGTCTCGCTTTTCGCTGCGGTCTGGTTTTTCTGACGCTCGCGCTTGCCGATTACGGCTATTCGTTTTACAAGCACGAAAAATCTCTGAAGATGAGCAAGCAGGAAATCCGCGATGAATACAAAGATCAGGAAGGCGATCCGCTGGTTAAAAGTCAACGCCGCCGCGCGGCGCGCGCTATCGCGCAAAAACGCTCGATGGCGGACGTTTCGACCGCTTCGGTCGTGATTACGAATCCGACGCATTTCGCCGTCGCTTTGCGTTATGACCGCGAAAAAGATGCCGCGCCCGTCGTCGTGGCAAAAGGTGCCGATCATATCGCGGCGAAAATCCGCGAAATCGCCGGACAAAATAAAATTCCGCTCATCGAAAATCCGCCGCTCGCCCGCGCATTGTTTCGCGTCGTCGAGCCGAATCAGACGATTCCCGCCGAATTTTTCGGTGTCGTGGCGGAGATTTTGGCGTATGTTTTCAGTCGGCAGGAAACATAGTTCGCTTAATGGTGAATCAGAAATGTAGATTTTTTAATCGGAAAAATGTATGTTTTCAAATTTGAATGAATATTTTATAATTGCTGAATTTAGACGCGATCAAATTCTCAGCCGTTTCCATTCAAATTGAAATGCAAAATTTAATTGAAAATTTAGTCAAAAGTGAAGATTGTGAATCATCAAACCCGACAATGATAAACCGAACGCAGGACAACAACGAAGATTTTCTTTCGGCGATTCTTAAAGCATCGCCTATCGTGATTTACGTCTATTGTCTTGAAACCTATCGCTTTACATATCTCAATCATCAAACCGAACGCCTTTTCGGTTATTCGGCAGCCGACACGGAAAAGATGAACGAAAGTTCTTTCACGCGACTGATTCATCCGTCCGATTGGAAGACTTTACTCAGCCACTTCAGAGATTTACGTTTTTTGGCGGATGAGAAAGTTCACGAATTGGAATGCCGCTTTCGCCACAAAAGCGGTGAATGGCTTTGGATCAAATGTTACGACAAAGTTTTCCGGCGCAATGAGAAAAATCGCATCACGCATATTGTCGGTTACGCCGAAGATATTACGCGGATTAAACAGGTTCAGGAAGAAAAACTGCGTTTAGCCGCGATTGTCGAATCTTCCGACGATGCAATTGTCAGTACATCTTTCGACGGCACGATTTTGAGTTGGAACAAAGGCGCGGAAAAAATCTACGGCTACACCGAATCCGAAGCTGTCAGGCAAAACATTTCCTTACTTTTTACTGAAAATTATTCCGCCGCCGAAGAAATCGAACTACTCGAAAAAATCGCCACGGGAAAACATATCAATTCTTTCGAGACGACCAGACGAAACAAGAAGGGCAATAATATTCCTATCTCACTAACCGTTTCTCCGGTTAAAAATGCCGAAGATGAAATCGTCGCGGTTTCGACCATCGCCCGCGACATCAGCCGCCAAAGACAAGCGGAATCCGCACTTCGACAATCGGAAGAACGCTACCGGATGTTTATCGCGCAAAGCAGCGAAGGTATCTGGCGTTTTGAAATGGGAAATCCGATTCCCGTTAATCAAATATCGCCTGAAGAACAAATCGAATTGATCTATCAAAACGCTTATCTCGCCGAAGCTAATGACGCGATGGCGCAGCAATATGGTTTTGAATACGCCGAAGAATTGATCGGCAAACGCATCGGCGAATTTTTGAAACGCGAAAATCCGGCGAGCGAGTCTCACTTGCGTTCGCTGATAGATTCTAATTATCATCTGTCGGATTCCGAAACCGTCGAAAACGACAACATCGGCGAACAGAAATACTTTCTTAACAACGTCATCGGAATTATCGAAGACGGTTTGCTTGTCCGCATCTGGGGAATGCAGCGCGACATTACCGCCGCCAAACAAACCGAAAAGGCTTATCTGATGGCTGAACGAAAATTACAGCAGACGCAGAAAATCGAAGCCGTCGGTAAACTCGCCGGAGGTTTAGCGCACGATTTCAACAATTTTCTGGCGGTCATAATGCTCCACGTTGATTTACTGCAAGAGCAGCTCGCCGCCGACAGTTCTGTTCTTTACCGGATTGACGAGATCAGAGAAGTTACGAAAAACGCCGCCGAAATGGTTCGCCAACTGCTCGCCTTCAGCCGCAAACAACCGATGCAGCCGCATCCGATTGTCTTAAATCAAATCGTCAAGGAATTTATCAAGATCATTCGTCCGCTGATCGGTGAAGATATAGAAGTGCAGATTGATCTGGACACCGATCTCGGCGTGTGTTTCGTAGATTATACGCAAATCAATCAGATTTTGATGAATCTTGCCGTCAACTCGCGCGACGCGATTCGGGAATTCGGCGACCGTCGCGGCGAAAACATTAACGGCAAAATTTATATAAAAACATCCAATGTTTTTCTCGACAAAACTTCATTCAGACACGAAGCGCAGCCGGTCGGCGCATACGTCCGGCTGACCGTTAGCGACAACGGCATCGGAATGGATATGAAAACGCAGGAGCATATCTTCGAGCCGTTTTTCACGACCAAAGAAGTCGGCAAAGGCACTGGACTCGGTTTGTCAACTGTTTACGGCATCGTCAAACAGTCAAACGGTTTCGTCTGGGCAAAAAGCGAAATGGATAAAGGAACGACTTTAACTATCGAGTTTCCGCGCGTGGATCAGCCGGTCAATGAAGCCAAACCGAAAAACGATGCTCCGATTCCGGTCGGAACGGAAACGATTTTGCTGGTCGAGGACGAAGAACCGATTCGCCGCGCGATGGTCGAAGTTTTGAAAAATCTCGGTTATCAGGTTTTTGAAACGAACAGCGGTGTCAAAGCCGTCCAACTTGCCGAAATATTCAACGATCCGATTGATCTGCTGATTACCGATGTGATAATGCCGCAGATGAACGGTAAAGATTTAGCCGACAAAGTAAAATCGCTTCACCCGGAAACCTCTGTTTTATTTATTTCCGGCTACAACAACGACATCATCGCCCGCCACGGAGTTCTCGAAGAAAACGTCCGCTTTTTAGGCAAGCCGTTTTCTCATCAGGAACTGGCGATAAAAGTGCGGGAAACACTCGATTTTTAATTATCTAAAAAATACTCGAAAAAAAAGTTTCAAGTTTGTTTGAAGATTGACGATAAGTAGATCGGGATAAATCACTTGTCGCGGAAAAACCGCGCTCAGACGAAAAGGCTCTATGAACTTACAACCGACCGTTTTCTATGAAAAAAGTCATCAATCTCCTTTTAATAAAAAGATCGACATTGCGAATTTAGCCGAGAAAACCTTGCCGCCGTCGGCAGGCAGTATGTTGAGATTATCGAGTTTACTGCGTAATCCGAACGAATCGCCGCAAAAAATAACGGCAGCCGTCTGTTATGAACCGATGTTGGTAACTTCGGTTTTACGGCTTATCAACTCGCCGATTTATTGTCTGGAGAAAAAAGTTACGTCCATCCAGACGGCAATCGGCATTATCGGCAATCAGAGGTTGCGGGAAATGGTAATGATGGTTATGACTGCGACCGCTTTCGGAAAAGAGATTCGCGGATCATTGGTCGCGCGTAAAACGTGGGAACATTCGATTGCCGTAGCGATTATCGCCCGCGAGTTAACCGCTAAACTAAACTTGCGGGAAACCGAAGAATCGTTTACCTGCGGACTTTTGCACGACATCGGCAAACTTTTGCTTTTGAGTCACGACTTCGAAGGTTTTTCGTTAATTTTGGACGAACAGGACGAACAACTGATATTGAAACTGGAAACGGAGAAATACGGTTACGGTCACGACGAAATCGGATCATCGGTCGCCCGTTACTGGAAATTACAGGAAGAAGTCTGCCGCACGATCCGGTATCATCACGATCCGTTTGCCGGAGAACTTCCGCTGACGACTACGCACATTCTCAAAGTGGCTGATAATATCGCCAATGCCAAAGGTTACGGCTGGCGGCGCGAAAGCGAAGAAAATTTTTCAGAATCGAAATCCGTCGTCAAACTCGGTTTGAGTGCAGATGATTTAGAATCCGTCTGGAAAGAAGGAAGAAAAAGTCTGGAGCAGGCTATCAAAATGGTTTATTGATAAAACAACCGCCCGAATCGGCGAGTTTTTGCCGTATTCTTTACCGGTGGCTTTTATACCGACGTAAAAATTACATCAATATATTTTCATCTGAAACTTTGCGAAAACACTAAAAATAGGTTTTAATCCGTCAAAAAGTCGAAACCTCGACACGGAAAATACAGCGGTCTGATTTCGAGTTCCATAATTACAATCTCCAAAATGGAAAGCATAAGTCAAAATAAAAATGCCGGCAGTTCGACGCAGTGCTTTTTAATAAAAGTGTCGGCAATTTTTTTCGTGGTTCAGGCAGTTGTGATGTTTGTTTTGGCGTATGTTATTTCCGAATCTTCGATCATTAGATTTGCCATCGTTATAGACGCTATATTTTGCATTTTAGGCGAGGCGGTTTTAATCTACGTCGTCACTCGGCGTTCGCGGCAAAATATTACCAAGTATAAACAGGTCAAAGCCGCCTTATACGGCAGCGAATCGAAAATGCAGAGTCTGGTCGGAAATATGAACGACGGATTATTGCAGACTGATAACGACGGGATGATCGAATTTGTCAACGAACGATTTTGCGAAATGCTCGGTTATGAGCGCGAAGAACTGCTCGGCAAAATAACTTATGATATTTTGTATGACGACGAAGCCCGAAAATTCGTTATCGAAACAAATCGCCAGCGTTTGCAGGGCATTAACAGACAATACGAACTGCGGCTCAGAAAAAAATCGGGCGAATCTGTTTATGTCATTGTCGGAAGCGATTTGATGTTCGACGGCGAAAATAAAATTAGCGGCACGATGAATGTATTTACAGACATTTCCGAACGCAAATACGCCGAAGAACAGCGACTGCACGAGGCTTTTCACGACGATCTGACCGGACTTGCCAACCGCACACTGTTTATGAATCGTCTGCGGCTGACGATTGAACACGGAAAAAGTCATCCGCATAGACAATACGCCGTTTTATTATTGGATTTTGACCGTTTCAAGATTGTCAACGATTCGCTCGGTCATTCGGAAGGCGACGATCTGTTAAAACAATTTGCGCGGCGGCTCGAATCCTGTATCCGAGTCGATGATTTGGCGGCGCATCTGAGCGGCGACGAATTTGCGGTCTTGCTTTCCGACATTGACGGAAAAGAAGATGCCGTCAGAATTGCCGGACGGATTCAGGATAATTTGAGAAATTCGTTTATCATTGCCGGACGGGAAGTTTTCCTTACCGCCAGTGCCGGAATTGCGTTCAGCACCGAAGGTTACAGTTGTGCCGAAGATATACTTCGGGACGCTGACATCGCAATGTATCGCGCCAAAGCCAAAGGCAAATCGCAATATCAGATTTTCGATCCGGCGATGCACGAACAGGCTTCAAAGCATCTGCAATTTGAAACCGAAATGCGGCAGGCTGTCGAACGCGGCGAATTTCAACTTTATTATCAACCGATAGTCGAACTGAACACGAAAAATCTCATCGGCTTCGAGGCTTTAGTGCGTTGGAATCATCCGACGCGCGGCATCGTTCCGCCGCTCGAATTCATCAGCGCGGCTGAGGAAAACAATCTGATTATTCCGCTCGGAAAATGGATTTTGCAGGAAAGCTGCCGGCAATTGCGTCAATGGCAAATCGTAAATCCGGCGAATTTACATCTGACGATCAGCGTTAATATTTCGTGCAAGCAGTTTTTACAATTCGATCTAGCCGAACAAATTGCCGAAACACTCGAAACGACCGGACTCGATCCGCGCTGTCTGAAAATAGAAATTACCGAAAGCCACATAATGGAAAACAGCGACGAAGCGATAATAATTCTCAATCGCCTATGTTCGCTCGGTGTCGAACTAAGCCTCGACGATTTCGGAACAGGTTACAGTTCCCTGAGCTATCTTCATCGACTTCCGGTTCATTATTTAAAAGTTGATCGCTCATTTGTCAGCCGAATGTATGGCAAAGATGAAAATTCCGAGATCGTGGACACGATCATCAAACTGGCGCAAAGCCTGAAAATGCAGGTCATTGCCGAAGGAATCGAAACCGCCGAACAACTGTTCCGGCTGCGTGAACTGCAATGCGAATTTGGACAAGGCTATTATTTTTCAAAGCCTTTGGAAGCGAAAAAAGCGGAAGAATTAATAATTGAAAACGCTTTAAGTCCGAAGTTTCTAACGGAAATGCCGATCACCGATCTGGAAAACAATATTCAATAAAATCTTGGTAAAAGTTATCTGAAAGCGACTTTTTCGCGTTAAACTCACATCACATACTTCGGCAATTTTTACGGTTCATCAAAAGATAGTTTCAATAATTTTTCTTAAATTTCCGACAATAATTAAAATTTAATCGCCGATTGCCGCGATTTTTTTTATTTTTAAAGCTGAAAAATCGGTTCAAACCGCGCTCGAATCCGACATCGGATGCCAAGAAAAAGCCGAAATCGCCTTGCGGCACAATATTTGCCACAGCCGGTTTGGAAAGTTCTCCTTGAATAAGAAAATCCCGTTATCTTCAATAACAATTTTTAATGAAAAATGCTTCGATAGAAAATTTTACCAATAAAGCCGGCAATTTTTCACATTTGATCGTGCCGCTCGCGGCGGTCGTGATTTTGCTGGTGCTTTTAGTTCCTTTACCGGCGTTTTTGCTCGATGTTTTAATCAGTTTTAATCTGATGCTTTCGGTCATCGTGCTTTTGGTTTCGATGTATATCCAAGAGCCTGTGAAATTTACATCGTTTCCGAATCTTTTGCTGATGACGACGCTCTATCGTCTGGCGTTGAACGTCGCTACATCACGCCTGATTTTAACTGCCGGAAACGGCGGCGAATCGGCTGCCGGTTCGGTGATTAAAGCGTTCGGCGAATTTGTCATCGGCGGCAATTACGTCGTCGGTCTGGTAATTTTCCTGATTCTTCTGGTTATTCAATTTTTAGTCGTCAATCACGGCGCGGTTCGTTCGAGCGAAGTGACGGCGCGTTTCACATTGGACGCGATGCCCGGCAAACAGATGGCGGTTGATGCCGATCTGTCCGCCGGAATTATTGACGAAAACGAAGCCAAACAGCGGCGCGGCGATATTAGTCAGGCAGCCGAATTTCACGGCGCGATGGACGGCGCGATTCGCTTTACGCAGCGCGATGCGGTCGCTTCGATAATCATCGTCGCGGTCAATCTCGGCGCGGGTTTCGCCATCGGCGTTCTGCAGCACGGTTTGCCGCTCGTTGACGCTTTGAAAAATTATACGATTTTAACAGTCGGCGACGGCGTAGCGGCGGCTGTTCCGTCATTGTTTATTTCAGTTTCAGCCGCGATTATCGCCACACGCGCGGCGACGGAAACGAGTATGGGCGCGGAAGTCAGCGGACAATTGCTCGGCAATCCGCGACCTGTTTTTATTGCCGCCGGAGTTCTGACGTTTTTAGGAATTTTGCCGGGAATGCCGCACATCGCTTTTCTTTCGCTGGCGGCGGCGGCGGGCGGCATCGGTTATATTGCAATGCAGCACGCGAAAAATGAAGCTCTGCAAGTCGTTGACGATGAAAACGCCGAACAGTTGGCACTTTCCGCTAAAGAGCCGGAGCGAATCGAAAGTCTTTTGAAGATTGATGCGCTCGCGCTCGAAGTCGGTTACGGTTTGGTCGGTCTGGTCAGTTCGGACGATTCTTTTCTCAACCGTATTCGTGAAATTCGCCGCCAGACGGCGATTGAACTCGGCATAATTGTTCCGTCCGTTCACGTTACGGACAATTTACAAAATGCGCCGCGTGAGTATTCGATTCTCCTGCGCGGCGAAAAAATTGCGGAAGGCGAGATTTATCCCGACGGTTATCTGGCGATTGATCCGGGCGTTGTGCGCGAGCAGATTACCGGCATCGAAACGATTGATCCGGCATTCGGAATGCCAGCCGTTTGGATTCGCCGCATCGAAGACCGCGAACGCGCCGTCGGCGCGGGTTACACGGTCGTTGATCCGACAACCGTTATCTGCACGCATCTTTCGGAAATCATCAGGCGTTACGCCTACGAACTGCTCGGCAGACAGGAAACGCGCCAGCTTCTCGATACGCTCGCCGAAACGCATCCGAAAACGGTCGAGGAAGCCACGCCGAAAGTTTTGTCGCTCGGCGAAATGCAGAGAATCTTGCAAAATCTGCTCCGCGAACGAGTGCCGATTCGTGATCTGGCGACGATTTTAGAAGCCGTCACAGATGTCGGAGTCGTGACGCGCGATGTCAACACTTTGACAGAAACAGCCCGCGCATCGCTCGCCCGCACGATCTCGGCAAGTCTCTCGAACAAAAACGGCGAACTGTCGGTCTTAACGCTCGATCCGCGTCTCGAAACACAGATTGCCGAACGACTCGGATTGCTCGGCGGCGCATCGCCGCAGAGTATCGAGCCTGATTTCGGCAAGCAATTGCTGGAAAAAATCGAACGCTGCTGTCAGGCGGCGGTGATGTCTCAGCCCGTTGTTTTATGCTCTTCGATGGTTCGCCCGCACCTTCGCAAACTTACGGAACGGTTCTTGCCTGAACTGGTTGTAATCGCCCACGGCGAGGTCGCTTCAAATGTGCGGCTCATCTCGCTGGGAACGGTAAATTGAAAGTTTATGTCTTTAGTTCAAGAATCGAATAAATTTAATTTTTGAAAAGTCGTTTCTATAAAGTTCAGGAAAATAAAAAGATGATGAATATAAAAAAATATCGTGCGACAACAACCCGCGAAGCTCTCGAACAGGTCAAACTCGATTTGGGCGAAGAAGCCTATGTGTTGGAAACCAAACAAGTTCGCACGGGCGGTTTTCTGGGATTTAAGACAACGCCGCAGATCGAAATCAGCGCGGCTGCCGCTCCGTCGATCGCGGCAAATGCTCCGGTCAAAAGTCACGTCAAACCGGTTGCGTCAGCCGCTCCGAAAAGTATGCTCAACTTGAGAGACGAAACGCCTGCCCGACCGCAATTTTTAGACGTTAAAAAAGAGACGGCGACAAAAAATCTAACGGAAACATTAAATTCACGAGCCGCTTTGAATGATTATTTTGAAACATCGCTGCCCGTTGCCGTTTCGCATTCGATAGCTACTACCGCTCCGGCAAGATCGAAAATCAATCGCCGGCAAAATATCGAAGCCGTAGAAATTTCGACGGAAGCTCCGCGATTTGTCAGCCCGAAAAAAACGCCGACTTCGCAAAATACGAACGAAAAGGATTCTTCGACGATGACGACTTTGCCGGCGGCAGAAAATGCCGCTTCCGTGACAAACCGCGAATTTGAAATGATTCGTGCCGAACTGCGCGAAATGAAATTTTCGCTCGGAGCTTTTGCCAGTCAGCGCAATACGCAGATGGCGCACGACGAAATTCATCTGGCGGAATTCGGCGAAGTTTTCGACGCGCCTTTTCTGGATTCGTATCTCGAATTAAAAGCGACCGGACTTTCGGCGGAACTCGCCCGCCAATATATTACGGATGTTATTCCGCAATTCAAACAAGGTCTGATAATTCCGAAACAGTTAACGCAATATGCTCTGACGCAAGGTTTGAAATCGGGCGTTAAATTTTTGAAAAATCCGCTCGAAGGCGATACGCCGGCGATAATGGCTTTGATCGGTGCGACCGGCGTTGGCAAAACGACGACCGTTGCCAAACTCGCCGCCCGCGTCGCGCTCTACGAACGTCGCCGCGTCGAACTCGTGACGCTTGACACATATCGCATCGCGGCAGTCGAACAATTGAAAACTTATGCCGAAATCATCGGCGCGGGCTGTCAGGTCGTGCGTTCGACTTTTGAACTCGACGCGGTTTTGCGCCGTTTGCCGACGGATACGACCGTTTTGATTGATACGACAGGCAGAAATCCGCACGATCTTTCCGACCAATTTGAACTTTCCGATTATCTGCGCCAACGCAAAGAAATCCGCAAGTGTCTCGCAGTTCAGGCGACGACGAATCCGCAGGACTGCATCGCGGCGATCAAAAAGTTTGAAATGTATGGCGCGGATTGCCTCGTTTTAACCAAACTCGACGAAACTACGAGACCGGGCGCGACGGTCGAAATTGCCGCCGAAAGCGGTTTGCCGCTGACATATCTATGCGCCGGACAGCGTGTGCCGGAAGATTGGCAAATTGCTTCGCCGGAAAACTACGCCGCTCAAATTATGCGCCGGAAAGTCTAAACGCGACGCGAATAAATTTACATTACGGATTTTCAAAAATTAATTTCATTTAATCGAAAAAAGTTTCTCAAATAAAATGAACGATCAGGCATCAACTTTAAGAACAATGACAAATGTTGCTCCGCCCATTTCACATTTGCCCGTCGGCGCACCGCAAACAGCAAATACCGCCGTTCGCCCGCTGACGGCGAAAAACACTCAGTGTCTGGCGATTACCGGCGGCAAAGGCGGTGTCGGAAAATCAAATCTGTCGGTTAATCTCGCGCTCGAACTCGGTGCGTTGGGAAGCCGCGTAATGCTCCTCGATGCTGATTTCGGACTCGGCAACGCCGATTTATTATGCGGAATTACGCCGAAATATCATCTCGGTCACGTCATCAGCGGAATTGTCGAACTCGAAGATATTCAAACAAATCTGGCGCAGAACGTCTGTCTTTTGCCGAGCGGCAGCGGTATCGAAGAACTGTCGGATTTTTCGCTCACCGATAATTCTTCTTTGATAACGAAACTGCGGATGTTGGAAGAAACACAGGATTTTATGCTCATTGACACGGCTGCCGGAATCGCAAAAAATGTTTCCGGCATTTTAGCTTCGGCGACGGAAGTCGTCATCGTTACAACGCCCGAACCGACTGCGGTCGTTGATGCTTACGCAACTATCAAAGTCGTTCTGCGACGTTCGCCGAACAAAACGATTTCCGTCGTTGTCAATAATGTCGTCGGTATCAGCGATGCCGAACAAGTTTTCGCGCAGATCAGTGCGGCGGTCAAAGGTTTTCTCAATCGTCAGATCAATTATCTGGGAATGATTCCGCACGACGCGCAGGTTGCCGAAGCCGTGCGCCGTCAAATGCCGCTCGTTTTTTATGCGCCGCAATCGCCCGCTGCCCGCGCTATTCGTTTGCTCGCCCGCCAACTGAATACGCGAAAAATGCAGAAAGTCGGTTCGGCTGCGTCAGACTCTTTTTGGAACTCCCTGTCTGAAGGTTAATTTTTTTTGCAAAGGGAATATTCAAAAATGTTTCAATACTCTTCAATGACAAATTACCGGAACAATAACGGGAACGAGGCTTTTTCGACTGGCGGATATTCGTCCGGCACGGAAAATGAACGTGCCGTATTGATCGAAACGCATCTCGGAAAAGTCAAATTTATCGCCGACCGGTTTGCGGCAAAACTTCCGTCGTCGGTCGAACGTGATGATCTTTACAGTGCCGGAGTTATCGGTTTGATCGAAGCCGTTGAAAGATTTGACAGTTCGCGCGGTATTGCTTTTACGACATTTGCGGAACTTCGCGTGCGCGGTGCGATTTTGGATAATTTGCGTTCGCTCGATTGGGCATCGCGCTCTGCGCGGCGTAATTCGCGCGATGTGCAGGAAGCATTTGCCCGCGTCGAACAGGAAGAAGGTCGTCCGGCGACGACCGAAGAAGTTGCCGCATTTTTGAAAATTTCGCTCCCGGAACTGCACTCGAAAATGCAGGAAATGAATGGATTGAAAATCAGCGATTTGGATGCGCGCGATGAAAAGACCGGTTTGAGCGCGGCGGATACGGTAGCTGATACAGGCGAGTCGCAGCAATCGAAAATCGAAGAAACCGAACGCCGCCGTCTGCTCGCGCAGGCGATTGACAAACTGCCGGAACGCGAGCGTCAGGTCGTCGCGCTCTACTATCTCGAAGAATTGACGATGAAGGAAATAGGCGAAGTTTTAGGTGTGACCGAATCGCGCGTTTCGCAAATGCGGACGCAGGCGATTATTCGTCTCCGCGCCAATCTGCCCGAATAAAAATGAAGCAGAACGAAGAAATTTTAACAGAAGAGGAAATGTCCGCTCTGCTGCCGGAAACTCCGGCGAGCGAAGCGGCGCAATTGGAACGCGACCGGCGACATCAACGCATCGTGCCGTATAATTTCCGCCGTCCCGACCGTCTTTCAAAAGAGCAGGTGCGCTCGCTCTATCTGCTGCACGATTTGTTCGCGCACAGTCTTTCATCGAGTTTGCCGATTTTTATGCGGGCGATTACGGAAGTTCATCTGATTTCCGTCGAACAGCAATCCTACGGCGATTATTTGCGCGGAATGTCCGATCCGGCGACGGTTTTTGTTATTGCCGCCGACGAAATGCGCGGCACGTTCGCTATCGAATTGAGCGCATCAATCGCCTTTCCGATCATTGACCGTCTGCTCGGCGGCGAAGGCGAAGAAGCGATTGAACAGCACGCCGCGACCGAACTCGAAATGAAAATTCTCGAAGGCTTTATGAAGGTCGTTGCCGAAAGTTACGTCGAAGTCTGGCGACCGATTGTAGAATTTCGCGGCGATTTGGTCGGACACGAAACGCGACCGCAGCTTTTGCAGATCGTCGCGCCGAACGAAGTCGTTGCGACGGTAATTTACCAAGTTCAGATCGGCGAAATGGCGCGCGGCGCGATGAGCATCTGTCTGCCAATCGGGATGCTCGAAGGTTTGATCGAAAAATTTAATCAATCGGCTTATTCATCGCAGAAAGCACCTGCGCCGGAAACGACGCATTCGCTTTTGAAAACGCTTTCTAACGTAAATTTTCCGGTCGTCGCCGAACTCGGAAAATTTTCCGCCGCTATTTCCGATTTGATGGCTTTGCAGATCGGCGACGTTTTGCAGAGCAATCACAGAATCGAAAAGCCGGTCAATATCAGTGTGGATAGTTCGGAAAAATTTACCGGCAGACTTGCTGCTTCCGAAAAAAGAATGGTCGTTCAGGTCACGGGCGTAAAACGCAACGATTTATCACACGCCGCCGCCGCCGGAGCAACGCAAGAAAATTAATTTTAATATGGAAAACGAAACGATAACTGAAAACGAAATATTAACGGCAAATGAAACGGTCGAAAACGAGATGATGCAGGAAAACGACTCCGCCAAAAACATCGAGCGTTTGCTCGATGTCGAGATGAACATCACGGTGCGTTTCGGAACTGCCGACATCGCTCTGCGCGACATCGTGCGTTTCGGTATCGGTTCGATGATCGAACTCGACCGGACGGTAGATGAGCCGGTCGAACTTTTAATCAACAATTATCCTTTCGCCTTCGGTGAAGTCGTCGTCGTGGACGGATATTACGGCGTAAAAGTAACCGACATCGGAACTCCCGAAGAACGCTCGCGCACACTTTTGTCGGGTGTGGAAAATTGATTTGAAATTTTATTTCAGAGAACAAGGCGGTAAAAAAAAACACCGCCGAATGTTTGTTTTTATTTTAGAAACTTTTTTGTCAGAGGTTAAAAATGAATTTAGAAATTATATTTACTATCACTATTGCCGTCTTTGGATTAACGGCAAGTATCTGTTCGATCTTTTGTTACCGCAAACTCCGCCAACATCGCGCACTCCTCGAATTTCTCGGTAATAAAAACGACGAATTGGAAGAATCGGTCGCAGAGAATATCGAAAAACTCGAAAACTACGCCGTCCGAACGGCTGATCAATCGCGTCGGATGGCGTGGCTCGAAACTCGTGTTCGCCAGCCGAAATTTGCGTCCGACGAAGTTTTAGATGAAACGATTATAACTGCTCCGTCGAAACAGAATATTACCGAACGCCGTCACCGGGTTTTGACACTCGCTTCACGCGGTCAGGATGCGGAAAACATCGCCACGACGCTCGGAATGATGCGCGGCGAAGTCGAATTAATCATCAATCTTAATCGTGTCGCCGCTTAGTGAAAATATATGAATAACGGACTTTATACGGCATTTTTGGGAATGCGGGCGCGTCAGCGAACGCTCGACGCGCAAGCCAACAATATTGCCAATGCTTCGACGACCGGATTTAAAGCCGAGCGTTTGATCTACACTTCGTTTGAAGCCTTAAGAAAAGGCGCAAGCGATCAGCAAAATAACGTCGTCGGCGTTTCAGCAACGGGCGCGACGGATTTTACCGCCGGAACGATCCGCGAAACCGGACGCTCGCTCGATCTGGCAATTGACGGCGACGGGTTTTTGTCAATTCAGACGGTACGCGGCGAGCGTTACACTCGCGCCGGCAGTTTGTCGCTCGATGCAAACGGACAGCTTGTAACGGCGAACGGCGATCTTGTCATCGGCGAAAACGGTGCGATCACGATTCCGCCGAAAGGTGAATTAAGCGTCGGAAAAGACGGCACATTGGCGGTCGGCGGACAAATTTTCGACCGTCTGAAACTCGTCAGTTTCCAAAATCCGGCGACGGCTTTGACAAAAGAAGGTGACGCACTTTTTACGGCGACCGGAACCGAACAGCCGAACGCCGCAAATTCAAGCTCAAAAGTCATTCAGGGTTCGCTCGAATCTTCAAATATCAACTCGATTTCCGAGATGGTGGCGATGATTAACAACAACCGCGAATTCGAATCGCTCCAAAAATCGGTCTCGCTTTTGATGAACGATTTGGGAAGAAAAATTTCCGGCGAAATCGGAAAAATGTAGTTAAGTTTTAAGGAGGAAATTATGCCGAACAGAGCATTATTAACCGCTGCGACCGGAATGCAGGTGCAGCAGCAAAACGTGGACAATATCGCCAACAATCTGGCAAACGCTTCGACCGTCGGTTTTAAACGCACACGGCTCGAATTTCAGGATTTGCTTTACCAGAATCTGCGGGCGGCGGGCGGCGCGGCAAATGCTTCGACCAGTTTGCCGGTCGGTTTGCAGATCGGTCTCGGAGCGCGGACGATTGCGTCGGAAAAAATCTTTTTGCAGGGCGATTTCAAACAGACGGAAAATCCGCTCGATATGGTCATCGAAGGCAGCGGATTTTTTCAGGTGCGCCAATCGAACGGCGATCTCGCCTACACGCGAGCCGGACAATTTCACCTGAATAATCAAGGTCAGGTCGTCACCGCGACGGGCGAATCGCTCGAACCGGCGATCACCATTCCGACCGAAGCGACTTCGCTGACTATCGGCAAAGACGGAACGGTTTCCGTCACGCTGCCCGGACAGGCAAACGCGCAGAATGTCGGACAGATTCAACTGGCGATTTTCGCTAATCCGGCAGGTTTGGAAGCACTCGGCGGCAATCTTTTCAAGGAAACCGGCGCGTCCGGTCAAGCGGTTGTCGGCAGTGCCGATGCCAACGGAATCGGCGCGATCAATCAAGGATTCGTCGAAGGCTCGAACGTCAATGTCGTCGAAGAACTCGTTAATATGATTAGCGCACAGCGCGTCTATGAAACGAATTCCAAAGTCATCACGACCGCCGACCGGATGCTCGGAACGATCAATCAGGCTGTCAACTAAATTTCGGTAAATCCGCGTAACACATTTTTGCAATGAAAAAAATCTTTCTCATTGTCGCCGTCGTCTGTCTGCTGTCGTCTCTGTCGGCGGCACAGACGACTTTGAATATTAAGCTTGTTGCCGAAACGGTCGTTGAAAACGATACGGTAACGCTCGGCGAAATCGCGCAGATTACGGGCGACGCGGAAAAAGCCGTGCGCGTCGGAAAAATTTCGCTCGGTTACGCGCCGAATGTCGGAATGACGCGCGAATTGACGGCAGGCAAAATCAAAATGCTGATTGCCGCCGCCGGATTTTCGGCGAACGAGTATTTGCTTGTCGCGCCGCAGGTCGTCAGCTTTCGCCGCGCCGGACAGCAGATTAACGGCGAACAAATGCGTCAAGTGGTCGAAAATGCCGTTCTCGCGCAGTTTTCCGGCAGAAAGGTCGAAGCGCGGATTATTCGTCTCGACGTGCCGGAAAAGATCGAAGTTCCGCTCGGAAAAATCGAAGTCCGGGCGAGTATTTCGGGCATTCAAAATATTTTCGCGCCGTTTTCAGTGTCGGTCGAAATTCGCGTTAATGATGCGGTTTTTCGGCGCATTCCGGCAAATATCGAGATCGAAGCCGAAGGCGAAGTTTTTGTCGCCGCGCGTGATCTGGCAATTAACGAAAATATCGCCGAAACGGACGTGCGGCTCGATAAACGCCGTCTTGTCAAACCGCCGATAAATTATTTGACCGACGCGGAAAAACTTCGCGGCATAAGACTTATAAAAAATCTCGCCGCCGGAAGCGAATTAACGACCGACACTTTCGTCGCGGGCGTTGTCGTTCGTTCGGGCGATGCGGTGCGAATCGTCGGGCAATCCGGCAAACTTCAAATTACGGTCAGCGGCATTGCCCGCACCAACGGCAAGATCGGCGACCGCATCAGCGTTAAAAATTCGCAGTCGAACGCCGTCATTCAGGCGACGGTCGTTGACGAAGGTTTAGTCAAAGTTTTTTTCTAAAAAAGTTATGAAACTCAAAATGTTTTCACTCGCGTTTGTTATTTTGTTATCCGTCGCCGTATTTCCGGCACAGGATAAAAAATCGAAAAATAAACTCAAAGAACAGCCGAAACTCGCGGTTGTCGAAATCGAAGACGCGCCGCCGGTCGCGCCCACGCCGGTTTCGCCGCCGCCGGCAAACGGTTCTCTGTTTTCCGACGGCGCGGCGGGCGGCAATCTTTTTCAGGACTTTAAAGCGCGGCGAATCGGTGATCTCGTATTCGTCGAAATCGTCGAAAGCATCGAAGCGACCGTCGCTTCGGGCGCAAAACGCAACCGCGATTCGGGAACGGTCGGCGGAATCGTTTCCGCTGCCGGAGCATTGCCCGTTCCGGGCGCGGCTGTCGCCGGAGGCGTGATCGGCGCGCTCGGCAAAAGACAATACGAAGGCAAAGGCTCGACCCAGCGCAACAGCAACGTGCAGGCGAAAATCACCGCCCGCGTCGTCGAAGTTCTGCCGAACGGCGATTTGCGGATTCAGGCTCTGAAACTCGTCCGTATTAATAAGGAAACCGAACAAGTCGCCGTCACGGGCATCGTGCGCCCGAACGACCTCGCGGCGGACAATTCTATCCCGACCGTTTACATCGGCGATTTGCGCGTCGAACTTAATGGCAAGGGAGTTGCATCAGCAGATAATGCACCGGGCTGGTTGTTCCGGCTGTTCGACAAAATTTCACCGTTTTAGATGGCAAAATCGTTTTTGAAATTTGCCGCGAAAAATATACGGAAAATCTCGAAACGCTTATAAATGCTTAATCAAATTAAAAAACACGCTTTTCGGAAATACGCTTTTGCGGCGATATTTCCGATTTTTATTTTTCTCGCCGCCGGTTTTTCGACGGTCGTTAGCTGTCAACAAACGGACACGACGCTTTCGGTGCGCGTCAAAGATTTGGCGGACATCGAAGGTGTGCGCTCGAATCAGCTTATCGGTTACGGTTTGGTCGTCGGGCTTAATCGCACGGGCGACCGCGTTCAGCAAAATTTATATGCGCGGCAGACTTTACAGAATCTGCTCGAACGAATGGGAATTTCGACCGAAACGACGACGCTCAAACCGGAAAACATCGCCACGGTTTTAGTTACCGGAACATTGCCGCCGTTTATTCGGCAAGGCTCGAAGATTGATGTGACGGTTTCTTCAATCGGCGATGCGCGCAGTTTGCAGGGCGGAACTTTGATTCTGACACAGCTTAAAGGAATTGACGGACAGGTTTATGCGGTCGCGCAAGGTTCTGTTTCAATCGGCGGAATTTCGGCTGGCGGCGGCGGAAATTCGGTCGAGATCAATCATCCGACCGTCGGACGCGTGCCGAACGGCGCAAACGTCGAAAGAATCGTGCCGACCGAACTTGCCGCCGGAAATCGTCTGACTCTGGTTCTCCGCAATGAGGATTTTTCCAACGCCGCGAAACTCAATCAAATAATCAACGCCAAATTCGGCGCGGGAACTTCGCAGGCTCTCGACGGTCGAAATGTTGATGTAAATGTTCCGGCAGACTTTGCGGACAATCGCGTCGGTTTTATCGCCGCACTCGAAAATCTACGTCTCGCGCCGGAAAAAATCGCTAAAATTATTATCAACGAGCGCACCGGAACGATCATTATGGGGCGCGAACTGCGTCTTTCGGGCGTGGCTATTTCGCAAGGCGGCGTGACGGTAAAAATCGGCACGGAATACGATATTTCACAGCCTGCGCCGCTCAGTAAAACCGGCGAAACGACGGTCGTGCCGCAGACAACGGTTCAGGTCAAAGAGAAAAAAGCCGAATCTGTGATTTTGCCGGACGGCGCGACGATTGATGAAGTCGTGCGCGGTCTGCGTGCGCTCGGCGTGTCAGCCCGCGATATTATCAGCATTTTGCAGGCGATCAAATCCGCCGGTGCATTAAATGCCGAATTGGAAATGCAGTAGAAAATTATGTCTGTTTCCGCCATCGAAAATTTAACGGAAGTTCCGACCGGACGAAAAACTCCGTCGCCGGAAGTTTTGCGCCGGACTGCCGAACAGTTTGAAGCGATTCTGCTGATGCAGCTTACTTCGTCCTTAAACAGCAGCAGTGAAGTGAGCAGCGGCGATGATAACGACGCGCTTTTCGGCGGCGACGGCGGTTCCGATCTGGCGAAAAAAATGTTTTCCGAACAGCTTGCGACCTCGATGGCGCAATCGGGTGGTGTCGGTCTGGCGGATATGATTATGCGCCAACTCGGAGGTGTGGACGCGCCGAAAAAAACGACGGCTTCTAAAAGTTTTTCGAGTGCCGCTTCCGCATTTAAAGATATAAAAACCGACGGCAAAAACGAAAATTTCGGAAAACTTCCGACCGCTCGAACTTCCGCGCCGCTGATTAATAAAAACGGGAAAATCAATCCTGTCAAAAATATTTTCACCGGAAATCCGAACGAGTTTGAAGTAGTTTCTAGATACGAAGATCAATATCCAACCGAAACGTATAATGCGACGAGTGATTCGGGATCGCAGTTTATGCCCGATCTGAAAGATTCGGTTAATCCTGTTTCAAACGAATTATCTACTATTTTTTCAAGCGATTCGATCAAATCCGTCGCCGCGCCGAATGCGATAAAATCGGCGGAAACTTCTGCAAACTCGGTAAAAGTAGAATTTCAAATGCCGGTTGCGGGCGGCAGAATTTCGTCTGATTTCGGCAGTCGGTTTCATCCGGTTGACCGGAAAACGAAATTTCACGGCGGCATAGATATTGCAGTTCCAATCGGGACAAAGGTTGCCGCCGCCGCCGCCGGAGTCGTCAAGTTTGCAGGTTGGAAAGGCGGCTACGGAAATGTCGTGATTATCGAACACGCCGACGGCACGGAAACTCTATACGGGCATAATCAAAAACTGCTCGTTAAAGAAGGACAGACAGTTACAGCGGGCGAACAAATTTCGCTTTCCGGTTCGACCGGCAAATCCACGGGACCGCATTTGCATTTTGAAGTCCGTCGAAACGGACAACTTGTTAATCCGCGAAAATTTTTATCTAATGTTGTGGGAAATAAAGCCGATAAGTAAGATTGGTGAATATATTTGCCGGGAGGCTTTAGATAAAAATGAGTAAGATTAATGAAGTTAAAATCAGCGATTTAGATGCAGTTCGCGCGGCGAGCGTCAGGCGCGGAGAGACCAAACAAGTCGAGTCGAATAAAACTTCGGCGATTGAAAACAAAACGACGACGGGCGCAGACAAATTGCAATTTTCCGGTCGCGCCGAACAATCGTCAAAACTGCTCGAACAGGTCAAACAATTGCCCGATGTTCGGCAGGAAAAAGTCGGCGCATTGCGCGAACAGATTTCGGCGGGAGAATATAATCCGCCGGCAGAAAAGATCGCCGACGCGATTTTGAAAGATGAAACGAACGGTTAAAACCGATATGAACAAAGAATAAACGCGAATAAATTTCGCCGTAATTTTGTTCAGCAAAGATTTTTCGTTCGGTTTTCAATCTTCAAAAATTTTCAAAATTTAACTGCGCCGTTAAGTTTTAATAAATTATGCAAGACGAACTGATACGAAAAGTTGCGACCTTGATGAACGAACAATTCGAAGCCTACGGGCGACTCGAATCGGCGACGAATCATCTTTCGACGGCATTGGTGCGCGGTGAATCCGGCAGCATCGAATCGCTGACGCGCGCTGGAGAATCCGAATTACTGAGAATGCGCTCACGGCTTCTCGAAATCACTTCCGCGCTGACCGATTTTGCAGAAATCAGAGCGCGTGAAACCGAAAAAACTCCGCTTGATCCGGCAATCCGCGAAGAATTTGAAAGCGCGGCGAAAAAACTTTTGGAAGCCGGACGACAATTTCAGAAAACCTGTAACCGCGCGGCGAGTCTCGCCGTCAGCGGTTCTTCTTTTGCGACCGCCTGTATTCAAACGTGCGGCGTTTCGCCGACGACTTATCACGCTCCCGTCTTGAAATACGCTCAAGGAGGAATGGCGCGATGAGTATAAATTTTTCTGCTTTTGAAATCGGTCGGCGGGCATTAAATGCCAATCAGACCGGCATTCAAGTTACCGGACAGAATATCGCCAACGTCAATACGGCGGGTTACACGCGCCGCCGCGTCCAGCTTGCCGAATCTTCGCCCGTCAACATCAACGGTTATTCGGTCGGCACGGGCGTTTCGGTTGTCGGAGTGCAGGATTTCCGCGACCGTTTTATCGAATCGCGTCTGCAAACCGAGACCGGAATCGCCGGAAAACTTTCCGCGCGACGCGATGCGCTTGCGCCGGTCGAAACCGCTCTGCAAGGCAGCGAAAACGGCGGAATTCAAAATGCTCTGGCTGGATTTTTCGGAGCTTTCCGCGATCTCGAAGCCAATCCGCAATCAATTCCTCTGCGTTCGGTCGTGGCACAAAAAGGCGCGAATTTGGCGACATCTTTTCAGACGACGCGGGCGCGTCTGTCCGATATTCGCAACGGCGCGGATAAACAAATCGGCGCAACCGTCGGCGAAGTAAATTCTCTGACTGAAAAAGTCGCCAAACTCAACGAACAGATTAAAACCGCCGAAAGTACGGGCGGTGACGCACACGCTCTGCGCGATCAGCGCGGCGAATTCGTCAATAAGATTTCCGAATTAACCGGAGCGCGTTCGGTCGAAAACGACGACGGAACCGTCACATTAACCATCGGCGAAGGTCGCGCGATTATTTCGGGTAATAAAGCCATTCCGCTCAAAACCGAAAGTCAGCCGCCGCTCGGTTTGACCGCGATAACGCTCGAAGGCGAACCGGCGGTTTTCGACGAAGGCGCGATTCGCGGTTTACAGGACGCAGTTTCCGACATCGGCGGACAAATTACCGCGCTCGACGCGCTCGCCGCATCGGTCGTGCAGAGAGTAAACGATCTGCATACTTCGGGAACGGACTTAAAAGGCAACGCCGGAACGCCGTTTTTTAATAATTCACAGCCGGTAACGGCGGCGAATATTTCCGTCAATTCGGCGATTAACGACGATCCTTCGCTGGTCGTCGCTTCACCGCTTGCACAGCCCGGAAAATTCGGCACGATTGCCGGACAAATCGGCGATTTGCTGACCGATACGAGTTCGACTGCCGGAACGCGCAGCGGTTCTTTCAGTTCGATCTTCGCCGGACTTGTTTCCGAAGCTGGTGAAAAAGTTCGTTCGACGGACGACGCTTTGCAAACTCAGTCGGCGATCATCTTACAGGCAAACGCGCAGCGCGAAGCCGTCTCCGGCGTTTCGCTCGATGAAGAAGCGATCAATCTTTTGCAGTATCAGAGAGCTTACGAAGCCGCCGCGCGGTTTTTCAAAGTCGCCGACGAAATGACGCAGACGATTCTCTCTCTCGCTCAATAAATTTTTCAGTCCGCACAAAAAAAATGAATTTCAGAATTACCGAAAAAACAGCTAATTTCCAGCAGAGCGACCGCATTAATTTTCAGCGCGGACGGATAAATACCTTGCAGGAACAACTGACGACCGGCAAGCGAATCAATCGCCCGTCCGACGATCCTAACGGCGCGGAAGTCGTCCTTAATTTGCGGACTTCACAGACCGAGATCGAACAGTTTCAGCGTAATGCTGTTACCGTTAATCAAAAACTGATCGGCGCGGACGATACTCTAAACAGTTATCAAGATGTTCTGGTGCGTCTGCGAACGCTCGTTTCCAACGGTTTGAGCGATACGGCAACGCCGGCGGCAAAACAGGCTTTGGCGACCGAAATCGAATCTCTGCGCGAAAGCGTTTTAACTGTCGCCAACAGCAAATACGGCGAAGATTATCTTTTCGGCGGAACGCGGATAAACGAACCGCCGTTCGATCCGGCAACTGCGACTCCGGCGACAACGCCGACCGCCGCACGTTATGTTCAGATCGAACCCGGCGCAAACGCCATCGCTTCCGGCGTTGTCGCTGAAAGCATTTTCGGCGATCAAACTTCGACGATTTTTAAGGATTTGGATAATGCCGTCAGTGCATTACGCGGAACGGGAGATACGGCAGCCGACCGCACGACGCTCGAAAATTCGATGAGCCGTCTGAGCGTCTATAAAGATTTGGCGGGCGTTGCGCGCACGAGAGTCGGCGCAAGTATGAACGCCGTCGAATTCGCGCAGGACAGACTTTCGGGCAATTCTTTATCGCTCGAAGAAAGAATTTCGACCATCGAATCTGCTGATTTCGCCGAAACTGCCATTCGCTATAACGAAGCTCAACGCGGTTTAGACGCGACGCTTCAAGTTGCCGCTAAAAGCCAGCGTTCATTGTTCGATTTTCTCGGATAAACCTGAATTTACAGTAAATAACTGAAAGGTTTTTCCGGTTAAAATCAATTTCTGAAATACTCGGTATTTGATAATAAAACAATGAATAAATTGCTGTTTCACGAAACCTGAAATTATCAATTATCAACTTTCGATTATTAATTATTTCAGCGGTTTTCATTCTCTTTCAGTAAAGAAAATAAAAGAAAATTTCGTTTTTCCACAATTTCTGACTCATATTGCACATTGCAAAATTCTAAAAGTAGTTTTATGGCTATGCTAAAAATAAAAGGAAAAGAATATGTTTACGACGAAGCGCAGGTTTTGTGCTTTGCCGAAGGTTTGATCGGACTGCCGGAAATGCGCCGCGCAGTGCTGATTCCGTTTGCCGAATGCGAACCGTTTTGCTGGCTTGCTTCGCTTGATGATGAAAAAAACCGTTTTATCGTCGTCAACCCGCGCACGATTTTTGCCGATTACCAACCCGCCGCGCCGGATGCCGTCACGGGCGCGGAAGTCGAAACTTTGGCAATCGTGAAAATCTCTTCGGATTGGACAAAAACGACCGTCAATCTTCGCGCACCGATTTTTGTTAATGCGGCGACGAAAAGCGGTGTGCAGTCCGTCTTGTCCGACACTAATTTTCATCTGGCGGAATCGCTGCCGACCAATTAAAATCTTATGCTCGTTTTATCGCGCCGCGTCGGTGAAAAAATCGTCGTCGGCAATGAGATCGTTATCGAAGTTTTGTCGGTCAGCAGCGGCGACGTGCGGCTCGGCATTTCTGCGCCGCAAAATACTTCGGTTCATCGTTTCGAGATTTTCTCGGAAATCGAAGAAGCCAATCGCGCCGCCGATGCGGTTTTGGATGAAATCGAAATCGGCTCGCTCGAAAATCTGGCGGCGCATATTCGCGGCGGACAAAAACAATGAAGCGTTTTGATTGGACAATTTTTCTCGGAATAATCATCGGATTAAGTGCTTTGGCGGCTGGCGCGTGGCTCGAAAATTTGAATCTGAGTTTTCTGTGGCATCCGACGGCGGCTCTGATTGTCGGCGGCGGAACGCTCGGCGCGTTGATCGTCCGGCGCGGCGTGAGCGGCGTGAGCGACGCGATACGCGCGATTTGGCAACTGCGAATGAATGAAGATGAAAACGCGCATCAGGTCGAAATTGCCAAACTCGCTTGGCTTTCTCGTTCGGTGCAAAAAAACGGCATTCGCGCTTACGAAAGTTATGCCGACAATTCCGATGACGCGCTTGTCGTGCAGGGTTTGGTTTTGGCGGCGGAATACGCCGAACCCGAACAGATCAAACAAGTTTTGTCGCGTCGTCTCGATCTGGAAGATGATGCGGGACTTCAGGATTCGATTACGCTCGAAGCCGCCGGCGGATTTGCGCCGACATTCGGCATTCTCGGCGCAGTTATGGGTTTGATCGGCGTTTTGCGTGTGCTTGACCGACCTGAAGTTTTAGGCGCGGGAATCGCTACGGCGTTCGTCGCTACGATTTACGGCATCGGTCTGGCAAATCTTCTGTTTTTTCCGCTGGCGGCACGTCTTCGCGCACGGCACGAATCACTTATGAAACGCCGCGAGGAAATCGCCGCCACGATTATCGCGCTCGCCGCCAAAGAAACGCCGCGCGCTATTGTCAACCAGTTTAATTTGCGAAAATGAGAAGCCGAACGAAACGCCGCGCCGAAAATGACAGTCATCATCGAGATCGTTGGCTGCTGTCGTATGCTGATCTGGTAACACTTTTGCTTGCATTGTTTATCGTAATGTATGCGGCTGCCGATCACGACCGCGCTCAAAAAATCGCGGCGAGTTTTAATGCTCAAAATACGGGCGGCAACGGGATTTTGCCGTCGTTCGATTCGCCTGAAAAACGCGGTGATGAAATCGGAGGCAAATTTTTAAATAATCCGGTTTTAATGCAGAAAACCAAAATGAAACAGACCGACCGCGGATTGATCGTATCGCTTTCCGAAGCGGGATTTTTCGCGCCCGGTGGAGCCGTCGTTAATGGCGAAGCCGAAAGCGTCATCGCCGCAATTGTCGAGTCAATGCGCGACAGCCGCGTTCCGGTGCGCGTCGAAGGACACACCGATTCGCTGCCGATTGCCAACGCCCGTTATCCTTCAAATTGGGAACTTTCGACGGCTCGCGCCGCTTCGGTTTTGATGAAACTCACCGAGCAGGGAATCGCACCTGAAAGACTCTCCGCTGCCGGTTACGGCGGCTTTCAGCCGGTTGCGGATAATTCGACCGCCGAAGGACGCGCCCAAAATCGCCGTGTAGATGTCGTGGTCTTAAATCGCTGAAAAAAAAACGAATTAACTTTTCAAATCCTGTTTCCGTCCTGAAATTATTTAATCAACTTGTCAGTTATCAAAGTTAGAAAGAATCTGTCCGCGAAAGTGCGGGAAAATCGCTCAAATATTATTGAAAAATTAGATTTCTCTTTTTTTCGTGTCTTTTCGCGTATTTCGCGGGCAAAAAATCTCCGAGTTTTATTACTGGCAACTTTGATTATTTAGTCTTTTTTTCGTTTTCGCTTAACCTTTTTTCCATCTCACGAATCGTTTTTGCCAAATCGCCCAGACGACGATAAGCGGCGGTCGAACGCAGCCAATCGCGGTTTTCAAACGCCGGAATTCCCGACAGGATTTTGCCTGCTTCGACATCGTGCGACGTAGCGGACTTTGCAGTTATAACAACATCATCGCCGACTCGTAAATGTCCGGCGATACCGACTTGTCCGGCTAAAACCACGCGCTTTCCGATCACAGAACTTCCGGCTAAACCTGTCTGCGAACAGATCAGCGCGTCTTCTTCGATTGTGCAGGAATGTCCGATTTGCACGAGATTGTCAATTTTCGCGCCGCGCATTATTCGCGTTTCGCCGACCGAAGCGCAGTCAATCGCCGAATTTGCGCCGACTTCGACATCATTTTCCAATACGACGCGACCGATTTGCGGGATTTTCAGCCAGCTTTTATTTTCATCTTTTGCATAACCGAAACCGTCCGAACCGATGGTCGTGTTGTTGTGAATAATGCAATTTGCGCCGATTTCGCAGTTTTCACGAATCGAAACGCCCGAATGAATCACCGAATTTGCGCCGATTTTTACGCCGTCATAAATTGAAACATTCGCATAAATTTTGACGTTTTCGCCGATCTCGCAATTTTTGCCGACCGAAACAAATGCGTCAATCGAAACCGATTCGGCGACTCGCGCCGTTTCGTCAATGAAAGCGTTTTGATGAACGAATGGCGCGAATTTCGGCGCGGGATTAAGCAGACGAAGCGTTCGCGTGTAAGCCAAATACGGGTCTTTCGTCCGCAAAACGGCGATGTCTTCGCGCTCGCAGATTTCTTTTTCATTGAGAAAGATTGCGCTCGCTTTCGTGTCTTTGATCTGCGGCGTGTATTTCGGATTTGCCAGAAACGTAATTTCGCCTTGCGCGGCAATATCGAGTCCCGCCGCGCCCGTGATTTCCAGATTTTTATCGCCGCGTTCGATGACGGCAAATGCCGCCTTCGCAATTTCGGATAATTTCATAAAAATATTGTCTGAACGATTGAAAATAAAGTTTATAGTATTTAAGCGGAAAAAAAATGCCAAAGAGTTTAATTTATTGATACAACAACACTTTTTTAAAATTCAAATGAACGAAAAATCTATCTGAAAATTTAATTTTCTCCGATTTTTCTCGTTCTTTACTTGCAAAAAACCGTTTCAATCTTCTACTCTGAAAAAGCATCAATTTTTCTTTCCCTTAAAAAAATAGTCCCCAAAATTTCTATTTTACATTTCTGAGGTATTAATAATGAGTGAAAAAATTTTAACCCAAACTGAAAAGATTTACACGGTCGAGGACTATTTAAAGTTCAAACATCGCAGCTCCACACGACGCGAGTTTTACAACGGCAAGATTTTCGACACGGCAGGTTCGTCGCGTCGGCATAATCTGATCGGCAGCAACACGACCATCGGTGTCGGCAGTCGTCTGCGCGGGCAGAAATGCGAAATTTACGTCAACGATATGCTCGTTAAACTTTCAAATAAAAGTTTTTGCTATCCCGATGTCGTCATCGTCAAAGACAATCCCGTTTTTGACGGCAGCGAACTCGACGTTTTGGTCAATCCGACCGTTATCGTCGAAGTTTCTTCAAAAGCAACGATCTGCCACGACAAAACCGCCAAACTCGACAGTTATCTGGCGATGGAAAGCGTGAAAGAATGCCTTTTGATAAAAGAAGAAGAAATGTTCGTCGAGCATTACGCCAAGCAAACGATCAATCAATGGGTTTATAAAATCTACACCAAACGTGACGATAACATCTCGCTCGATTCGGTCAATTGCCGCATTTCTCTGTCGGAAATTTATTCGCAGATCAAATTCGAGTAGAACGAGGAAAGAAACTTCCGCGAAATTCTCGATTCTACAAATTTACAGAAAAATCTTGGCAAATATGAAATAATGAAATAATATTTGTCAGGATTTTATTTTTTTTATGAGCCGAAGCAACTTAGCCGAATCGGAAAAATACTACACCGTCGAAGAATATCTCGCCTTCGAGCGCGAGGCGTTTGAAAAACACGAATATATTGACGGTAGAATCATTCCTTTGCGCGAAGACTTTAAAGTTACGGCGATGGCTGGCGCAAGCCGGAGACATAACTTAGTCAGCGGAAATATATTTGGCGAAATCCGCAATCAGTTAAAAGGTAAAAATTGCGAAGTTTATATTAATGATATGCGCGTTCGTTTGAAACCGAATCGCTATGGTTATCCTGATGTCGTCGTCGTTTGCGACAAACCCGAATTTCTTGATGACGAATTTGATACTTTAATAAATCCGACAGTTCTCGTTGAAGTTCTTTCGCATTCGACACGCTTTAAAGATAAAACCGAGAAACTCGAAGATTTCCGAAAGTTGGACAGTTTGAAAGAGTGTCTTTTGATCGAACAGGATAAAATGTTTATCGAGCATTACGTCAAACAAACGCCTAAACAATGGATTTTACGGATTTACGAAAGTGCCGATGAAATAATAAATCTCGAATCAATCGGTTGTGAAATTTCGCTTGCCGATATTTATCTTCAGGTCAGTTTCAAACAAATCTCATAACAAATTAATCGGATCAATCTCGACGCTGACGATTTTCAGGTCGCAGAATTTTTCTTCCGCTTCGTGAAGTGCAAAATCTAAAGTTTCGCGTAGTTTTTGGCGATTTAAAGCCTTTAACAAAATCTGCAAACGATGTTCGCCCTTTAATCTCGCCAGCGGCGCGGGCGCGGGTCCGAGAATTCTGCACATATTTTCCTTGTTCGCGTTTGCCAGACAATTTTTCAGAATCTGCGCGTTATCAAAAGCGTAATTATAATTCGGATGTTTGATTTCGATGGCGGCGAGCGCGACGAATGGCGGATACGATAAATTTTTGCGGAAATTTATTTCTTCGTTATAAAACGCATCGTAATTTTGCGTCTTCGAGTGTTTGAGCGCGTAATGTTCGGGATAATAAGTCTGAATCAAAACTTTTCCCCGAAGTTCGCCGCGACCGGCGCGACCGGCGACTTGGGTTAATAATTGAAAAGTGCGTTCGGCGGAACGAAAATCCGGCAGCGCGAGTCCCGCATCAACCGAAATTACGCCGACCAGTGTGACATTCGGAAAATCGTGACCTTTGGCGAGCATCTGTGTTCCGACGAGCATATCGAGTTCGCGGCGGCTGAATTTTTCCAGAGTTCGTTCCATTTCGTGCCGCCGTTTCATCGTGTCGCGGTCAATTCGCGCAATACGAAGCGCGGAAAACTTGCGCTTCAAAATATCTTCGATCTGCTCCGTGCCTTCGCCCATAAAATACAAATATTCACTTTTGCAGTTCGGGCAACTGTGCGGAACTTTTTCGCGGTGATTGCAGTAATGACAAACCAGACGTGCTTCGCCGCGATGATATGTCAAAGTAATGTCGCAATTTTTACAGCGAATAGTTTCGCCGCAGCTTCTACACAAAACGAACTGCGAAAACCCGCGCCGGTTGAGCAAAATGATTGATTGTTCGCCTTTTTCGTGTGTTTCTTCGATTGACTTTAAAAGATCAGGCGAGAAGATCGGGTCTTTGCCGAATTGTTTGAAAACCTCGCGCATATCAACTATTTCGGCGACGGCGAGCGGACGATTAGCAATACGATTCGGCAGTTGGAGATATTGATATTTTCCCGTCTGCGAATTATGAAATGTTTCGAGCGCGGGCGTTGCCGAACCTAAAACAACAATCGCGTTCGCATAATTTGCGCGAACGATTGCCGCATCGCGCCCGTTATAAAAAGGCATTTCGTGCTGGCGATACGACGAATCGTGTTCTTCGTCAACGATTACCAAACCGAGATTTTGCAGCGGCGCGAAAACCGCCGAGCGCGTTCCGATGACGACTCGCGCATCGCCGCGACGGATTCTGCGCCATTCGTCAAAGCGTTCGCCGGTCGAAAGATTCGAGTGCAGAATCGCCACTTCATCGCCGAAAACAGCGCGTAATCTTCTCGAAAAAACAGGTGTCAGCGCGATTTCCGGCACGAGCATCAGCGCGGATTTTTCGAGTTCCAAAATGGTCTTCATCGCGCGGATGTAAACTTCCGTCTTGCCGCTGCCTGTCACGCCGTGCAGCAGAAACGCTTTGTAATTTTTGGCGTAAAGCGCGTCGGTGATTTCGCGTAAAACTTTTTCCTGCTGATCCGTTAAAATCAAATCCGTAATTTCTGGAATAGTCGCATCGGCGAGCGGATCGCGCAACACTTCCTGAATGAAAACTTCTAAAAATCCGTATTTTGCCAGCGTATTTATCGAAGATGCGCCGACTTCCGCTTTTTCAATTAGTTCGGTAAAAAGCATTTCGCCGTCGTTTTCCAAAAGTGTTTCAATAATTTTTGTCTGCGCGTCGGTCAGAGTTTTGTCGTTATTTTTATGAAATTCCGGCGGCAAAACTTTGACCGCTTTACGGCGTTTCGGTTTGACCTGCGCGGTGATCGTGCGCTGAAAAGTTTTGGCGAAATTGCTTAAAACCAATTCACGGACGGCGCGTTTTGCCGTCGCCGCGCCGAATTTTTTTTCGAGTTCGCGCTGCGGCGTTTCGCCGTTTTCTGCGAGAAATTGCAATATTTTTACTTTGTTAGTTTTTGCCGTGGAAAGTTTAATTAGTTCATCGCGTCCCTGCGCGGAAATCGAAATAATTTGTTCAAATGTCGCGTTAATTCCGGCGGGCAGGGACGCTTTCAGCATTTCGCCCCACGACGCGGCGTAATAATCCGCCGACCATTGCGTCAGGCGCAAAATCTCGTCCGTAATCAACGGTTCTTCGTCAATTAATTCGATGACATCTTTGATCGCGCATTCGTCAAATTCGATCTCTGCGCTGAGTTTCGCGTGAAGAGCGACGGCGTAACCCGTCAATTGTCGTTTGCCGAACGGCACGAGAACACGTGCGCCGGTTTTGATATTTTCGCGCAAACCGTTCGGCAGCGAATATGTAAATGTCCGGCGCAACGGAACAGGCAGCGCGACCTCGACAAATGCGGGTTGAGATTTATTTTGTGAAAAACTTTTGGCGGCAAAATCTGACATTAATTTATAAAATTCCTTCCGGTAAAAAAACTATTTTGCCCGCGAATAAACGCGAATGAACACGAAAAAAGAAATTAAAAAAATATTCTAAAAAATGCTTCGGGATTTTCTTTCGCGTCTTTTCGCGTTTATTCGCGGGCAAATTCTCTCTATCCGAATTGATGTTAAAATGATACCTTAAAGGAACTTTTTACAAAAACCGGCATCTAAACGAAAATAAAATTATGGAAACTCTTGAAAAACACAATCAGTCGAAAAAGGGAATCAGTAAAATTTCTATCGTGGCTTTCATTATCGCCGCATTTGTAATCGGCGGCGCGATCTGGTTGATTTCTTTGAAACCTTCGATGCAGGAACAAGTTCAGCAAAATATGGAAGGCGCGTTTCGTGAAGGCGCGCCCGAATTTATCGCGCTGACCAAAAAAGTCGTCATCCAGACCGATGAAGACCGCACGATGGAATCACCTATCGGACTCGGCACGATCGTAATGAGCATCGGCGGAAAAATTAAAAATCTGACCGGCAAAACCTTAAACGGACTGGAAGTAAACGTCGCCGTGATTGATACTTTCGGCAAACCCGTTAAAGACAAAACGCTGATCGTCGTGCCGAATCAGGTTGAAAAATTGGAAAGCGGAGCGACGGTCAATGTGACGGTGCGAATCGAAGGTTTCGACCCGAAAGCCGACCGCGCCAATATTCGCTGGAAAGTAACGGCGATCAAAACCGAATAACATTTCCGATTCAAATCTTGTTCAGATTACCGTCTATAAATTTTTTTCGTGCTTCATCCGAAAAAAGCCGTTCGCGGCTGTAAAATTTCAAAGGATAATTTTTGTCGAATTTTTCGACCATCTCTTTACAAATTTCGACAGCCGAACAACCGTTTCTCGTTTTTCTGAATTCGTCAACTTTTTTCATCCAGAAAACCGTCAGTGTTTCGTGATAAGGCATTTCCTTTGTCAGATCAATTCCAAACGACCGCAGGAGATTGAAAATTCCGCCGCGCATTTTCGTTAAAGCCGTGTCAAAGTCGTTTGCCGACAGATATTGATGCGCGACGATCAAATGTTCGGCGTGTCGCCATTCATCTTTTGAAATTCGCCCTTTTTCAAACGATTCAACGAGTTTATTTATGTCATTTTCTGTTTTATGTTCCACAGATTTCCCCTTAATTCATAATCCAAATGTAAATCGGCAGTAAAAAACTCTCATACGGCGCAAAGTTGAAAAATATTGATTTGCGATTTTTTTTAATTTACTTAGCCAAATAAAAAACAGAACGCATCGAAAATTTTCGATGCGTTCTGTTTTTTATGCAATCGAATTATAAAACATTTCGGAACTCAAAATCAATTTAAAAGCTGTTCTTTATGTGCGCGACTAATGAGCGGGAAATTTTTATCCTTGCTGTCTGGTTTCTATTTTTCTATTGTTGTAATCAAATTTTCAAAACAACACATATAGTTTTGGACGTGATGTTATTTTCTTTGTTTTAAAATTGTAAAAAATAGATGACAATTGTTGATACTTGTTATATTATAATCTTGTATGCAATAAAATTTTATTTCATACAAACCCCCCGTTCTTCTTTCAAAAATTAATTTTACTTGTGAATATTTCAACCTGTTCGCTTATTGAAATGCGAGTGATTCGTATTTTAACGATTGACGGCATATCCGTTTGAAATCATAACGCACGGATAATCGCAGGTGTAAGTTGTTTATTTTGAAAAAAAAATCTTCTAAACTATTGTAAATGAATTATTTAAAGGCGAATGAAATTGCAGTATTTAGAAAAAAATGATTGAAGAGCCGACTTTGATTGCTTGGTTTTTTACCCGCCGAGCAGTTTAAATACGGTATAAAAACCGCAGATTTTTATCGAAACCGGGTTTGAACAGCGAGTATTAAAAGTCATTATGAAATTTTTATTCCCAAACAGAAATTAATTTATCAATGGTTTTCCTGCTCGACTGAATAAATTCAATGAGTATTGTTCAGTCTTACGGTTTATCCATCTTTATATATTTGATCGCAACAACAAATTGTCAAGTTTTGCAACTGTTTGAAACCGAAAAAAAACTCTGATTGAATTTCAGTTCACTACCTCGATTTTATCTCGAAATAACAACGAAAAATAAAACGGCGACCACAACCTTATGAAGAAAGTTCCCATTACACAGATGAGAAAAAACGAAGATTCCGGCTCTTATGCGCCGCAATCGGTGCGGATAGTTACCGGAATCGTTGTTCTGCTGCTCGGTTTGACGGTGATAATCGGTTGGTATAGCGGAAACTTGACGCTGATCAAAGTTCTTCCGTCATTTGTGCCGATGGTTTATAATACCGCGCTCGGTTTCGTGCTGTGCGGAGTTTCGCTTTTGCTCGGCGTAAAAGGTTTTAGACGCGTTCAAATGGCGTTAAGCTCGGTTGTATTATTGATCGGATTGCTGACCACGATTGAATATATGACCGGATCAAATTTCGGTATTGATGAACTTTTGATGAGTTTTGATGTCGGTTTTCCGAATCCTAATCCGGGCAGAATGGCACTCAGTTCGGCGATTTGTTTTGCTTTATCCGGCGCAGCATTTCTAATAGACTTCAAGAAAACAGGGAAACATTTCGCAATTGCCGGCACTATCGGCGCGACGCTTATTATCACGGGAATAGTCGGTGTGACCGGCACGGTTATCGGAAAGATAGCGATAGACGGATATTTTATGAATATCCCGACGGCTTACCAATGGGCGGTTTTTTCGATAATGGCATTTCATACCGCTTTCGGTTTTATTTTTCTCGGCGCGGGAATACTTGCACAAAATTGGAACGGATTTAAAACCAAAGCGAAAAAATCTCTCTATCTTTTGCCGACGATTATCGGTTTCGGTATGTTGGCATTAACGCTCAATTTTTATCTCGCTTTTTACACATACCAGCGAATGAATGTTCATCAGGCAATTGACGGACAGGCTTCGACTTTGGAATATGCAGTCGAAAACGGAATCAGAGAACGGATTTTGGGTCTCGAAAGAATGGGCGGACGCTGGACGAGACGCGGCGGAACGCCGTTCGATGAATGGCAGCCGGATGCTGTCGCTTACAACAAAAATTTTCAGACTTTTCAAACTATCGAATGGGTTGATTCAAATTTCACCGTTCGTTGGGTCGAACCGCTTGCCGGAAATGAAGCCGCGCTCGATATGAATCTCGAATTTGAGAAAAATCGTCGTAACGCGCTCGACAAATCTTTGCGCGATCAGCAGACAATCGTCAGCAAAACTATCGAATTGAAACAGGGCGGTCGCGGATTTTTGATTTATGTTCCGGTTTATCGCAAGAACGAATTTGACGGTTTTATTCTCGGCGTATCAAATGTCGAAACACTTTTGAGAAAATTATTGCCGGACGAACTGAAAAATGATTATTCGATAGCTGTTTTGGAAGATGGACGTGATCTTTACAACGATGAAACATTAAACGATTCGCCGGAAATCGTGTGGCACGATCCGCATATCATTAATTTGACGGACAACGAATGGCAAATAAAAATTACGCCGCGTCCGGCGACATTAGTGAGATTGAAATCCAAATTGCCGGAAGGTGTTTTGCTCGCCGGTTTGTTTTTCTCGCTGTTGCTTGCCGCGACCGTTTATTTACTGCAAAAGGCACAACGCGAAACCGCCGAGATCCGCCGCGCTCAAAATGAAATCGGAAAGCGCGAAGAACTTTACCGCACACTCGTTCTGAATATTCCGAAAACGGCAGTAGTCATTTTCGACCGTGATTTTCGCTACACGCTCGCCGACGGTGTTCAATTACAAGAACACGGATTTTCGAGCGAGATGTTTGAAGGCAAAACCTTACAGGACGTTTTCCCGCCGGAAGTTTTCGACGAATGGGAGAAAACTTATTCGCGCGCACTCGACGGCGAAAGTCTGATCTTTGAAACTGAAAACGATGGAAAAAGTATTCTGACTCACGTTTTGCCCGTTCGTAATGACGAAGGCGAAGTTTTTTCGGGAATGGTTATGTGGCGCGACGTTACAGAAACTAAACGAATGGAAAAAGCTCTGCGTGAGGCGAACATCTTGCATAAAGCGATTCTCAACAGCGCAAATTCTACAATAATTTCCACCTCACCGGACGGCACTATTACGACATTTAATCAAACGGCGGAACATTGGCTCGGATACAGCGCGGAAGAAGTTGTCGGACGCGAAACGCCTGCCATTATTCACGATTCAGACGAAATCGTCGAACGTGCCGCCGAACTGACCGAAGAATTAGGTGAAACGGTCGAACCCGGTTTCGACGTATTTACTGCTAAAGCGCAACTTGGTCTGATTGACGAACACGAATGGACTTATCTTTGCAAAGACGGTTCGCATTTTCCGGTCACTCTTTCGATTACCGCTCTCCGCGATGAAGAAGGGCAGATCACGGGATTTCTCGGCATCGGCAGTGACATTACGGAACGTCGGCAGATGGAAAACGAACTGCAGAAAGAGAGAGAGTTTCTTTTGGCGGTGTTGGAAAATATTTCGGACGGCATCGTCGCGTGCGACAGCGAAGGTCGTTTGACGATTTTCAATCGCGTTTCACGCGAAATGCACGGTTTATCGGCAAACGGTAAACTGGAGCCGGAAAAATGGGCGGAATTTTACGATCTTTATCTGGAAGACGGAAAAACTTTAATGGAACTGGAAGATATTCCGTTGGTGCGCGTTTTAAGGGGCGAACCGGTCAATTCGCTTCCGATGGTTATCAGTCCGAAAAATCAAGCACCGTATCAATTAACGGCAACCGGACGGGCGATCTTTGATAGAGACGGCGAAAAATTAGGCGCGGTCGTCGTAATGCACGACATCACCGAACAAAAACGGGCGGCGAAAGAAATTCGCTTTGCTGAAGAACGCTTTAAGACGTTTATGAATAATTCTCCGGCTGTCTCATTTCTCAAAGACAGCGGTGGGAATTATCTCTTTATGAACAAGACGATGGAACGCACTTTCGGCGTTAGCACAAACGGCTCGAAAAAGGTGCAGGACTCGGACTTTATGCCGGCAGAACTCGCCCTCGACATCAAAGAAAAAGATCAAAAAGTCATAGAAACCGGGAAAATGCTCGAATATATGCAGACTGTTGCTTCGGCTGACGGTATTACGCGCAGTTGGAAATCTTATAAATTTCCGGTTTATGACGGTTTCGGTAAAACATTTATCGGTGTCGTTGCCTTTGATGTTACCGAGCAGCAGAAAGCTGAAAAGGCTCTGCGAAAAAGCGAACAACATAATCGTGATTTGATCGAAAAAAGTCCCGGCTTGATTTCAACTCATACACTTGACGGCGTTTTGCTGTCGGTTAATCCGGCGGCAGCAGACGCGCTCGGCTACAAACCGGAAGAGTTGATCGGCAAATCGCTGCGCGATTTTATACCGCCGGACAGACAGGCTTTATTCGAACAATTTGTCGAACAGGTCAGAGCAAACAAAGGTTTGACCGGCACGATGCGCGTTATTAATAAACAAGGTGAAGAACGAACTTGGTCATACACCAACACGGTTTACGAAAAAGACGGAGAACCGTATGTTTTGGGACACGCTTTCGATATAACCGAAAGTCGTCACGCCGAAAATGCTTTGCGCCGCAGTGAAGAATACAATCGTAATCTGATTGATAAAAGTCCCGGATTTATCTGCACTCATTCGCTTGACGGAACTTTAACAATGGTCAACCCGTCAGCGGCAAAAGCACTCGGTTATAAACCCGAAGAAATGGTTGGAAAATCGCTCCGGGAATTTATTGATCCCGATGTGCGAAATTTGTTTGGTAATTATCTGAAAGCGATCTCCGACAATAAGAATTTTACGGGTTTAATGCGTGTCGTCTGTAAAGACGGTGATCTGCGTATCTGGTCTTTCAGCAATAGTTTATACGAGGACGGCGACAACCGTTATGTTCTGGGACACGCTTTCGATACGACGGAAAGCAAAAAAGCCGAAAATGCTTTGCGGCAATCCGAAGAAAGAATGCGCGTGTTTGTTGAAAACACACCTGCGGCAGTAGCGATGCTTGACCGTGATATGCGTTATGTAATGGCGAGCAAGCGTTGGGTGTCCGAATACGATCTCGGCGATCAGAATATCATCGGGCGCAGTCATTACGAAATTTTCCCGAATATTTCGCAGAACCGGAAAGATATTCATCAGCGCGGAATCAAAGGCGAAATTGTCAAACGCGACGAAGATCCGTTTCCGCACGAAAACGGCACGACCGAATGGCTTCGCTGGGAAATGCACCCGTGGCATAACGATCAAGGAGAAATCGGCGGCGTAATCTTCTTTATGGAAGATATTACGGAACGCAAACGAATTCAGGAAGAATTGGCGCGTTCGGCGGCAATTGTCGAATCATCCCAAGACGGTATCATCAGCAAAGATCTCAACGGCATAATCAAAACCTGGAATCGCGGAGCCGAAAAAGTTTTCGGTTATACGGCTGATGAAATCATCGGCAAACACATTTCGATCTTGTTTCCGACGGAATTGATCCCGGAAGAAGCGAAATTCATTAAAGAGATCAAAAACGGCAAATACATCAATCAGTATGAAACGGTGCGCGTCAGAAAAGACGGTTCGGAGATTCCGGTTTCGCTGACACTTTCGCCGATTAAAGACGAAAAGGGAAATATCACCGGAATCTCGAAGATTGTCCGCGATATTACCGAACAGAAAGAAGCCGAGCAAACATTGCGCGAAAGCGAAAGCCGCGTCCGCAACTTGCTGGAATATTCGCCGGTCGGCATCGTTTTGACAGATAAAGACGGCGGCGTGTCTTTTATCAATGAACGCTGGTCGAAAATGACCGGTTTGACACTTGACCAAGCCAGAGGCGAAGGTTGGACAAATGCCGTTCACACGGAAGACCGCGAACGTGTCTTCAATGAATGGATGGAAAAAGCTCCGGTCGAAGAAGAAACGACTTACGAGTTTCGTTTTCAGAGACCTGACGGGAATATAACCGAAGTTATAACCCGCGCCATTAAGCAATATGATGCGAACGGCGAATTTGCCGGACATTTAGCGACCGTCGCCGACATCAGCCAGATCAAACAACTTCAGACCGATTTGGAAGTAGCCCGCGATGCCGCTCTCGAATCGGCGAAAATGAAATCGGAATTTCTGGCGAATATGTCGCACGAAATTCGCACGCCGATGAACGGCGTGATCGGAATGACCGATATGCTGCTGACGACTCAACTCGATAAAGAACAGCGCGAAAATGCCGAAATTATCAAAAGCAGTGCCGACGGTTTGCTGACGATTGTTAACGACATTCTGGATTTCTCGAAGATCGAAGCCGGTAAACTGAGTTTTGAAGTGATTGATTTTAACCTGATTCATACGATTGAAAGCACGGTCGAGATTTTCGCCGAACAAGCGAGACGCAAAAAAATCGAAATCGCTTCGCTGGTCGAATCCGACATTAACATAAATTTACGCGGCGATCCGGGACGTTTGCGTCAGATTTTGAATAATCTGATCGGCAACGCGCTCAAATTCACCGAAAAAGGTGAAGTTATCGTGCGCGTTTCCAAGGAGAGCGAAAATGCTGAAACTTGCAGGTTACGCTTTGACATCAGCGATACGGGAATCGGTATCAAAGACGAAGCACAAGGTTTTCTGTTTCAGGCGTTTACGCAAGCCGACGGTTCGATGACCAGAAAATTCGGCGGAACGGGATTGGGACTCGCCATCTCGCGGCAGTTAGTAGAGATAATGAACGGGAAAATCAGCCTCGAAAGCACGTTTGGAAAAGGTTCGACATTTTCATTTACAGCCGAGTTCGAGAAAAATGAAAATGTTAAAACGAACAAAATTGCCGAACTCAGAGACTTGAAAAATATGCGCGTCTTAGTCGTTGACGATAATTCGACCAATCGCAAAATACTGGTTCATCAGTTAACTTCCTGGGGAATGATTGCCGACGAAGCCGAAGACGGAATGGAAGCACTTATCAAATTACGCGAAGCGGCGGAAGCGCGCAATCAGTATGATCTGGCGTTACTCGATCTGATGATGCCGGGAATGAGCGGCTTTGAACTGGCTTGCTGTATCAGGGATGATGCTTTTATCAGCGGAATAAGAATGATTTTGATGCCGTCATTCGGTCAGCGCGGACACGCACAGATTGCGCGGGAAAACGGAATTGCCGGATACTTGATAAAACCTGTCCGGCAATCGGATTTATTCGATTGCATCGCTACTTTGATGGCTGACAGCAAAATCGAAGTCGAGTCCGGCGGCAATAAACCTTCCGAACAATTGATTACGCAACATTTGCTAAATGAAAACAAGAAATTGAGCAGGGAAATCGTATTGGTTGCCGAAGATAATCTCGTAAATCAAAAAGTTGCCAAAATGCAGCTCGAAAAATTAGGTTATCGAACTAAAATCGTTTCAAACGGACTTGAGGCTTTAGAAGCCGTCAAACTGGAAAACTATTCATTAATTTTAATGGATTGTCAGATGCCGGAAATGGACGGTTATACGGCGGCGAGCGAGATTCGCCGCAATGAAAACGGCAGTGGTTGGAATATCCCGATTATTGCGATGACGGCAAACGCTATGCAGGGCGAACGCGAAAAATGTCTGGCGGCGGGAATGAACGATTATATTTCCAAACCCGTTCAGATGGACTTACTTTCACGAACTCTTCAGCGTTGGCTTACAAATGTCGAACCGGAACGCAAAACCGCTGTGCCGGCGATAAATGATGACAAAGATTCGGAAATAAATAAAATCGAATCACTCGATTACTCGGTAATTGAAGGTTTCCGCGAACTGCAAACACCTGATTCGTCGGATTTGGTAACCGATTTGATAAATTTATTTGTTCAGGATGCGGAACGAAGAATGATACTGCTCAAACAAGCGGTCAAAGAAAACGATGTGCGCGTAATCAAAGAACAGGCGCACACTTTCAAAGGAAGTGCCGGAAACATCGGAGCGCGGCGAATGGCTGCTCTGAGTAAAAAAATCGAAGAAAACATTGATGACACTAACCAACTGGCTGTTCTTTTTGATAAAATTGAAAAAGAATTTTCAGAAGTGTCTGAAACCTTGAAAAATATTCGCAAAGAAAATTGATTTAAGTATGCAGTATAATTCCCGATAAGAACGGGAGTTTCTTATTTTTCGATTTTTAAATGTAAAACTACACTCAAGATCGAATAACAATTTTACCTCGATATAATTCTTCAATTATTGAAGATCGTCAAATAAAATTATGATACAAGAAGTAACGGAAGAAAAAGGAGTTTATGTATCGCTGGATTTGGTGTGGCAGGATTCATACAGAAAGTATGATTCTCGTCTGAGTGAATTGAGCATCACCGGCGGTCATGTAGATTGTCTGGCACAAGGCAGCGTCGGGGAATTGATTAATTTCAAAATGCGTCTGCCGACCGGACATTGGATAGCTTTGCAGGGCAAAGTAACTTATTCCGATTACCCGACCGGATTCGGCTTTGTTTTTACGCAATTATCGCGGTCGGATAAACAATTGATAGCTCAGGTAATCGTAGATCACGGCGGAAAGTATGCGGAAAAATATCTTTCCGGTGAAACTCCCGATTTTCAACAAAAAACGGCTAACGTAAACAAGATTCTTGTTGCCGATGACGATGCGCTGACGTTAAGAATGCTGGCGGCAATTATCGAATCGCAAAATTATCAGGTCGTTGCAGTCGAAGACGGAAGAGAGGCTTTCAAAGTTTTGCAAAAAGACAGTAATTTTATCGCCGCCATCTTCGATATGATGATGCCGCATCTCGACGGTCTCGATCTGATTCAGTATATGAAAACCGACAACCGGCTTAACAATATTCCGATTGGAATGATAACTGCCGAACAAGACCCGAAAATATGGAACGACAGCGTTGCCGCCGGCGCAAGCGTTTTTCTGCCCAAACCATTTAATCCGCAGCAGGTAAAAATGATGATCGGAATGTTGACGACTAAAAATCAAGTTTAAAAATTTTTATGAAATAAGATTTAAAGTAAAAAACAAAAATACGAAAAAGGAACGATGATAAAATTCGTTCCTTTTTTCTGCTGATAAAAATAAATTTTACCGTTTGATAAAAATCAAACCTTCGCGGTGCGGCAGGGAAACGGTGAGCGAATTTTCTTTTATTTCCTGATCGTAATCTTTCGTCCATTCGTGCCAGTTTTCGCCTTCGGGAAAATTTTCAACAGTATAGTTTTCGAGTTTATTGTCTGAAAAATTTATCACGATGGCGGCGATATTTCCGTTTTCGTCGAATCGCTGAAAACCTAAAACTCCTTTGTCCTCGTCTTCGTGAAAAAAAACGAGATTCGGCGTGTGAAAAGCAGAATCGGTTTTGCGAAGCCGGATCAGAGTTTTGTAATACTCGAACAGATTTTTATTCTCGTCATTTTCCAAAAGCGTCCAGTTTATTTTGTTGGATTTCTCGGACATCGGAACGTATTCGCCGAACTCTTCGCCCATCCAGATCATCGGAACGCCGACTGCCGTCAGGAGAATCAACGCGCCGAGTTTCGCGCGGCGAAATGCTTCTTCGCCTAAAATTCCTTTTTCGCCGAGTTTTCTCATCAAGCGGTTTTGATCGTGATTTGCCAGATAATTCGTCACGCTCGTCGCGCCCTGATAACCCAATCTTTTCGGATCAATCGCGTCTTTCATTTTTTCGAGATTAACTTCGTCGCCCGTCAGATATTCGACCATTGCATACATAAACGAATCGTTCCAGCAGCTCTCGACCGGACCGCGCGGCTCGGTAATTTCCGGCGACGGCGGAATATATTCGGCAACCGTAAAAAACGGCTTCATCGAAGACATCTGGCGGCTATATGTAACAAAATCGCGCAGCGCGTCAAAACTGTTTAGTTCTTTCGCCGCGTCAAACCGGATGCCGTCAATACTGTATTCACGAATCCAATATCTGATCGAATCGTAAATAAATTTCCGCGCCGGCATTACGTCGAGCGTTTCATCGCGTTTTTCGTAATCGAATTCCGGTCCCCAATTATGTTCGGGATTTTTCGGGTCGTGGCGAAACCAATAATCGTGGTCAATCTGCGTCAGCGGCATTTCTGTATTCGCGTGATTGTAAACGCCGTCCACGATAATGCGGATGCCGAGCGCGTGAGAATTATCAATCAATTCTTTCAATTGTGCGGTCGAACCGTAAGAATGTTCCGGCGCGAAATAATGAACGGGCGAATAACCCCAATTAAAGTCTCCGGGCGATTCTTTAAGCGGCATTAATTCCAGAGCGTTTACGCCGAGTTCGTTTAAATAATCGAATTTGGCGATAACATCGGTGTATTTTCCGCGCGTAAAACCGTCTTCTTCACCGCCCGAAAAATCGCCGACGTGCATTTCGTAAATAATGATCGAATCGTTAGTCGGCAGAGGAATATTATTGTGCTTCCATTCGTATTCGTCAACGACTTTCACGCCGTTTTTAATCGTCAAAATCGAATTTTGCGTTTCCGCATCAATGTCCGTTGCATACGGATCGGCAATTGATTTCCATTTGTTTTCCTCGTAAAACCAGCTTTTCGATTGAATGTTGAATTTATATTGATATGTGGCGTCGGCGATTTCGACCGTCGCGCGAAAAAAGCCGTCATCGCCTTTTGTCATTTCAATTTCCTGCCAATCGTTAAAATCGCCGATCAGATTTGCTTTGTTGTTGTAGGGAGCAAAAAGTTCAAAAGTGTATTCGCGTTTTTCCAATAAATTAAAACCGCCTTGAAGAAAATTTCACAAGACAGATTTTAGCTTTGTAAAACGGAAAAGTCTATCGAAATTTGTAAGGGAAATCAGGGAGAATTTTAGAAATAAAAATGCTAACGAGCGGATTGTCTGAAAATGAAAACAATCCGTTCGTTTTAAGCCGCAATGCGTTCGGTTTGCGCGTCCGAAATGTCGTCCATAAACAGATATTTTTTCCATTCGGGACGCGATTCGGCGTAGTGGCAAAGCAGAACGTGATCCAAACCCAAACGCAGAAGTTTTTGCGAAGTCAGAAGCGGCATTCTGGCTTGGTCGGGTGTGCGGTTGCCTTTGCGCTGGTTGCATTTGACGCACGCGGCAACAAGATTGTGCGGCGTTGATTCGCCGCCTTGCGCTCTCGGCAGAATGTGGTCGAGCGTCAAATCTTTGGCGTGTTTGTGTTCGCCGCAGTATTGACATCGGTAACGGTCACGAATGTAAATTCGCGCCCGTTTCATCGTGGTTTCCTGTCGTCGGCGTTTGACGTGAACGTAGTTTCGCAGACGCACGACCGACGGAACAGGAATCGTCGTCGAAGGCGAATGCAGAACATTTACGCCGTCGTTTTCTTCAATTGTTAATTTGCCCGAAAACCACATACAGATTGACCGCGCAACACCGATTGTGCCGAGCGGTTCATAAGAAAAGTTCAAGAGCAAAACTCTACCCGTTATCAATGGAATCACCTCCTAAAGTTGTTGGTTTTTTGATGAACTCAAATACAAAACGGATGCAATCGCAATATATTGTGTAAGCCGAAATAATCTTCCGCTATATTAAACGATTTGCAACCGTTTTGTATATGAATTTTTTGTTAAAAGAAAAAATTGAATTATTTTTTCAATAAAATTATATCCGTCCGTTTGAGCGGCAATTTGAGACGAATTCCGTCTTTCGTCTGCTGCATTTCGACTTTACTTCCTTCGACGCTGACGGCTTGTTTAAATTGACCGGAGAGTTTCAGATCAATGTTCATCGAAGCAATCGGGCGATATGTGTAGTTTGCCAAAACCAGAGCCGAACCGTTTGCGCCGCTTAAAAGATTGGTTTCGACGACCGGCACGTCCGACGCGGCAACGGGCGAAATTTGCGCCGCATCGAGCGCGAGTTTGATGATCTGACGCGCTTCCGGTTTCCAGTTTTCTTCTAAAGTCGTCGGTTTGAACTTAGCCGTTTGTCCGTAGGCGAGCATCGGCATAAAACCGACTGCGACGATTTTTCCTGTGCCGTAAGAAATGCTCGTTCCGGCAATTTTCCCGTCGCCGAAAACGGCAAACGGTTTTTCGTTCCGCTTCATTTCGATCCGCGAACCGATTGCCGGAAGTTCAAAATTTTGATTCGGCAAATTTACTTTTACGTTCGACAGAGGTTCGATCTGCGGCAGATCAACTCGTTCGTTATAATCGTGTTTTTCCGAAATGATTGTTTTTACAGCATTTTCGTTCCAGACGGCTTTGGCGAAAGGCGGCAGAAACGGTTCGTAAAATTCGTCGCGTGTCGCCGCGCCCGCCGAAAGATAGACAACGCCGCCCTGTTTTATCCACTCGTCAATCGCTGTCGCCGCTTTCCGGCTGATGCACCAATCCGTAATATACAAAACTTTGTAATTTTTCAGTTTTCCGGCAATCGCGTCTTCTTCGCGCAGAAAATCAGGCTGAATCTGCAAATGACGCAGACCGTGCCAGAGCAGACGTTTTTCGACGAAAGGTGCTTGATTATCGGTGTTCCAGATGTCGTGACTGACCGAATAGAGAATCGCTACCGGATCGGAAACGGTTTGCGCCGGATATAAAACGTCTTCGGCGGCGGCGAGCGAACGGTTAAATTTGGCGATGCCGTCATATTCGCTTCGCAGATCAGACCAGTAGTTTTCCGTGCCGATATATGTCGGTCCGAACGTCCAGAAGAAAAACGCTTTTGCACCTTGTCCCAAACTCGAATACGCTTTCAGACGCAAATATTCATCGTCGCTCGGCGTAATCAAACCGGAAAGCTGCATCGGTTTCCCTTTCATTGCCGAACGCAAAATCGCATTATAATAGCCGAAAGTCTGTCCGCCCGACCAAGTGTAATTCGGTCCATACATATGATTCATTCCGAGCCAGTCTTCGGCGGAAAGCCGGCTGACCGATTGCTGTTTGCCGAGTTCGAAAACGTCGTGCAGACGATAACTCATACCGATATACGGATCGCCCCACGCGCTTCCGAAAAAACCGTGTGACGGAAGTAAAGTTTCGGTTTTCATTTCCGGCAGAGAACTTTGAATCGAATCCGAAATTTGACGCATTTGTCGTGCCGACCAAAATTGCCCGAATTTAGCGGCGTAGTAAAGCAAACGGCGTTGCGTCAGCGGCGCATTTTTCGGCAGCGAAGGCTCGAACATTTCCTTTGCCGGATAGATTATTTGCTCAACCGGCTGACCTAGATCGGCAGCCGTTACGCCTTCGTTTTTCAAATAAGTGTGAAACCAACTGTTGATTTTTTCGGGCGCGATGTTTCTGAAATCGAGCGCGCTGACTTCATCGGAAATCACCCAATATGCGTCGGTTCGAGATTTTGTTTTGCCGGTTTCGCCAACCGTTTTGGGAAAACTGGCATCGGCAAATATTTTCCATTGTTCGGCAACCACGTCGGGATCGGGATGATATAAACCCGTGTGTCCGTAAGTTTGCAGTCCTGTTTCCTGCAAGATCGAAGGCACGACATCGCCCAAAATATCGAATCCCAACGTATGCAGAGAACGCGCTTCTTCGAGCGCGAGCGCGGGATCATAATGTCCCCAAAGCGTCGTAATAATATCGAATTTTTTTAGCGAAATCGGTTTGCCGCCGGTTGCTTCCTTTGCCCATTTCGCGTGTCGCGCCGTCATCTGCGAGCCGGTTTCAAATTCTCCGGCATTTTTTCTGAGCGGAAACGGAACTAAAAAAGCTACGGAATCGGACGCACTTTTTTCGGTAAAATTGATAACTGCTGTTTTTTCGTTCGGCGAATCGGAAAGCTGAACATCCAGAACGCAGCCGTTTGCGGCTCGGTTCAAATCCAGATTGTAAACCGACAATTTCATCGAAGCCCATTCGGCAATGCCGCCCGCACGATTCGCGCGTTCGTGCCATTCCCATTTTGAAAGATCGATCCATTCGCTCCATACGCCGCCGGCGACATCGGCGGCGGCTTGCTGAAAATACCAAGGTTCGCCCGCGTGACGAAAACCGTTTATCGCCACACGAAATTTATTTCCGGCTGGTTGAGTGATCTTAAAACGCACAAAGACCGCTTTATCCGTCTGCTGTGCAGCAAAAACCTCGAAAATTTTTGTAAAACAGCAAACACAAAACAATGCGAGGACAATTGCGGTAATTTTCTTGAAAGCGATAAAATTTTCACTTTTCATTTGAGGCGCAAGACGTAATTTATAAAATTTCATAATTAAAGTTCGGAATAAAAATCTCGGTCTTTGTTAAATGTAATGATAACAAATTACTCGATTTCTTCCGATTATCAAAAATCTGTCAATGTGTAATTTCTATTATAAAGAAAAGCGGATCGGTTGCATCGAATCCGCTTTCGTCCGGCGGACGGACACTGTTCACGAAACCATCCAAAAACCGGGCTGGTCGAGTTTTTCCGCCTGCGAGAATTTGTTAAGTGTTTTTGATCATTTAGTGTTAAAATTCCGCTTATGGAAACGATGACTTTAACAATTCAGGTTCCGCAAAAAATCGGCGCGATTTTGGAAAAGAAAGCGAAAAACCAAGGTCGAGATGTTGCCGAATATGTGAAAAATCTGATTGAAAAAGATATTGACGGGCGAAAAACGCTTGACGAAATCCTTGCGCCGATCAGAAAAAACTTTGCCGACAGCGGAATGAGTGAAGAAGATTTGGACGCGCTGATCGAAAGCGAAAGACAAGCAAGTTAGAAAGAACACTTATCACATTGTAATTTGTGTTAAAATTCTAATTGAGGTCAACAAAATGAACGAAACTGAAAAACTGCAATCGCTTCATCAACGCTCGATTTCGGGCGAAAATTTAACGCCGCAAGAACAGATTGAATTAAAAAATTGGTATGAAAATTTAGACCGCGATGAAGATTCGTTTTTAAATAATTCTCAGCCGATTCAGAATGTCGAAGACTTGCGCCGCAATCTTGCAAACATTACCAACCAAACAGCCGAAGTCAGCCGCGAAGTTAAAACTTTGATTTTGCAAAACGAACAAATCAGAAAGGAAACTCAAGACTTGAAAAAATCTCTCGAGGCGCATCTGTTGGAGAAAGTGGCGTGAGCGTTTCCGTTGCTGTTCGTCAAAAACTCCGCGAACGCGCTCGTTTTGCCTGCGAGTATTGCGAAGTTTCCGAAATCGAAACAGGCGGTGAATTAACCGTTGACCATTTCAAACCGCTCTCGAAAAACGGCGACGACGAAGCAGAAAATCTCGTCTATTGCTGTTTCCGCTGTAATCTCTACAAAGGCGATTATTGTGCGGAAGATAAACAATTATTCAATCCGCGAACCGATAAACGCGACGAACATTTCTGGCTTTCCGAATCGGGAAAACTTTTCGCTCTGACCGAAACAGGTGAATTCACGATCAAACTTCTGCGTCTAAATCGCCAACCGCTCATCACCAAACGCGAACAGGCTTTTCAAAAACTGGAAGAACGCCAAGTATTACAGCAAACCCAAAAAGCCGTCGAAACGCTTTTGCAACTCAATCAGCAACAGCGCGAACTTCTTAAACAACAGCAAAATCTTCTCGAAGAACAACGCCGTTTGCTTGAGTTTTTATTTCGTGAACAGTAAAAACTAAAGCATCGCAACGGATTTAAACCGTTGTTCCCGACATGGCAAGCCGAGGTCATAGCCGCTATACCAACGATGCTAAATGAAATTAATTGATTGAAAAGTATTTGTAAAATTAGATATTATAAAACTGGCTGATCCTACTAAATTCTTTCAATCAATCTTCATTGATAACTACCCATGAAAACAAATAAAGCAAATAAACCAAAAACTCCTATTGTTATTCCTTATAAACTTTGTATTTGTTGCGGCAAGAGCGGAAATTTGAATCAACATAATTTTGAATATCAACAAGAAAGTGCGATTGCTCAATTTTCGGCTTTAACATTTACCGATATTGATAAAATTTTAGGGTCTGTCTTGGACAAGAAATTTACCGTTCAAGCATTGTTTTGTACTAAATGCGGTAGAAGAATTGATAAAGTTGATTTTATAGGACAAATCGGTCATTTGGTTTTCGTACTACTTATCTTCTTCACAATAATTTTATCAATAACAGTAGATTCATATTTTGGATTTGACTATTCGCTTTACACGCTTGGCGCAGGAATTTCATTTACTATCGGTTTTCGGATTTGGTTTCGTTATTACAATTGGAAATACTTTCCCAAAATAAAAAAAATTGACGATAAATTTGTCATACTGAAAATTCCCGGCAAAGGTAAAGTTAAACTTAGTCGGTGTTAGCAAAAACATACTTAAAATTATCCCTTAGAGTTTGATTTCTGTAAGAAATCAAACTCTAAGTTTTACCCTTTAACGCAAACGACTTGCTTCAATTCGGCGACGATTTCTACAAGGTCTGACTGGTTACGCATAACTTCTTCTATGTTCTTGTATGCGCCGGGAATTTCGTCAATTACGCCTGCGTCTTTGCGGCATTCAACGCCTTTGGTCATCCGTTCGAGGTCTTCGCGGGTGAAGCGTTTTTTCGCCGCCGTGCGCGACATTTTGCGACCTGCGCCGTGTGAACAGGAATTATAGCTTTCGGGATTTCCCAAGCCTTTGATGATGAACGATTTCGCGCCCATCGAGCCGGGAATAATTCCGTAGCGTCCCGTTTCAGCGTTGATCGCGCCTTTGCGCGTGACGAAAACTTTTTCGCCGAAATGCGTTTCTTCCGCAACGTAATTGTGATGACAGTTGACCGCAATTTCAGGACGAAATTCCTTTTGTTTATTAAACATCCGGTTGAATGATTTCAGCAGGCGTTTCATCATCACTTCGCGGTTCATCAACGCATAACCCTGCGCCCAAGCCAGATCGCGCCAGTAATTCTTGAACTCTTCAGTCCCTTGAATAAAATAAGCGAGATTCGGATCGGGAAGTTCGTTCAGACGGTGAAGCGTTTTCGCCGTCGCAATATGACGTTCGGCGATTTCCTTTCCGATATTGCGCGAACCGGAATGAAGCATCAGCCAAACATTGCTTTCGGTGTCGAGACAGACTTCGATAAAATGATTTCCACCGCCGAGCGTTCCGAGTTGTTTCATAGCTTTGACCTTGCGGTCTTGAACGCCGGAATGCAGTTCTTCAAAAGTTTCCCAACCGTTCCAACGCGCCGCCGTATTGTCGGACTCTTTATGAGCGTTAAATCCGACCGGAATTGCGCGTTCAATCTCGTGACGCAAATCTTTCAATTTACCGTCAAGAATTCCGCTTTTAAATGGCGTTTTGACTGCCATTATTCCGCAGCCAATATCGACACCCACAGTTGCCGGAATGACAGCTTCTTTCGTCGCGACGACCGAACCGACCATCGAGCCGATTCCCAAATGTGCGTCGGGCATCAGCGCGACGTGCTTGAAAAGACACGGCAGACGCGACACATTACGCAGCATATTTTGTTCGTCGAGCGACAGGTCGTGATTGACCCAAGCGAAAACGTCCGCTTTCGCGCCCGAAATGTTTAGTTTTTTGTATGACATATTTCCTCCGAATAATTAATATATATGAATTTTGAATTTTTTTTATTTCGCCTTCAAGACTCGGATTTTTATCCTGACGAAGGGCTTTCGCGGCGATTGCTTATGCCTCGTATTTTTAATATCTTTAATTGCAGATAGAAACCGTCTGCGACGGCAAACGGTTTGGATCTTCCGGTTTTCGCCCCGAATTTATGAAAATTTATCGTCTGTTTTTTCTTTTAATCGTCGTTTCGTTTGTCTCCTTAACCGCCGAAGCTCAATTGCGTGTGCGTGTGAAATTCGGCGCAGTTGCCAATCTGACTTATCAGCTCGATTGCGTCGGCGATTTGCCGGTCAGTTGCGCGCGGCAGAATCTCGGTGATTTGTGGACGCGGGAATTTTTGAAGACCGACGAAGACCGCCGGATGCTTAAAGAATGGGCGCGTCTGCGCGATTCGTATTCCAAAAGCGTCGAACTTTCGAGCGGCGCGAATATCAATAATTCGATTAATTTGTTCGATAAAATCAGGATCGCCGGATTTCAGGCGGACGGCGCGGAAGATTATTTATCACGCCTCGATCTGCTGACCGCGCCCGCCGACCGCATCGCGTTCGAGCGCGTCATACGTTATTTCGAGCCGCGTTTTAAAATCTGGTGGGAACGCGAAGCGGTGAAAACGGGCGGCGAATTTGCCGCGCAGACCGACGCGCTGCTGCATTCGGCAAAGATCGCCGAGCCGGTCAAAAAATTTTATAATTTCTATCAATCGGCTCTGCCCGCAGCTTATGAAATTACATTTAATTTGTTTTACATTCCCGGCGCGATTAGAGAATCAAGTAACGGTCAACAGTTGGAAAATTATTCGCTGGCGGAATTTAAGGCGAATGAAAAGCCCGAACAGCGGATTGACGTGGTGATTCACGAGCTTTGTCATTTTTTTTACAACAATATGAAGCCGGAAATTCGCGCCCGAATGGAACAGAAATTTCGTTCAGCGAACCGCGCCGCCGCGATTCCGGCGTTTAATCTTTTGAACGAATCGCTCGCCGCCGCGTTCGGCAACGGGATGATCGCCCGCGCCGTTACGCCCGCCGCCGATTTCGGGAAATATCTCGCCGCGCCGAAATCTTTCTATAACAACAGTTCGATAGACCGCGCCGCCAAAGCGATTATCCCGCTGCTCGACGAACGCCTGAAAAATAATAAAACGATTGACGACACGGCGTTTGTTGACGATTACATCGCCGCGCTCGAAAAATCGTTCGGCGCGGATTTGCTCAAACCGAAACTTTTTCTGAGCGAGCAGTTTCTGTTCGTTGACGAAAAATATGCCGTTTCGATGCGCCGCGATGTGCGCCGGACGCTGGAAGCCGCTTCGTTTTATTCATCCGAAGGCAGGTTAAATGATGCCGAAACACTCGGCGATTATCGAAATAATCCGCGCTTGAACGCGCTTTTCATCGTTCACCCTGACAATCTCGCCGAACTCGTCAAAAATAAAATCGTCACCGACGCGCAGTTAAAAACGATTCAAAACGAATACGCCGCCAAACAAGCAATTCTGTTCGCCACGACCCGCGCTCCGTTCACATACGTTTACATCATCGCCGCCAAAGACGCGGACGGCGCGAAAAAACTGATCGCAACGCTGGCAAACGCCAAACAATTCGAGGGAATTTATAAAGAATAAAATCGGCGACAAGTTGTGCCGGGATTTCCGCTCCATAAAAATAAAAACGGAGCGGGCGAGATTTGAACCCGCTCGACTTTTTCAAGTTTTTACCGATGTAATCCCGTGCGGCATTCGCCAAGATAGTTGTTCGTTACAGGTGAAATTTGTGATATGATTTGCAAATAGTCGAGGTAATAAAAATTATGAAATCAAACTGCAAATTCCTTTACGCGCTCGCCGCTTTTATCACAGTCAAACTATTTTTCCTGTCAATCGTTTTTGGTGCGGACAGCGACATTTTCGGTCATCGGTTTTTGACCGCCGCACATCCGATGCAATATCTGTTTCAGCTTCTCTTTATCCTTTTCATCATCAGCCCGCCGCTGATCGTCGTGCTTTTGTTTATGATCTGGAAAGAATTGAAAAACAGAAACAAATTAAAGTAATAAAACGGCACAGACAAAAACGCGATTGTTAAAAAGTTTGTTAAAGATAAAAACACGCTTTCCGACAGTCGCGTTTTTCAGATAGAAGTTTGGCGACAAGTTTTGATCGAGAATTTCCGCTCCATAAATTAAAAATTTGGAGCGGGAAAGTATCGAAACTTTCTAATCTAATGTATTTCCGACGGCATTCGCCAAAATTTATTCAAAATCAATTCTCTGGTACGAATCTTTCAATAAGTCTTTGCATATTTTTCACAACCAAACATTCACAATTCAAACTTCCGGAAATCATATTTCCCAAAACTATTGAAGTCATTAATTGCCAATCAGATGCGTAATCAATTTTAAATGCACTGCGACTGTAATCTATATCAATGTAATAACTAAATTCAGAGAAATTAAGCTCTCTGTCATCCTCAAAATCAATAGCTTTGAGTAATGATATTTGAAGTCCGATTAAAGAGGTTGAATAAATTTCCCAATCTACATCGTCAACTTTTATCAGCTGACAGTTTAATATCTTTTCCAAACAAAGTTTGATTTCAGAGATTGGAAGATTCGCCTTTATAAAAACAGAATTTAATTCGCTCATAATTTGATTACTTAAATTTGGATTATCAGAAACTCAATTAAAATCAAGTTTCTGATAATTTTCAAACCTCAACCTTCTCAATCACACCAACCCAATGTTCCGCCGTCAGATTTCCTTTGGCGAATTCGGAGACAAGTGTAAATACTTGATCGGAGAATCCGCCGATGTTGAGGATGTCGGCGCGTTCTTTGGTTTGAGTGTTGGCGTAAGGTTGGATGTCAATGCAGACGAGTTTTGCCTGCGGGTTGCGCGTCTTAAACTCGTTCCATTGTTTCATCGTTTCCGTGCCGCTGCCGCCGAAGCGTCCGTAGTGCGGCGTGTCAATCCACGATTCGTTGTCGGAAATGTAGATCAAAACGTCGCCGTTTGAACCGTGACGATTCAGTTCGCGGAGAGGCGCGGAGCAGTTTGTTCCGCCTGCCGGAAGATTCGCCAGTTTCTGCGCGTTCGTCATAATCGAATCACGCGGATTAAGCGCGATTTTGACGACGTTCGATTCAAACGGGATAACTTCGGCGGTCGGATTTTTTCGCAGAACGCACGCCGCAACCAGAGCCGCAGCATCAATACAGCGCACAGCGGAAGTCGCGCCCGAACGAAAACCCGTGACAGGCGAACGCATCGAACCCGAAACGTCAGGGAAAACGTAAATTTTTCCGCTCAAGTCCGGCACGTTTTCGGTCGCAATTTCCATCGCGTCCTGCAACGCTTCGGTAATTTGACGCGGAATTTCCGCATTTGCTTCAGCCATTTTATAAGCCGACAGCAATTGATAGGGAAAAACTTTGGCGCGGCGAATCGCTTCGCGGTCGCACAGACGATTTGCAATCATTTCAACCATTTCAGCGTCTTTGAAAACTCCGTGACGCTGGAAAGTGTTGAGATTCATTCTAGTCATCTGCCACGCGGCATTTCGTGCGATCTGCGTCCATTCCTTCGTCGAAATCGGCAGAGCCGTCAACATTTGAAACGGAACATTCGGAACTTCCAAAGCGTCGCCGGATTTGAATTTTTCAAATCTTTGAACGATTTCGGGAAGTTTATTCGCGTCAACATCGCGCCCGATAAACCAGCCGTAAAGTGCTTCTTTTTCCGCGTCTTTCGGTTTCGGGTGAACCATTTTCAAAACGTCTGCAAAACTCGGAGATTGTCCGACGGATTGTTTGAAAATCTGTTCAGATTTGCGAGTTTCAAACCACTCGCGCACCATTCGTTTCGGCAAAGAACCGAGCGATTTTCTGCCCGTCGCGCCGCTTCTCATAATTTGCACGAAATTTCTGAGCATCTTTCCGTTATCAATCACGCGCGGAAAAGTTTTCTCGAAAATCGCTTTATCTTTCGTCGAAAGCACCGCCAATAAAAGCGCGGGCATATCTTTCATAAAACCTTTTTCACGCGAATAGATTGCAGTTTTTGCGATAAATTCCGCGTCGAGTTCTTTGGTCAAAGCGAGAACTTTTTCAAGCTGTTCGCCCGCGTCGGTGTAAAAAGTATTTGAAAAACAACCCGTCGCCGCATATTGTGCTAAAGCCGCTTTCGGCGAGAGTTTGTAAGCCGTTCCACCCGCTTCGTTAATTGTGTCGGTTTTTGGCGCGAACATTCCGCGTACGGTTTGAAATAGATTTTTATTTGCCATAATTTCCTCCTATTTGGACAAGATTTTTGTATTCCTTTCGGAAAGAGTTTTGATTTTGCGATATTTGCGGTTAAAAGGAATTTTCTAATGCAGAGATCGCAAAGAAGAATTAGGATTCGAGTGACAAAATCGAAAAGACGTTTTGCGCGTTGGTTTTTCACAACTGAGGTTTATCACCCCTCATTTAAGCGCGTTTTGGAGATGTAGTCTTATTCAGCATTCACCCGAAATTTTGAGAAGCGACAAGGTTTTGAAAAGATACTTTTTTGTTTTCAAGACAAAGTTGATGTAATCCTTTCAGCATTCGCTTCGGAAATAATGGATAGTGAACAATTTTTCAGAATTATTTACTATCCATTATCCGTTAATTTGTGGTTGGTCGGGTGGGATTCGAACCCACGATCCTTCGCTTAAAAGGCGAATGCTTTAACCGTCTAAGCTACCGACCGAAATAATTTGGCTGACAGGACAGGATTTGAACCCGTAACTTTCGCTTTAACAGAGCGACACTCTACCGATTGAGTTACCTGCCAAAAAACTTTTTGATTAACAATCCCAATTGAATTTGGTAGGCAAACGCGGCGAAAAATTTGCATCGTCGGACAAAAGACAAGTGTGTTCATTGCGAACAAAAGGAATGAATTTTTCAGCATTCTTTCGTCCTCGCAAATCGCTCGTCCGCGTTTGGTTTTGGTAGGATTGTTTTTTATAGAAAATTTGGTTGCGGAGAAAGGATTTGAACCTTTAATCTTCGGTTTATGAGACCGACGCTTTTGTCCGATTAAGCTACACCGCCAAATGGATTTTAGATTTTAGATTTTAGATTTTAGATTGAAAAATGCGCTAACTATTTAATCCAAAATCGGCAATCCAAAATCTAAAATCGGAATGGTGATTGGAGTTGGTATCGCGCCAACCTTTCGACCTTTTCAGAGTCGCACTAATCTATCTCAGTTATCCGACCTTTTTGAAATTTAACCGCTCGCGCTTTTGGCTTTCGGTCTTTCTTTTTGTTTGACGATTTTGCGTTCGTCGATTGATTTTGCTTCCGTTTCAATCGCATCTTTAACCTCATTGACAATCGCGGCGATTCGTCTGATTTTGTAAAGACTATCGGCGCGATCTTGTTTGGTGTTCAAGTTGAAATCGTATGAAACGCTGCGGACGCAATCGGATAAAGTCAGTTCGATTGTCGCCCATTCCCAATTTTTCTCTTCGCTGTTCGGAATATTGCGCGTGTCCTGCACAATTCCGATGGCAACGGCGCGCATATTTAAATCGCGGTTAAGAAAAATACGTTTTTTGATGTGATATTTTGTTTTTATTTTCTTGCTCACTTTTTGTTTTCCTCTCAAATAAAATTTTCTGAAATCGAATATTTGCAGAAAATTTTACGAGTATTTAAATTTTCATAACTTCATTATTTCGACCTCCGTAAAGTGATTTTCAATCATAATTATTCTCCTTTGTTAAAAAAATTGGCGGGACTGACGAGACTCGAACTCGCACCTTTTCGATAGACAATCAAACGCACAGCCTTTGTGCTTCAATCCCGGATGAACTGTTTATAAATTAATTGTCGAGCAGGTTTTTGGGGTGATGTGCGAGGTTTGAACTCGCTTAAATTACTTCACAGGTAAAAGTCTTACCACATAAACGAACATCACCATAAAGTTATCTTCCTAAACCCGTTTTTCGGCGTGAACTGCGACAGATTTTGCAATAATCCTTTAATCCATTGCCTTTACCGCCTTTGTCAAACGATGAAATCGGTAAGAAATCTTTGTGTTGAGAACACCAAGCCATATCTTTCGGCGGAAAGATTTTTTTCTTGGAACCTCCGCCATTATTTCGATGTGGTCTGTTACATTTGCTATGTGAAAATGCAATATTCTCCAAACTCCAAAATAATTCAATGCTTATGTTTTCCCACGTTTCAATGTGTTCAATCGTCAGTTCTTCAACAAACTCAATTATTTGTGTGCATCTGTAACAAATATTCTCATTATGTTTTTTTAGTTGTCGAAAAAGGATATTTTTTCTCAGTTTAGCCATTGCTGTTCCGTGCGGCATTCCGAGAAAATTAGCAATACGTTCACTTCTTTTCATTTATATCTCCGTAAATTTAACCAAAAGAATACCATTGTTATAACTGAACACTGTTTTATATTGACAATATAAGATACTTTGCCGTTTAAGCTACAATCCACAGAATTTATTCGGGCGACAAAAAGGAAGCGACGGTTTTTTTACTGAGCTAAATTCGCTTTTTACAGCAAATTGCCGGACTCGAACCGACGACCTTTTGAGTTTTACCTCAAATGCTCTTACCAATGTAGTCATCTTCAGCATTCGCCCGAAAATAAATGGGTTTGGGCGACAAGAATTGAAATTGATTTGTGTCATTTTCGTAGAATGTAATCAATTTCGGCATTCGCCCTAAAAGTTTTGGCGGAAACGGCAGGATTTGAACCTGCGAAGTAACTTGCTCCCAAAGCAAGCCCGTATAGCCGTCTGCGGAACGCCCAGAAAATTGTTAAAATTGGCTTCGGGTAAAGGATTCGAACCTATTTTTCATCGTTCAAAGTGATGCGTCCTGCCGTTAGACGAACCCGAAATAAATTTAATTGGAACTGACTGCGACTAAGTTTCTTAAATCCAAAATCGGCAATCAAAAATCCAAAATCGAAATGGCTCCGGCGGGACTCGAACCCGCAACATCAGGTTTAGAAGACCTGCGCTCTAAATCCATTGAGCTACGAAGCCGAAAATGTTTTGGAGAGGACGAGAGGACTTGAACCTCCAACCTGTTCATTCGTAATGAACTGCTCTAAATCCGTTGAGCTACGCCCCCAAAATTTGGCGGAAGATGCAGGACTCGAACCCGCAAGCGACAAATGCGTGATGGTTTTCAAAACCACTGCCTTACCGATTAGGCTAATCTTCCGCGAGAATGTGAGAAATGAGGTATAGAAATCACATTTTTCTTTGCCGTTCAGAGAAAATTTGGCAGGCGCGTTCAGATTTGAACTGAAAACTTCGGTTTTGGAGACCGACATTTTGCCGATTGAAACTACGCGCCTTTGCGAATTAAAAATTAAAAATTAATTTTGCATTTTTAATTTTTAATTTTTAATTGATGATGGAGTGAGCGACGGGATTTGAACCCGCAGCTTTCGGTTTGGAAGACCGCTACTCAGCCATTTGAGTTTCGCTCACAAATTCATTGAGCATTTATCTGTTCAAAAATTTCGATAAATGATAAATGTTCAATGATAAATGTCTTTGCATCGGGAAAGACTCGAACTTTCACAGCTTGAAGAAGCGACAGTTTTACAGACTGCCTGTCTTTGCCAATAGACGACCGATGCGTGAAAAATAAAAAAATTTGTGTAAAAATAAAAAAGGCAGAGATTTAGACACACTTCGGGCGCAGTTATGCCCCGAACAAAGTCGCAAGATTTTCTTCTTTGGAACTCGCCAAAGTTTTTATCGAAGAAGAATATCTTTCCAAACTCTCTGCCTTTTTTCGTTTTTGTCCGGGTAAAGTCATTACTCGCCGCATCTTCGCTGACGGAAATAATTTTCCCGGACTTTTTTCGGTTATTCAGTTATCAAATATCTTGAAACACAAAAAAAGCGGTAACACTTAAAAAATTCCTTTCGAGAACTTTGCGTGTTACCGCTCCTAAAACTTTTTTCGAGTTTTATAAAATCAAAACTCGCTAAATTTTATGTTTCGGGAGCGGAAACTTGCCGCTCCCGCTTTGCTAACTCTGATTCTCCAGACGGTCTAAGCCGCCGAGTGTCGGTTGATAATCTGATCCGCTATGTTTCGCACACAAACCGACCGACAAACTTCTGCTAAACCGCATTTCATTAATAGCGGCGAAGCGTGTCGTTTTATGATTTGTATGTATCCAACTTTGAATCACGAAATTATCTCCTGAAAAATTTTTTGTTCGTCTTACGGCGAACAGTTGAAAGTTTTAGCACGACTTGAAAATCATTGTCAAGACTTTTTTTGAAAATATTTTTGAAAGTGTGAAAATTTTCTAAAAATGACGGAATCCTTTCGGCTCTAAAATCTCGGTCTTGTTGTCTGTGACAAGTTTAATGATTTCAGCGTTTGCGGTGATTTCTCCGATGTATGAAATTTTATGATTTTCGAGGTGTTTTTCAAGCGGAAATTTTTTTTTCGGATTGACCGTAAAAAGCAGTTCAAAATCTTCGCCGCCGTTCAAAGCGAAAAATAAATTTGGTTTTTGTTTTTTGTTTTTTGTTTTTTGGAACGTCGAATCTGAAATTTGAGATTCGAGAGGGATTTTTTCGGCATAGATTTTTGCGCCTGTTTTTGAAGATTCGCAGATATGAAATAGATCGCTCGATAGACCGTCGCTCAGATCAATCATCGAAGTTGCGAGATTTTTCTCACCCAAAATTTGTCCGATTTCAGCTTGCGGATTCGGCTTTAATTGCCGTTCGATGAGTTTTTTATAGTTTGAAATTTCGTAATTTTCGCCCGTTTCTAAAAGTTCAAAACCGGCACTTGCGCCGCCTAATTTTCCCGTTACAAAAATCAAATCGCCGACTTTTGCGGTTGAACGCAAAACGGCTTTTCCTTTTTTCGTTTCGCCTGCGGCAATCGAATCAATGACGATTTTATCGGGCGATTTTGAAACGTCACCGCCGACGAGTTCGACATCGAATTTTCTCGCCAGACGTATATAACCTTCGTAAAATTTTTCGACAAAATCCGTCTTCCAGATTTTTTCGGGAATACCGATTGAAAGCATTGACCAGACGGGTTTTGCGCCCATTGCGGCGATGTCGGAAAGAGAAACCGCCAACGCTTTGTGACCTAAAAATTCGGGCTTTGTCCAAGACATTCTGAAATCAATATCTTCGATCAAAAGATCGGTCGTGATGACGAGATCGTTTTTGGAATCTTTCGGCAAAACGGCGCAGTCGTCGCCGATTTTATTTAGCGAATACTTTTGTTGGAGATTTTTGATGAACTCGAATTCGGTTTTCATAAAAAACATTGACACAAATTACTTAAACTCATACAATAACGACGGCGGAATTTACAAAAAACTTTAACATAACAGAGGATAAAATGGGACAACCAGCAGTTGTGATACCGGAAAAGATTTTCTTTAAAATCGGCGAAGTCTGCGACATCGTCGGTGTTCAGGCGCACGTTTTGCGTTACTGGGAAACCGAATTTCCGCAGCTTTCGCCGCAAAAAAACCGTTCGGGACAGAGGAGTTACCGCCGCCGCGATGTCGAGATCGCGCTTCGCATTAAAGAACTTTTGTATGAAGATATGTTTACGATTGCGGGCGCAAAAAAGAAACTGCAAACCGAACTGCGTGATGCGAGTCGTCTGAAAATCGTTCCCGCCGAGCCGCAAAAAAGTGAGCCGATCTTAAAAGCCGTCAAAATGCCCGAACCCGAAGATGACGATTTGGATATTGAAGATTACGAGCCGGAATTTGTCGAAGATGAAGAAATGATAACGGCGGTTTCGCAAATTGATGCGGATGATGAATCGGAATTCGAGTTTGACGATGAGCGTCGTGAAGCCTTAAAAAATCTTGCGGCGCAACTTTTGGAATTAAGAGAAATGCTCAAAACAAATCATCCTGCCGTTGCCGAAAAACAGTTTCAACGTAAGTATTGATTTGACAAAATGAAAGGGCGAATTTACTCTTGAAATTCGTCTTTTCGGGACGTAGCGCAGTCTGGTAGCGCGTTCGCTTGGGGTGCGAGAGGTCGTGAGTTCAAATCTCGCCGTCCCGATTTTAAAAAAAAGGAAAAAGCCGATCTTGAAATAATGTCGGCTTTTTCCTTTTGATTTTATCGCCCGAAAGATAGATAAGTTTTCTATTAATTATCTTTTGCCTGATATTCGATTTGCCGGAAATGATTACAAATTAACTTGTCTATTTACACTTACCATTGGATTTGACGGAATACGGCGCATAGCAGGTGCAACCTGTCTGACTCGGTTTTTCGTTTTTCGCGCAAGCAAAAGGTGTCGGTGTCGGAATCGGAGTCGGCGACGGTGTGGCGGTCGGACTTGTTTTAGGTGTCGGAGTCGGAACCGGAGTCGGCGACGGAGTCGGAATCGGAGTCGGCGACGGCGTTGGTGTCGGCGTTATTTGAGGTGTCGGTCCGGGATCGGGCAAATCCGTGTTTCCCTCGCTGTCATAAGGAACAGGTGCTTCTAAAAATTGAATGTTGCGGACACCTAATTGTGTCGTGCCGTCAACTTTAGCCTTTGTATTGTTCGCCAGCAAATATGCCGTCTCTACTTCAACAAAAGGTTCGATCATACGCACGGAAACGGCTTCGTCCAGAGGAAACTGATCGCTCGGCTGTTCTAAAATCGTGCCGTCGGAATCGGGAGTTAAAGTATATCGAAACTGTAAATTAGTGACGTGTTCGGCAATTATGCTGTCGAGATAGCCAGAACCGGAAATGCCGAAAACTCTTCTGATTAAATGGTTGTAAGAATTGACGAAGTAATGAATTAATTGGACGCGCAACAGAGTCATCGGCAGATTCGCGCCTCTGACCGTGTAGAGACTTCCCGTTGTTCCGGTTCGATTCAAACCGTATGTATCGCCGTTTGTCCAATAAATTTTGTTCGACGCTTTATCTTTACTCATAATCGTTCCGAAAGTTCCCGAAACGCCGTTTGAAAGAAAGTAAATCTCGCCGATCTGAAAACCGTCTATCCGCGAACTCGGAACAATGATATAACCGCTGTTGTGATCTACGTCCGAAACGGCAAGTGAGATAGATGTAAATGTTTTATCTTCGGTCAAAAAAGAAATGCGGTCGGTTCCGGGGAAAACCGTCGTTGCCGGATTTGTTCCGGCGACTGCTATTCCGGCGGGAACATTATTATCGGAAACGACTGCGCCCATACTGACATAACCGCGACCCGAAAAATCAATCGAAGACGCGGCACGCGCCGTCAGATAAGTGGTCGCAAACTTGGTCGGCAGCCAGATTTCAGAGATGCTTTTCGCACCGTCGCCAAGCGTTAAAATATCACGGTTGATATATTCCTGTGCATTGCGAAGTCCTTGTCCGGCATTGGTCATTTCATAATTCGTATTGGCAGTCATAATCGTTCCGCGCATTAGTGAGAAAACCGCTCCGAGAATGATGAGCATCATCACCATCACGATGAGCAATTCGATCAGAGAAAATCCTGTCTGGGCGTTTCGATTGTTTTTTCCTTTCATTTGAATTTGCCTATACGAGTAAAACGAGAAAATTTAATAGAGGTTTTGACGAAATCCGGTCGCCTGCACATATTGGAAAAACGGTGTTCCGGGCGGCAGTTTGCTCGGTGTCAGAAACGTATCGTCAAAACTCCAGTTGCGGCGCGGCGGCATATAAATAATAGACGTGTCGTTTTCCCAGTTGGCGAGCATTTGTGTCGAATGATAAAGCGGAATAAACGAACCGACATAACTCCAGGTATTGGTAACGCCGTTTAGATTCCAACATTCGAGAAATCTCGGATAATTAATGATTCCGCCGCCGCGTCTGAGACCGTCCGAATCTCTGCCCGGTTTCGCAGTCAGCGTCGAGATGTTCGTTCCGGCAATAATTCCGGCGCGCACCGCCGTTCCTTCCGTCACCGACGCGCCTTCGTCCGCCATTCGATACGCTTCACCGGCGAAATACCGCGGATAACTGCTGCCTTCGGGATATAACGCGCTCAAACCGTCAAACCAAGTTCTGGAAAGCGGTGAAAATGAGTCTCCGACAATCGAAGCGGGAATTTGATTGCCCGTATAACCCGTGCCGTCGTTCAAAGTAGAACCGTTGGAAGGCATACTGCTCACGCCCGTCGTGTTGTAATTTCCCCAGATATAAATCAGGTTTTCCGACGAAACCGTAATGCCTTTGATCGGTGAAAGTTTGCCGGCGGTCGAAGGATTAAAACTCAAAGTTTCACCGTCGAAAAGCCGAACCGAACGGCGGAAATAACTCGATGTCGAGGTGCTGAGAGCCGACAAACTTAAAACGGTATTGGCGCGGGAAAGTCTGTTTAATGACTTGTCCCAGATCGTTCCGGTTGTCGGAAGTTCGGTTAAATCTCTCTGAAGGCGACCTTTTTTAGAAAGTCCGCCGGCGATCCAGCCGAAATCGATTACATCTTCGCCGTCGTCGAGCAAATTGTTCGGACCGTAAATATCTTCGTTGTCAACGATGCCGTTCGTGCTGGCAAACGATGTTCCGTCTTTGGTGTATTCGGCTTTGACTTTATCTCCGCGCCGGTCTGAAACATAGATCACATAACCTTCACTGCCGTTGACGTTTGCACCGACAGCGGTTGATCCCGAAAGCAAATTGTTGTCGTAAACGCCATCGAGCCAACGCGCCACATTTCGCATATTGAGTTCGACAACGCTGGTTATTCCGCGCTCGTAAATATTGAATTCGTCCATTTCGCTCTGATACCAACCTTCGCGGACGTTATAGACATTGATCGGAACGATCTGATTATATGTGCCGCTCGGACTCGCTTCTCTGATAATGGTCGAACCGTCTTCGTTTGCCGATGAAGGAGTCGTATTGATAAATCCGCGATTCGAGTAAAACTGCGATGACGGATCGGAAATTTCGCCGTCGGCAACGTGCTGGTAATTTCTCGTTAAATTGACCAGATCGAAACCTCCGCCCCGGCGGTCGCGGCTGCCTTGAACGTATCCCGCCCAAAGCGGTCTTTGCAGATAAACGATACCGTTCGGCTCGCCTTCGGTTACGCCCATACTCAAAATCGTCTGCGTTATATCCACCGTCGTTCCGTCCGGTTTGACGACTTCGATTAAAATTCTTCCTTGAATTCCTGCGCCGCGCGGAATATAGTTCGTGCCGACCGTCTGTCCGGTCGTTTTAATGCCGCGCACCGTTTGTGCATCAATCAGATTGCCGTTCGTCAGTTTTTGTTTGACCGTGCTGCCGCTGACCGTTCCGCTGTTGGAAACGAGTTTTAAAACATTACTGCTGCCGTTTAAAACCGACGGAACGAATTGGGAAAGCAGTAATCCTTTTCCTGCCGGGATTCCGGCGACGTTGCCCGTTCCGCTGCCTGCCGTTTCGTCGTCAATCAGGATTCTGATCTGTGATTTATTATGGTAACGCTGCGAAGAAAGAATTTCGCTGTCCGAAGGCAGAGCGCGTTTGATAAGTTCGGCGGCGTTATTGCCGTCGGTTTCGACCGGAACTTTTAATTCCGTCGCGCCGGTCGTATGCGTGATGATCTGCCCGCCGAAACGGTCGTCAACTCCGGTCGTCGCCGTTTTAACCGATTCTGTTTCCCATGACGGATTCGGTATTCCTAAAGGACTTGTCGGAAAATAACCGCGATCTCCGGGATTGCTTCCTGAAATACCGGGACCGCCGACCGTTGCCGAACCTGTCACCATACTTCCGTTATTGCTCTGAACGGTTATACCGTTGACCTGCACACTGACGTTGTTCGAACCGCTCGCCGTATTCAATTCGCCGCCGCGTGTCGCCGACCTAATCCATTCGCCGCCCATCGTAATGCGTTTCAAAAACGTCGTATTTCTCAGCGCATAGACATTTCCGTTAGCGTGAATGCGTCCGTTAAACGTCATCAGAGGTCCGGGATGAACCTCGATGTCGTCGTTGCTGAAAATGCCGAATTGAAACAGCGGAACGAGATAACTGTTAAATTCTCTCTCCAATTTGATCTGCGTTCCCGTATTTTTCATCGTTGCGGTCGAAGTTATTTTATACGGAACAAGGCTGGCGTAAAGTCCGGCGTATGGACCTTCGGGAATGTTAACGTGCGGATAAGTCGTCAAAGTAATTCCCTGAGTAGTTTGCAGTTCAATCATCTTGGTCGCATCAATCGCCAGCGTTTGATTGAAATCAAATCCCTCGTTCTTCATTTCCTGCGGATAATCGGCGGCGATGCTGTTAAGATCGGATGTTACCGGATTAAACTTTTTGCGAAACAGATTGCTCAGATCGTTGGTCATTTTTTCCAATCCGGTCGTCGCGGCGTAAAATGTTTGTGTGCGTTGCAGATCGCTTCCGGCAATTCGCGCTTCGGTCGAAGAAAATGCCAACGCGGTCATTGCTATGACAGCCAAAATCACTACGACAATAATTGCAATAGCGAGAGCCGCGCCTTTTTCATCGGCTCTTTTCCGCTCGCCCGGATTTGTAAATTTCTTCAAAAACATATTTTTTAGACCGCTTAAAATGAATTGCTACGGCGTAAATCGCGCTTCGTCGTTCAGATAGCTGACACCTGTTATTTCGCCGATTGTTCCTCCGCTTCCGGGATAACGAACTTTGACCTCGATTTTTTTGATCGAAGTGCTGACACTTGTAATTGTAATTTGCCGTGAAAATCCTTTGCTCGTAATTGACGGATCGGCTATGTCGTCTGCCGTGCCGAAAACTCCGTCTGTTCCGGGATTGATCGGAATTTGCCAAAATCCGGTGCTGAAACCCGTGAACGTGTTGCTGACACTGTTATTGTCAACACTTCCGGTATTGGAGATTTGCTTAAATTCGAGACGGCGCGAGTTTCTCAGCGTTTCGATTTCTTCAAACGATGCAACGACAAACAATTTCGCCTTTGTGACGTTTCGGCTGATCGCGCCGTATTGTAATGCGTAGGTAATAGCGGCGGCTGTTCCGACAAGTCCGATTGTCATAATAAAAATAGCGATCACCGCTTCGAGCAGCGTAAAGCCTGACTCTTCGCGGCGCGGTAACGGATTTTTTGTTTGTTTGATATTTTTATTCGACATATTCGTTCGTTTGTTTATTTAAACGCCAGACTTTGGCGCGACCGCCGGCTCCGAGTATGGAAACGGCAAACGCCGTATCGGTCGCGTGTTTGCTGTGATAAAAAAACATCGTGTAATTTTGAGGATTATTGCTCGAATTGATAACGGAACCGTCGGCTTGAAAAATTATCACGACGGCATTTGATGTCAGATTGGTCATATTCGTCCCGTCGCCGAGCGGCGCGGTCGAAACACCGGACGGACGACCGTATTTGATGTCGGCGGCATCGAGTCCCATTCCAGCCATATTCAATACGAAATTTTTTGGATCACCTGAATTGCCGTAGTTTCCGCCGTAAATTTTTATCTGTTTCGTATTGTCATCATAAAGAAATGAAATCGGCGTTCGTTGACCGATCGCCGCCTGACGCGCATCGCGCAGCGAAGATTCAATTTGTCTCTGCATCGCGGAAAACTTGAATAAACGGCGTGATGAAATAACTTGCGGCAAGGCGAGCGTTACCAATATCGCCAAAACCAATAAAACAATCAATAGTTCGGGCAGACTAAAACCTTTTTGTTCATAAAATTTCTTTCTTTCTGTGTGAATCGTTTTCATCATTTCGAGTGTAATTTGTTTTCGGGAGAAAATTGCTCTATTGCACGAAAGGGTTAATAACTATGTTTTTCCATAAAAAACAATGTTTTTGTTTATTGGTGAGATTGGGAATGAGGTTTTGGTAAAAAAACCCGTCAGACCGGAAGAAATCTGACGGGAAAGAAGGGAAGCAAAGTGACTTGTGTTTTTGCCTTTTCAGTTAAAGTTTCGGAAAAACACTTTGTTTAGTTTCATTTAAGCTAAGTGCTTTTCCGAAAGCGAAAATTTTCTTTTCCCGTCTATGGTTTGATTTCGGTATTCGGTCCCGGAACTTGATTTGTTACCGGAACTAAAGGAGTTATCGGAACAGCCGTATTTTGCGGGTTTTGCGGATTCTGTCTCGGAGTTTCCGAATTGGAAGGCGGATTGCCGAGCGGCACGGGTTGAATAATCGTCGTCGTACGATTGCCGTCGCTGACTTTTCCGCTGATCGGATTTCCGTTGTAATCCAGACGCATTATGCGCGGCGTGATAAAGAAAAGTATTTCGTTGGTATTGCTCTGAATGCCTTTTCTTTTGAACAGATTTCCTAATAAAGGAATTTTAGAAATTCCGGGCGTTCGATCCTGACTTTCCCGTTCGTCATTGAACAATACTCCGCCGATAACAGTCGTTCCGCCGTCGGGAACTGTCACCTGTGTCGTCATACTCTGTGTGCTGATCGCGGGCGGTGCGCCGCCTGCCGTGATTGACGCGCTACTGTTTTCCGCGACAACATTCAAAATTACCGTTCCGGCATCGGTGATCTGCGGCGTAACCGCCAGACGCAGCGGAACATCTACATAAGTCGTAGTTGCTATGGCTACTCCGCCCGCGCCGCTGCCGGGTTGAATCGTCGTAATCGGAATTTGTGCGCCGCTTTTGATTTCAGCTTGTCTGTTATTCAAAGCGGTAACACGCGGATTAGCGATAACTTTCGCCTGACCTTTTTGTTCTCCGGCAGTAATTAAAGCACTGATCTGAGCCGTTCCGAAAATTCCGGTCGTCAAACCGATTACGGTATTGGGAATACTTGATAAAAGACTGTTGCTCGGCTGAATTCCGATTCCGGTCGGATTTCCTCCGGGATTAAGACCTGTTGTTGTTGTCGAACCGGGCAATGTTGATGCCGAACCGACGCTTCCTCTCGAACCTAAGACAAGCGCAGAAATTTGAACGCCGACATCGCGGCTGAAATTGCGTGATGCGACGACGATCCGCGCTTCGATTTCGACCTGCGGTTCGGGTTGGTCGAGAAGCACGACCAATTGACGAATCGAGTCAATATTTTCGCGCACGTCGGTAATAATCAAAGTGTTGCTTCGCGCATCTACTTCGATTGCTCCGCGACGTGAAAGTCGTCGTTTGATGATCGGTAAAAGTCCTTCGTTTTCGCCGCCTGTGTTACCGGAAGTCGAGGCGGAAGAACTGCTTCCCGCAGATGTTCCGGTTGTCGTGCCTGATTGCTGAACCGCACCTGCGGCGCGGGCGTAATTGAGGCGAATAAATTCAGTGTAAAGCGGCGATGTGTCGAGTTGCGATTCGCGGATTTTGGTTTTGATTTCCTGTTCCGCCGCGACCGTTTTAGAACTGGCGATGCGGAGAATCGGACCGTTGACCTGAACGGCTAATTCCTGCGATTGCAGGATCGAATCGAGCGCGACGTTCCACGGAACATCGCTGACATTGACCGTTACGGGAATTGCGCCGACCGATTTGTCTATGACGAAATTAACGCCGTATTGTTCCGTGACATAATTAAGAATATCGCGGATGTCGGCGTTGACGACGTTCAGATTGATCGGTTCACCGACAAAGCCCGGATCACCGTACATTTTGCCTTGCTGTTGCGCCGGAACATTTTGACCGGCGGCGGCAATCGCAAAACAACTCGAAATAATTAAAGCGAAAATGACCTTTTTACACAAGTCAGTCGTATTTTGAAGAAAATTCATGCTTCCTCCCACAGGATTTCATCTCTTTACCAGAGACAATTAAAAAATGATTTTATTAATCGGAATGCAGCGCGACGAATCGGAAATAGTCACACCGCCAAAATTTTTTGAATTAGGGCTTTTTATTTTTTGCTACTTTCGTGCCTTTTTTACCTTTTCTGCCGGTCGTATCTTTGGCATCTTTCGGACTGCTTTGAGGCTGTCTGTTCATCTCATCTACCGGCGAAATAATCACGGTTTGCGTCGCCGGAACGGTTGTCGTTTTTTCTTCCGTTCTGGCGGGCGTTTCGGCTTCCGCCGTTTCCGTATTGCCGGATGTAACAATCGGCGCGGTTCCCTGAACGGTTTCCTGAACGCTGTATTGACGCAACGCTTTATTTTCGACCGAAGAGATAAATTTGCCGTCGCTCATCTTCGTAACTTTACGAAAGACGAGACGGTTTTCTTCGATAGCGACAAGCTGACCGTCAAAGAATTTTTCGCCCGGATAGATCGTATAAGAAAGTTTGATCGGTTTGGCTTCGACCATCGCGGCATAACCGCGCGGCGTGCGAAAAATGCCCATCACGGACATTTCTTCGAGAGTCAAAACGCTCGTTACTTTCGGCAGTTCCATTCCGCCCGTCGCGGCTTCTTCACGAAGCCGTTTGTAATAATTTATTCTGGCATCAATCGGCGGCGGCACAACGACTATCGGACCGACAGGTTTCGGTTTTTCCTTCGGAGCGGATTTTGTCGAACTCGAACTCGAACTCGAACTCGGCGACGGATTAGGATTTCTGGGTCTTGCCCAGCCGGGTTTCGCAAAAGGATCATTTTGTGCATTTACTTTAGTCAAAAAGCCGTTTAATATCACAAATCCCGTGATAAGAAATGCAAAACTCAGAACTTTTAATACTTTCGATTTATTGGTCATAACATTCTCTCTAAAAATTAGATTCGATAACCGAATACATTTAAAATCACTTTGCCGGAGGCGGTGCGGGCGGAGTTTGAACCGGAGGCTGACCGTTAGGCGCGGGAGGTGCTTGTCCGTTTGGCGGCGGATCGCCCGGTTTTCCCGGTTGCGGTTTTCCTAAATTAGCGAGGTCTTCGGGCGAAGCATAATATGCCGTCAATAAAAACTGAGCGTGCAGAGTTTTGTCGGACGATTGTTTTTCCAGTTGATTGATCTTGAAATCGGTTACGGAAACGATACGCGGAAGTTTCGCCATCTGATCGAAAAATGAACGCAGACTGTTGAAGTTACTGTCAATTTCAACTTCGACGGGTTTTGCCATAATGCCTTCCTGCGTCGAATCTTCACGCGGCGCAAATCTCATTACAGTCAGACGGCTCGCGCCGGCGGTGTCCTGCAAACCTTGCAAAACATTCGTAATCTCGCGTTGTTCAGGCAAAAGAGCCTTGAGTTCGTCATATTCCTGCATTTTGCTGGCATAGAGCGAACGAAATTCGTTAATGCGTTGGGTTGCAATCTGCGCGGCTTGATTTTTCGCCTGTAATTGTGCAACTTGCTCATTGATTTGATCGGTTTCCGCGCGGGTCTCATCGGTTAAGAAATATCTCTCTCCGAAAAACAACAGACCGGCGATGACAACCAATATCAACAGTTGCATATACCACGAAAGAGCTTTGAATTTTTCTAACATTTCGATTTCCTTCTTTTATTAGATTTCTTGATTTATTAAACGAATTTTGAAAGCTACTGATTTTGAGCGATTTGAGGCGGTTTCTGGCTTTCAGTCGGTTGCGCGGTCGGCGGCTGATTCGGCGCGGCTTGATTTCCGTTATTCGGAGAACTCGATGTTGCTGCGGCTTGATTGGCGGCGGTCATCGAATTTTTCGACGCATCGGCTTTTGAAGGTGTGTAAGCACAGCGGATTATAAAATTGACGATTTCCAATTTCGGTTTTTCGCTGCCCTGCGTTGACGAGGCTTGTTCGGAAGTGATTTCCTTTCTTTGCGTTTCGATGCTCAAATTGGAAAAAAGTCCGGCGGAAAATTCGAGACTGCGACCGAATTGCGTTACGGCGGCTTCGTCCGGCGAATTACCTTTAACGGTTAATTGATCTCCGGTCTGCTCGATACTTTCGAGAAACAATCCCGGAGTCATCGTGATCCTTTCGCGCATCGCTTCCAGAACGGCACTCGGTCCGGCTTGCGAAGAACGAAGTTTTTTGATCGCATCAATTCGCGCATCAATATTCTGGATATTCGCCTCAAGCTGTTTTTGTTCCTGTAAAACTGCATCGAGTTCGGAAGCGATTCTCTTTTGTTCTTCGAGAGCTTGCTCGGCGTTCGCCTTATTACGATTGGTGCTAATAATATCCCAGCCGATCAACGCCGCCAATAATACGCTGACCGCCATAGTCATCAACATCAGGCGCGACATCGGGCTGGCAACTTTGCGTTCGACGGTCATCACCGCGCCGCCCTGTCTTTCCGTTACCGAATTTAAAAGGTTTATTCTAATCATCTTAATTCCACTCCCCTGATTGCCAGACCGACGGCAACCGCCATTTCGGGCATAATTTCGCTTAAATAATCGGGGTCAAATTTTTTCGTATCTACTTTGATCTGACGAAACGGATCTAAAACTTCGACGGGAAGTTCGAGTCGCGCCGAAAGGTCTTCCGCCAGACCGCTCAGTTTCGAGCCGCCGCCGGAAATTAAAATCTTTTGGACGTGAACATTTTCGGTTTCATTTGTTGCGCGGTAAAAGTCGAATGTTTTTTGAATTTCCATCGCCACCATCTCCGTGACGTTATTCATCAAAGGTTCGATAGATTTTTCTTCAACGCCTTCGGCTACTTCATTTACGCCGCGTTTTAAGGCTTCCGCCTGTTGGAAACTCAAGCCGAGATTTTTTTGCAGAATGTCCGTAAACTGGCTTCCGCCGATAGTTATATCGCGTGTGAAAAGCGAAGTCGCGCCTTTGACGATATTGACGTTCATCGTCGAAGCTCCGATGTTGAGAAGCGTGACGACCTGTGATTCGTCCGGTTGGTAATTGACTTCATAACAGTTTTGCAGTGCGAAAGTATCAACATCAATGGCGACCGGCATTTTTCCGGCTAGCTGAATTGATTGACGCAAACTGTCAACTCTTTCGCGTTTACAGGCGGCGATCAAAACCTGCGTGGATTCGGCATCTTCGCCCGTGATGTGATAATCGAGATTGACATCCGCCAGATCGTATGGAATATGTTCTTCGGCGTGCCAGTCAATTGATTCTTCCAATTCTTCGCGGCTCATCGGCGGCAAAACGATGTTTTTTATAATGACCGAATGTCCGCTGACGCTCGTCACGACCTGACTGAAATTTGCCTGCTGATCGCTACACAGATTTTGAATGGCTTCCGCAACGGCGTTGATCTCCATAATCTGTCCGTCAACAATCGTATCGTCGGGCAGGTTTTCGAATCCGAGATTGACGAGGCTTAAATTGTTAAGTTTGCCGTCGAGTTCGACGACTTTGATCGAACTCGAACCGACATCCAGACCGGCTGTGCTTTTCTTTTTACCGAACAGCATTATCTCTTTACTCCTTTGGCTGTTGCGCCAACACGAATTTATTGCTTAAAAATTTCTCTGCTAATTTTTATTTAATAAACGATTCAGGCATTCCGCTTTTTGTAGTATTTTTTGTCACCATTCGAGATTGCCGCAAAGACAGGGATTTTTTCGGATAGGTTTTCTATTGGCTAAAGCCGAATTGCCTGTTCGTTTTTTGAAATGTTTGCTGAGTTGCAACTCGAAATATTTTGAAATGTCGGTCGCCGCTCCTTTGGATATATTTTGCAATCAGGTGACGATGGGAAATGACTCTTTATGAGTCATCACTTATAAAAATTACAATACTTAGCAACATCTGTCAACTATTATTTACAATGTTTAACAATCAAATTGAAATGATAACAATCAAATTGATTAATCGGTCAAAATGATTGATTTGATTAATCGGTCAAAATCTTTCCGGTTTGAGTATTGATTTGTTGTGCGGCAACGTAAATAAAAGGGCGAATTATCGAGATAATAATAATTGTTTTGAAATCAATTAGAGTAAAATACTATAAAAATAAGCAGAGACACGATTCGTTCGGTTTTCTAAAACTTTTTTGCTTTCCGATATTCAAATAAAATCAAAAGAATCTTAAAACGCGATTTTATATTTAATGGACTGATAAAAATATCTGGAAAAATTATGCGTTTGCGAAATTTTTTTTGTATTCTTGAATTCAATGAATGATCGTTACAGTCGCCAGATTTTATTTAATCGGATCGGTAAAAACGGGCAGGAAAAACTCCGAAGTTCGCGCGTTTTACTTGTCGGATGCGGAGCTTTGGGCGCGTCGCACGCAGAGATTCTGGCGCGTGCGGGAATCGGTTTTTTGCGAATCGTTGACCGCGATTTCGTCGAGTTTTCCAATCTGCAAAGACAGACGCTTTTTTCCGAAAACGATGCGCGTAACAGATTACCGAAAGCGATTGCGGCGAAAAACAGAATTGCGGAAATAAACTCGGAAATCGAGATCGAAGCGATTGTCGCCGACGTAAATAATTCAAATATCGAAACTTTTGTCAGAGATGTTGATCTGGTTTTAGACGGCACGGATAATTTTCAGATTCGCTATCTGATAAACGACGCTTGCGTCAAAAATAACAAAACTTGGATTTACGGCGCGGCGGTTTCGTCTTACGGAACGACGATGACGATTATTCCAACCGAAACGCCGTGTTTGCGCTGCATTTTTGAAGAAATGCCGTCGCCGGGAAGTGCGCCGACGTGCGATACGGCGGGCGTAATTCAGCCGATTATCACGAGTATTTCAGCGATTCAGACGACCGAAGCGTTAAAAATTTTAACGGGAAATTTCGACGCGCTGCACAAATCTTTGATTCAAATCGATGTTTGGCAAAACGATTGGCGAAAAATAAAATTAGCCAAGCCGAATGTAGATTGCGAAACTTGCGGAAAAAGAAATTTTGAATTCTTGAAAGCCGACAACGCCGATTTTTTTACCGTTTTGTGTGGACGCGATGCCGTCCAAATCCGACCGCCGAACGCTTCGGAAATTGATTTGCACAAATTAGCCGAAAAGCTGAACAATACGGGCGAAATAAAATTAAACGAATATCTTTTGCGCCTTAAAGTTGACGGTTACGAATTGACGATTTTCAAAGATGCGCGGGCGATAATTCGCGGAACAGACGATATTTCCGTCGCGCGTTCGGTTTATGCGAAATATATCGGCGTGTAAAATTATTTGGAGTCAGCGGGAAAATACAATTTAATAAAATTCGGAATAGCTGATAAGTGATAACTGATAAAATTTTGTGAATTTTATTTTACGATTAGCAATTATCAGCTATTCCGTTTTTGTATTTTCAATTATTTTCTTAATTTGCCGCCATTCGTGAATCCGGTTTAATCGTGATTTTGTATTCTTTCGGATGTTCCGCGCCGAGCAGATTTTTGACGAAGTAATCCCAACGGCGGCGCATCATATATAGACTGTCCGCGCCGTAACCGTGTCGGGCGTTCGGGAAAATTATCAGGTCGAAATCCTTATTCGCTTTGACGAGCGCGTCAACGACGAGATAAGTGTTTGACGGCGGCACATTATCGTCCATCGCGCCGTGGGCGAGCAGAAGTTTGCCTTTCAGATTTTTGGCGTAATTCTGATTTGCCTGATCTTCGTAATTATCTTTTCCGTTCGCGTCTTTCGTTAAAAGTCCGATGTAGCGTTCGCCCCAATCGTCTTCGTAATTGCGATTGTCGTGATTGCCCGATTCGCTGATTCCGACTTTGTAAAAATCAGGGAAACGAAACATCGCCGCCGCCGTTGCGAAACCGCCGCCGGAATGTCCCCAAACGCCGACGCGATCCAAATCCAAATAAGGATATTTCGCCGCGAGTTCTTTGAGTCCGGCGATTTGATCTTCGAGCGTGTTGTCCGCCATATTTCCGTAACACGCGTCGTGAAATGATTTAGAACGGTCGGGATTGCACGTTCCGTCAATGACGACGACGATAAAACCCAATTCCGCCAGAGCTTGATGATCCGAGCGCGAAGTAGAAAAAGCGCGACCTCCGACACCGCCGCCCTGCGGTCCGGGATAGATATAATTGACGACCGGATATTTTTTCGTTTTGTCGAGATTGGTCGGCGCAAACATCAAGCCGTATAAATCCCATCTGCCGTCGCGTGATTTGACGGTAATCGGCATCGGCGGTTTCCAGCCTGTCGCAGTCAGACGCGAAATTTCGGTTCTTTCTATCGTGGCGATTGATTTTCCGTTCATATCGCGCAAAATAACGGTCGGCGGCATATCGGGTTTTGAAATCGTATCGACGAAATATTTGCCGTCCGGTGAAAGTGAAATCTGATGATTGCCGTCGTCGGGCGTTAAAAGTTTAAGATTTTTACCGTCAAAACCGATGCTGTAAAAATGGCTGAAATACGGATCGCGTCCCGCCTCGCGCCCGTTGGCGTTAAAATACAAAACGCGATTTTTTTCGTCAATTTTTACGAGTTGCGTGACGACGAAATTTCCTTTCGTGATCTGATTTTTCAGCGTTCCGTCCAAACCGTATAAATACAAATGTCCCCAATCGTCTTTTTCCGAATACCATAAAAATTCGTTTGAAGCGGGCAGATAACGCCAGTTGACCGCGCCTTGACCGGATTCATACTGCGTTGTAACTTTTTCCTCGTGAATATTTTTGACATCGCCCGTCATTGCGTCGGCAATTCTCAAATTCGCCTGTTTGTGATCGCGCGTAGATGAAACAAAAGCGAGTTTTGAAGAATCCGCGCTCCATTCGACATCGGTAAAACCGCCGTCGCACGAGATGTCGTCGCATAACGTCGAACGGTGATCGTCCGGCGACATTTTCAGGCGAATGACTTTCGGCGTTTCCGTATCAATAATCACGCGATGAATTTTGGCAATTTCTTTATCCTGCGGCAGCGGATATTTCCACGCGCTCAGTTTCGGTTCGCCGACATTCGTCGAAACGAGATACATATCGCTGACATTGCGCTGATCTTGCTGAAAAGTAGCGATTTTTTTTGAATCCGGCGACCATTCTAAAATCGCGCGGTCGCTGTGCGTCCAACCTGCATTGTCGGTCGCATAACCGAAATTTTCCACACCGTCGGTGGTCAGTTGCGTTTCTTTTCCGGTGGCGATGTCGCGCATATACAAATTCCAGTCTTTTATATATGCCGCCATTTTTCCGTCCGGCGAAACGACTTCGTTAAAATTTCCTCTTCTACTATTGCTAGAATCCGCCGTTACGCCCAGATCATTTAAGTTAGATTTAACCGTCCGCGAACCGTCCGCCGGATTTATAAGCACGAATTCCTTGCCTTTGGAAGTCAAAACCTGATACCAGAATCTGCCGTCGGGCAGCCAGTTCGGGCGAACTCCAATGCGGTCAACATATTGATTCGTGTTAAAGGAAAGCATTCCTGCGGCGCGGTCGTAGTCTTCGTTTGTTAAGTTTGACGGCTGATAAGCTGTTTGCTGTGCGAAAACGCTCGTTGCCGCAATTAACAAAAACAGCGTAAATTTGGAAATTGAATTTTTTTTCATCGGTAAATTTATTTTAGTTCGAGTTTATCTGAAAAAACAAATGTTATACGGATAAACGGACGATTTGGTTTTCAGTCGAAAATTAAATATTTTTGCCATTTTTCGCTTTCGGCGATTTCTTTTATCATTCGATTTCTTTCGATTAAAAATCGCGTCATATATTTTTCCAAAAATAATCGGTCGGCAATTTTTCCCAAAATCCGAAGCGGCGCATCGTAATCGAAACTGTCGCGCATCAGAGTTTCACCGGTTTCGTTTTTCTCGAAAAAATGATCGTGGTCAATGCGTTTGAAAGTTCCTCTCTGCATCGAATCGCGGAAGTGTGCCGGACGCTGAAAAGCCGTGATTTTCGATGTTAAAGTTTGCCGAACGCCGAAATGTGTCGCCCGCCAAGTTACCGTTTCGCCCAAATTTATCAAACCGCTCGTTCGTCCGGCGATGGCTTCTTCGCCCGATTTCGAAGTTGATTTCGTATGCAGATCAATCGAACGCGCAAGGTCGAAAACCCGTTCGATTGGCGCATTTATTGTCGTTTCCAGTTTTATGATCGGCATAAATTTCCTCTTATAAATTCTCTCTTAAATCGGTTTACAGAACAAAGAATGATTTGATTTACTTGATGAAATTCTTTCAGTTTAATGATTAAATAGAATTATGCCGCAGACACCACATACGGAAAAACATTTTACGGCGGGCGAAACCGTCCGCGATGTCGTCATCGGAATGGCGGACGGCTTGACCGTTCCGTTTGCTCTCGCCGCCGGACTTTCAGGCGCAGTTGATTCGACTTCGATCATCGTGACCGCCGGACTTGCGGAAATCGTCGCCGGTTCGATTGCGATGGGTTTGGGCGGTTATCTCGCCGGAAAATCCGATGTCGAACATTACGACAAAGAATACAAACGCGAATTATATGAAATTGACAAAATGCTCCAACACGAAAAGGACGAAGTTTTGGAAATTTTAGAAGATTACGGTCTGACGAAAATCGAAGCTCAACCGATTGTTGATTCGCTTGCCTCGCGTCCGAAGGATTTCGCCGATTTTATGATGCGCTTTGAACTCGGACTCGAAAAACCTGAACCGAAACGCGCTCTGCAAAGCGGCGCAACTATCGGCGGCGCATACATCGTGGGCGGTTTGATTCCGCTTTTTCCATATATAATGTTAAATGAAGCGCACATTGCTCTTTTGTGGTCGGTCGTCGTGACAGTCATCGCGCTGTTTATTTTCGGTTATGTGAAAGGCAAATTTACCGGCACGAAGCCACTCAAAAGTGCATTGCAAACTTGTCTGATCGGAAGTGCGGCGGCGGGCGCGGCGTTTTTAATTGCGCGTCTGATCGGCGGCTAGAAGATGGAAAAATGGAAAATAGGAAATGTTGATTGAAAAGTGTTGAAACCGATTAAATGTTTTAGATTTTCTTATTTTGCGTCTTTTTCACTTTTCGTCTTTTTCCCTGTATTCTATCTATTTGATACTTTAAATTATTATTCGAGCAATTATTTATAAAACGGAGATTATATGAGCGTAGAAGTCGTAATGCCGCAGATGGGCGAATCAATTACCGAAGGAACTGTTTCAAAATGGTTAAAGCAAGTCGGTGACAAGATCGAAAAAGACGAAAATATTCTGGAAATTTCGACCGACAAAGTTGATGCTGAAGTTCCCGCGCCCGACGCAGGAATTTTGTTGGAAATCAGAGCCGACGAAGGCGAAACGGTCGAAGTCGGCAGCGTCGTTGCCGTGATCGGCGAAGAAGGCGAAAGTGCCGCTGATAATTCGTCAGCGAATACATCGGTGGTTTCCGCGCCGCCGTCGATTGATATTAATGAAGCGACCGAAGAAGAATTGATCGAGAACAAATCCGAGCCGGTCGCCGAACAAGTCGAAGAAGTCGAAGAAACCGTTTCCGCCGCCGAAGGTCAAACTGCGATTGTTTCAGATACGACCGAAGGCGCAACCGAAGTCGTGATGCCGCAGATGGGCGAATCAATTACGGAAGGAACTGTTTCAAAATGGCTGAAAGCCGTCGGCGATACGATTGAAAAAGACGAACCTTTACTGGAAATTTCAACCGACAAAGTTGATGCCGAAGTTCCGTCGCCGTCTGCCGGAAAACTTTTGGCGATCAACGTCGGCGAAGGCGAAACGGTCGAAGTCGGCGCAGTTGTCGGCTTGGTCGGCACATCGGCGCAAGTCCGAAGTCCGAAGTCTAATGTCCAAAATTCCGCGTCAAATGGAGAACAAAAAGCAGCTTCGACAAATTCAAAAAGTTCGGCTAAATCAGTTGCGATGCCTGCCGGAGAAGTGCGCGAGATCGAAGAAACCGAAGGCAGAAGTTATGATTACGGTCGTCCGGGCGCAATCGAAGATTCACAGACGAACGGCAAATCGAACGGCGAAATGTCGCTTGAAGACTTGAGAAAAACAAAATCTTCGCCGCTTGTCCGCAATATTGCCAAAGAACACAATGTTGATATTTCCCGTGTCGAAGGCTCAGGCGTAAGCGGTCGCGTAACGAAAAAAGATATTTTGACATTTATCGAATCCGGCGCGGCACTTCGTCCGCAGGATTTACTGAAAAAAGGTGCGCCGACCTCGCCGCAATTGACACCTTCGGCGCAAACAAAAACCGCTCAAAAAGCTGAATTTACCGCTCCGCAAGTTTCTTCGCAAGTAGGAGATCGTGTTGAACCGATGTCCGTGATGCGTAAGAAAATCGCGGAACATATGACGTTTTCCAAACAAACTTCGGCGCACGTTACCAGCGTTTACGAAATTGATATGACGAACGTGGCGAAATTTCGCAATAAAAATAAAGCGGAATTTCAAAATCGCTACGGCACGAAACTGACGTTTATGCCGTTTATTTTCCAATCCGTTACAAACGCTCTGCGAAAATTTCCGGTCGTCAATTCGCAGGTTTCCGGCGATCAGGTAATTTATAAAGGCGACATAAATCTCGGAATGGCGGTCGCGCTCGATTGGGGGTTGATCGTTCCGGTCATCAAAAAAGCCGATTCACTTTCACTTTCAGGTCTGGCGCAGACGGCAAACGATCTCGCCGACCGCGCCCGGACAAAAAAACTGATGCCCGACGAAGTTGCGGGCGGAACATTTACGATCACGAATCCCGGCGTTTTCGGCGGACTTTTCGGAACGCCGATTATCAATCAGCCGCAGGTTGCGATTCTCTGCGTCGGCACAATCGAAAAACGTCCGAAAGTAATGACGACCGATGACGGAGATGATGTTATTGCGATTCGTTCGATGGCTTATTTCGCTCTGACTTACGATCACCGAATCGTTGACGGCGCAGATGCCGAAAGATTTTTATCGTTTATGAAAGAATATCTCGAAACGTCGCAATTTAGTTTATAAAGTTTTTCTCTGCACGGGACAAAACAGCATAAATTGTCTATTGTCAGCATCTTAGAATTACAAAGATATTTACTGTCGAATATCTCCTTACTTCAAATAACACCTCTTGAATTATTTCACATCCTAGTCTGAACAAACTCGTTTGCGGTCTTCCGTTCTTTTTTATTTCAATCGGGTTGTCGGCGTTTTCCGCTTCTCCTGTTTTGATCGCCCACGCCACCGCTAACGCTAACACTCCAAACAACTTATCTATCTTCTCCGCTTTCGTCAAATGTGTTTTTTCGACCTCGAATCCGCGACTCTTTAAGTTCTGAAACAGCGTTTCTATCGCCCATCTCCGCTTATATCCCGACAGGATTTTCTCACTCGCCTCCGACGAAATCACGATCACACTTTCCTGAGAGTCTTTTCCTCTTTCCACCTCGACCGACACCTTAACTCCGGCGTATCTCCTCGCCCGCCGCAAACGGTAACTCTCGCCGATCTTCAATGTCCTCAATAACTTCCCGCATCTGATCGGCTTCCCGTTCTTGTTCGTCATCGTCATCGAAACTTTTATCCGCAACCGAAACGGGACTTTTTCCTTGTCCAAATACTTGACCAATTCATAGCCGTCAAACTCGCGGTCTCCACTCAGGTATTCGATGTTTTTAATGCCGAATACTTTGATATATCGCCCGATTATCTGCTTCTTTTCTGCTAAAACAGAGTTGCCTTTCCGATTCAGCGTCATCCAAAACAGCGGTATCGAAGTGTTTCCGACCACGATTGATAACGTCAGAATGTTGATCCACACCAAACCGTATTTCCACTCGGTGCGATCAAGTGCCAAAACATATTTACCCTTTGGTTTGATGATCGAAATTATCAACTTGGCAAAAATATCAAAATCAATCTCAGCCAATTGAAAAAAGCGTTTCAACCGCCGATATTTTGAATCTTTCTGAGCCGACAAGTCTAAAACATTGGCTAATCTGGCTAAATTTGAAGTGTTCTGCTGAATAATGGCAATCAGCAGAGCCGCCACCAACTCGACTCTGCGCTTATCAAATGGTAAATTTGCTCGTAATGCTGCAAAGCATTCGGATGTGTTTTTTTCATATGCTGAGGGCTAATTTAGCTCAAAACACATCCGTTATCTATTTTCAAATATCTTTTTAACATTGTTTTTGTCCCGTGCAGAGAAAGTTTTTAGACGATTAGACTTATATTTAATTAACGGAAAGTAAAAAATTAACTTTTCGTTAATTTTTTTTAATTTTTAGGGAAACTATTCGTAAATTATGCCGATAACCGTTTTATGAAACAGTTATGCAGTCATTCGTAACTGTTGATTACAATTAAGTTTTTATGAAAAAATGCTATGTTATTGACAACTCTCCTAAAAAAATAAACGTCTAATGCAGTGTTTGAGAAATTCAGGGAATAAGGAGATCGTTTGATTTTATCGAGTTAAATCAAACAATTTAGAGGAGATATTATGTTTGGAAAAATTAAATTATTTATAACTTTGGTCGCTCTCTCGGCTTTTCTGGCAGTTTCGGCTATCGCTCAGGATAATCAGATGAGAACCTTGAGTGCCGGACAAAAATATAAAATTAAAGGAACGGTTGTCGCAGCAGACAACGGAAGTTTTGTTGTTAGAGATGTTACCGGAATTGACACGAGAGTAATGATCGCACCGAACACGAACGTCAAATCGAACAGTTTTTGGGGCAGCGGCAACAGCTATCCGACGACGGCAATCGTGCGCGGTTTGACTTTAGAAGTCGAAGGTCGCGGCGATAACGGAGGGTCTTTAACTGCAAATAAAGTTCGTTTTGATAAAAGCGATCTTGAAGTTGCACAGTCAATTGACAGTCGCGTCGCACCGGCAGAGCAGAGAATTACCGCCGCCGAGCAGAATGCCGAACGCATTTCCGGTCAGATTGACGAATTAATGGCGATCTCAAATGCCGCTCGCGGCGGCGCAAAAGCCGCACAAGATACGGCTGACGCGGCGATTGCCGGTGTCAACGCGACCAATTCGAGAATTTCGGCGTTAGACGATTACGTCGTCCAATCAACCGCGACGGTAAATTTCAAAGTCGGAAGTGCCGTTTTGTCGCCGGAAGGCAGACAACAACTGGACGAAGTTGCTACGGCGGCGATGACTTTGCGCGGTTATGTGATCGAAGTTACCGGATTTGCTTCGGCGGACGGCAGCGAAAAAGCCAACAAATTATTAAGCGAACGCCGCGCCAAAGCGGTTATTGATTATTTGATTCAAACGCATAATGTTCCGCTTCGCCGCATCGGACAATCTTACGGTTACGGCGAACTTCAGGCGGTTGCCGATAATACGACCCGCGAAGGTCGTGCGGAAAATCGCCGCGTCGAAGTCAAACTGATGGTCAGTCGCGGATTAAATCAAAATGTCGAAGTAAGAAACAAAGATCAGTAAATATATTCTTTTGTAAATTCGGGGCAAAAGATGCGAAAGATAGAGGAAACTTTTTCGCATCTTTTGCCCTCTTATTTTTTAGTCAGAATTTTTTTGAATTAATAAGATCAAACCATAAACTTTTGGTAGAATTTAAAAGAAATCAAAGAGGAAAATGCCGTGAGACAAATAATCGCCGTAATCATATCAATTTTATTCATTTCGGGTTTTACCGTTCTCGCACAGAAAGTTCCGCCGCCGCCGCCGCCGTTGGCGATAGAAGATAAAGAAGAAATTAAGATCGAATCGCGTCTCGTGATGATTCCTGTTTCCGTTACAAATGAATCCGGTCAAGCCGTGACCGGATTAACGGCAAGAGATTTCAAAGTTTTGGAGCAAAACAAATCTCAGGAAATCGCCGAGGTCGGTGATGCGGAAAAAGTTCCGCTTGAAATCGCGCTTTTGTTTGACGTTTCGGCAAGCACCGACACGATGTTTAAGTTTGAACAGGAAACCGCCGCTAAATTTTTGCAGGACGTGATGCGTCCCGAAGACCGCGCGACGGTTTTTACAATCGGCGCAGACGGTTCGGTTGTTCAGACAAGAGTTTCGGCAAACCAAGCCGCGCTTGCCGTTAGATCAATCGTCCCGACTAAACAGCAGACGGCTTTTTACGATTCGATTACATTTGCCGCCGAACAACTGCGGAAAAATACGCCCGACGGCAGACGCAAAGTTGTCGTCGTTATTTCCGACGGCGAAGATACTAACAGCAAAGGCGTTTTAAGAGCGATTTGGGATGCCGAACGAAAAATTATGTCTAATAATTTAACCGGAGAAAATCTCAGAACGGTCAGAGTAAAAGCGCGTGACGATGCAAAATTTGCCGAACAGGGAAAGGTTTTAAAATCTCTCCAAAACGCGGACACGGTTTTTTATTCGATAAATCCGGCGGGAAGTTCTTATCAATTAAACAAAATGAGCGTTTTCGGTCAGAGCAATATGGAAAAATTTGCAGTCGAAACCGGCGGAACAGCTTTTTTGCCCAAGTTTCTGCCGATTGATCTGAAAAGCAATTACGAAAATACTGCAAACTTGAGAAAAAACACGGAAACTCTCGAAGGCATTTTCAGACAATTAACCAACGAATTACGCGCCCAATATCTCATCCAATACTATTCGGATTCGGAGTTTCCGACCGGAAAATACGTCACGATAAATATCGGCGTGACAAACAAACCGAACATCAAAGTTCGCGCCCGCGAAGGTTATTTCGTGAAAAATTAATTGCGAAAAGAAAAGTTAAAAAAGGATTGTTTCTTATAAAAAACAATCCTTTTTTTTTAGTCAAACAAGGACTGGTTCGTTTGACTTTACATTTGAGGAGAGCTTTTAGAAACCGGTTTTCCCATTGTCGGAGCGGATTTTCCGCCGACTTCCCATTGTCCTTCATTTCCGATTTTCTGTTTCGGCGGCAAGGCAAGATTTCCCATCGTCGCATAATTTCCCGGCGGAACGTCCATTTCGCCCATCAAAATTTCCGGCGATTTTGTATTTGAATTCGAGATTTGCGGAGTAATCGTTCCCATCGTTCGATGTTCGGAATTTTTCAAAGATGCGTTTAATCCCAAACCGCCGATCAAACCGAAAATCAGAGAAGCAAACGCCGTCGCCATTTTTGTCATTTTCACTTTTACGGCTCGCCAGCCGACCGGACAATCCTGCGTCAAAACGCTGCCGTCGGCGCGGCGATAAAATCTGACGCACAGATGAACTTCAGAATTTGCGATCAGATTTTCTGCTTCCGTCCGCGACATTCCCGACAGGTTATAAACATTCAGTTTGCATTCGCCGCAGTAACGCTTGCGTTCCGAACCGATCATCGCGTCCCAATCCTGCGAACACAGACTTGCTATTTTGATACTGTCTAAAGGATTTGAAAATTTTGCAGTCATAAAAAAACTCCGTAACTTTTTGATTCGGCTTTCTGCCTTGTCGAAAAGAACGGAGCGCGAAAATTTTTCTTGCAAACTTTTTTTCTAATTTCTACTTCTTCGATATTTATGTGTGACAGGTCGCCGTCTGCCGACACCGATGGCATTTTTGGAAATTATCAGAGTCGGCGGAAGTTGGCGACGTTTGAATTCGTTTGCCGGAGATTCGACTTTGTTGAGAAGCATATAAACCAGATCCGCGTCGTTGCCTTCGGCGATGATTTCTTTCGGCGAGCGTTTGCGCTCGAAATAGGATTCCAAGATCGGGTCCATTAATTCATACGGCGGCAAACTGTCTTGGTCGAATTGATTCGGCGCGAGTTCGGCAGACGGTTTTTTGTCAATGATCTTGTTCGGCACGATTTCGCGTCCGGCGTTTCGATTTATTTGTCGCGCAATTTCCCAAACTTCGGTTTTTAAAACGTCGCCGAGAACCGCCAGACCGCCGTTCGTGTCGCCGTAAAGCGTGCAGTAACCGACGGCAAGTTCGCTTTTGTTGCCGGTCGAAACGAGCAGACGACCTTCGGCGTTAGAGATCGCCATTAAAATTACGCCGCGCAAACGCGACTGCATATTTTCCGCCGCGAGATTTTCGCCGCCTTTGTTCGGTTTTTGAAAATGAAGTTGATTTAACAAAACTTCAAACGCGCCGGAAATCGGTTCGATGCGCGATTCACAGCCGAGATTTTTGACGAGTTCTTCCGAATCTTTAATGCTGCCTTCCGACGAAAACGGCGACGGCATCATCACGCAGAGAAGATTTTCCGCACCGATAGCTTCCGCCGTCAAAGCCGCGACGAGTGCCGAATCAATCCCGCCGGAAAGTCCGAGAACCGCTTTCTTGAAATTGTTTTTGTGCGCGTAATCTCGAATTCCCAAAACCAAAGCCTGACGAATCGATTCGATCTCGTCGCCCGTAATCCCGCGCGAATCGGGCAGCGCGTCGTCAATTTCGACCGTTTCGACAAATTCTTTAAATGCCGGAGACTGCAAAATTATGTCGCCTTCGGAATCGGCGATGAGCGATGCGCCGTCGAAAATAATGCCGTCGTTTCCCCCGACGAGATTGACGAACACGACCGGAGTTTTTGAAACTTTTGCGCGATGCGCGACCATATCGCAACGCAGTTTTATTTTGCCTTTGTTATACGGCGAAGCGTTGATCGAAATGATAATTTCCGCGCCGTTTTGCACGACAATATCGGTCGGATCGTTGTCGTAAAGCCGTTCTTTCCAGAAAGTTTTATCGTTCCAGAAATCTTCGCAGACGACCACGCCGAGTTTATGAGTTTTGCCGTTATTGGTCGTAATTTCGACAATTCCGTTCGGATTTTCGTTCGGCTCGAAATAGCGCGGATCGTCGAAAACGTCGTATTCGGGTAAAAGACTTTTATCGACAAACCGCACGAGTTTGCCGTTTGAAACGACCGCCGCGCAATTATAAATCCGCCTTCCGTCCGTTTCATCATTCGGTCGAATCGTGCCGACAATCGCCGTGATTCCTTGCGTTGCGGGAATAATTTGTTCAAGCGGTTCGAGCGAGCGGGCGATAATGTCGCTGTCCTGAAACCAATCCTGCGAAGTGTAGCCGTGCGTGATGACTTCGGGAAAAACAACAATGTCCGAGTTGTCGGCTTTGGCTTTTTCGATAGCCGCCAAAATCTTTGCCGTGTTTCCGGCAAGATCACCGTTCGTCGAATTGATCTGCGCGATTGTAACTTTCATACGAAGATTTTACCGCAGAGACGCAGAGACGCAGAGTTTGAAAAGCAAAAATTTATAACTAAATTAATTGGTCTGTGCTTTTTTTATCAACTCTGCGTTTCCGCGTCTCTGCGGTTTAAGTTGGTTTCAGATTTTTTAATCATTGTCAGACGATTGCCGCGTTCGTTGTAGCGAACTTCGTCCATAATATTGTAGATAAACAAAACGCCGCGACCGCTGGTTTTGAAGAGGTTTTCGGGATTGCGCGGATCGGGAATTTCGTTGACGTTAAAGCCTTCGCCTTCGTCTTCGATGGTGAAACGCGCTTCGTCTTTGGAAACTTCGGCGATGATGCGGACGAGTTTTTCGGCGTTAAATTTGTTGCCGTGTTTGACGGCGTTGACAAAGGCTTCGTCCAAGGCGACGAACAGATTCGACGTTTCGGGATTAACCACGCCGGATTTTTCGACGCGCTTCATCAAATAATCGAGAATGTCGTGCATCAGCGAAACGTAACTCGGAACTTCAAATTCTATTTTCTCGCGCAAATCCTGAATCATTTCTTTTTTGTCCACACAGCGAGCTTTGAAATTGAGAATCGTTTCGACAAAATATTTTAATTCTTCTTCGGCTTTTTCTTCGGATTTGAAATTGGAAATGCAGAGTTTAAAGGCTTTGATGTTACTGCGCGGCGACTCGATTTCTTCGGGAAGGCAGGAAACTTCGTCGTCATTTCCGTTTTTCGAGGCGACGAGATGCTCGCCGTCGAGATCGGTGACAATCAGATCGAAATCTTCCGTGTTGATAAGATCAATTGCTTCGTCGCGGTTTTCGGTTGATCTTATGAGATAATCACGTTTGCCGAATTCATCGGTCAGCAAAGTTTTCAGATCGTCGTGATCGTCGAGTATCAAAATTTTTTTTTGCATTATCTTCCGTTTGTCGTTGGAGTTCAGATTGCCGTTGCCGATAGAATTTACGATAAAATAAATTCGTTTGTTGCATATCATAAACCAAACAGCCAAACTTTTTCTATTCGGATGGAAGAAAAACATTTAGAAGTTTATCGTCACGCAGATTTGTCTCGCTATTCGTTCGGCAAAAGAACGATGATTCGTCTCGCCGATATGACGTTTTATCTGTTTATAAAACTTGTCGGCGCGACTATTAAATATGAAGTCGAAGGTTGGGAAAACTGGGAAAAAATCGAAGCGGACGGCAAAACGCGGATAATGACTTTCTGGCACAACCGCATTTTTGCGACGACGCATTATTTTCGCAATCGCGGCATCGTCGTTATAACTTCGCAGAGTTTTGACGGCGAATACATCGCGCGTTTTATCCAGCGATTCGGTTACGGCGCGGTGCGCGGTTCGAGTTCGCGCGGCGGTGTCGGCGCGTTAGTCGAAATGATTCGTCTGTCGAAAAAGAGTTTGCCGATGGGATTTTCGATTGACGGTCCGCGCGGTCCGCGCTACGTCGCCAAATCCGGCGCGTGTCTTTTGGCAAAAAAAACCGGCAATCCGATTATGCCGTTTATAGTCGAAACGCAGAAATATTGGGAAGTAAAAACGTGGGATTGTCTGCAAATTCCGAAACCGTTTTCGAGAGCGAAAGTTTTTATTGCCGCGCCGATTTACGTCGCCACAAATGCCGATGAAAACGAGATCGAAAATAAGCGCGAAGAATTACAGGCAAAACTTGACGAATTGGTTGCTCTTGGTAAACAATGGCGTGAAAGCATTACACCGTAAATTCAAGCCCTTTTTTAAATAACCCAAAATTAATTTATCTCAATAATTAAATTGCAATTATGTTTGGTGAAATTCATTTGATTAGTGATAAAAGGAGGAAAAGAAAATGTTCGATTCAGTTATCAGCAGTGTTAATGAAAAATATGATTTAGGTGATAAAGCCGGCGCGTTGGTCGCGGCGATTTTGGCTTTGATGACCGGCGGCGAAAGCGGCGGTTTCGGAGGATTTATCAACCGTTTTCGGACGGTCGGTTTAGGTGATTTGGTAGATTCGTGGATTAGTTCAAACGCGAACACGCACATTTCCAATGAACAATTAGAATCGGCTCTCGGCGAAGACACTCTGCGCGGAATTTCCGAAAAAATCGGCGCGGATTACAAAACGACGGTCGGTGCAAGCAGTTACATAATTCCGCACGTCGTTGACGAACTAACGCCGAACGGCGAACTGCCTGCCGAAAGTGACGCGCTTTCGCAGATCGGCGGATATTTGACAGGTCTCGGCGCAACGTCTTTTACGGCGGCGGAAACATTTGACAGAGTTGACGCTTCTGCCGGAACGACGGCTTTACGCGACGACACGACGGTTGCCGGAGTTTTCGACGACAATAACGACGAAAATAGATCGCCTCTCGCGTGGCTTTTGCCGCTCCTGCTTTTAGCTTTGCTGGTTATTTTAGGTTTCTGGTTTTGCGGCGGCAAATCCGAGCCGATAGTGACGACAAACGCAAATATCAATAAGGCAAATGTAAACAATCCGGCAAAAAACGAAAATCTGAATTCGACTGCAAAAACAACCGATTCGAGTTTCAAAATCGAAGCCAAAGACGGCAAGTATATCGTTTCGGGCGTTGTTCCGGATCAAGCGACGTTTGATAAGATCAAAGCCGCTCTGACCGCACAATACGGCGCGGGAAATGTTGATTTTTCGGGTTTGAAAATTGACGCGAACGCGAAACCTTTCGCCGCCGATTGGTGGGCAAATTTTGAAAGAATTCTGCCGAATCTCAAAGATTGGAAAACGGGAACATTGGCTTTTGCCGGAAATGCGATTACTGCGGCTTCGGGTTTGCCGCAAGCCGCGATGGATCAGCTTAAATCATTATTTACGGGTTGGACGATGCCGAATATGAGTGCGGAAACTCAGGCAAATGAAAACCGAACTTTGACCGACGTTGCGCTTCCGAGCGGCGCGAAACTTCAGGCGTATCCGGGCGGAATCGAAGATCAATTAATTAAATTCATCGAATCCGACGAATATAAAAACGGAACTGCCGATTCGTTAAAGGAAAAATGGTTCAGCTTTGACGATTTGAACTTTAAATTCGGCACGACCGAACTCGTTCCCGAATCGAAGCGGCAGTTAGATAATATCGTGTCAATTCTGAAGGCTTTCCCCGATGTGAAAATGAAAATCGGTGGTTACACGGACAAGAAAGGCGACGATGCCGCAAACAAAAAGCTGTCTAACGACAGAGCCAACGCCGTCAAATCCGCGCTGGAAAAATCAGGTGTCGGCGCGCAAGTTCCCGAAGCCGAAGGTTACGGCGAAGAATTTGCTAAAGTTCCTGAAACGGCAAGCGATGAGGAACGCCAGAGCGACAGAAAAACTTCGGTTCGTCTGCTGAAATAATCAACAGATTTTAGAGCAATTTCAGATAAAGGAAAAACGAAAATTTGGAATAAGCCGGAGATGAAAAGTAAGAGACAATAATTACCGCTTTTTACTTTTCATCTCCGGCTTATTCCAAATTTCTATGATATTTTTTTGAAATCTATTTTATTTATGTTTTTCCGATAATGTATTTGCCGTCAGTAAAACAAGTGAAATCCAGATTGCATCGGCTAAAAACAAATGTCCGAGCTGCATCAAAATCGGCGCGAGCGTTAAAAGCGTGAGTGCGCCGAAAGCGATCTGAATCAAAACTAAGATCGAAAGCAGATTTGAAAACCTCGACACCCAAAAATTTCCGTTCGATTCTTTTTTCAGCCAGACGGCGAGAAAGATCAGAAAAATGCTCGTCATAACCGAGAGAATCGGATGCCAGATTCTCAATCGCAAAAGTATATTTGAAGTCGTCGAAAAATCTTTCGCCAAACCTTCCGTCAAAGTTTGCGACGGAAACAGCATAGAACTCAAAGCCGCGACCGAACCGCTCATTCCGATCAGAAAAATTCCGAGAAGTGCGATGGCGAGAAATAATGAAACTTTCGGCGCGGCGTTTTTTAGACTAAACGGTTTTCCGCCGCTCGCAAACCACGCCGTTAAAGTCAGAAACGCTAATAAAATCAACGTATTTATCAAATGCGCCGCCATCCAGAAAGGTCGCGCGGCGGTCAAAGTTTCCGCCGTGTTGCCAGTCAAAACCAAACCCGCGCCGAGCAAACCTTCGACGACGACAAACACGAACGAACCGATAACGGTCAATAATAAGTATTTTTTTCGTTCGCCGCGCTTGAAATAATTGATTAATGTCCAAACGACGAGCGCGATAATAAAAATTCCGGCTAAACTGCTCGTGATGCGGTGCGAAAATTCGATGACGGTTTTAAGCTGCGGCGCAGACGGCACGATTTCGCCGCCGCACGTCAGCCAATGCTGTCCGCAACCGTCGCCCGATTTTGAAGCGCGCAAAAAAACGCCCCAGAGAATAACGACGATGTTATACGCGAGGACGAACCAAGCGTATTTGGCGAAGCGGTCGAGTTTTAATTTCGTGTTCATCTGTGATTAAATTCAGCGTTAGAATATCACCGAAAAATTTATTTTATAAGTCGGGAATTGATTAGAAAAACTTAAACGCTATGAAAATCGCTTTAATCGGTTACGGGAAAATGGGACGCATTATCGAAACTCTCGCGCAGGAAAAAGGCGACGAGATTGTCGCGCGGATTGATGAAAATAATTCTGAAAATTTAGCCGGACAATTAAACGGCGCAGACGCGGCGATTGATTTTTCCAACGCCGAAATTATCAAAAAAAATGTCGAAGCCTGTCTCGCGGCAAATGTTCCGTTAGTCGAAGGAACGACGGGTTGGAACGCCGAAAAAGACGAAATAAAAAATCTTATCGAATCGAAAAACGGTGCGTTCGTGTTCGGCGCAAATTTTTCGGTCGGCGTAAATCTTTTTTATCGCATCGCCGATTTTGCATCCGAACTTTTCGCTAAATTCGGCGATTACGAAGCATTTATCGAAGAACAGCATCACTCGAAAAAACTCGACGCGCCGAGCGGAACGGCTTTGAAATTGGAGGAAATCGTCAAACAAAATATCAGAAAAGATTTTTCGGTTTCTTCAACCCGCGCCGGACGAATTCCCGGAACGCATCGCGTCGGTTTTGACGGAACCGCCGATCAGATTCTGCTCGAACATTTCGCGCGTTCACGCGAAGGTTTTGCGTCCGGCGCAATTCTCGCGGCGCATTGGATCGTCGGGCGTAAAGGTTTTTACGAATTTACCGATGTGATGAATGAAATTTTAAAAAGTGAAAAAAGTGAAACTCAGAAAAGGTGAAATAATTAAAAAAATAAGTATTTCTTGCCGAATAATCAAAACAGAAAAATCCCGATTTTGTGGTTTGAAATGAAAAATTGTTTGACAGCCGAAAAGGTTTAACGGATACTCTTTCGTATCTATGAAAATGCCCGGATTTGTTTTACGCGGTTTCATCCGTCCGCGTGAGGCGATGATTGCATCGCTCGGTAAACTCGAAAACGAAGTGATGAACGAAATCTGGCGACACGAAGAAGTCAGCGTGCGGCAAATCTCCGACGCGCTCGACGACCGTTTCGCTTATACGACCGTGATGACGACGCTCGACCGGCTTTATAAAAAAGGCTTGCTTAAACGGCGCAAGTCCGGCAAGGCTTTTTTATATCAGCCGCGCCTTTCGCCCGCCGAACTCGAACGCGGCGTGACCGAAGATGTCATCGGAACTCTGCTCGATGCCGGAACGGAACATATCGAACCTGTTCTGGCGTGTATCGTTGATGCCGTCAGCGAACGCGATTTGGAATTGCTCGACGAACTCGAACGACTCGTGCAGTTAAAACGAATCGAACTGCAAATCGAAAAATAATTTTTTACTTCTAAAATGTATTATTTTCTCGGCATTTCAATATTTTTAGCGTCTTTGCTCGTCCTGAACATTTTTGTTTCGCTGGCGGCTTCGCTGATCTGGAATGCGTGTGAAAATTACACGAAAAATTGGTCGCCGCGTCATCGCAAACAGGCGATTTTCGCGCTTCGTATTTTTCCGCTCGTCGCTGCGCTCGTTTTTGTTCTTGCCTTTTTGCTTCCCGCGTATCTTTTATTCGAACCGCACACGGCGGATGAAATCGTCAGTCCGAAACTTGCTGTTCCCGCGCTTTTATCGCTTTTAGGAATCGCCTTTGCTTCTTTTCGCGTTTTCGGAACGTGGCGGCAAACGCGGCGTTTGATAAAAAGCTGGTTGGCGCGTTCGGAAAAAATCGAATTCAATGAAGTATTCGTGCCGGTTTATCGTTTAACACATCCGTTTCCGGTAATTGCGGTCGTCGGCACGTTTCGCCCGAAAATGTTTGTCGCCGAACAGATTTTCGACGCTTTGAGCGGTGAAGAATTAGCGGCGGCGATTCGTCACGAATCGGGACATCTGGCGGAAAGCGACAATTTGAAAAGAACTCTGATGCGCGTCTGCCGCGATCTGCTCGTTTTTCCGATGGGCAGACGGCTTGAAAGCGAGTGGTCGGAAAATGCCGAAATCGCCGCTGACGAATATGCCGCGCAGACGGGCGGAAATCCGGCGGCGATCAATCTCGCTTCCGCACTCGTGAAAATCGTCCGTATCGTGCCGCCGAACACCGCGCCCGCGATGCCGCTCGGCGCATTTTTGATCGAAGAACACAACGCCGATGTGACTTTGCGCGTTAAAAGACTTTTGAAAATTGCCGGAAATATCGCGGATTTGAGTTCCGGATCGGCAAATCTCGAAATACTGAACCGTTTTATTCTCGCCGCCGGATTCGCCGCGATTCTGCTGTTGGCGACAAATCATAATTTTTTGTTTAGAGTTCACGACATTCTGGAAAAGATCGTTGCGGTTCTGCAATAGCAAAAGGTTGTAAATTTTTCAAAAAAAAGGAGTGCGAAACTTGTAGGTTTCGCACTCCTTTTTTAATTTCAAGATTTATCTTTCCTAAAAAACGAATCTTGCCTGAAGTTGGAACATTCTCGGCGGATCAATGTTGGCAAACGCCGGAATTGCGTTGGTTGCCGATGAGTTCGTGTAACTGGTAGAAAACGCGCCGAAGGTCGGATTTGGCGTTTCGGTGTTTCCGTAGATTGTCTGCGAACGACCGAGATAATTGCCGTGATTTAACAGGTTGAAACCTTCCAATCTGAGAATAAGGCTTTTCTTCTCCGAAAACCTGATGCGGTTTTCGACGAAGATCGAAACATCCTGTGTGCCGCTACCGCGAAACGTCGATTTACCGATAATTGAGCCGTTGATAACAGGACGGTCATTGTTTGCACCGTCGCCATTGTTGTCAATTCCTGTCGTCGCATTAAACGGACGTGCCGAAGCAAGTTGAGTTAAAGTTCCGGCGGTGAAATTATATGGAAAACGATAACTCAAAAAAATGACTGCGCGATGACGCTGATCAAGAAGGCTCGGTCCGCGTTCTTCTTCGCCCAGCCGCGCAATACTAGCGTCATTCGGTCCGATACCGTTTCCGTCCGGTTCACTCGTGTTCGTCGCTTTTGACAAAGTGTAGCTAACTGAAGCGAAAAGGCGCGAATTTCCGCGATAGCTGAAATTCGTCTGTAAACCATCGTAATCGGCAACACCGAGATTGGTTAAAACATTAACCTGACGAACGACACCAACGCCATTTACAACAGGAATCGGACGAGTGAGGTCGGCGGCGTTTACATTTTGGGTGTTGCTGCAGTTTGCGACTCTACATTGTCCGGGAGCAGTGCGGTCAAACGCAGTAGGAGCATTTATATCAATTGTGCGATCAATACCGCTTAAATGCTGACGAACATAATCTGCGCCGAAGAAAAATCCCTTGTAAAATTCACGTTCCGCGCCGATTGTGAAAACCTGACTGCGTGGATTGACGAGTTTGTCGGGATAATTGGGCAAAGCGTCAAAATTTAATCCGAAACGAGCGAATTGATCTTGATAGAATACTCTTCTACCTGCTTGAATCGTAATCGAGCGCGCAGGTATTTGGTTCGGTTGCAATGTTCGCGGGTCAATATTTACGGGAACGCAAGTTAAACAAGTCGGAAAACCGAGTTGTCCGGCAGATGCCGTGTAACTCGTGATGCCGTCCAAACCGCCGATCAGATAACCGGCTACTGCGTTCGAACGAATCTGCGTGTAATAAATTCCGTAGCCGCCGCGAATTGCTGTTTTTGAATCGCCGCCCGGATTCCAACCGAAACCGATGCGCGGTGCGAAATTATTTTTCGCATCGGTCAATGTTTGACGGTCGTAGCGAAGTCCGAGTTCAATCGTCAGATCGGGACGCAGATGAATGCTGTCCTGAACGAAAATCGAAGACAGATATTGATTCAGTTTATAGCTGTCAATTCCGAAATTGATCGGCTGCGTGTAGTTTTGAACATCGGCGAGCGTCAGTTGATCGAAAGGCGCGGTCGTCGTGTTTCTATCGCCGCCAATACGGGAGAGCGGGCGGGGGCGGAAAGTTCGTTTTACGAAGCGCGGGGAAAATATCCGCGATTGCAAAAGTGTTGGCGGATCAAGGGTTTGACGGGGTTGAATTATTACAAAGATCGAAAGTGTATTCGGTCTTATCTTTGAAATAGTCAACAAAGTCTCGGGCATTGGAGGATTTCAAGTGTTGCCGAAAAGATGGATCGTCGAAAGAACTTTCGGCTGATTAATATGGAATCGCCGATTGGTCAAAGACTACGAAGAAACCACGGATGTTTCCAGAGCTTTCATTCATTTGGCGATGATTCGTTTGATGCTTAGACAACTGGCTTCCTGAAAATTTAAACAGACTCTTAATTTAACGTCAGTTTTGGATAAGAAAACGAAAAGCTGAAGAAAAGAATATTTATCCGCGAAATATACGAACACAAGCGAAAAAAAGAAAAAACATCAATTGAGAACCGACCAAAAAGGTATTGATTTTCGTTCTTTTCGGTTCTTTCGCAGGCAAAATTCTTATCCAAAACTGACGTTAATTTGCAAAGCGTTGTCGGAAGACAATCTGCCGCATCCCGAATCAGAGTCCTCGCTACTGACTGTAAATCCGTAAATTTAGCCGATTTATACTGATATAATGCGAATCAAGGGTTAGAAATCTAAAGAGGCAAACCCGCCATCGAGTTGTAGAATTCAGTTTGTGGAACTGCAACTCATTCAACTTTATCTGTGGATTTGCTTAATCTATGATAAATATCCGATGTTGAAATATCAACGATCAAGCAATAATTGGCAACCTGATTTTACCGACCAAGAACTGATTACGATCTATTTGTCCGGTCATTTTCAAGGGTATTTCAATCAAAAGCGAATTTATGATCATACCCGGCAGCACTTTGCGGATTGGTTTCCCGATGTGCCGTCTTATCAGGCGTTTAATCGGCGACTCAATGAACCGGGCGAGCCTTTGAAAATCTTGGTTCTTGAATTAATGGCAAAGTTTGCCTCCAACAATGAATTCTCTGCCGAGCAGGATTGTGTGATTGATTCGCTGCCGATTATGCTGGCGGTGCGGGCGCGTTCCGGTCAGGCGAAAGTTGCCTCCGACCACGCCAATGGCGGTTATTGCGCGAGCAAAGATATTTATTATCACGGGGTGAAACTGCACATTTTAGCGCGAAAACAAAACGGGAAAATTGTTCAAGTTAGTTGACACGGAAGGCAGCATTGAATGGGTTATCACCAATAAATTGGAAGAAGATTTTACTCGTCTGCGGGCGATTCAAACTGTGCAAGTAAGATGGTAAGTCGAAGAATTTCATCGCAGTTTCAAGCAACTGACCGGAAGCGAAAAATGTCAATGTCGCAAGGAGCGTTCACAAAGAAATCATTTAGCGTGCTGTTATGCGGCGTGGGTCGCATTAAAGGTTAAAGCCCAAGAACTGAAATTTCAATCTATCAAGTGAGGAATAAATTATTCGCTGAATTTCTAAAATCACAACTTCAGAATTCAACCATTCCTGCATTGTGATTTTGGTTAAGCGAAAGTCCTAATAATAATATTATTGTTGTCGGTTATTATTCTAATGAAGTAGACTCTCGCGGTTTTAAGTTAGATGTCCCACGCAGTTTTCCTTATCCAAATTTTGATTTCGATGGTGACGGCAAAGCTCACATTTCGATCTTTCGAATAACGGATAATGGTGGCAGTTGCGTTCGAGTGATGGCGGCAATCGTGCCGTTCAGTTCGGACAATCTTCCGACAAACTCGTTCCGGCTGATTACACGGGCGACGGCAAAGCGGATGTCGCATTCTGGCGACCGTCAAACGGTTACTGGTATATTCTGCGATCGGTAGATTATTCATTTTACGGCTTTCCTTTCGGACTCGGCACGGACACACCGACACCGGACGACTACGACGGCGACGGCAAGGCTGACGCGGCTGTTTTCAGATCATCCGATACGGTTTGGTATCAATTACAGTCAACCAAGGGTTTCACGGCAATACAGTTTGGACTCGGAAGTGACAATCCTGTTTCTAACGCTTTTGTCAGGCAGTAAAAGTCGGATAAATTAAAAAAAGCGGACTTGGAAAAATCAAGTCCGCTTTTTTGTTTAATTATCGTCCTTTACTGAATCGCTTTTTCTTTGCATCGGCGGCAATGATTTTCGTTCTTCTCGCGGCGAATCGGTTTTAGGCGGTGAATCGGTTTTCGGTTGAGATGGAGCAACGCGTTGTTGTGACGGCGAATTGTTTTTCGGTTCGCTGCGCGGTGAAGGCTGTTCATAAACCGGAGCTTCGCGTTTTGGAGTTTCCCGACGCGGTTCTTCCCGACGCGGTTCTTCGCGTTTCGGTTCTTCTCTGCGCGGTTGCGGACGTTCTTCACGGGGACGAACCGGCGGTTGATAGATCGGCGGAGTTTCTTCGCTTGATTCTACTTTGCGTCTGTCCGAACGAGTTGCCGCTCCGGTTCTCGGCGAGGTATTTTCCCTATTATTATCCGCGCTGTTTTCCGGCTCTTTTTGTTTATTGATCGGTCGGCTGACTGCGCCGGTTTTTCTTTGATCGTTCGGCAATCCGGTCATTCCGCCTTTTATTCCGTTGTCATTTTCGATTTTCGGTTCGACAATATCGGTTTTTCGCTGAACGGGAGTGCGATTTCCGTAGATGCGAGTTTTTTCCAAATCGCTGCCCAACGGCTGATCGGTTTTGCGTCCGGCTGCACCGATTCGCGTAGTCGGTTCGGGACGGGAAATGCGCGTTTTTTCCGGGTAAATTTCGCGGCTGACTTTGCCGTTTAAGTCTCCGAGATCGGGCAAAATCGGTAATTTATCGTTTTCATTCGGAATTTTCGCTAAAATTTCCTCGGCATTTTTAAGCGGCGGCGTTCGATAACCGCGTTTGTCTCTGCCGAATTCGCTCGTCGGAACGCTGATAACGCCTTTCGGCGGAACTCTCTGCAAAGGCGGCGTTAAAATTCGATTTCTGCGCTCGGCATTTATATCGGTCGGCGGCTTTTGCTTTCCGTCTCTATCTCTGTCTTTGTTTCTGTCGTCACGATCACGATCACGGTTATGTCGGCGGTGATAATGCCGGTTGTAATCGTAATAACCGTAATCATAAGGCAACGGACACCAGTAAATATTACTGCTCCAAGTTCCCAGAATAATCAACGCCGGTCGCCACCAACTGCGACTCGTCCGAACTGCGCCGTATGGAGTCCAAACCCATTGATCGTCAACGAAAATCCAACGTCCGTGATGATACGTCGCCCAACCCCAAGATTCGTCATTAATCCACGTCCAGCCGTAAGGCGGAATCCAACGCCAATGACCGTAACGATACGGCGACCAATCATCGTAGATGTTGATTGACGTGTTGTAAGGTCGCCAGACATAACCGTATTTTCGCGTGTAAATCCATTCGCCGTAAGCGTTTAAATCTTCCGCGCCGTAAATGTCCCGATCATAATATTTGTCGTAATAAGCGTCACGGATTTTCTTGAGAATCGCGGCATCGCTTTTTGCCGTCCATTCGTCAAATTCGTCGTAAAAGTTAGACGCATCAGCCATTTCCGATTCGCCCGCGTAATCGCCTTCGAGAAAAACTTTCGCGCTTCGTCCGCCGCGCAGCGTAAAACCGGAACTCGCCGAATAAACTTTTGCTTCGCCGTCCTGATTGACTGTCACGCGCACCGCTTTTTCGCTGCTTCGCGCATCTTGCGCGTCAATGCGGTAAAGTCCGGCTTTTTGCACGGCAACTGTTGTTTCGGGCGCGTCAATTTCAAAAAACTGTCTGTCTTTGTCAAACTCGAAAAGCCGCGCGATCAAAACGCCTTCGGAAAGACTGACGGCGATGCCTTCGTCTTTCAGATTCAAAAATTTCAGATACGAGTTTTGCGACAGACGCAGATAAGAATCTTTGTTTAACTGGATTTCGAGCAGTGCATTGCCGTTCGTGACGATCTCGTCGCCTTCGACAATCGGCAGATTCTGCACCGCTTTTTCCCATTCGCGGTTTTCGGCGCGGCGAATTTGCACATCGCCCGTAACATAACTTATGCGGGCGACACGCGCCGTAATTTCCGGCACATAGTCGTCCGTGTAATCGTCAGGAACAACACCGAAAACATTTCCTGTTGCAGAAAGTAAAAGGGGCATCAACAGGGAAAACGCCCGAAGAAGGTTTCTCATTGACCTCATAGATCGGTTTCTCCTTAAATTTTTTTTCTTCGGGAAGAGTCTCGAATGAACTCATCTAAATTCGGTAAATTGCTTAAAAGCAATAATTATTCCCGTATCATTTGAATTTCCGAAAAAATGTTTTCGCTTTAATTTTCTGAAAGATTTAGCGAAATTTACAACTCAATGCAAAAATCGTGCAACACTATAACGTGTAAAACGAATTTTGTGTTATACGAAATGGTGTTTCGGATTATTTTCAAAACTCGAATTCAACTTTTGGGGAAAACTCTGTTTTTAAATGTTGCAACTAAATTTTTTCGATACTAAACTTCTTTTTTCGAGGAATTAAAATATGAAAAAAATCGCAGTAATAGGTCTTGTTATGTTGAGTTTTTGTTTTACCGCTTTTGCACAAAAGAAAACGGTAGAAAAGAGTGATCCGGCAAACGAAGTCAAAACCGCGTTTGATCGTCTGATCGAAGGAATCAAGGAAGCCAACGCCGAGAAAGTAATGGAAGTTTACGAACACAGCGACCGCACGCTTTTCTTTAATTACAACGGCACGGCGACAATCGGTTGGAAAAATATGTCGGACAATCGTAAAGCGTCTTACGCCGACCGCACAAACGTCACTCTCGAAACGACCGGCTTGCGCGTCGAAGTTTTAAGTCCGACATCGGCTTATGTTTCGTGCAAATGGAAGCAGATGCAGGAATATAAAGGCGAACTCGAAACTTCGACCGGACGAATGACTTTGATATTTAAGAAGATCGGCAAAGATTGGAAAGTCGTCCATCTTCACACATCGCCGGATTCATCGCCCGATAAAATCGTCATTCCGCCTTCGGAAAAAATCGTCATCAAAGAAAATTAGATCGAAATCGGCAGAACAGTTGTAATTTTATATTGTTTATCCATCATTTTTCATTGTCATTTTTTGGCTTAGAATGTGAAAAATGACAATGAAAAAATGCGGGTTTTTTATTGCAAAAACCAACAAAAACGACGAAAGTTTTTAAAGAAAATCGGATTTTATTCGATTGAATTTCAAATCGGATTTGACCGGAAAAATTCCTTTCATCAATTTTGTAAATTTCGGTTATAGTCGGTTAAAGTGTTGTAAGTATTGATTTTGCAAATAAACGACAACAGATGAAGAAAAACAGTAAGATAACGAGTTAAAAATGATTGACGTTCACGATGTGCGCGACATCAATCAAACGATTCTTCTTCATTTGATCCGCGAACGTCAGCCGATTTCGCGGGCGGAAATTTCAAAAACGACCGGACTTCGCCCCGGAACGGTTTCTTCGATAGTTAATCGCCTGATTCGCAAAGGCGTTATTTACGAAGGTGCGGAAGGACCTTCGAGCGGCGGACGCAAACCGCGTTATTTATATATCAACGGTGAAAACGCATACGTTCTGGCAATTGACATCGGAGTTCGTGAAACGGTCTATGCGATCAGCGATTTTAACGGGCGGATACTCAAGCAAAAATCCGTTCTGACAAAAGGAAAGCCGAAGATTTTTCTCAAAAGTCTCTGTGATGAAATTAGAAAAACAATCGGTAAAAATTATTCGCGCGCAAAATTTGAAGCTGTCGGCGTGAGCGTTCCGGGTTTGGTAAACCGTACGACCGGAGAAGTTGCCGTTTCGCCTAATCTGGAATGGAACAATGCGCCCGTCAAAGCTCTTTTGGAAAGTGAACTCGATTTGCCCGTCTATGTCGAAAATGACGCGAATGCCGCCGCTTTTTCAGAACTCTGGTATGGTCCGCTCGAAGAAATAAAAGTGAAAACTTTGCTCTATATTTTAGTCGTTGACGGACTCGGAACGGGATTGATAATCAACGGTAATCTTCACATCGGTTCGGAAATCGGTTTGGGCGGTTTCGGACATATGTGCATCGAGCCGAACGGAGAAGTATGTTCCTGCGGCAGAAAAGGCTGTTGGGAAACGCTCGCCTCCGAGAGCGCGACAATCGCCCGTTATTATCGTTTGATTAGTAATAAAAACGAGGCGGTGACAACGACGATCACGGAAATTATTACCAAAGCCGATAACGGCGATGAAAAAGCAATCGCGGCAATCAAGGCGACGGCGGAATATCTCGGCGACGGGATTGCGAATTTAGCTCACGGTCTGAGTCCTGAAATAATCGTTATCGGCGGAGATATTTCCGCCGCGTGGAACATCATCGAGCCGATCATCAAAGAGAAACTAAAAAGTGCATATATAATTCCTTCGATAGCAAAAATGGAAGTTCGTCCGGCAAGCGTCAAACAGCCGAGTTTGTTCGGCGCGATTCCCATCGCACTGCAAAATTTTTTCTAAAAATCAACTTGTTGAAATCGTGAGGGTAAATAAAAAATTCGTTCAAACAATTCGTTTTTACAGCAAACTCAATAAAGAAGTTTTGCCGTATATCGCCGTTTTACCTCGAAATTACTTTGAAACGCGAAAAAAATATCCGGTTTTTTATCTGATGCACGGACTTTTCGGAAGTTTTGAAAATTGGACGACTTTAACGGATTTGATCGAACAGGCGAAAGATTATGAATTTATAATCATCTGTCCCGAAGGAAAAAACAATTGGTATGCGGATAATCGGAATCTCGAAAATCATTTCTACGAAAGCTACATTTTGAAAGAACTGATTCCTGATGTCGAAACGAGATTTCGCGCCGAAAATGAAAGAGGTTCGAGAGCCGTCGGCGGTCTCTCGATGGGCGGTTACGGCGCGTTCAAATTCGCTTTTCACCAGCCTGATGTATTTTGCTGTGCCGTTTCGTTGAGCGGTGCGTTTGATATTCGGAGCTTTCTTGAAAACAAAGAACATAAATTTGCAGAACTTCAACCGTTTATTGCGAAAGCCTTTGAAAATCAATCCGTCGAAGCTATCGAGGATGAAGATGTTTTTTGTTTAGCGAAAAATTTTCCGGCGGAAAAAATTAAAACTTTGCCGTATTTTTACTTCGATTGCGGCAAGCAAGATAGTTTTATAACCGCTAATCGTAATTTTTCCAAAACTCTCGAAAAACGCAAAATCGCGCATAAATTTCAGGAATTTTCCGGCGGACACGATTGGAATTATTGGACTGACCAATTAAATTCTGTTTTGAAAATCGTTTCAGATAAGTTAGTTTCTGAAACTCGTTAAATGGAATCAATATAAATACTTAGATATAATTACAAGCAAAGTGATCTTTTTCACAAACGGTTTTAAGAAAAAATTATTTATTAAAAAGTTGAAAAATTCATTGACAGACAATTAATTGAATGTTACAAATACTTAATCATCGGTCAAAACAAAGTTTATATGTATTAAACTGATAATCCACTCTCATTAAACAATTAGTAATATATTCCTATGAAATCAATAGGATTTCAGCAAAATATATTACTTTCAAACAATAAAAACTTTATTTTGAGCTAAAACAAAGCGGAAATATTATGCAACTTTCTATTCTCGATCAAGTAATCGTAGTCGTTTATTTAGCGGCAATTATGAGCATCGGATTTGCGATGAAACGTAAGGCGGCGAAAGGAATGTCGTCGTATTTTCTCGGCGGTCGGCAGTTGCCCTGGTGGGCGTTGGCGATGTCGGGTTCGTCTTCGTATTTCGATATTACGGGAACGATGTGGATCGTTTCGACCTTTATTGCGCTCGGCTTGAAAGGAATGTGGGTTCATTGGCTGTGGGGTTTTCCGATCACGGCGTTTTATCTGGCTTATATGGGGAAGTGGATTCGGCGTTCGGATGCGATGACCGGCGCGGAATGGATGAAAACGCGTTTCGGTTCAAGCAAGGCAGGTGATTTAGCCAGACTTTCATATACTTTGTTCGCGGTGCTAACTATTTCTGCTTTGCTCGGATATTCGGCAATCGGGATGGGCAAATTCGGTTCGATATTTCTGCCGTTTTCGCCGAACGTCTGCGCGTTGTTGATTTTAGGCGTAACCGGATTATATGTGATTTTGGGCGGTTTTCACGGCATCGTGCGCGTCGAAATCGTCCAGACGATTGTGTTGAGCGCGGGCGCGATTGTTTTTTCGATCATCGGTTATTTGCATTTTGACGCGGCGCGATTCGCGGAAAAAGTTCCTTCGAGTTGGAACGACATTATGCCTTCGATTCGTCCCGAAGCGTTTCAAGGATTAGTTTCGGGCGGCACGGATTATTCATTTTTCGGCGCACTCGTTGCGGTTTGGGTGGCGAAAGGTTTGCTTTTGTGTCTCAGCGGACCCGAACAACTTTACGATTTTCAGCGTTTTTTGGCGGCGAAAGACGAGCGCGATGCTTCCAAACTCGGCGCGTTGTGGGGCGGCATTCACACGGTTCGCTGGTGTTTTGCGATGGCGATTGCGGTGATGGCGATTATGGGAATCGGCAATGCTGTGTTGGACGCGAAATTAAAAGCCGACCCGGAAACTGCTCTGCCGCTGATTATCGGTTCGATGCTGCCGATTGGACTCGTCGGATTTATGCTCGCCGCGCTGCTTTCGGGATTTTTGGCGACATTTTCTTCGACCGTCAACGGCGGCGCGGCGTATCTCGTCAAAGACGTTTACCAACGCTATATCAACCCGAACGCGAGCGACAAAACGCTGATTCGCGCGAGCTATATTTCTTCCGCGCTTTTAATCGTTGTCGGCTTAATAATTTCGGTTTTCGGCACTTCGATCAACACGGCTTTTCTGTGGATTTTCGGAACGCTTGCCGCCGGGATTTTGCCGCCGAATGTGCTTCGCTGGTATTGGTGGCGTTTGAACGGGCAAGGTTACGCGGCGGGCGTTTTCGGCGGAATGATACTTTCGCTCGGACAGGTTTTTCTCGATCAGACGGTGTTGAGTGACCATCCGCTTCCGCTCTATATCGGATTTCCGGTTATTGCGATTTGCTCGACGCTCATTACGATCACGGTTTCACTTTTGACCGCACCGACCGACATCGAAACTTTGAAAAATTTTTATCGCAAAGTTCAACCGGCAGGCGCGTGGCGACCGGCGAAAGCGGCGGTTTTAGCCGAAACGCCGGACTTTAAAAAACAATCGCCGTTCAAACTCGATTTGTTCAATACTTCCGTCGCTTTGGTCGGAATCACCGCGCTCTATGTTTCGATGCTTTACTTGATTCTGCATCGTCTCGAAATCGGTTTTACGCTGCTCGCAATTACTTCGGTGTCAATAGTTATACTTTATTTCACTTGGTATAAAACGCTACCGCCAGCCGCGCCCGCACCTTCTGAAGACGCGGAAAATTACCGTGAACTGACGGACGAAATTTCACCGGAAACCGTCTAGGAGAATTTATGAGATTTGACGAAAAAACCGTCGTCGTCACCGGCGGAGCTTTGGGAATCGGCAAAGCCGCCTGCGAAATTTTCGCTGAACGCGGCGCGAGCGTGGCGATTCTCGATTGGGACGAAAAAGCCGGAAACGAAACGTGCGAAGAAATTGTCGCAAAAGGCGGAAACGCGATTTTTGAAAAAGTAAACGTCGCCGATTTTGAAGCGGTCAAAACAGCCGTCGAAAAAGCGGCGCAAACTTTCAGCAAAATCAACTCGCTCGTCGTCAGCGCGGGAATCCAGCGTTACGGAACGGCGATTTCGACCGATGACGCGCAGTGGAATGAAGTTTTAGATGTCAATTTAAAAGGCGCGTGGAACGCCGCGAAAGCCGTTCTTCCTTTTTTGCAGGAACAAAAAGGCGGCACAATCGTCAATGTTTCGAGCGTTCAGGCGTTGGCGAGTCAGCAGAATGTTTTGGCTTACACGGTCAGCAAACACGGGCTTTTGGGTTTAACGCGCTCGATGGCGATGGATTTTGCGAAGGAAAATATTCGAGCTAACTGCGTTTGTCCGGGAACGGTTGACACGCCGATGCTCGAATGGGCGGCTTCCTTAGACCCGAATCCGCAGTCGGTTTACGACGCTTGCAACGCGATGCACCCTTTGGGACGAATCGCCCAGCCGCGCGAAATCGCCGAAGTCGTCGCGTTTCTCGCGCACGAAAGTTCGTCGTTCGTGACTGGCGCAATCTGGACGGTTGACGGCGGACTTCTAACGCAAATCGGCGGCGTTCCGCAGACAAATTAAGTTAAAAATTTTAAGAAATGAAACCACAGATGCACACAGATAAACACAGATTTTTAAGAGATGAAAACAGAAAGATTTATCACGGGTTTTATCCGTGTGCTTCTGTATTTATCTGTGGTTAAAAATGAATTTGAATGGTTTGGAGTAATAAATTTATGAGTCAAGAAGCCGCAACACAAAATCATCCCGAAACGACGGCATATAATCCGCCGCCGAAATTAGACGAAGCAATTTTCGCTGTTCCTTTGGTTAAAGCGGGAAAAACGCCGAAGAAAATCGGTTATTTAACCAATTACAGTTTTCATATCTGGTATCAGATCATTATCGAAATTCTAAAACGGCGCGGCGCACAATACGGCGCAGAAATCGTTGTCGTAGATGCCGATTTGAGCGTCGAAAATCAGATCAGACAGGCGCGTGAAATGCTTAAGGAAGTTGACGCACTGATTTTAACGCCCGCCGCGACCGAAGGACTCGAAGAAATTTTGAAAATGGCACTTGAAGCCGGAAAACCGGTGGTTGTCGAAGCCAATCCGATTGAAGGAATGGCGACGATGGTGGCGATTTGCGATTACGACGCGGGTTACGATCTCGGTGTGTGGGTCGGCGAAAACGTCAAAAATGAAGACGGCTCGCCGTTAAGAATTCTTGATGTCGGTTTGCCGACGCTTCGCCCGTGTCTGATTCGCAGTGAAGGTTTTGTTGACGGCGTTCGCAGTGTTCAATCAGATGCGGTTGTCGTCGCTTCGATCAACGGCGAAGCAACTCCGCTGATTGCCCGCGCCGCGGCACTCGAAGCCTTGACGAAAACCGGTGATGTTGACGTAATTTTTGCGATGGACGACGAAACCGGGCAAGGCGCGTATCAGGGATACTGCGATGCGGGATTCGATCCTGAAAAGGTCGTTCTCGCCGGATTCGGTCTTGCCGGAGAACACGAAAAAGACTGGCTGATGAGGAGCGAAGCGTTAAAAGTCAGCGCGGCGATGTTTCCCGAATATGTCGGCTTGCGCTGTCTCGATAGCGTAATCAAATTATTCGACGGGCAAAACGTCGAACTGAGCGATGTCGTGCCGACCGTCCCGATGACGGCGGAAATGCTCGAAAAATATTATCCGAAGAAAGACGGCGTGTGGACGCCTGATTTTGAAGCCATCGCCGCTCTTCCCGTTAAGGGCGATTGCACGAAAGTTTAGGGAAATTACATTTGAAATAATCTGGAGACTGAAATGAAAAATATATTGCATCAAAAATTTATACGATCATTTTCCCTCATGACAATCGTTTTGCTTTTGTCATACGGAATCTTCGCGCAATCAAATACCGGCTCGATCACCGGCGTGGTTCAGGATCAAAACGGAGCGATAGTCGCTAATTCGACGGTCGTTGTAACGAATCTCGGCACGAACGAATCGCGCACTGTGCAAACCGATGCCGACGGTCAATATGAAGTTCCGTCACTTTCGACCGGCGTTTACAAAGTTACGGCGACGGCGAACGGGTTTACGGAAACAACGGTCAGCGACGCGCGTCTTGCGGTCGGCGAAAAACTGCGTGTTGACGTGAAATTAAGTCTCGGCGCGGTCGGCGCGACTGTAGTGGTTACTGCTAATCAAACGACGGTTAACACTGAATCTTCAACCATCGGCGACACTATCAATAATGCCAGAATCGCTGATGCTCCCATAAACGGACGCGATTTTACAGGGCTTCTGGCAACTGTTCCCGGTTCAGTGCAAAGCACTAATCAATTTCAGACGAGCATCAACGGAGTTCCTTCGACATTCGGCGGCGCGAGCGTTTTAGTTGACGGTATTGACGCCGGACGCGTTGATTTGAACGGAACGTCAAATGTTTTGGGCAGAATTGAATCGCGCGTCAATCGCGTTTCCATGGACAGTATTCAGGAAATTCAGGTTATCGAACAAAACTACTCGGCTCAATACGGTCAGGCTTTGAGTGCCGTTATTAACCCGATTACGAAATCCGGCACCAACAATTTCCACGGCGGCTTTTTCGATTATTTCCGTAATGAAGCGCTTGATGCAAATGATTTTTTCAATAATCGCGCCGGTTTTCCGCGTTCCAAATTTAGCCTGAATCAATTCGGCGGAAACGTCAGCGGCAGAATCATCCGCGATAAATTGTTTTTCTTTACCAATTACGAAGGTGTGCGCCAAACGCGCGGGCAGTTATTTACGGCTTTAACGCCGACCGCTTCATTTCGCGCTTCGGCAGTTGCCGACGTTAGACCGCTGCTGGCAACATTGCCGTTGCCGACGAGTCCTTATTTCAGAACTGTTAACGGGGTGCGTGTTCAGGATACAAATTCCGGGATTTATCAAGTGCAGAAAGATGGAACGCTTCGTGAAGATACCGGCTCGATCAAACTCGATTATCTCTATTCACAGAAAAGTCAGTTTTCAGCCCGTTATAATATCAATGATTCAAATACCGTCACGCCTTACGGGGTAGGAACGGATCAAACTGCGGATGGAACTCTGCGCGTTCAGCTTTTCAAACTTTCCAACAATTATACTTTGAACGGCACGACGGTTAACGAATTCGCCTTCGGAATCAATCGCAACGTCACGAATCCGACCGCCGGACCTTCGCCTTTTCCAATCATCAGCTTTGCTTTCGGCGACCAGAGCATCGCCAATATCGGTCCGGCGCAATTTAATCAATATCGAACGGGAACGGTTTATCAGTTTCTTGATACTCTGACTTTTATCAGAGGCAATCATTCGATGAAAGCCGGAATGGACATCAGATTAAATCGCCGTTCACAGCAGTCAACAACGCAGGAAACTCTTTCGTATCTGGCACTTTCCGCCGCTGACGGAGTTGATCTGCAAAGTAATGTTCCGTTTATCGCTTCGATTGGCGGCAATCCGCTGCTCAGTTACGCCAATGAGAATTTCGCATTCTTTTTTCAGGATGACTGGAAGGTGAATCCGAGACTTACGCTGAATTTAGGACTTCGTTACGATGTCAGTACTGTCAGCCGCGAAAAAGAAGGACGACTTCAGAATTTCGATCCGGAGACCTTTACCTTTTCACCGCTCGGCGAGAAAATTTACAACGCTGATACAAACAACTGGGGACCGCGTTTCGGGTTTGCGTATGACTTATTCGGCAATCAAAAAACCGTCGTGCGCGGCGGCTACGGAATTTTTTACAATCGTGAACTGCCAGCCAGCTTCGGTTCGCCGCAGGTCAATACTTACCCGACGCTTTCTTTTGACTTTATCAGAGGATTATTCGTTTGCGGCATTATCGCTCAATATCCGGTTCCGCCAAGCAATTACCAAACTTGCGGATTACGAACGGCGTATGCAATTGACCGGGATTTGAAAACCGCTTATGCGCAGCAGTATTCGCTGAACATTCAGCATGATTTCGGAGTTGGCACGCTGGAGGTCGGCTATGTCGGCAACCACGTTTTGAATATTTTGACTGACGGCGTTGTTTCGCCGCGCAACATCAACCGGAAAGACCCGTCTGATCCGTTCGGACTAACCCGTGTTTTAAACAATAATTTCGGCGATATTTACGTTGTCGGAAGTTATCCGCAGTCGAATTACAATGCTTTGCAGGTAAATTTCCGCAGAAATTTAGCGCAGGGTTTGCGTTTCAATGCCAATTACACCTGGGCGCACGCGATTGACGATGTGGTCGGATTCTTTAGAGATTATCAAGACCCGAATAATCTGCAAACCGAACGCGCCAGCAGCGATCAGGATATTCGGCATAATTTTTCGCTCGATTTCGGTTATGATCTCGGACTCCGAAGATTTTTCGGCGACGGTCAGCGCCGACTGCTTGACGGCTGGCATATTGACAGCATTATTCAAGCGAGAACCGGTTTTCCGGTAAACGTCACTCGTCAGGGCGGAACATTCGCCGGTTACTCGTTGCGTCCGAATCTGGTTCCGGGCGTTTCGACCAGATGCCCGAATTACAATCTTCCGAGTTGCCAGTTTAATTCGGCGGCATTCAGCGATCCGGGAGCCGGCATTCCGGGAAATCTCGGACGCAATGCTCTGCGCGGACCCAGTTTTGCTCAAGTTGATCTTTCGCTTTCAAAAAACACCAGACTTTCCGAAAAAACTTCGCTGGTCTTGAGAATGGATGTTTTCAATATCTTTAACAAAGTGAACTTTGCCGATCCGTCAGGCGGTTTGATTCAAGGGGATGTCAACACTTTAACGGGAACAGCGTTTTTCGGTCAAAGCACTTCGACCGTCGGCAATCAGCTCGGCGGCTTGCTCGGCGCAGGCGGACCGCGCCAGATTCAACTTTCGTTGAGATTCATTTTTTAATGTTTCTCGACCAAGAGTTTTGAGTTTCGTTTACTAAAAAAACAGCAACCGACCAGAACGAAACTCAAAACTTTTTGTGAATGTTTTAGGAGGGAAATTTGAGTAAAAGAATGGTTAATAAAAATTTGTTTGTATTTGCATTATTTTTTACGTCTTTATTTGCCGTTCTTTCGATTAATATTTCGGGACAATCAAAGCTTCCCGCCAGTCCGATCAAAACCGTTTATATAGTTCCGACTTCGCACTATGATTTCGGATTTGTCGAGCCGCCCGACGAAGTTCGGGAACGCGCGGCGCGGCATATTGACGAAGTAATTCGCGTTGCGGAATCAGACACGAATTTTCGCTGGACGATTGAAAGCGTCTGGCAGATTAATGAATGGCTCAAGCGGCAGAAACCTGCGACTTCGGTTTTGCCGAAAGATAACGCGCGCATTGCGCGGTTGGTGAAATTAATCAAGAGCGGGCAGATCGCGCTTTCGACTTCGTGGGGCAGTATGCACACGGATTTTATGGGCGCGGAAGAACTCAACCGAATTACTTACGATTACGCAAAATTGGCGCGAACTTACGGCATCGAATCCGAACTTGCGTTGATGGACGACGTTCCCGGTCATCCGACTTCGATTCCGTCGGTTTTAGCCGCAAGCGGCACAAAATATTTGACCGTCGGCGCGAATCTTTTTATCGGCGAGGCGACTTCGCTCGCGCCCGGAAAAGTTCCTTTTTACTGGCAATCGCCCGACGGCGGCAAAGTTTTAACTTGGGTTTCGCAAAGCACTCGCGGCGGTTACACGGAAGGAATGACGGATTTTTATCTCGATCCGTATTCGCTCGATCCATACACGAACAAAACGCCGTTCGATATGTTTAATCCCGAACTCGCGGGCAAAAAAACGCCGCTCGAAATTCAGGAAATCGGTATCACCGAACTGCTTAATCGCTACAACAAAGCCGATTACAAATACGACGCGGTGATGGCGTATTACGCACACGATTTTGTCGAGCCGACGAATGTTGCGAACTTGGAAAAAGCGGTCAGACAATGGAATTTGAAGCACAAAGAAATTCAACTAAAAATCGCCACGCCGAACGAGTTTTTGAAATATATCGAAATGAAATACGCCGCGCAGATTCCGACTTATCGGGGCGAATGGTCGGGACTCTGGTCGGAATCGAAAACGCAGTCGCCGCGCATTTCCGCGCTCGCGCGTGAGGCGCACGATTCCGCGCCAGCCGCCGAAACTTTGTGGAGCGCGATTGCGATGACGCGAGAAATTCCGTTTCCGGTCGGCAATTTTACTTCCATTTACGATTTGATGTTCACCTATGACGAACACAGCGGCGCGGGAAATAACGGCTGGGTGCAGCTTAACGACCGCCAGCCGCTCGAAGAACAAAACCGGCAGTATGTCGAATATATGTCGAAGGCGAAAAATGAAACCGGATTTTTGATGAATCAGGGGTTGCGCGTCATCGCGCAGCCTTCGCGCTATGCGTCGAGCGTTCCGCTGAAATCCGAAAACAGTTGGAACGCACTTGTTTACAATGGTTTATCGTGGAATCGCAGCGATGTCGTGCGCTTGAAATCGCCGCAGGAAAATCTGCGAATCACGGAAATTAAAGATTTAGCGGGCAATCAGAAAATAAAATTTGACGTTGACGAAAACGGCGACGTGATTTTCGTCGCGCGTGACGTGCCTTCGATGGGTTATAAAACTTACGAAATCACGACCGCAAGCGGCGGAAATGTTTCGACTTTGAAGGAAGACGCGGGCAAAACCGAAATTAAAAACGATAATTTTCAAATCAAATTTCGTCCCGACGGAAATGTTCAGAGCATTTACGATTTAAAGCAAAAACGCGAAATCGTCAATGACAAAGGCGAACTGCCGTTTAACGAATTACTGCGCGTCGAAGGACAGGATGCATCGAAAGTTTCGTATCCGTTCGCGCCGGAAATTTCCATTAAGAAAGGCGAACAGATGACGCAAATCGTCGTCCGTCGTCCGCGTTCGGTTTATCCTTTGACGACCGTGACGATCTACGACGAACTCGATCACGTCGAACTGCACAACGAACTCGACGCAGACAAAATGCCGTTCGCGGGCGGCAATAATAATTGGAACGATTCGTATTATTTCGCCTTTCCGTTTAATGTTTCGGCGACGAATTTGAAAGTAAAACGCGGCGGGCAGAAATGGTTCGATACCTTGCCCGAAGATTACCTGCCGGGTGCGCGGCGCGACGCATTGACGACGCAGCATCTGTTCGGATTTACCGACGAGAATTCGAGCGCGATGCTCGCGCACCGGCAGGCTTTTCACTGGATTTATCCGGGTTACGTCGCCGCGAAATTACAGCCGAAAGATGCGCCGAAAAGTTTTCCGGCGATGTTTACCGGAAAGTTTCCTTTGCCCGAAGCGACGATTTATTCACGCGCCGTGCGCCGCTCGAATCAAGCCGACACGCACGATCTCGGCGTGATAAATATGCCGACGGTCGAGCCGGGACTTTCGGGAAATTATGTTTTCGATTACGCGATTGCGGGCGGCGGAAAATTTGACGATGTGCAGGCGTGGCACTTGGGCGCGAATTTCAATCTGCAGCTCGTAGGCGAATATATCAACGCTTTGCCTTCGAGTTTGAGCGACGGATTTTTCAGCGTCAACAGTCCGAACGTGCAGATCGTTGATGTGAAAACTTTGTCCGACGCAGTGATTCGCGGCGAAGTCAGCGCGACTCCGCTCGATCCGCAAACGAATAAAGTTTTCGTCATACGCTTGCAGGAATTTTCAGGCAAAGCGGCGGCGGCGCAGATAAATTTGCCAGTCAAAATCAAATCAGCCGCATTGGTCAATCTAACCGAATCGAAGGTTTTGCAGAAGCTGACTTCCATCGCGCCGCTGACTGTAAATCTGAAACCGTTTGAAACGGCGACGGTGAAAATTGAAGTTGAATAGACATTGAAAACCCAAGAAATTTTAGCCACGGATTTTTACGGATAAACACGGATGATAAGACAAAATTGTTAGAAAATTCGTGACAAAAATTAAGTTAAATTTGCTTTATAAACTGATTGTTCTGTCTTAAATCCGTGTCCATCTGTGAAAATCTGTGGTTGAAAACTTCTTGTTAGATTTGAAAAAAAATTATGAGTGAACTAAAACGACGCGATTTTCTGAAAACTACTTTAGCCGGAATTGCCGCCGGAACGATGCTAAAATCGAACGCTTTCGGTGAAGGCAATTCGATTCCCGAAATCGCCGTAAATGCCGCGCCGATTCCCGATATTCCGACGATTGCTTCGATGCGTTCGATTGTGATGACGCATAAATTCGGCGATCTTTACGCGCTGCCGGGATTGACCAATCAATGGGGCTGCGCCCAAGCCGCGATGGATGTCGTCGCCGTGCGAAGTATCGCGTTTCCGCCGTTCGCGCAGGGCGAAATGAACGTCGCGCCTTTGGGCGCAGGCGGTGAACTTTTGACAGGAATTTTATACGTTGACGGCGAATATTTCGCTTCGACGAAAACGCCGATTGAGTTTGTCTGGCAGCCGGACAGAATCGAGCGCAAAACCGTTTATAAAAATCTGGAAATCACTTCAACGACGATTGTGCCGTTCAAAACGATGTCGGTCGCCGTTAAATTCAACGTCAAAAATCTTTCCGGTCAGCATCGGAAAACGGAAATCAAACTGGCGATCAACGGCGGCGCATCGAAATCGGTTGCGCCGTGGAACGCGGCTTATTCGCCCGGAGAATACGACAACGCGCGGACGATTGATAAAACGCGAAACGCCGTGATGTGCAAAGCCGTTCACAGCGACGCTTATGTTTTGCAGGGCGCGTCGCCCGCGCCGAAACAAGTTTTGCCGTCGTGGTTAATTTACGAATTCGATCTCGCGCCGAACGAAACGAAATCGGTAACATTCGTCAATTCTCTCGGCGCAACCATCGCGGACGCGCAGAAGGATTTCGACGCGATCATCAAAAATTTCGATTCGATAGCGAAAGCGACGACCGATGAATGGAACGCCGAATTTCGCGCCGCATTTACGCCAAACAACGGGCGTTTTTCGGGTTATCTGCCGACGCTTGTGACGACGGATGAATCGGTCAAACGGATTTATCATTCAGCCGTGATGAGCGCGTTGTTTTTCAAACGCACCACGCCGCATTCGATTTACGGCACGACTTATGTCACCCTCGCGCCGCGTTATTGGGAAACGACGACGTTTTTGTGGGACATTTCCCTGAGCGCGATGCTGCTTTCGATGCTCGATCCTGAAATCTTGAAACGGATGATGGAAACGTGGATGACGCTCGACATTCACCAGCATTTCGGGACGGAATTTTTGACCGGCGCGGGCGTTGGTCCGTGGTATTCGGTCAATGATTACGCGATGTCGAGAATGGCGAAAGAATATCTGCGCTGGACGGGCGACAAGGCTTGGCTCGATAAAACGGTCAACGGCAAAACGGTTTTCGACACTTTGATCTCTTACGCCGAACATTGGCGCGAACTCGATACAAATAAACACGGTTTAGCCGATTACGGCGGTGTCAATAATCTGCTCGAAGCCGTTTCGAGTTACGTTCACGAAGTTGCCGGATTAAATGCGGCGAATGTTTACAATCTCCGTTTTGCCGCTGAACTTTTAGATTTCAAAAATCAAAAAGCGAAAGCGACGAGTTTCCGCAAGGAAGCGAACGAACTCGGCAAGCGCGTTCAGGAACTTTACGTTGACGGCGAAGGAATTTGGAAATGCCGCCTGCCCGACGGAAGTTACAATATTGTCCATCACTGCTACGATTTCGGTACGACTTTGATGAATATCGGCGATCTGATGCCCGCCAAACAAAAAAAGGAAATGGTCGCGTTTTTCCGGCGCGAACTGCAAACTCCAACGTGGATGCGCGCGCTTTCGACCAGAGATTTGGATGTCACGTTCAGCATTCGCCCCGATCATCAATGGACGGGCGCGTATTGCTCGTGGGCGGCGTTGGCGCTTTCAGGTTTGTATGTCGCGGGCGAAACGGATGTCGCGCTCGACTGGATCAAAGGTCTGGCGAAAACGACGATGCAGGGACCGCTCGCGCAGGCGCATTTCACCGAGGCGTTTTACACGCCCGAATCAAACGGCGCGGCGGCAAAATCAACTTCCGATCAGCCGTATATCAACGATTGGGCGTGTGTTTCCGGCTGCAATTATCTCGAACCGATTGTTGATTCGATCTTCGGCGTAAAAGCCGGACTTTTCGGCGAAATCACGGCAAAACCGCAGTTCGGAAAATTCGACGCGAACGCGGAACTTCGCAACATCAATTATCAGGGCGCGAAATACACGGCGACGAAAAACGGCGTGAAGAAAGTATAGAAAATTTGCCTGCTAAATACGCGGAACGGCGCGGAAAGAATTTATGAAACAACGGATTTTCAAAGATGAACACAGATAAAAAAAATTATTGTAAGAATATTGTTTGATAAACATCTTAAAAAATCCGTGTTTATCCGAGTAAATCTGTGGCTCAAATTTTTTCTTATGCGCGTTTATGCGCGGGCAAAAAATCTTTTTTACACTTTCAATTATTATGAAAAAACTATTTTCAATCCTGATTTTATTATTTCTCGCCGCAAGTTTTGTCCGCGCCCAAAACACGACCGAATCGCTTTTGCGGATTCATGATCGTTACTGGATGCAGCCGGAAGTGGTTTATTCGACGGCGAATAATACACCGTTAAAACTCGACGTTTGGTATCCGCGCGACAATCCGCACCCGACACCGACGCTCGTTTATATACACGGCGGCGGCTGGATTTTCGGCTCGAAAGAAGGCGCGATTTTGCAGACTTTGCCGTATATGGAAAAAGGCTGGCGCATTGTCAACGTCGAATACCGAATGGCGAGTAATTCGCTCGCACCGGCGGCGGTTGAAGACGCGCGATGCGCTCTGCGCTGGGTTTTTCGCAACGCCAAACAATACAATTTCGACACTTCGAAAATCGTCGTCACCGGACATTCGGCGGGCGGACATCTTGCGCTGATGATGGGAATGCTGCCCGACGGCTCGCCGCTCGATAACCAATGCTACGCCGACGAAAAATACGGCGACGTGAAAATGAAGGTCGCCGCAATCGTTAATTGGTATGGACCGACTGATATTTACGATTTATTTCAAGGCGAAAACCTGCGTAATTACGCGAAAATGTGGATCGGAAGTCAATCAAACCCGAAAGAAATCGCCGACCGCGTTTCGCCTTTAAATTATGTTCGCAAAGATTTGCCGCCGATTATTACGATTCACGGCGACAAAGACGATGTTGTTCCGTATTCGCAGGCGACTCGTCTTCAGGCAGAACTCGACAAAGTAAAAGTTCAGAATAAATTAATAACCGTTAAAAACGGCGGACACGGGCAATTTCAGGTTAAAGATTACCAAACGGCGTTTGACGAAATCTGGAAATTTTTGAAGGAAAACAAAGTTAGCGAATAAGATGAAAAATGAAAAAAGTCAGGTACAAATTCGAGATAAAAGTTAATTAAAAAATTAAATGTTGTATGACCACTTCTATTTTATTTTTAGATAACTTGTTTCGGAATAGTCATAGAAATTCCTCCGAACACGACTTTGTGCCTGACTTTTTTCATTTTTCGCGCGATAAGAAAAAAGATTGAAGTAAATTTATGAAAATTGTTGACATAAAAGCGACGACCGTAACAGTTCCGCTCGAAGCACCGCTCAGACACGCGGCGGGCGCACATTGGGGCAGATTTGTTCGCACGATTATCGAAGTCGAAACCGACGAAGGCATTATCGGTTTGGGCGAAATGGGCGGCGGCGGCGAATCGGCGGAAAGCGCATTTCGCGCGATGAAAGATTATCTCGTCGGACATAATCCGGCGAATCTCGAGGAAATGCGCTTCAAAATCGCCAATCCGACGGCTTCGCTTTACAACAATCGGACGCAGATTCTCGCCGCGCTCGAATTCGCTTGTCTGGATATTTTGGGGCAAAAGTGGAATGTTCCGGTTTACGAAATTTTAGGCGGAAAATTGCAATCTGAAATTCCGTTCGCGTCATATCTTTTCTTTCGTTACGCCAATAAACAAACGGGAATGGGCGAAGTTCGCACGGTTGAACAATTGATCGAAAACGCGAAAGATTTGAAAGCGAAACACGGTTTCACGTCGCACAAATTAAAAGGCGGCGTTTTCCATCCCGAATACGAACTCAAATGCTACCGCGCACTAGCCGAAGAACTCGGCACGGACAAAATGAGCGGCGATTCGTTTCGCTTCGACCCAAATGCCGCGTGGTCAACCGAACACGCGATCTGGTTCGGGCAGAATATCGAAGACATTCGCAATGATTACTACGAAGACCCTGTTTTCGGCTTGAACGGAATGCGCCGGACGCGCGAAATGGTCAGAATTCCGCTGGCGACAAATACGGTCGTGGTCAATTTTGAACAACTGGCGGCAAATGTTCTAAATACGGCTTGCGACGTAATTTTATTAGACACGACTTTTTGGGGCGGAATTCGCCCGTGCGTCAAAGCCGCCGGAATCTGCGAGACATTTCAACTCGGCGTTGCCGTTCATTCATCGGGCGAACTCGGAATTCAGCTCGCCACGATGCTTCATCTCGGCGCGGTTATTCCGAATTTGAGTTTCGCGGCGGACGCGCATTATCATCATATGACCGACGACATCATCGAAGGCGGAAAATTCGAGTATAAAGACGGAAAAATAAAAGTTCCCGACGCGCCCGGTTTGGGCGTAAAACTCAACCGCGATAAATTAAACGAATACGCCGAACTTTACAAAGAAATCGGCGGATATTCTTACGACAAAGATCCGCTTCGTCCCGATTGGTCGCCGATTGTGCCGAATAATCGCTGGGCGGATGAAAACGACGCGAGAACACCGGAAATTTAGGATTTTTTGCCCGCGAATAAACGCGAAAGGACGCGAAAATAAGAAAAATCATTAATAAAAATTTTTAGTGTTTTTCGTGTCTTTCGCGGTCAAATTCTTATTATAAAATCAGCCAATTGAATCGGTTGAAATTAAATTATGAAGCAGTTTTTCATCAAAATAATCTATCTTTTTTCCATATCCGCGATTTTGCTACAAACGGTTTTTTCGCAATGTGAAATTTCCGTCGGCAAAGGCGAAAGCGCGACAAAATGGGATGAGATTTTTACGCAAAATGGTCCCGGAAAAGGTTTGGAACCAAAAGATTCCGCAGGTTGGACGGGCGCGGACAGCACAATTTCCATTGAACTTCCGAACGGCAATACGGCGTTTTTCTTTTCCGATTCGTTCATCGCCGAATCGCCTGAAAAACCGGGTGACGGCAGAGTTTACACGAGCGAAAACGGCTTGCGGATGCGTGAACCGAATTGTCTGCCGCCGATTTGCGGACCGAAACCGGAAGCGATTCACTACGTTTACAACAGCATCGTCGTGCGCTCGAAAGACGGCAAAACCTTGAAAACTCTGGTCGGCGAAAAAGACAAGAATGGTTATTCGACCTCATTTTTCAAGCCCAAAGAAACTACTAATCCGAACGCAATGTTTTGGATGGGCGATCCGTTTTTGGTTGATGTTCAGGGCAGGAAAAAGATTTGGGTGTTTTTAAACGAATGGCTGGTTGCGCGACCGTTTGATAAAAGTTCTTTTCTCAAATTTCGCGGTCAGTCAATCGCGCAGCTCGATGCCGAAACGCTCGAACTCGAAGGCATTAATCCGCTGAAAAATCTTGTTGACGAAGGAGTTTGGGGAATTTCGACGTGGCTCGACGGAAATGTTTTGTATATTTACGGAATGCAAAATACCGAGGACATTAAAAATGCGAGAAAAGGCGATATTGAAATAGTCAATAAATACAAAAAACTTTACATCGCCAAAACCGTCGTTTCCAAAGGAATCGAATACGTCAGCGACGAGAAAAACTGGCAGGCTTGGAACGGGAAAAGTTGGACGAAAAATCTAAAAAAAAGCGCTTCGATCATTCCCGAAAAAGATTCGATCAGCGACGAACTGAGCGTTAAAAGATTAAACATCGGCGGAAAACCTGTTTTCGTGATGGTTTCTCTCGATACTTCGGTCGGTTATCTCGATTGGCAGGATTTGTATTTATATTCGGCGTGCGAGCCGCAGGGACCTTTTAATAATAAATATTTCGTTTACCGAACGCCGACCGCAGGTTTAACAAAATTGCCGGGAATGACCGAATCGCAAAGTCTGCAAACAGGTTTGAGCGTCTATAATCCGCATATTCATCCGCAATTTACCGAAGACGGCAAACTTTTGATTTCTTACAACAGCAATCTGCCGTTCGGCGCAAAACCGGGCGATTCGATCTACGCGGATTTTTACAGACCGCGTTTTGTCAGTGTTCCGATTGAAGGCTTGAAATAAAATTTATGAAAATAGTTGTTTTTAGAGAAAAAGAAGAAAGAGAAAATTACCGCATCGGCGCACTGATTTCCGAAAATGAAATCTGCGATTTAACTTCGCTGACCGGAAAAAAAGATTTGTCGGCGGGCGATATAAATGACTGTTTCGATCTGAAAAAATCTTTTTTTGAAAGAGCGAAAATGTCGCTTGAAAAAGATGATTTACCAAAAATCGAGCGGGAAAATATAAAAATCTGTCCGCCGGTTCCGCAGCCGAATAAAATTATCTGCATCGGTTTGAATTACCGCGACCACGCCGAAGAGAGCGGAATGGAAATTCCGAAATCGCCGATTATTTTTTCAAAATTTTCAACCTGCATTATCGGCGCAAACGAGCCGATATTATTGCCGAAAGGCAGCGAACAAGTTGATTATGAAGCGGAAATGGCGTTTGTTGTCGGGAAAACAGCGAAAAATGTAAGCCTCGAGAATGCAATGGATTACGTTCTCGGCTACACGAATTTCAACGATGTTTCGGCGCGTGATTTTCAATTTGCCGACGGACAATGGACGCGCGGGAAATCTTGCGACACTTTTGCTCCAATCGGCGAATTTATTGCGACAAAAGAAGAAATTTCCGATCCGCACGATTTGCAGATTCAGTTTCGTCTGAACGGCGAAACTTTGCAGAATTCGAACACGAAAGAATTGATCTTCAAAATTCCCGAAATCGTCGAATTTCTTTCGAGATCAATTACTTTAGAACCCGGCGACATTATCGCGACGGGAACGCCGCCCGGAGTCGGTTTCGCGCGAAAACCGCCGATTTATTTGAAAGACGGCGACACGGCGGAAGTCGAAGTCGAAGGTTTGGGAATTTTGTCGAACCCAGTTATTAATGGATAGTTGATAGTGGATAATGGATAATAAAAGAGAAAATGCGTTTCTATTCACTGTTATCTGCTCTTCATTATCTACTATCAATTATCCATTTTTCATTAAAAAATTATGTTTGATCTAAAGGGAAAAATCGCGCTCGTTACGGGCGCGGCTTCAGGCATTGGCGAAGCGACGGCGAAGACTCTGGCAAAGGCGGATGCGTTTGTTTACGTCTGCGATCTGGACGAAGAAAACGGCGAAAGAGTTGCCGGAGAAATCGGCAGAGAAAAAGCGAAATTTGTAAAATTAAATGTCGCGGAAAAATCCGAATGTGAACGAGTTTCAAAAATCATTTTGAACGAAAAAGGTAAACTCGACATTCTCGTCAACAACGCCGGAATCGGTCACGTCGGAACGCTTTTGGAAACTTCAGAAGAAGATTTGAACAAACTTTATTCGGTCAACGTGCGCGGAGTTTTCAGCTTAACAAAAGCGTTTTTGCCTTCGATGATCGAGCGCGAATACGGCGTAATTATCAATCTCGCGTCAATCGGCGGAATCGTTGCCATCAAAGATCGTCTGGCTTACTGCACGACGAAATTCGCCGTCGTCGGTTTCACTAAATGTGTCGCGCTCGATCACGCGCTCGACGGAATTCGCGCCAACGCAATTTGTCCCGGCAGAGTCGAAACGCCGTTCGTTAAACAAAGAATTTCAGAATATCCCGACCCCGAAAAAGCCTACGCGGAAATGTCTGCGACACAAGCCGTCGGACGAATGGGAACGCCCGACGAAATCGCCGCCGCCGCGCTTTATTTAGCGAGCGACGAAGCCTCATTCGTAACCGGAACTGCTTTCGAGATTGACGGCGGTTTTGCAGTCGGAAAATAATGTCTTTTTTGTTCCTAAATGTAAAATTATTTGATTTAAGTGACGTAACAAAAATGTTTTATAAATGGAACACCGACGATTTGTCATCAATTCAAGCGAATCAATTCGCACTTTTATGCTTGATGCCGACAAGAGCATCTGTATTTTGTTAAGTCTTAAAATTATTTGTTCTCTTTTTTTATTTTCCGAATACCAAAATCATAAAACTGTTTGGCAAAATTGTCGGGCGCGGACGCGGACGTTCGGCAGTCGGCGCAGGCGTTTCGCCGAATTCGGCGGTCGGCAAATAAATTTTTCCGGTTTTCGCGTCTAAAGCCATTGTTCTCGCGCCGCGCCGAGTTTGGATGTTTTCGATGACGCTGAATTTATCGCCTTTACCTTCTTGAACGACCGTTAAATTTCCCGCGCCGTTTGACGCAAAAACGAGCATTGTTTTCGGGTCGAATCCGGCGGCATCCGTTCCTTTTCCGGTCGGCAGATCGGCGACGACTTTGCCGTTGTCGGCGTTGAGAACGATCATTTTTTCATTGCTGCAAACGATAAAAAGACGGTGCGTTTTCAAGTCAATCGCCATTCCCGACGCTTCTTCGCCGGGCGCGATTGACCAGCGATTTTTTACCGACAGTTTGTTTGAATCGAAGGCGACGACTTCGGATGTATCTTCGATATTGACGAAAATCGTTCCTTTTCCGTCCGATACGGCAAATTCCGGTTTGCCGCCGAGCGCGATTGTTCCGGCGACTTTTCCGCTCTCTGCGTCAATCGCCGTCGTATCTGAACTGCCGCCGTTAAATGTAAAAATGCGCTTGCTTGCCGCGTCGTAAATTATCGCGTCAGGATTTTTCCCGACCTTTACACTGCCGAGCATTTTCAAAGTTTTCAGATCGAAAATCGTTACCGAATCCTCTCGACCGTTGCTTGTAAAACCTTTGCCGAATTTTTCAGCGACGGCAATGCCGTGAACACCGTTCGTATTCGGAATTTCGCCGATAACTTCGTCTTTGTCAGTATTAATAACGACGACTTTTGTCGAATGCGAAACATAAAGCCGGTGCGATTCAGCGTCGTCGAAAATATAATCCCAACCGCCATCGCCGCCGATTTTGATTTGTTTGAGCAATTTATAGCCGCTCGGATTATCTGTTTTTTTCGCCGGAGTTTGCGCGATACATACAGTCGCGGCAAAAACACCAAGCAATAAAAGCGAAAAAATTTTCAGGAACGAAACTTTGTTGACAATTTGTGTTTTCATATTTTTATTTTGGCGCGGATAAGTTTTTTCCGCGAATCCGAAGTTAAAATCGCATAAACCGTCGGCGTGACGACCAGCGACAGGAGCAGCGCGAAAACCAAACCGCTGATGACGGCAATGGCGAGCGGCTGCAAAAGTTCCGAACCCGCGCCGATGGCGAGTGCGAGCGGCAGCATTCCTAAAATTGCCGCCAGCGATGTCATCAAAACGGGACGAAAACGCCGTCTTCCCGAAAGCAAAAGCGCGTCGCGTAAATCGTCGCCGTCAGCGAGATGCTCTTCTACCGCGTCGAGCATCAAAATTCCGTTTTTCGCCACGATTCCGATAACCATAATCATTCCCATTAAACTGACGACGTTGAGCGTGGAATTTGTTACGAACAAACCGAGCAGAACGCCACCGAGCGCGAGAATTGCGCCGGCGACAATCGCAATCGGATGTGCAAATGAACGAAATTCGATAAGCAAAGTCAGAAAAACTAAAACGATTGCCAACACGAGCGCGAACGCCAATTCGCTGAACGATTTTTGCTGTTCGCGGTAAAGTCCGCCGTATTCGACCGTCATTCCGGCGGGAAGTTTTACGTCGTTTGCCAACTGCGTTTTGATCTGCTGAATTGCCGTTCCCAGATCGCTGCCCGAAAGCCGCGCCGTAACTGCGATTGACTGGCGCAGACCGTCGCGTTCGATCTCGGTTTGTCCGCTGTCATATTCGATATTTGCAACTTGATTTAAACGAAATAATTGTCCGCTTGACGAGAGAATCGGCATATTTTTCAAGGTGTCGAGCGAATCACGCGACGAATCGGGAAATTTGACGCGGACGGAGATCAATCTGCCTTTTTGCAAAATTGAAGACGAAGCATCGCCCGTCATCGCCGTCGAAACCGAATTGATAATGTCGGTCGGCGATACGCCGAAACGCGCCGCATTTTCGGCGTTGATCTTGAAAGTTATCGCCGCGCCGCTGACGACTACGCCGTTGAATGTGTCAACGATGCCGTTGACTTTTTTGATTGAGTCTTCGACTTTTCCCGCAGTTTCCTGAAGCGCGGCTTTGTCTTCGCTGAACAGACGAATTTCAATCGGCGACGGTGAACTCGTCAGATCGCCGATCAAGTCCGACAAAATTCCGACGAATTCGACTTCGAGCGCGGGTTCGCTCGACTGAACTTTGCCGCGCAGTTCGTCGGTAACTTCTTCTGTCGTTCTGACTCGTTTTTCCTTTAATTTTACGAGAAAATCGCCCGTATTCGGTTCGGTGATCGAAAGTCCGAGCTGCAAACCCGTGCGCCGCGAATAACTTTCGACTTCGGGCGTTTCCTGCAAAAGTTTTTCGACCTTTTGCAAAATGCGGTCGGTTTCTTTGAGCGAAGTTCCCGAAGGCGCGACGTAATCGAGAACAAATGCGCCTTCGTCAAACGACGGCAGAAATTCCGAACCGAGTTGATTGTAAAGAAAATACGAACCGACCAAAATCAGAATCGAAAGACCGACGATTAACAAACGATTGGCGAGCGCGAAATTTAAAATTTTTTCATAAACGCCGATAATTGCCGACAAAAATCGTCCGTTTTCATCGCGTAATTCCGCATTTTTTTCGCGGTTTACTTTGACAAATCTTTCGGCTAAAACGGGCGTAAAAGACAACGCGAGAACGAGCGAAGTCAACAGCGCGACAGTCATCGTCAGCGCGAGCGAGCGAAAAAAAGAACCTGTCACGCCCGTTAAAAGCGTCAGCGGCAAAAAGACGACAACGGGCGTAATCGTCGAACCGATGATCGGAATCGTGATTTCGGAAACGGCGTTCATCACGGCTTCGTGCCGTTTTTCGCCTTTTGCCAAGTGCGAATAAATATTTTCGACGACGACAATCGCGTCGTCAATCACGAGTCCGATTGCCGCCGCCACGCCGCCGAGCGTCATCAGATTAAACGACAAACCGACGAGATACATCGCCGGAAATGTCGCTAAAACCGTGACCGGAATGACGAGAATCGCCACAAAAGTCGTGCCGATATTCCGCAAGAATGCGTAGAGAATCAAGACCGACAACAGCAAACCGATCAGAATCGCGTCGCGCACGGAGTTCATCGAATCGCGCACCAAAATTGACTGATCGTAAAACGGCGCGATTTTTATATCGTCGGGCAATTGTTTTTCGATTAACGCGAGTTCGGCTTTTACTTCGTCGGTGACGGCGACGGTGTTCGCGTCCGGTTGGCGCAAAACATTGACGAGAACGGCGCGTTTTCCGTCCGCCGTAACAATCGTATAATTCGGCTCGACACCGCTGCCGACCGTCGCCACGTCGGAAATTTTGACCGGAACATTGTTGACCAAAGCGACGACGATCTCATTTAATTCTTCAGGTTTCGTCGCCTGCTGACTGATTAATGTGAGTTCGAGTTGATGGTTTTCCTCGATCAAACCGGGCGACGCAAGCGTGTTGGAATTTTTCACCGCATCGGCGACCTGCTGAAGCGAAACCTTGTGCGCGTGAAGCCGTTCGGGGTCAACCGCGATATGATATTCCTGCACATCGCCGCCTGCGATATTGACCGTCGCCACGCCCGTCAGGCGCGCCAGACGCGGGCGAATCGTGTATGAAGCGATGTCGCGCAATTCCGCCGGAGTTCGTTTTTCGGAAGTCAGGCTATAACCGGAAACGGGAAAAACCGCGAATGTCAGACGATCAACTTGCCGAATCTGCGCCGTCGGCGGCAGATTTAATTGCGAAATCCGCGCCTGAACGAGTTGAAGCGATTGCACGACATCAACATTCCAATCGAAAAATAAATTTATATCGGCAGAGCCGCGAGCCGTCGTTGACTTGATCCGCGCAATGCCGGGAATGCCGTTCATCGCCTCTTCAATCGGGCGCGTGACGGTCACAAGCATCTGCTCGGCGGGCGTGTCGCCGTTGTCCACGACGATCACGATGCGCGGAAAATCCGTCTGCGGAAAAATTGACGAAGGCAGAACAAATGCCGCATAAATTCCCGCCGCGCACAACAAAACGACCAACACGATGACGGCGCGAGATTGATTGGAAACTATTTTCGCTAAATTCAATTTGTCTCCTTTAAACCACGAATAAACACGAAGAAAACACAAAGCAGGAAATTAAATTATTTTTTCCGTATTCATAAAAGCAAAAAATCTTCGTGAAAACTTCGTGTCTCTTCGCGGTTAATTTTCTTCCTTAACCGCTTCGTTTTGTTTTTCTTCGACTTTCGTGCCGTCGGGCAGATTGTAATTGCCTTCAATAATAATTTTATCGCCTTCGCTCAAGCCTTCGATGATCTGAATTTCGTTTTTTGTTTTCACGCCGACATTCACTTTCGTTTCGTGCGCGACATTGTCTTCGTCAACGCTCATCACAGTTCCTGCAACGCCGTCCGCCGTCTCAAGCGTTACGGCGGCAATCGGAACGACGAGCGCGTTGCTTTGCGTTTTGGTCGAAATACGAACTTCCGCCGCGCTATTTAAACGCAGTCTGCCCGCGCCGTTTGACAGTTCAATCCAAATTTCGACCGACCGATTTTGCGGATCGGCGGAGCGCGAAATCAAGGAAACTTTGCCGCTCATCTGTTCGTTTTTGATGTCTTCGGGAAACACGGCAACCGCGTCGCCGACTTTGATGTCAGGCACGAGCGTGTCGGAAAAATTCGCTTTGACGACGATATTGGCGGTGTCGGCAATCGTCAGAAGTTTGCCGCCGCTTGTCGCATATTCTCCTTGAAACTGCGTCTGTTCGAGAACGAATCCGGTTAGAGGTGCGCGAATCGTCGCCAGCGAAATCTGCGCGTCGAGCGTTTTTATTCTGTCTTGCGCTTGTGCAATCTTCACATTAGAAGTCGCCGTGTCGAGCGGATTTGTCGCCGAACTTCGCAAACTCGTGGCGCGTTCGGCAAGTTTCAAACTATTCTGCGCGTTCGCTAATTGAAGTTCCGCGTCCTGCAAATCCTTGAGCGCGATTCCGCCTTTTTCATACAAACCTCTGCGGCGCGACACGAGCGCGGCGGCGTTATCGGCAGCAGCTTTTGCGTCCGCCAAATCTTTTCTGTTCTGCGATTCGACCGCCGGAATAGTGCTTTTTTTCAACGTCTGCAAATTCAGTTCGGCTTCGCGCAGAGCGGAAACGGCTTCGGCACGTTGCGCCTGCAGATCGCGCGTGTCAATTATTGCGATGACCTGACCTTTTGAAACAAGCCGATTTTTCAGCAAAGGCATTTCCGAAATCAGACCGTTTGTATTTGAACTGACGACGGCTTGTTCGAGCGGAAAAATCGTTCCAATGGCTGATGCGTCCGCCGCAATCGTTTTTGTTTCGACCGTTTCCGTAACGACGCTGACGACGACATCGGCTTCCGCATCCGTCGGCGCGTCGGCGTTTTTCGCGTTTCGGAAAAATAAAAACCACACCAAAAATCCGATCAGCAAAACGGCGACAAGTGCGATCACGATATTGCGCGTTTTGTTCGGCGAATCGCTCTCATCTTCATCCATCCCATCAATTTCATCGCCTGAAAAATCTTCGGAATTAGTCTCGCCGAATTCTTCGTTTTCCCGCAGAGATTGATTGGGCGGAACTTCTAAATCAGATTGTTCAGTCTCTTCTTTCATTTTCCACTTTCCATTTTCCGTTATCCGTTTTCCAATTATTTCCCGACCGCCAGACGAAGTTTGGCAATTGCGATTTGATAATCGTAAATCGCCTGATATAAAGCCGTGCGCTGATTTATCAATTGCGTTTGCGCGTCTGTTACTTCCGTGATCTGCGCTTCTCCGGCGCGATAACGCAGAAGCGAAACTTCGACGACCTTTTCGGCATTTTTGATACTTTCGCCAATCAGACGAATTCGGTCGCGTGCCGAACGCGCCTGCAAATCGGCGGCGCGAAATTCCTGCGCGAGCATTCGCGTCGTAAAAATTTTATTTTGCTCTAAAATCTGCAACTGAATCTGCGCCTGCGTTTCCTTGCTTTTGCTCACGCCGAAATCGAAAATCGGAACGATCACGCCGACCGTCGCGCGAACGCCTAAAGTATTAAAAATCGGTTTCGGCAGAAGCGAATCGGAAATAAAACCGCCGTCTAAAATATATGTCAACTGCGGTTTTCGCTCTGCTTTGGCAATTTTCACGTCTTCCTGCGCGGCGCGTGTCTGCGCGTCAATCTGCGCGAGTTCGGGGCGCGTCGAATTGTCCTGACCGGCGGTTAATTCTTCGATCTGCGTCGGCGCGGGAACTTCCGTCAATAAATCGGTAACTTCGACGGGACGCGAATAATCGTAACCGATAAAAACGCGCAGAGCGTCCGCCGTCTGTTGTTCGGCAAGTTCGGCTTGCAAAAGTTCGTCGCGTCTGGCGGAAGTTTGAACTCCGGCGCGAACCGCGTCAATCGGCGGAATTTCGCCGCCTTCGGCTAACAATTTCGTCAGGTTTTCAAATTCTTCCGCGACGCGCAGATTTTCCTGCGACGCGCGTTTTTTCAAACTCGCCAGACCGAAATTCAAATAAGTTTCATTGACGTTTCCGAACAATGTCCGCCGCGCCGCTTCCGTTCCCGAACGCGCCGCTTCAAGCAACGCCTGATTGCGCCGGATCGTCGCCCGCAAACGTCCCGAAGTATCGATTTCGCCTGCCGCCGTCACCAAACCTTGATATTCCGTGATCGCGTTCGCGCCGAGAAAACTTGCCGGATGTCCCGTGCCGTTGACATTCGTATCTGCCAACGACGGCGACGTAAAAACAACCGCCGGATTCGCCGTGATTTTCGGATAAAGTGCCGCTTTCGACTGCAAAATATCCTGCGCCGCCGTGCGTTCGTTAAGCTGCGTTTGGTGATACGTCGAAACCTGCCGCAAAGTCATTTGCAAAGCCTGATCCAAACTTATCGGCGCAGTTTGCGGAGAAATCGAAGTATTTGTCAATGAAGGATTTACAAGATTTTGCGGGGTCGGCGAAGCCGTCTGACCGAAGCAAAAATTTACTGAAACGAGAATTGTCCAAATGCCTGAAAGCAATTGAAAATTTTTACATTTTGAAAAGAATTTTTTGAAAAATTCGCCCGTTGTCATCTTAAAATTTCGGCTGAAAAATTGATTAAAGTAAAAATATATTGATTTTACATTTTATCTGCAATAAAAAGTTTACGCGCTCAACTTTATGCAGCGCGTAAACTTTTCGGGTTTTAATACGGTAATTTTTTAATTGTCGTTATCTTCGTCTTCCGCGTCCTCGACTGCCTTTAAAACTTTTCCGGTTTTCGCATCAATTTCAACGTCGAAAACTTTTCCGTTCGCATCTTTTATGTCGAAAGAATACTGCAGTCTGCCGCGTTCTTTTTCCAAATCTTCTTCGGTGATCGTTCCGGCGACGCGCTTTAAAGCAATCGTCCGCGCTTGTTCCATTGTAATTTTTGCATCTTTGGATAATTTCGCCATTCGCGCCGATTTTACCGCCGGAGTTTCGTTATCATCGTCATCTTCCTTTTGTTTACGCTCCGTTTTTTCATCACGTTTTTCCTTTGCTTCCGCCGCCGCATTTTCTTCTTCGACGCTGACGACCGCGCCCGTAAAGGCTTCGACCTGAACTTCGGTGATCGTGCCTTTTTTATTGCGAATGTCGAACGAATAGACGGTTTTGCCGTTTTCTTTTTCAAGTTCCGAACTCTCGATTTTGCCTTGTGCTTTTTGCAAAGCAATTTCGCGGGCTTTTGCCATTCCGATTTTTTTCGTCTGCGCGGCAGTATTTGCGACAAACGCAAAACTCAAAATTCCGATTGCTGTCAGTAAAGCTAAATTCTTCATAAGTTTTCTCCCTTTTAATTTTTAAAGTTGATTTCTATGGTTTCGATTTTATCAAACCGAAAATAAACGTAAGATTAATAAAAACCGGAATTTTTCAGATCGAAAACGTGACGCTGAAAACGCTGCCGGTTTCATCCGAACGGACAAGATGAATTTCGGCTTGATGAATCTCGGCGATCCAATTAGCGATTGCAAGTCCTAATCCCGCACCGCTCGTAGATGTTTCAGCCGTTCGGCTTCTGGCTTTGTCGGCGCGATAAAAACGCTCGAAAATTTTTGACTGTTCATCCGGCGAAATTCCCGATCCGTCATCGGTAATCGTAATTTTATATTCTTTAACGGATTTTTCCGCCGCGACCGAAACAGTTCCGTTTTCGCGGTTATATTTGATTGCATTGTCGAGCAGGTTGAGAAATAAACGATGCAAAAGCTGTTCGTCGCCGCGCAGAGGCAATTCTTCTTTGGCGGAAAACTCCAGCACGATTTTTCTTTTGTCCGCCAAAACCCGTAATTTGCGAATGCAGTCCGCCAACAATTCATCGAGATAAATTTCAGTAAAATTTGCACGATATTCGCCCGAATCAACGCGGGCGAGCGTGAAAATATCTTCGACAATGTGCGTCAGACGTTTGCCTTCGTCGTTGACGATCAGCAGAGATTCGCGTAATTCATTATTCGGTCGGTCTTCTTTGGAAAGCGCGATTTCAGATTCGCCGCGCACGATTGCCAGCGGCGTTCGGAGTTCGTGCGAAGCATCAGCCATAAATCTTTTCTGCCGTTCAAAAGATTCATCGAGCCGTTCGAGCAGGGAATTGAAAACCGTCGCCAAACTGCCGAGTTCGTCTTTTTCATTTTTGACAGGAAGCCGCGCGTGAAGATTTGTCGCGCTGATTTCGGAAGCCGTGTCGCTCATTTGCGCGACCGGCGACAAGGTTTTGCGGGCTAAAAAATAACCTCCGAAACTTGCCAGCAATAAAACAATCGGCACGCAAATAAATAGCGTGTTGCGAAATCTGTCGAGTAATTCGTCATCGTCGTCGAGCGGATGAATGACAAAAACGCTCGAATTTTGCCCGTCAAAATTTTTTTTGGCGTAGATGCGAAATCTTCTATGACTTGATTTGAGAGAGAGAAAACTCGAATCCTGAACCGAATTTGAAAAATCAACGGCAAATTCCGTTAATTTGTCGGCTGAAAGATCGAAAGTGTTTTCGTTTTGATTATCGGCGGCGAGCAGATTTCCGCGCTCGTCAAAGACGAAAATCCGGTAATTACGAAATCGCAATTCATCTAAAACTTCGCGCATCGCTTCGGCTTCTAAAACATCGGGTGCAATGTTCGCCTGTTTGCCGTCGGCTTTTTCGCGTTCGATGCTTTCGCTGAAAGTGCGTGCAATGTCACTCAAATTCGCGTCGGTTTGACGGCGGATCGTGTGACTCAAAAAAATCAACACCGCCGCTGCAAAGACGATTAAAATAACAGCGAGAACGCTCGTAAACCACAACGAAAGCCGTGTGCGAATCGAATCGAACATAGAGATTATTTGGCGATCAACTTTCCTCTGCGTCTTTTAAAATATAACCTGCGCCGCGTTTCGTATGTATCAGTTGCGCGTCGAAGCCTTCGTCCATTTTCGTCCGCAGACGATTGACGTACACCTCTATCAGATTAGAAAAAACATCGAAATTTCCATCCCAGACGTGTTCGGCTATTTCGGCACGTCCGACAACTTTGCCTTTTTCCCGCGCCAGATATTCGAGCAGTGAAAATTCTTTTGTCGTCAGAGAAATTTCACGTCCGCCGCGCCTGACGGTTTGTGCCGTCGTATCAATTTCCAAGTCTTTGACCACGATTTTCGGCGGACGAATCTCTTTGCTTCGTCGAAGAAGAGCGCGAAGACGAGCCAATAATTCACCGAATTCAAATGGTTTTGTTAAATAATCGTCTGCGCCGAAATCCAAGCCGGAAATTCTGTCTTCGACCGAATCACGCGCCGTCAGCATCAGAATCGGCGTATTATTGCCCGACTTTCGCAGCGTTCGGCAAACTTCAAATCCGTCTTTGTTCGGCATCATTACGTCCAGAATAATCACGTCATAGAGATTGACCGCCGCTTGATAGAGCGCATCTTCGCCGTCTGCCGCCGCATCTACCGCATAAGCATTTTCGCGCAGTCCTTTAATGACGAAATTCGAGATTCTTCGATCATCTTCGGCAAGCAGAATTCTCATAACAGTCGGAATTTTAACAAAAGAAAGATAAATTTCAGATTAACGTCAATGTTGACAAACGAAATTTACCGCTAGAGGTTTAACGACCAAGTATTTTTCGGTTGCGGATCAAAAAATGATGATGAAATTTTCAACTAATCTGTCGTTAATTGAAATTAATCTATGCTCTTTGATTTTTTCTGTGTCTTTGCAGTGAAAAAAAATTACGCAATACTTAAAGTCTGATAACAGATCATTTGTTCGCCTTCATAAATTTTTCCATCTGCTCGGCGCGACCGATGGCGATCAGCAAATCGCCGTCGCGGATGCAGGTGTCGGCTGACGGCTGCAAAATCATCTCGCCGGATTTTCTTCTTATCGCAACAATCAGCAAATTCAAATCCGTGCTGATATTCGTTTCACGCAATTCCTTATTTGCATAATCCGAACCCGATTTGACGGCAACTTCTTCAAATACGAGATCGAAAGTTTCCGCGACAATCGAATCCATAAAATCGGCAATCGTCGGTTTCAAAAGCGCGCGCGCCATTGATTGACTGCCGATGATCGTCGGCGCGACGACGCGATTTGCGCCGGCGCGGATCAGTTTCGGTTCGGCTTGTTCTTCGACGGCGCGGGCGACGATGTGTAAATCCTGATTCATATCGCGCGCGGTCAAAACGACATAGACGTTTGCCGCGTCGTCCGCCAGACAACTCGCCAAACCTTTCGCGCGTTTGACACCCGCTTGCAGCAGATTTTCTTCGAGCGTTGCGTCGGCGTTTAAAATATGAATTCCTTCGTCTTCTTCAAATTCCGCCGTGCGTTTCGCATCGCGTTCGAGAATCACGAACGGCAGATTTTCTTTTTGCAGATTTCTGATAATTCTCCGACCGACGCGACCTGCACCGCAGACGATATAATGATCTTCGAGTTTATCTATTTCTCTCATTTTTTGATTGATGCCGAGTGCTTCGATAATTTCCGATTGGATGACCGCCTGCGCCAAAACCGTCAGCGCATACAAAACCGTGCCGCCGCCGAGCAACATAAAAAAAATCGTAAAAATTCTGCCGTTTGAAGATTTAGGCGCGAGGTCGCCGTAACCGACGGTCGTGACGGTTTCCGTAGCGATGTAAAAACTTTCTAATAACGTGAAATTTTCAAAATAATGAAAACCGAACGCGCCGATACAGATCGTGCCGAGAATTGCCGCGCTCGCATAGATGAGACGTTCGCGCGTTATCTTGGAAAGCGTTTTTAGAAAAGTCATCTCAGTTGATCGGCTAAAAATTTTTCGTCTGCGATATTGCAGGACGAAATTTGCTAAAAATCGTGATAAAACGAACTTTAGCAATAGTAATCGGAATTAACTGTGTGACAATAAAGTTTATTGATGATGGGAATTACCGATTTGAAAAAATTATCCGACATCTTTTGTCGAACCGGGTTTTTACTGCATATTTTCCTGTTCTTCGATGTCCTGCAAATCACTGTAAGCCTTTTGCAAAATCGGTCGTGCGCGGCTGCTGCCGTCTTGATCGCCGATGTAACCTTCTTTGACCATCGCATCTAAGATCGCGGCGGCGCGTCCGTAACCGATTCGCAAATGCCGCTGCAAAAGCGATGTCGAAGCCTTTTTCGCCGTGACGACCGTTCGGACGGCATCCCAGAAAAGTTCGTCTTTGCGACCGGGAAGTTCGCCGCCGTCGTCCATTTCTTCTTCGGTTTTGGTGATCGTCGTATCGTATTCCGGTTTGCCCTGTGCTTTGACGTGTTCGACTATTTTAAAAATTTCTTTCTCGTCAACGAACGCGCCGTGAACGCGAACGACCTGCGACGAAGCCGGCGGCAAAAATAACATATCGCCGCGTCCGAGCAGACGTTCCGCGCCGTTAGCATCAATAATCGTGCGAGAATCAACTTTTGATGAAACTCTAAATGAAATGCGCGAAGGAAAATTGGCTTTGATCAAACCCGTGATAACGTCAACCGAAGGTCTCTGCGTCGCTAAAACCAGATGGATTCCGACGGCTCGCGCCATCTGCGCCAATCGCGTGATTGATTCTTCGACTTCTTTGCCGGAAACCATCATCAGATCGGCTAATTCGTCAATGATAATAACGATAAACGGAAGCGTTTTCCAAGGATTTCCGTCGTCGTCGAAATGTTCGTCGGCGTTGCGTTTTTTTACTTCTTCGTTAAAACCGTCAATATTGCGAACGCTCCAACCAGCCAAATCTTTGTAGCGTTTTTCCATTTCCGATACCGCCCATTTGAGGGCAATAGCAGCGCGTTTCGGATCGGTGATGATCGGTGTGGCGAGATGCGGAATATCGGCATACAGACCGAGTTCGAGACGCTTCGGGTCAACCATTATAAATTTCACTTCGTCCGGTTTTGCCTTGTATAAAACGGAAACGATGAGCGAATTTACGCCGACCGATTTTCCCGCGCCGGTCGCGCCTGCAATAAGTAAATGCGGCATTTTCGCCAGATCGGCGACGTAATTCAAACCGTCAATTTTTTTGCCGAGAGCAATTGTTAAGAGCGAACCCGAATCGGTAAATTTTTTCGATTCGACAACTTCACGCAAATGAATAGTTTCGCGTTTCTGATTCGGAACTTCGATGCCGACAAAAGCCTTTCCCGGAATTCGTTCGATGCGGATTGATTCGGCTTTGAGCGCGAGACAGAGATCATCCGCCAAACCGGTCACGCGCGAATATTTCACGCCCGGATCGGGTTTGAATTCATAAGTCGTCACGACCGGACCTTGACAGATGTGCATTACGCGACCGTCAACTTTGAACTCTTTTGTTTTTTCCGTCAATTGCTGTGCGGTCTGCAAAAGTTCCTCTTCTTTCTGTTCGAGATGCGGCGGCGGCGCAGTTAAAAATTCGCTGGTCGGCAAAATGTAATTATCGAAATTCTGCGGTTTTTGCGCCGTTACCGGAACTGGTTCGACCATCGCTTCTTCTTCGATCAAATCCGGCGCGAGTTCGCCCGTTTCACGAATCGGCGAAATGGCAATCGGCGCGATTTCTTCGTTTAAATCTTTGAACGAATCATCTTTCAGCTCGATTTTTTCCGCCGCCGAAGAAATTGTCGGCACGGAAAGTTCTTCTGAAGCGGATTTTGTTTCAAACGGAATTTCCTGCAAATTTTCGGGTTTTTCCGTTTTTATTTGCGGGGCATCGGCAAATTCTTTAATCATTTCGGAAACTTTGCCGTCGGATTTTTCTGTTTTTTCTTTTTTATTGACTGCAGCTGTTTCGCCGGCTGAAATCGTCGGTTTACCGTCGGATTTTTCAGGTTTTTTGTCAGCCGTTTCCTTTGCCTGAACTTTTTGTGCTTGCTGTCTTTTTGTCTGCCATTCGTCAAAATGAATGCGGAAATTATCCAGAGCGATTTGCACATTCTCCGAAAGAAACGCGAACGAAAGGTTGGTGATAACGAGTAAAGAAGCCAGAAATATTGCGGCTAATAATATGCCCGCACCGATCAAACCGAATAAATATGTAAAAATATCCGACACGGCACTGCCTATAATCGAACCGTTTCCGCCGAATAATTCAAATAGAGCAGATAATGAAACGATAAATAAAGAATATCCCAAAATCTGACTTACACGCGGTAAAAGACTTCGGCTTTTAAAGATTTGCCACGCCATTAAAACCAGTAAAGCCGGAATCAGATAAGCCGTCCAACCGATTATTCCGTTTAATAAAATGCCGGAAATGCTTGCCCCGACTATTCCGATTAAATTTTTGGACGCGCTTGAAGTAGGAGTTATAAACGGAACATAATCACTCTCGTTATAGGAAACTAAAGACAGGAACACTAAAACTGCGAACGCCAAAATGATGACCGCCGCAATTTCAAAGCGATGAGTGTTTTCTAAAAGAGAAACTTCTTTATTTTGTATTCTGGTTGCCATTTCTAAAGTTTCAAGTTTAACGCCGAAAGTAGAAAGTTACAAATTTTACCGGCTTTCTGCAGAGACAATTTCGCCGCCTTTTTTCCAGAGCAGAAACTCTTTTATAAAATCGTCAATCGCGCCGTCCAAAACCGCTTCGACATCGGTTTGTTCAAATTTCGTCCGCGTGTCCTTGACCAGACGATACGGCTGCAAAGTATAGTTGCGAATCTGCGAACCGAACGAAATATCGCGTTTGCCGGCTTCAAGTTCGGCGGTATCTTCCTTGCGTTTTTCGAGTTCGAGTTCGTAAAGTTTCGAGCGCAAAACCTGCATCGCCACGGCGCGGTTTTGAATTTGCGAACGCTGATTCTGGCACGTTACGACAATTCCGGTCGGCAGATGCGTAATGCGAACGGCGGAATCGGTCGTGTTGACGTGCTGACCGCCCGCGCCGGTCGAGCGATATGTGTCCACGCGCAAATCTTTGTCGTTGATCTCGACTTCGATATTTTCGTCAATTTCCGGCGAAACGAACATCGAAGCAAAAGACGTTTCTCTACTTCCGCCGGAATTAAACGGCGAAATTCTGACGAGACGGTGAACGCCTGCTTCGGTTGCAAGAAGTCCGTAAGCATATTCGCCTTCGACGCGAAAAGTCGCCGATTTTATTCCGGCTTCGCTGCCCGATTGCTCGTCTAAAATTTCGACTTTGAAACCTTTTTTCTCCGCCCAGCGCAGATACATCCGCAAAAGCATCTCCGCGAAATCCTGCGCGTCCGTGCCGCCCGCGCCTGCCTGAATCGAGCAGATCGCGTTATTTGCGTCGGTTTGTCCTGAAAGCAGACTTTCCGTTTCAGTTTCGGTTACGTCAATGTCGAGTTTGGCGAGAAGTTCGATTAATTCGTTTAAAGAATTTTGATCGGTTTCAGAAAATTCTAATAGAATTTCAGCGTCGGAAATCACCTTTTCAAAATTTTTCTGCCGTTCCAGAGATTTTTCGATGCGGCTTCGCTGCTGAACAATTTTCTGTGCCGTTTCCTGATCGTTCCAAAAATCGGGTTTGGAAATCTGCGTTTCCAATTTTTTTAATTCTATTTCTTTTACCGGCGCGTCAAAGAAACCTCCCAAGCTGTGCTATCTTCTCGCGCAACTCTTGATATTTTGTTTGTAATTCGGTTAATTCCATTATGATTATTTTTAACGCAAAGGCGCGAAGGTGCAAGGACGCAAAAGAAATAAAAATTAGAGATAAGTTTTAGAAAAGTTTTAAAAACTTTGCGCCTTTGTATTCTTGCGATTTTGCGTTAAAAAAATGCTCCAAATTAAAAGTCCTAAACTCAGTATTATGCAAAGCCAAGCGAACCAGTCGCCGTATCTAACGTAAAAAGTCTGCTCGCCGTTCGATTTTGTTATCGTCCACGTTCTTGTCGCTTCCGCGTAAACGTCTGCCGCGTCGGAAATCGCGCCGCGTTCATTGATGTAAGCCGTAATGCCGACATTCGTGACGCGCAAAACAGGTCGTGACGTTTCAACGGCGCGAAACACGGCGTTTGCCAGATGCTGACGCAAAACCGGCGTGTTTCCGAGATAACCGTCGTTCGTCATTTCAATCAAAACATCCGCGCCTTCTTTGGCATATTCGCGCGACAGATTCGGAAAATGCGATTCGAAACAAATCATCACGCCGCCTTTCGCTTCGCCGAACGGTAAAAGATCGTATTCTTTCCCGAAAGAAAAACTGCCGACCAGCGCGGGCATAAAATTTTGCAGCGGCGCGGGAACGCTTTCACCGAACGGAACGAGATAGATTTTATCATACTGCGCGATTTTCCTTCCGTCGCCGTTGACCATCACGGCGGAATTGAAAAAAGTTTTGTTTTCCGCGTCGGGTTCGGCGGAATTAAACAAAACCGACACATTGTTTTTCCGCGCAAAATCGCCGATAAATTTCTGAAATTCCAGATCGCTTTCATACATAAAATTCATCGGCGATTCGGGAAAAATAACGACGGTTTGTTGTTCCGGGAAAGCATTTCGTTCTTTGATTTTCAATAGTGCATTTTCGGCGAGTTCGATATGCCGTTTTTTCAAGACCGACCATTTTTCATCGGTCAAACCGCCCATCGGAACATTCGGCTGAACTGCAACGACCTTTGCTGTTTTGTCATATTTGCTAAGTTCTGTCGGTGAAGTGCGATATAAAAATGTTGCTAAAAAGAGAACCGGAAAAATTAAAAGCAAATCTGACGGAGAAAACTTTTTTCGGAAATATAATGTTCGGATTTCAAAAGTGAAAATCGAATTAATCAGCAAAATAATAAAACCGACTAAATAAATGCCGCCGTATGAAGCAAATGAAATCATTGACGGACTGAACGCGTGTGAATACGCAATCTCGTTCCAATTATTGCCGGTTATCCAAAATCTGGAAAATTCGATTGCCGTCCAGAGAAAAGGCGCAGAGAAAATTGCGTAATCGCCAAATCGTTTCAAAAGTATTGAAAACAATCCGGCAAAGACTGCGAAAAACAACCCGATAATTAATGTCGCGCAAAGTAGTAAAAAATAAGCTAAAAGAACCGGAAAGTCTGCGTAAGTGATCGGTGCATATGTTAACCACCAGCAACTTCCGAAAAAGAAAACTATTCCGAAAATCCAACCCGAAATAAAAGATGCAAGAATCGAGTTTTTTTCTTTACTGATTGTCAAAAATAGCGGAACGAGCGCAAACCACGCGAGAAACCATAATTCAAATCCGGGAAATGCCAGATTTAATAAAACTGCTGATAAGGTCGTCAACAAAATACTTGTTTTTGGGGGAAAATTTTCCTTAAGACGAGAAAGCAGTTTCATTCGTCAAGTTTAACAAAATCAATTTGACCGAACAATTCAATCAATCTGAAATAAGGCGTTCAGATTGATTTACTTTAATTGTTCATTAATCAAATTTTGTCACTGGAAAATGACAAAATTCGTCATTTCGCCGGCAAAGCAGAATATAAACAGTCAAAGTGATTGGTTTTCGCGGAAAGCTATATGCGATACATCTGAAAGATTTTCTGAATCCTAACAAAGTCAATAAATACACGCTTTAAAAGCAGGAGAGCCTAGTCGGTTAAGACTAGGCTCAAATTCGGAAGGACAACTGAAGGAACGCTCGGAAGGTAGTCAAGCACAGTGGCAAACCGCGCTCGGAGAAGTGGTGGCGGCGGGGTCTTGATAATCGATTTCTTTTTTATCAAGCTAGCCGTTTTTCCTTATTGCACATATCGTGCCATAATGTTCAGCTGACCGTTAAATTAGCTGAAAAACGTCAAAGCCCCGTAAAAACGCCGTTTGGAAAGAACTTAGCCTCAAATACTCTTAAATATAGAGTCCGGCAAAATAAAAATGAAGTTACACTATTTGCTACATCTCTCGACTTGTCTCTGTAAGCCGAGAGCCTCGACGTTCTCAGGTTCGAGTTCGATAGCCAGACGCGAATAGTTTTGCGCCTGCAAACAATCGCCTTTCTGCAAAAAGATTTTGCCGAGATTGACATTCGCCCGAATCAAGCGATTGTCCCAGAATAGCGCGGTTTTAAGCGAACTTTGCGCCTGATCTACATCACCTTGACGCAGATGAATCAAACCGAGAATCAGGTAACTTTCTGCACTCATCGGTTCGCTCGCCAAAATGCGGCGCAAAACCGTCATTGCTTCTCCGTCATTTCCGTCTTGATAAAATTTTCTCGCTTGTGTCAAAAGATTGTCGGTTTCACTGACGGATTTTTGAACGGCGGTCGTCGCTTGTTTATTCGATAAGATAACGCTGACAAATTCTCGGCGCGAAGGTTGTTCGACTCTTAAATTTATGTTTTCGACCGTTTTGCTTTTCTGCCATTCTTCCTGAAGTTTGGCGTAAAGATTTCCCGCCGTCAGAAAACGCCGCGCCTGATTATCGAGTTCGTCGGCTTTGGCTGTATCGCCTTGCAGTTCGAGAATTTTTGCCAAAATAAAATACGCTTCGCCGTCGCGCGAATTTGACGCTAAAACCGGACGAAATTGTTCGGCGGCGTTTTTATTGTCCTTGTTTAAAAAAAGTGCCAGAGCATAATTAAAACGAAACGCATTTTCATCGGGCGCGGATTCCGAGGCTTTTTTCAAAAGTTCGATTCCTTCATTGAGCAGCGCGTCCGATTTTCCTTTATTTTTCTTTTCATCGCGTGACGCTTCGACGGCAATTGCGCCGAGCGTGTTATAAACGCTCGTCAACTTTAAATCTTCGGCGAGCGGTCGCAGAACGGCTAAAGCCTGTTCGTAATTTTTTTCCTGCCAGCGAATCAAACCCGTGTAAAAAGCGGCTTCGGCATAATTAGTTTCATCTTCTTGCGGAACGCGCGAAAAATATTCGATGGCATCGGAATTTTTTTTCTGACTTAAATAATAATGCGCGAGTTCGAGCGCGGCGGTAGAATAAACCGCGCCGTCTTTGGATTCGGCATAAAGCCTGATAGCATTTTTGAGATAATTTTCGCGCACTTCCGACGGCGGCGTTAAAAGTCCTTTAATATATGCTTCAAAAGCGCGGGCGGGAATTTTATTAGCCGTTTCGATCAGTTCGTTTTGCGAAATTGCCAATGTTGACTTAAATAATTGGTAAAGAATCACATACGCGATCTGACCTTCAACCGTCTGCAAATTGCCGAGCGCGTCATTCAGATTTATATCGCGTGTAACGCGTTTTCCATCCGCTAATTCCTCGCTGTAAAATCTTCCTTCATTTACGCGAATGATTTTTGCCGTGACATTTACGCTTGCCGCCGTGTCGCCTTGCGCGGGCGTGATGCTGTATTTTCCGGCAATCAATAATGACGCTTTGGCATCGCGCGCCATTTTCAGAGAAGTCGCCGTCGAAGGCAAAATCGTCAGCGATACGCCTAATTTCTGTTGTATTATTTTTCTTTCCTGATTGGAAATGACACTTAGGCTGGGAGTTTTCAGAAGATTGGACAGAGAACTGGCGACGCTCTCGCCGACCCAGTTGAATTCCGTCTGATTGGAAGTGTTCTCAAACGGTAAAATCATCACCGTTTCGGCGTTTGTCTGCGCTTTAACTGTAATGAAAAGAAAACTCGATAAAACTAATATAAAAACTGATCTTTTAAACATTATTTTCCCCAATAAAAAATTCGCTCTAAAAACAAGCGAATCGTTTTAAAAGGTATGATGCCGATATTTTATAAAAAGATGGTAGTCTGTACGGGATTCGAACCCGTGTTGCCGCCGTGAAAGGGCGGTGTCCTAGACCCCTAGACGAACAGACCGTAAAAAGCAGTTTGCAGTAAAAAAATAATAATAGCAAATCGATCTGCAAAACCGTTTTAATCTTCAAATATCGTGCCTTCGCCAAAAAAGCGAATTGCTAGAATACAGAAGCGTTTTTTCTTTGTCAAACGAATCAAGAGCAATTGCTTAATAAATCGCGTGTTTTATTAATTTCTCAAATTCTCCTGTCTTTTTCATCAAGTTCTTCAAAATTTTTTTTCTCTCCGACGGTTTCGGGAAAAGTCTTGATTTCCAATTGTTGAAATTTTACGCCGCGATTTTTGAAAATCTCCGAAAGTTCATTTTTGCGCGATTTCACATATTCTTTGATTTTTTCGTCGAGAGCCAAAAATTCGGCTTTTAACTTGCCGTTTTCGTCAACCGTTAATTTTATCTGTAATCCTTCGAGAATAGAGTTTTTCAGCGAAATCAAAACCTGACGAGAATTTCTCGTTTCGATTGTCCGCAGAGTCGAGACGATTCGTTCGAGATCGGCGACGTGCAAAATCGAACGTGCCGCCGGAATCACATTTTCGGAAGAATTTTTTCCGTTTCCGAAAACGCCTGTAAAAGAAAGCATTGCGGGGTTTTTATTTTCATCATCGCCGTCTTTTTTGTCGCCGTCGCCTTTGTTTTTGTCGCGTTCTTTTACTTCTGCTTTAGCTTTGGCATTTTTTTCATCTTCTTTTTTAATATCTGAAGATTCTGAATTTCCGGCGCGTGTTTCAGTTTTCGAGTCGGTTTTTTCGTCTTTTACAGATTGCTGACGCGCTTCATTCATAATCTTTTCAAACGCGCCGGTCGTCGGTGCCGGCGTTGGCGAAGAAATCTGAGAGTCAACCGTGTTTGTCGAACGAAAAACGCTTTCCGATTTATCAGCGGTTTGATTCGATTTACTGTTTTGAACGATTTTCGACGATTCGACTCTCATAATTTTTTGTCCGCCTTATTTTATTTTTGAAGCCGCTTCACGAAGTTTTTTCTGCGCTTCGGTTTTGCTTAAAATCTTTCCTTCCGGGTCTGATTCGACAGCTTTTTCAAATGCTTCTTTCGATTTTACATATTCACGCTGCGAATAATAAACGTCTCCTAATTTGAAATAAGCGGTCGCAGAACTCGGCTCGGCTTGGATGGCTTTTTGATAATACTCGATTGCGCTGACATCACGCTTGGTTTTTTCATAAGCGTCGCCGAGCGCAACATAAACTTCCGCCGTCGGTTTTTCCTTTTCGACTTCGAGTAATCGTGTGATCGCTTCTTCGGTCTGTTTGTTCTGCATTAGCGTCAAAGCCAAACCGAGACGCGTTTCGACATTATCGTAGCCGAATTGGACGGCGTTTTTATACGCGGCAATCGCTTCTTTTTCCTTACCCAAAATTCTCTGCGTATCGCCGAGTTTTTTGTAATTCATTCCCATTTTCGGCGAAAGCTGGATTGATTTTTGATAAGCCTTTAATGCGTCCGACGGCTGTTTGTTGGCGAGATATGTATTTCCGACGGCGTAATACAGTAAACCGGAAGTCGGCATAAATTCCATCGCTTTGTTAAACGCCGTAAAAGCATTCGTGTAATTTTCCTTGGCAAATTCCAACTGACCGGAAGCGAACCAACGCTGTGCTTCGATGTCAACCGCCGAATAACCTTGCAGTTGACCGAGTTGCGCGGCTTTATAGACGAGTTCCCAATCGCTCGTCGAAATCGAATCGGTTTTCTTCGGATCGGCGTAATCTACAAGGATTCGCTTGACTTCGATGCTGATTTCCTTAGCTAAATCTTCGTCGGTTTTTTTCTTGGGTTCTTCGTTTTGTTCGACTTTTACTTCGGTTTGTGCGGGAGTTTGTTCTTCAAACAAATTGAAAGAAGTTTGTTCGGATGAAACGGAAATCTTCGTCATCGGATAAATCACGCGAATTTTGTTGCGCGCCATTACGCGATATTCGCCCATCGGTATTTTCTTTTCGAGTATCGAATTTTCATTCGTTTCTCCCGATTTTTTATCGTTAATCCAAACTTCGGCGTAAGGTTCGCTTGTGACAAAAGTAACCGTCAAAGGACTGCGATTCGGTTGTTCGGCAGATTTTTTCGGCAAACGAGATGAAGCGTTTTTAGACTGATTGCGTGATTTTGCTTCGGTCGTCTTTTTGGTGGTCGTTTTAGTAGTCGCTTTTTCCGGTTTTGTATTGAGATAATCGCGCAGGCTGTTCTGCGCCGGAATATTCACCGATAAAAAGGCAAGAATAAAAAGAAGTGCCGATAATCGAGTAATTAAATTAGAATTTTTATTAAAAAGTTTTTTTGTTGGATATATTTTCATTCGTTCCTCCGATATTTATCTAGGGGAAATAACATATCGAAAACCGATATGCGGGTGTTTTGTCATTTCCGGCATTTCGTATCGCGCCTGTGCGGAAATTTGTTTTGCCGGGTCTTTTGCCGTTCCGCCTTTGACAACGCGCAAAATCTGTCCGTTTTTTAAAAGTTTCGCCAGTGCTTCGTCCGTTAGCGCGTCTTCGTCGGTTACTTTGTTTTGCGTCCATTCCCAGACGTTGCCCGCCATATCATACGCGCCGAATGGCGAACGATTGAGCGGGAAACTTTTCACGGCGGAAATTTTTCCGCCCGTTTCTTTGGAAATTGCGGCTTCCTTTTTCCAATCGTTGCCCCACGGATATTTATTTAATTCTTTGCCGCGCGCCGCGAGTTCCCATTCCGCTTCGGACGGAAGCCGCACCGTCATTCCGAGTTTTTTGCCGAGCCATTCGCAGTAATCTTCGGCATCTTGCCACGAAACATTACCGACCGGAAAATTGTCAGCGTCTTTCGGAAAAATTTCCTTGTTCCAGCCGATAGGTGAATTATGTCCGCTTTCCTTGATAAATTCGGCGTATTCGGCGTTGGTTACTTCAGTTTCGGCAATCGAAAAATCTTCGACAATCGAGCGTTTTAAAGGTCGGTTCGTATTTTCGCCGCCGGTCGTGATTTCGCTTCCTTCGACTTTGACAACGCCTTCGATTTTAGGTTCGACCGGCGGCTCATTTGCCGGAACGGTTGCCGGAATTGCGGTCTGCACATTTACATTCTGTTCGGCATTGAGTATTTCTGCGGCTTGATTGTCGGCTGCAATCGCCGCCTCGATACGAAATTTGTTATGCGAGCCGAAAAAATACCAACTGCCGTAACCGAGAGCAAAAGCGATTGCCGAACAAACGATAACGGCGACCGCAAAAGGAAATAAGCGTGATTGTTCCGTCGTTCGCGCAGACGGTATTTCTTGAAGGGTTCGAGCCGTTTTTTCCGACATAAAAATTTAGGAAAATCCGATTTATTCAGCAAACGAATTTTTTCGTTGATATATATAAGTATAATACTCCGACACGCCGCAGAGCAACTATAAGTTTTTTACAAAATCAAGTGTTTTTGCGTCTTCCGTGCAAAATCGAACCTATTTCGTCACCGATCTTTTGTTCCCGCCGATTTTCTTCGATGCGTTCGGCGGTCTGCCAAGTTTCTTTATGAACTTCGATGGCTTTCAGTTCTTTTGCCGCTTCGATTAGTTTTTCACGCGCCGTTTCGACTTCATTTTCAGCCCGTTTAACGGCATTTTTCTGCTGTTCGACCGACGCTTTTAGTTCCGTTTCCTGTTCGCGCAAATCCTTTAAAAAAACTCGGTGCGAAATCACGCCTTTTGCCTGAATTCCTTTATTCAATTGGTCGTTCATCACCGTCTGCGTGCGGTTTTGTTTTTCAAAACACATTTGCAGATTGCGCTGGCGGCGCGTCAATTCTTCTTCGGTTTGCGCCAATTGTTCCAGACGTAGCGCGACAAAACGCGCCGCTTCATCTTTGGCGCGACTGCGAATGCTCAAAACTGTCTGAAGACGATATTTTTTCATTTTATTAATTTTATTAAATCATTGTTAAAATGTCTTTCAGTTTGACGCTTAAAATTTAAATTAAGACTTTATTTAATCTGCAAAAACTTCCAATAACGCCTTATGATGTCGGAAAGGTCTGAATTTGTTGCCGTAAAATCAGGCGTGTTTTAACAAGTTCGGGGGAACTTTGTTATAAAGCAATTAACTGTTGAATTTAAACGGATAAATTATTATCGTAGATTTGTGGCTGAACAAACTCCCGGAAATCCTTTCGCCGCTCAACAGGCGTTTTTAGACCGCGACGAACTCGTCGAGCGGTATCGTCCGTATGTTTATTCAATCGTCAAACAGGTAACAAATTCGTTTCCGTTCAGAATAGATTTTGAAGAACTCGTCGGTTACGGAATGGTCGGACTGCTCGAAGCCGCCGACCGCTACGATCCGCGCCGCAAAGTTTCGTTCGTTACTTTTTCGCATTACCGGATCAAAGGCGCGGTTTTCGACGGTCTGCGCCAGATGGGAATTTTGACGCGCACGCCGAACGACGCTTGGGTTCGCCGCGAAGCCGTTCTCAATGATTTGATTCAAACTGCCGCCGATGACGATAACGACAGTCTGCAAACCGGAGTTGACGACGAAATTAAAACGGTAGAAAAATTCGTTGATTCGCTGATTCCGGCTTATTTGTTGTCTTTAAGTGAAGAAAACGCGCCGGATGTCAGCGATTCGCGCGATTTGCCGAACGTCGCCGTCGAATTTGACGAAACGGTCAAACTCGTGCGTCAGACGGTTAAGGAATTGCCGGAAAAAGAAAGAGATATTATCGAATCGCTCTATTTCAGGCATATTTCAACGACCGAACTCGCCAAAAAAATGGGTGTCAATAAATCTTGGGTTTCGCGTCTGCATTCAAAAGCGATTGTTCATCTGCGCCAAAAACTGACAACTGCCGGTTTTTTATCGAAAGAATGAGCCGTTTTAATTTTTAGTTTTGCCGTTTTTCCGGGAAACTTTTACGAATTTCCGCCGATAATATTTACAGATTGAGATAACTGCGGGAAAGACGATTTATGAGGACGACGATAGTAACTAATCCGGTCATTAAAAATTCGGGCGGCGCGTTTCTTTCAGTTGATGCGTCAGTCAAAATTTCTCTAAAATCCGGTGTCGCTGACAGAGGAAACGAAGCGTTAAATCAATTAAACGAAAAAATCGGCAATCATTCGCAGACGGACACATTGAACAGAACCGGAAACGCGATTCATCACACCTACGATGGACATCAAAATAATTTTGCCGGTAACGTAAATCAATCTCATTCATCAAAAACAAACAATTCTCCGCAAAATCCGCCGACGGTTTTCGATACGCGCACATCGGATGCAAATTCGGCGCACGAAACTCTTCGCAATGCAGTCGTCGAATTTTTGCGGCAGAACGATGTTTTTCTGAGCCGCAGCGTGGTCAATGATCTGCTCGGAAATCAAAATTCGGGCGGAAATAATGAAACACAAAATATTCCGAGCGAAATTCGCCGACTCGTGCAGACATTTACCTCACAGTTTTCAGATACATTAAATAATTCAAATGCGAACCATCAAATTATTAGTCAAACTGCGCCGGAAATTTACGGCGGTTTGCAAACGCAGATTGATTCCGTTCGCCGTATTTTATTTTCCGCGCCGCAAACTGATGCCAAACATTTTACCGCTTTGAATATCAGCGAACGTCTTTTTCTCGCCGTCGAACTAATATTTCGGCATCTGCCGCCGGAGATGAACTTAAATCAACTCTCGAATCGGGAAATTTATGACGGCTTGATGCTCGCACGCGGTTTGATCTCTTCCAATGAAAAAAGCGGCGATTTAAGAACTTTCATTTCATTTGGCGGCGATTTATTGCCGGAAAATTTTTCATTCAGCGGACTTCGTAATCTCGGTCAACTCGTCAAAATTTTGATCGCTGATGCGGCAAACGCAAAAACGACCGTCAATCTCGATTCGTGTGTTCAAAAATTTGTCAAAATTTTGATTTCCAATAATGAATTGGGCATTTTGCTTGCCGCCGCCGCGATTGCCAAACAAACGGAACCGGGCGCGGTCGGTCCGAATCGAACGCTCGCACTCGTGCAGATTTACAGTTTGATTTCGCGCCTGATTCAAACCGGAGAAGCGGCGATAAAAGAAAATGCCGCGAAAAACGGTTTGCCGAAAAATGAAAATAATTTCGCCGCCGTCTTAAATAAAAGCAATGATGCGAAGGAAAAAACGGCTTTATTTCGTGATCTGCAAAACAATAATTTTCATACCAATCTGAAAAATTTTCTCGATTTTAATCCGGCATTCGTCGCCGAATGCGCCGTATCATCGTTTATCAATCCAGACGATGAGCGACACGCACAGAAACATTTTTCCGCGCATCACACAGCTGAAATACGCCAATGGCTCGATGGTGGAGATCATCGTTTCGTCAAGGAAATCGAACTGGACAAACCGTTGGGAATCGTTGTCGAACGCGGCGCGGAAGAATTTTTTACGGTTTCAAAAGCGCGAATCGTTCTTGTCCGCGACAGTTCCGAGCAAGGTTGGCATTTTCTAAAAACATTTTTGGTCAAATAATTTTCCGCTCTTAAAAACGTGAATGAACACCGCTACAAACTTGCCGCACTTTTTCAATTTTTCGGCGGATATTTCTATCAAGGTTGGGAAAACGATTACAAATGGGAAAACGGTCAGCCGAATTACGCCGCTGTCGTCAGTCATTTTAAAGCCGTCAATCCGCCGCCGACTGTTATAAAAGTAAAAAACGAATTGGAAGATTTATCGAATTTAGAATTAAAGGAAAAAGATTTATCGGATTTATTAGCCGAACTCGGCAGTAATTTTTACGCTCCGGCAGAAAAATTGACGAATAAAGAATGGCTCGAAAATATCTTATTGATCTTGCGCGAATCGGCGGCAAACGCAAAGGTTTTGCGGGAATTGAAATAAACTAGCGCGGCGAAATTCTGTCGGCGGCTTCGAGCAAAGCCTGAGCCGTTTGGCTGTGCGGCGAATCACTATTTTCGGAAACAATTTCGGTTAAAATTTCTTCGGCTTGATCGCGTTTTTTACCGAACAGCAATGATTCAGCGTAATTTACTCTGGCGTAAAGACTTGACGGATTTGTCTCGACCGCAACGCGGCAAATTTCTTCGGCTGATTCAAAATCGCCGCGTTGCAGAAAAACCGTTCCCAAACCGACTTGCGGAACTTCCGAATCGGGCAAAAACTCCATCACGCCGCGAAAGACGGCTTCCGCATCGTCAAATTTCGCGGCTTCGCGCAAAATATAACCTGTTTCCAGCAAAACGCGAAGTTCTTCATCGCTGACCGCAACGTCTTTTACCGTCATATAGATACAAAAATAGCAGAAGCGTTACGAAATGGCTATAAAAGATAAATTAACGCTTCTGCTTAAAAATGGTCAAATCGTTGACCAATATCAAGATTTAATATTGTTGACCGCCGTCATTTCGCTGTCGTGGCGCGTTTTCATCAGGTTGGAAACCGTCGAAAATTCCTGCGACTGCATACTGACGCGGTGCTGAACGCCGAGCAGTTGAAACTGCTGTTGACGCTGCGAATCCATCATCTGCTGCTGCTGTTTCTGCTGCATCGAACTCGAAAGCTGGCTGTATCGCTGCATTTCATCAAACTGACGCTGCTGATCGTAAAGTGCGCCGTATGAACCGAAAGTCGAGCCGCTCGAACCGCCGATCAGATTGCCGACCATTGAGCCGACACCGGGCGCAACCAGATTTAACGCGCCGCCGGTGATGCCGCCCAAAATCTTTAAAAATTTATTCGGTTCTTTTTTCTCCTGCGGCAAACTCGTCTCCGGGTAAACGGTCGTAATCGGCGGAAGTTGTTGACTGGTCGGTGTTATCAAAGGGTCGTTGTTTGGCATAATCTTTAATTTACCTCTCTTTTTTAACAATTAAAACAGACTGAAAATAAAACACTAAAAATTAAAATACTGCTATTTAATAAAAGTTATCGGCAGAGTTTCCGAAAAGTTTCCGACTTTTTGATTGAAAATTTATTTTATTTGATTCTCACGCATCGTCTGGAGGGTTTTGAGAAAGTCAAACGTGATTCGGATCGCGCGAACGGCGCGCGCGGCGCGCTCCGATTCTTCACGATTGCCGTAACGGATGACGCGTTCCAGATTTTCACTTGTCCGTGAAAGCCGCGAGCGAAAATCTTCGATTTTTTTCGAGTCCGAATCTTCAAATAATTCTCCGATTGAAGGATAATTAAAAATCTGTGCCAAATCTTCCTCATCGAAGCCGTTTTCTTTTTGTGCCGCTTCGCCGGATAAAGTTTTATTTTTCATATAATTTCCTTTTTTCTCGTTACAATTAACTTATCTGAAAGCCGATTATTAAAGTAAAATTGCCTTGTGTTAATATCATTTATAATCGAATGATTTGTCAAAATTATTTAGATAATCGCCGATGAATAAAAGACTAATCGTAAAAAACAAAGGCAGATTAATCCCCGAACTAACGCTTATAATGCCTCCCGGCGGTATAGTTTCGGTCGGCAGCGATGCGTCGGCGACTATCGAATTAAAAGGCGAAACCGTCGCGCCGGAACAATTTGTAATCGTCTGCGAAGGCGAACTTTTAACGCTTTTGTGCCGAGTCGAAAATACGCAAATCAACGGAAATATTCTGTCGAAAGGCGCACTTCATATTCTCGAACTGCGCGATCAGATAAAAGTCGGTGAATATTCGCTTTTATTGGAAACGGCGGAAGCGGCGGAAAAAATATTGTCGGGCGAAACGGAAGATGAAAGTGAAACTGCCGAACCGCCGCCGCTGACGGTCGAACCCGAACTCCAAAAAAATCCCGAAAAAAAATCTCCGATTCAGTTGGAAGAAAACGCGTTCGATCCTGACAAAAATTTGAACGATGTTCTCGAATCATTAAAATCCGAAGAAAAATTTTACTTTTTAATCGAAAACGGAAGTCAGGAAAAACACCGGATTTACGTCGAAACGGGCGAACTCTGGATCGGTTGGGCGGATTCCGGCGAATGCGTCATCAGCGAAAACGCGGCGGACATCGCTGTGCCGCGAGCGCAGATCAGAAAAGATTGGAGCGGAGTCGTTTTGTATCCGCTGAAAGGTAAAAATATCTGGCTTAATAAACAGGTTTTAGATGAACCTTACCGTTTAAAAAACGACGATTCACTTCAGTTGTCGAGCCGAGATCGGGCGATGCCGGACGCGAAAACGAATATCAAATTTCACGAGCCGACCGCGCTTTTAGTTCTCGATTCAATTCTTCCTAAAGAACTTCCGCCGCCGGTTTCGCTCGACAAAAAAAATAAAACGCCGCTCTCGATACAGGAAACGCCGAACGCGGGGAAAAATACCGTTTTAAGAAAACAAAAAACTGCCGTCTTCAGATTTTTCGGTTATTTTACGGGCTTTGAAATTTTGATAATGATTGTCGGCATTCTGGTTGCCGCCGCAATGATTTTTCTCGTGCTGGAATATTTTTAGTCGGTTTTTACACAAATATTGTCAAAAATAAATTTAACTACCGGTCAAAATAAGCAGTTTATAAAGTGGTTTTGATTTTCAACTTTTATGATTACCAAAGCGAGAAATACCTTTCACTATTCGATATTAATTGTTAAAATCACATCTGATTTAATTTTATAAGGATAAATTTTTGATGAAAGCTGTCGGCAATAAATCGCTCGATTTTAACACGCTTCTGCGTCAGGGAAATATCTTCGGCTTGATGTCGAAATATCGTGATCTGATTTTGCCAATCGGTCTGCTGCTCGTCGTCGGTTCTCTTTTCATACCGCTCGGCGCGGAATACGTTTCGTTTCTGATTCTCATAAACCTCGCGCTTTCGATAATGATTTTGGTGACTTCATTGTTCATCAATTCGCCGGTTCAGCTTACATCTTACCCGACAATTCTGCTTTTAACGACCGTTTTCCGGCTTTCTCTGAGCGTTTCTGTAACGCGCAATATTTTGGCGCACGGCGATCCCGGTTCGGTTGTCGAATCTTTGGGCAGAGTAACGGCGCAGGGAAGTTTGATAACCGGCGCGGTGCTTTTTATAATCATTCTCGTTGTCCAGTTTATCGTCGTCAGCAAAGGCGCGGAGCGCGTCGCCGAAGTTGCCGCACGGTTTACATTAGACGCGATGCCCGGCAAACAGATGGCGATTGATGCCGATTTGCGTTCGGGATTGATTACGCAGGAAGATGCGCGGCGGCAGCGAATCGAACTCGGCAAAGAATCGCAGCTGCACGGCGCGATGGACGGCGCGATGAAATTTGTCAAAGGCGATTCGATCTCGACGATCATTATCGCCGCCGTCAATATCGTTGCCGGACTGGCGACGGGCGTGATGGTGCGCGGTCTGACTTTTCCCGAAGCGGCTGAAAAATATACGATTGCGACTTTCGGCGACGGACTCGCGGCGATCATTTCTTCGCTTTTGATAACGCTTTCCGCCGGAATCGTCGTGACGCGCGTTTCCGGCGCGGGCGAAGATTCGAACATCGGCGCGGACATCGGCGAACAGCTTTTTTCTTCACCGAAACCTTTATTTATTACGGGCGGAATTATGCTTTTGCTGACACCGCTCAATCTGCTGTTTATTCCGGTCGGCGCGGGTGCGGTCGGTGTCGGTTATCTTCTGAAACGCCGTCAGAAACGAATCCAAGAAATGGGCGCGATGCCCGATATGACGCGCTCGGCGGCGGGCGATTCGGAAGAACTCGAAATGAGTTTTACAGTTCCGATGGCGGTCGTGGTCAGCCGCGAAATGACTTATGCGATTGATAAAAACAACCGGCAAGGCGCGGCTTTTCGCGCAGAGATTCAACAGCTTCGCAACGCGCTCTATTATGATCTCGGCGTAATGGTTCCGTTTTGTTATGTCGGCGGCGACGCGCCGCTTCCGGCAAACGAATACTACATTGCGGTCAAGGAAGTTCCGGTCGGTCGCGGCGCATTAAAACCCGGATATGTATATGTCAATGATTCGTCTGAAAATATAAAGGTTTTCGGCATCGAAGGCGAAAACGTCACAAATCCGGCTGATCTGCGTCCGGGCGCGTGGATTCCCGACGAACAGAGAGAAATCGCCTACGCCGCCGGACTGAAAATCTGGGAGCCTTCGGATGTCATAATTCTGCATCTTTCGCGTATTATGCGAAAACACGCGCACGAATTTATCGGCATTCAGGAAGCGCAGGGTTATCTCGATTTCGTCGCTCGCGGAATGCCGAAACTCGTCGAATCGGTGATTGATAAAGTCATCACGATTCACCAGTTTACCGATGTTTTACAAAGGCTGGTGCAGGAAGGAATTTCGATTCGTGACACGAAAACGATTCTCGACGCGCTCAGCGAATGGGGCAGAATCGAAAAAGACCCGGTGCTTTTGACCGAACATATCCGCGCTTCGATGCGGCGTTATATTTCGTTTCGTTATGCGAACGGCAGTGATACGCTGTTCGTTTATCTGCTCGATCCCGAAATCGAAGACGTGATTCGCGGCGCGATCAGGCGAACTTCGACCGGCTCGTTTTTGTCGCTCGATCCGACCATCGCGCACGATATGCTCGACGCGATTCGCAGAGAAATTGCCGAACAACCGCCGACCGCACAACAGCCTGTAATCGTTACCGATATGGAACTTCGCCGGTTTGTCCGCAAAATGGTCGAGATCGAATTTCCTAATCTGGCGGTTTTGTCTTATCAGGAATTAACGCCCGAACTGAATATTCAACCGATTGGCAGAATCTCGATGCGCGCGCCGGGAATGGATCATTTCGGAAGTTTTGAAAACGATTTTGCCGAACTTCCCGGCGGCGTTTTGCCCGCACAAATTGACGAATTGATGAGTTGAGAAATTAAAATAATGAAAAAAGCCGTATTAAAAATCATTGTTTCGATCTGTTTGTTTGCGGGCATAATTTCACTCGCCGGTTGCGGCGCGACGCGTGTGCAAACCGTCAAAGACGAATCGGAAGCGAATCAAATAATTGACGTTCTGCACGAATACGGCATCGAAGCCGCAACAAATCCGGTCGGTGAAGGCGAACGGCGAACTTACGAAATAATGGTCGAAGGCAACAGCGAAACGCGCAACGCCGCCGTGCAGTTGATGCAGGATCATTGTCTGCCGAAACCCGAACCGCCGATTGTCGAAGGCGGAACGATCATCAATTCCATCGAAAAGGAAAAACAGCAGGAATATCGCCGCACGAAAATCAATATCGAATCGCAGCTCAGAAAACTTCCGGGCGTAACCTGCGTCGAAGTAAATTTCGTGCCGCCGCAGGAACGAACTCTCGCGCTTAATCCTTATCCTTCGACCGCTTCGGTTTTGATAAATTATAAAACCGAAGCGTTTAGCATCGGCAAAGACGACATCGCCGCGCTCGTCGCCAAAAGCGTTCCCGCGCTCGAGCCGACAAACGTCAGCGTCGTCATTGCGCCGAAACCGCTCAGACCTTTGCCGGAAAATAAAAATTATCAGTTTACGCGCATCGCGCTTATTTCAGGTCTCGGTTTTGCGACCGTTCTGACATTTGTCGGAATCGTTTATATTTTGCAAAGAAAACGCCGCGATGCGGATTTTGAACGCGATGAACTGGAAGAATTTAACGAAGCCGAAACAGGGCGCGAATCTCCGTTGCTCGAAAATCGTTACGAGTATGAAGTCAACGAAGATGATGAAGACGGACTGAATTTACCTTGAAAATCCCGGACTTCGCTTTAAACATAATTTCAAATCTGAAATTCAAATTTCAAATGATCGAAACAATTTCTAAAACCGAAAAAACCGATATTTTGCTCGCGCTCGCACTGGCATTCGATAAAAAACTAAACAATTCGGAAAGTGAAAAATCCGCCAACACTTCTTTTCAGTTGACCGAAAGATTTTTTGCGGCTTTAAGTTCTGAAGACTCGAAACATCTGAAAGCGCGTGCGGAATACTTCGACCGTCTCTCGCCCGAAAAGCAAAAATCTTGGCAGCAAATCAGACTCGAAAAAATTCGTCGTCGCGGCATCATCGAGAGATTGGATGTCAATATCAATCCGGCGCAGATAGCGCAGATTCTCGATCTTGAACCGGAAAAGATTCGGCTTCTCGTATTAAAGAATCTGCCTGTTTTGCTCGGTCGAAAAGTCGCCGAAAACTTAAAATCGCGTCCGGCGGATGCGGATATTTTCGCCGACCGAACCGATTTTAATAATTTCTCGGTTCACGACGAGATCAATTCCGTAATTCGCAAAAAATTCGTTTCGCATTTTGTCGCGCTCGAAGATGTTTTTGAAGCGTCTGACACGGACAAAATCCCGATTCAAAATTTCGGCGATTTTATAAGACATTTAGGCATCAGGGAAACGTCAATCGCCTGTCGCGGCATCAACTCGAAGGAAACGCTCGCCGCCTTTTTGAATCGTTTTGACGAAGAGAGCGCAAAGGAAATCGCCGAAAATATCAGCGGACTCGAAAATATAAAACCTTTCTGGGTCGAACGCGCCGACCGGCTTTTGCGAAAAACTCTGGAAAATCAGTTTCAGCCGGAAACGCTTCTGCGAAGTCTCGGTTATAAAATTTTGGCGATTGCTTTTGTCAAAAGAGACGCGACGGCGCGAAAATACGCGGCGCAGAAAATGCTTCCTTTTGAAGCTGAAAATTGGTTTGAACTGATCGCCGAAAGCGAAATCGAATACAACGACGCGCCTGAAAATATCCGGCGAATTCTTGACCGCAGACGGCGCATCGTCGAACGCATCGCGGCAAATTTTGTTTGATAAAAACGGAAATAAAAAATGAACGAGCAAATTACCGAACTTAAAAATCTCGTCAAAAACGGCGGACGAAAAATTATTTCTGCGCCCGAACCGAATCGTAAAGTTTTAAAAAATCAGATCGTTTCGGCGCGGGCTGAAGCGGCGCGGATTTTGGAAGAAGCCGAAGATTTTGCCGCCGAAATCCGCGCACAGGCGCAAAAAGACGCGGAAAATCTGCTCGCCGAAGCCTATCTCAGCGGAACGGAAAAAGCCGTCGCCGAATTTGAAAAAAATCTTCTGGACGTGCGCGAAATCCGCGAGCGCGTGTGGCGCGAAACCGAACAGGATTTGCTGCGACTGGCGATTCGCCTGACGGAAAAAATTCTCGGGCGCGAAATAAAAACCGATAAAACGGCGGTCGCCGATGTCGTGGCGACGGCTCTGCAAAACGCGCGTCAGCAGGAAAAACTGACTGTGCGCGTTAATCCGGCGGATTTGCCGGTGGTTGAAAAAGAAGTCGAAAATCTAACGCGGACGGGCAGAGTTCGTTTTATGGATTTCGTCGCCGATCCGCGCGTTTCCGAAGGCGGCTGTTTAATTGAAAGCGAAGTCGGAACGATTGACGCACGTCTTGAAACGCAACTGCGTGTGTTGGAACGCGCTCTGCTCTCGCAATCCGAAGGCGGGGAAAATTTTGATTAAAAAATATAAAAATGTGAATCAAGAGTAGAAATTTAGTTATCCAAATCATTTGGATTTTCTCCGTGCTGCTCTGTTAATTCTCGGTTTTCTCTGTGTCAAGAAATACTGTAACGCGGAGAAAACCGAGTTTTACACAAAGTTTTCAGAGAATTTATTTTCTACTCTTTGATTCGCATTAAAAGTCCTTTAGGGTATTTCAACAAATGAAACACAAAACACAAAATCTAAAATTCAAAATTCAAAATCCAAATGCTTGATCTTCAACCATACATTTCAGCCGTTGACTGGATTTCGTCGGTCGAAGTTCGCGGGCGCGTTACCGAACTTACGGGTTTGCTGATTCGCGCGGCTGTTCCCGGAGCGCGAATCGGCGAGCTTTGTCTGATTCATTCGCCGCATCGCGCAAAGGTTTTGCGGGCGGAAGTCGTCGGTTTTCGCGGAAGTGAAGTTTTGCTGATGCCATTGGGCGAAGTTTCCGATGTGGCGATGGGCGCGGAAGTCGTGCCGACGGGAAGTTCTCTGACAATTCGCGTTGGCGACAGCTTGCTCGGCAGAGTTTTGGACGGTCTCGGCGAACCGCTCGACGGTCTCGGCGCAATCGAAGACGGCGTGGAAAAATCAGTTTCGGCGCGTCCGCCCGATCCGATGAAAAGAACTCGCGTGACAAATCAATTGAAAACCGGAATTCGCGCGTTAGACGGACTTTTAACAGTCGGAACAGGGCAGCGCATCGGTATTTTCGCCGCCGCCGGTGTTGGAAAATCTACGACGCTCGGAATGCTGGCGCGAAGCAGCGAAGCCGAAGTCAACGTCATCGCGCTGATCGGCGAACGCGGGCGCGAAGTTCGTGATTTTCTCGAACAGGATTTGGGCGAAGAAGGTTTGAAACGCTCGGTTTTGATCGTTGCAACTTCAAACGAACCGTCTTTGATTCGTATGAAAGCGGCTTATGTGGCGACAGCGGTTGCCGAATATTTCCGCGACCAAGGAAAAAAAGTCCTGTTTATGATGGATTCGGTAACGCGCTTTGCCCGCGCCTTACGCGAAGTCGGACTGGCGGCGGGCGAACCTCCGGCGCGTTCGGGTTTTCCGCCGTCGGTTTTTGCCGAACTTCCGAGACTTTTAGAACGCACAGGAAATAGTGAAAAAGGTTCGATCACGGCGTTTTACACCGTTCTCGTCGAAGGCGACGATATGACCGAACCGATTGCCGATGAAACGCGCTCGATTCTCGACGGTCACATCGTTTTATCGAGAAAACTGGCATCGGAAAATCATTATCCGGCGATTGATATAAACGAATCCGTTTCGCGCGTGATGACTTCGGTTGCCGAACAGACACACATTTCCGCCGCCGGAAAACTGCGCGAAGTTCTGGCAACTTACGAGGCGCAAAGGGATTTGATTTTAATCGGCGCGTATAAAAAGGGAAGCGATCCGAAAACCGATTACGCGATCTCGAAAATCGAAGCCGTCAAAAAATTTCTCAAACAGGGAACTCACGAATTTATGACATCGGAAGAAGCCGTCAGAATGTTAAAACAGCTTTTCTAAATGTCGAAAATTTATTTGACTGAAATTTTTTTTGAAAACGACTTCCAAAAATTTCAACTTTCTATTCCAATTTTCAAACAATAATTTTTCGGAGTTGATGCGGCGGCAGTTATGTTGATTTGTGCGTCCGGTCTGAGTCAGAATATTTTCTTGAATATATTTTGATTGCATTTTAACTAAACCGCTGCATCTTTTGATAGGTTGAAAATTGTTATTTGTTGTGGTTGGATTTCTGACGGTCTTTCGACCTCAAAGGAATGGATTTGAAATGTAGAACTGCCGCCGTCTGCTTTTAATGGCATCATCTTCTCCGAATTATTTTTAAATGAGTTGAACTGCATTCAGATTATCGGCTAATTTTTCAAAAAGTTTCCTGTAATTTACGAAAAATTATTTTTTTATTTTCAACTGCCGTGAATTGTTTCGGTGATTTGTAATAAAATCTGACCGCTCCACAATAAACTTGCCTGCGCCAGAGAATTTATCTGTTTGTAAAACTCATCGTCGGGCAATTTTTCGCTAAAATCTTTTTCCAGAAAAAGCGAGAAATCTTCCGTCTCGAAACGCAGATTTCCGCCGCCCGTATCGGAATTTTTTTGCTCGGCAAAAAGTGCTTCGATAACTCTCGGATTAGGCGAATTTCGGAAACGATAGATCAGAGCCTGTGCGGTTAAGATACCTTCGGATTCGACAAATTCAAAACCGATGAGAGCTTCGCCGACGGTTGCTTTGGCGAAATTTTTATCTTCAAAAAAAGAGGCTGTAATTCCGATCTTTCGGAAAAAAGCCTCGAGTTGTTGTTTTGTTTCTTCTCGCGTCATTCGAGAATTTTACTTCAATTGAATCTGCCTTGTCGCGCTTCGTCGAACGGAACTCGTTCGGGAAGATAAAATTCTTCAAATCCGTGAGAAATTACGGGATTGCCTTCGCGGAAATAATGCGTCACGGCATCTTTCCCGGCGTGTGCAAACGGATTAAGCCACGAACGAAGTCCCGTTGACTGCGGCACACCGTCGTTGCGGTTGACGTAATGGACGTATTGCGGACCGTCGGGATAACGTCTCAATGCGCCGCCGAATGTTTCGACTTTGATGTTATTCATTAAATTTTCGGCTTGCTGACGGCTCATTCCGTCTTCGAGCATCAGACGATTCTGCACATCGGTCAAAGCGCGGCTCGTGATGATCGCGCCCTGCGAATGCGCGATTAAATGAACAGCGCGTCCGGCTTTTAATTCGCCGTAAACCGAATCGGCGAGCGTATCAACCGCCGGATTTCCGCCGATGTCGAGTTTGTCGCCGAGACTCTGCAAAAGATCGCCTGCAAATGTTCCGGTCGCGTTGTGAACGCCGATCACGCGCGAACCGGAATTATCGGCAATCGCCTGCAAACTGCGCGTCTGTCCGGCAATATCGGTTTTAATGCCGTTGACATATATCAAAGTTTCGTTATTGCGAACGCCGCCGACGGGTGTAACCGCCGGAATACTATTTAGAGGCGTGTTCGGCGGAAAAGTCCGACCGTTTGCGCCGACAAACGAACCGTCAAATTGTTTGTCGGGATTCGATTTCGGAAGAATATTCGGCAGACGCAGTGATAAAGGATTCAAAAATGTCGCCAGACCATTGCGTGAAGCGAAAACGTCGCCGATATTTTCCGCCGTCTGATTGAAAAAATTGCCGACCGTTTCGATTTTTTCTTCGGCTTCGTTTAGTAATTTTGCCGGAGTTTGTTCGGCTTTGTGAAAAGCATCAACGACGTTGTCTTTTAAGCCTGAAAGCGCGTATCCAATATCTAATCCCATTTTATTTTTCTCCTGAAAGTAAATTGTCCTGAAGAGATTATCGGCGGAGATTTTGAAAAGTTTCCTAGTATCTCGATCAGGATAAAACAAATTTTCTTGACAATTTAAACTGACAGGAATAAAGTCACTCGTAAATGTAAGTTCAATTTTCAAATTGCTGTCCATAATAGACAGTTTGCTTTTCATAATCGAAATGACAACTCCCAAAATAAATTCTGAAGAAGATACTAAATCTCCAAATGGCGCAGAAACTATTTCTGATAACGAACTAATTCGATATTTAATAAAAAATGGATACAAAGTGTATTGTATTCTTCCGATTCTATTGGGTTTTATATTGATTTATTCCTATTTTTTCGCTGGTAATTTAATTGAAAAAACGGTTAATGCGAGCGAAACAGTAATGCTCAAAGAATATGAAATTCATATCGACCTCTATAAAAACTATATAGATTTAGGTTTAAGCGCGGTTACCTTTTTCTTTCTGATAACAGGCGGCATTCTGACTTACATTTTGAAAAACGAAAGTGAAACAAATGAGACGACAATTTTGTCGAGATCAACAAGAAAAGAGTCGAGATCAACAAGAAAAGAGTCGAAATCAACAAGAAAAGATAAGAGAAATATAAAACAAGCTCTGCTTCTTCCGATATTGTTGAGTAATGTGTTCGGGTGTATTTTTATTTACGGAGCGGTTAAATGGTATGAGGTAAAAAATGTCATAGATTCTTTGAGGTTTAGTTTGAAAATTCAAAGAGTTCCCGATGTCGAGATTTTGTTAATGATGCTCATAGTTTTCGGCATCGTGTTTTTTATAGTCGGATTATTTCTTATCTCTTTATTAGGTGATGAAAATTTTGAGGAAAAATCTGGCAAAAATTAAGTTGAAAATAAAAAACTAATCTGCATTCCAATAAGTAGATTCAGAAGACAATTAGGAATCAAAAGAAGAAGAAATTAGAAAAATAGGAAACTTACTGACTTTTCCGACGATAATATAAACGGATGATTTATTATTCGATTAACCTTTGAATGAAATGATGACAATAAAATCTGAAGCGGCACAATAGAAGTTTTATTGTAAAATTTTGAATCTTATAACGGCGTTGGGCGGGAGTTCATCGTCTTTTTATTTTTGAAGTTGACGGGGAAAATTAATCGTTTTATTTTCTATAAAATTAACAAATGTAAATAATTCAATTATAATTATCGGCATTATTCAAGAAAGGAATTTATAAAAAATGTCTGTCAAAAAAACAGGTTCGCCGTTGAGCAGCGGCGCAGAATCGCTCGAACCGCTCGGCGGAAAAGAAGAAGTTCGCGGCGAAAAAGTTTCCAAAAAATTTGAAGCCGCGCTTGCCGAAGTCGCCGGACAGATCGAAAATGCCGGAAACGCAGGTGAAACCGACGGCGCAACCAAATCGGCATTTAAAGAAATCGCCGGAAACACCAATCTCGACACGCCCGAAGGCGCACTGACCGCCGTGCGCGAATCCGCCGGATTTCTCGTCAAATCACGTCTCAAAGAAGATTTGCGCGACAGCGAACAAGGTCAAAAAATCACCCGGGATTTGAGCGAATATATTTCGAAAGACCTGTATATGCCACCGCAAACTTTTGAGCATTCTGCAAAAATTAAAATAATTCAAACCGAAAATATATTTATCAATAAAATATCTATCAAAAGTATCGGGATAATTTAATTTTATCCGTTAGATAAAAAAATAATTCAAATATCGAGCGATTTATAAGGTGCAGTTTTATCGATTGCTTCAGATTCTCGAAAAAAGATCGCTGACTTTGCCGACATTGCTGTCGCGTTCCATTTCTTCTTTGGATATTGATGAAGTGTTCTGGATTCCGGCGAGGCGCAGACGAAATTCGTCCGGGTTGGTCGAGCCGCGCAAGGCTTCTTCGAGCGTGATAAGACCGGATTGATAAAGATAAAACAAAGACTGGTCGAAAATCTGCATTCCGTATTGCGAAGTTCCGGCGGAAATCGCGTCGCGGATTTGTCCGGTTTTGTCTTCATTAAGAATATAATCGCGGATCAGCGGCGTGGAAATCAAAACCTCGACCGCCGGAACTCGGCTGTTGCCTTTCGCCGATTTCATCAGACGCTGCGAAACGACGGCTTTTAAGAGTCCGGCAAGCTGGATTCTGATTGATTTTTGCTGATACGGCGGAAACGCGGAGATAATGCGCGTCAGAGTTTCCGACGCGTCGGTCGTGTGCAAAGTTGATAAAACGAGATGTCCGGTTTCGGCGGCGACAAGCGCGGTTTCAATCGTTTCCAGATCACGCATTTCGCCGACGAGAATTACGTCCGGGTCTTGTCGCAGAGAACCGCGCAGAGCTTCGGCAAACGAGCGCGTGTCAACGTCAACTTCGCGTTGCGTAATAAAAGCATTTTTGTCTTTGGTGCAGAAATTCTATCGGGTCTTCGATGGTTACGATATGCGAATTTCTGGTTTGATTGATGTGATTGACGATTGCCGCGAGCGTCGTGGATTTTCCCGATCCGGTCGTTCCGGTAATGAGAATCAAACCGCGATTTTCATCGGCGATCTTCGTCAAAATCGGCGGAAGTCCGAGCGCGCTGAAATTTTTTATTTCGTCAGAAATAACGCGGGCGACGATACCGATTGAGTTTCTCTGCTGGAAAATATTGACGCGAAAACGTCCTAAACCGGAAACGCCGTAACCGATGTCAACCTCGTAGGCTTCTTTAAAATGCTGTTTCTGCCGGTTAGACATCATCGAAAAAGCCATTTCCAGAGTTTCATCCTGCGAAAGACGGCTGACACCGGAAAGCGGGCGTAATTCGCCGTTGACGCGGATTACCGGAAACGAACCGGCTCGCAGGTGCAAATCCGACGCTCCGAAACTCATCGCCATTTGCAGTAAATCATCAATTCTAGTCGGCATAAATAATGTAAAGTTGGGGTTGTAATATTGAAATCGCGTCACGGACTCTTGAAATGACCGGGCGGTTTTTCTTGAAAGTCCGATCTTGATTGTAACTTTTCAAAACCGAATGCGTCAACAATATTTTTAACCGCCGGTTTTTAACATTTAACCCGATAGCAATTTGACTTGAATCGGACGGGAAAAATACAATCGAAAACTATGCAGATAGCCCGCACGAAAAGACAGAGAGAAATATTCGATTACATAAAAGTTTTTATTGAAAATCGCGGTTACGAACCTTCATATCAACAGATTGCCAAACATTTTCAGATCGCTTCGAAATCCGCCATTGCCAAACATATCACCGCGCTCGAACAACAGGGATTGCTTATCAGATCACGCGAAAACGGCAGTTTTTCTCTTCGATTGACTTCACGGTTGCACCCGCTTTCAGGCGGCGGCGATAATTCTGCCGTCAGTTTGATCGAATGGCTTGAAACTCCGCACAATCAAGAATTTGAAGAAGATTTAGAGCAAGAGCCGCTCTATGTTCCGTTTTTGATACTCGGCAAAACTCCGCCGGGCAAATTACGCGCGTTTCGCGTTCGCAATGATGCAATGCTCGGCAAATACATCCGCGAAGGCGACATCGTTTTGATCGAGGAAAAACAATATCCGCGCGATGGTGACTGCGTCGTAGCGATTATCGAAAATAAGCAAACAGTTCTGAAAAATTTTTATCGAAGCGGAGCTAATATAGAGCTTCGTCCGTCAAATGAAGATTACGAAATCATCGAAAAACCAGCCGACCAAATTCAAGTCAAAGGAATCTTTTGCGGACTTCTGCGACCTCTATTCTAGCGGTAAAATAAATATGTCAAGTATGCAAGCGTATTAAAAGCAAAGGAAATAAATGAGAAACCCAACAATCTGAAAAGTGTAAAATTTGGAGAATGAAAAACCTGTGAATTTGGGAATTAAAATCTCGGTCTTGGAAACGTAACTTTTGGATTCAGGTAAAGCAAAATCATAAAGAAAATTATTTCTTTGATTATCATTAAATCATTAAGCGAAAAATTAGGTGAGCCTTAGTAATATTGATGATAGATTATTCCCTGGTTTTATGATCTTCAAGTATTTCTATTATATCAGTTAATTTTCGTTCCTTAGCAATTTCTATTGGTATTTTTCCATTTTCATCTTTTATCGTGAGATCAGCACCGCGTTCTAACAATAATTTTATTATCTTGGCGTTGGCAGATGTCTTTACTGCTATTAGTAGCGGTGTATCTGTCTCTGCGATTGAGGGAGGATTATTGGGATCTTTTTCGCCGTCATACTCAAAATCTATAAATCTACCGTTGATATTTTCTCCTTGGTCGAGTTTTTTTTTAACCTTTTCAAAGTCTCCAAAGGTAACACCTCCGATTAAAGTAAAAAAACCACCTAACTTTTTCATTTTATCTTCTTCCATAATTATTAATCTTTTAACTTTAAAACAATAAATTAAGCTAATCCATAATGATAGCTCACCCTTTTCTTAGTAAAATCAAATCATTTGGAATGACTTGATTTTATAGTCAACTATATTTTTGTTTAATGACTATTCACAACCTTTTCAAAGAAAATCCACTAAGCCAAATCAGACACCATTTTTCTGCAAATATGAGTTTGATTTTTAATACATTAATTCATATTGCATACAGATAAACATACGCTTGCAGGAAGACCTGTAGCAAAACAAACGCCGAAGCAAGTCCAATCAATTGGACCTTTGGGGGGAACACCATCTATTAGAAAAACCGGGCTAAAACTTGGCATTGCAAATGCGAATCCAGGCAAAAACCCATGATTAGCGCGAGTCAAGACAGATGTTTTGGACGAAGTGGAATATCCAAGTTGAGTAATTTGTGTTGATTGGAGCAATTGATTTGTACTTTGGACACACGCCGTCCTTTTGATTGACAGTTGATACGATTTCACGGACTCTGTTTCGTGTGCAGAAACAGAAATTGCACATAAGCTAACAGCTAACGTAAGAATCAAGAATCTTAATTGGTCTTTTTTCATATCTCCTCCAAAGATTTTGTTTGTAGCGCAGTTGTTTGCGCTAAGGAATGACGAATTTATTAGTTAGTGATTTGATTTCTCATAGCATGGCTATGGAAGACCACTCTCTATTACTTAATAGTAAGTAGAATATATAAGAGGCGCAATCATAAGTCAATAAATTTTTAGTAGCTTTCATTAAAGGAAAAAAGTGTTTGTTAAAAATTACCGGCAGATACTTTTCCCTTTTACATTTTTTGAATCGGCATTTTGCAATTTGATAAAGGCGTTTGGAATAGATAACCTAAAAGTTATTTTTTTATTAATGGAAATTTTATATTGTGAGCAATAAACCGACACCGAACGCGAGTTATAGTTTGACTCTGCGCGTAAAAATACATAATCAACCCGGAAAACTGGGCGAAATCACGACCGCTATCGGCAAAGCGAACGGCGACATCGAAGCCGTTGACATCGTTTCGGTCGGCAAAGATTTCCTGATCCGCGATATTACGGTCAACGCCGCCTCGGAACAGCACGATGAGGAAATAATCCGCGCCGTCAGCAATATAGACGGCGTAGAAGTCGCCAACGTCTCGGACAGAACTTTTCTGATGCACCTCGGCGGCAAGATCGAAACCGTTTCGAAAATGCCTCTGAAAACGCGCTCCGATCTTTCGATGGCATATACGCCGGGCGTGGCGCGCGTCTGCACGGCAATCGCCCGCGATCCCGAAAAAGTATTCAATCTGACGATCAAGAAAAACACCGTCGCCGTTATTTCCGACGGCACGGCGGTTCTCGGCTTGGGCGACATCGGACCGGCGGCGGCGATGCCCGTGATGGAAGGAAAATGTCAATTATTCAAAGAATTCGGCGGCGTTGATGCGTTTCCAATTTGTCTGAATACGAAAGACCCGCACGAGATAATCGAGACGGTCAAAAATATTTCCGTTGCCTTCGGCGGAATAAATCTCGAAGATATTTCCGCGCCGCGCTGTTTCGAGATCGAAGATCGTTTGAAAGAAGAACTCGACATTCCGGTTTTTCACGACGACCAACACGGAACAGCCGTCGTGGTTCTCGCCGCTTTAATAAACGCGCTGAAAATTGTCGGCAAAAAAATGGATGAAATAAAAGTCGTCGTCAACGGTGTCGGTGCGGCTGGCGTTGCGTGTTCTAAGATCGTGATGGCGGCTGGCGTAAAAAACATCATCGGCTGCGATCAAACAGGCGCGATTTACGAAGGTCGCACGGAAAATATGAATTGGGTAAAAGATTGGTATGGCAGAAATACAAATACAGCCAAGGAAAAAGGCTCGATTCACGATGTTATCAAAGGTGCGGATGTGTTTTTCGGACTTTCCGCTCCGGGCGTGATTGACGAAAATGATTTAAAAAATATGGCGAAAGACCCGATCATTTTTGCGATGGCAAATCCGGTTCCCGAAATTATGCCCGAAGACGCGGCCGGGTCACGTTGCGGTAATGGCGACAGGACGTTCCGATTATCCCAATCAAATTAATAACGTCCTGTGTTTTCCCGGCATCTTTCGCGGCGCGTTAAACTGTCGCGCTTCGCGGATCAACGAAGCGATGAAACTCGCCGCCGCCAATGCCATCGCCGGAATAATCGGTGAAGACGAACTTCATCCCGATTATATAATTCCGTCGGTTTTCGACCGCAGAGTCGGTGAAGCCGTCGCCAAAGAAGTCGAAGAAGCGGCTTATTCGACCGGTATTGCGCGGCGCGAAAGAGCAACGACCGATTCAGAGTTTTAATAAAACTTAGACGACAATCATAGAAAAAAACAAAACAGCGGTGAAATTTCAGCCGCCGTTTCGTTTTTAATTTTTATAATCAAAATAATCCGTAAAATCATTTCGCGGGACATTTTCAATGTTCGCTGTTTATTACTCTGACCGATTAAATTTTCATTGTTAAATCCCGAATGTTCATCTATAATTTGTCCATTGCTTTTATAAAAAAGCAAAATTTTAAATAATCAAAGGGGGGATGCGATAAAATGGATAGTAGTAATAAATGTGATCACGAAAATTGCAGTTGTATGGTAGGTGAGGGCGAAGCATATTGCAGTCCGCAATGCGAAGCGGTGGCAGAAGAAGGAATAACGGCGATCAAATGCGATTGCAGTCATTCAGGCTGTGCCGGCGAAGCATAAACCATTAAATTTCGTGAAAATATAATAAAGGCTTTGCTCCGTAAACGGACAAAGCCTTTATTCATTGGAAAAAATAAATAAATCCAGTCTTGCACATTCACTTTTGGGAAAGTTATAAAAGATTGCTCGCCCGCCAACATTTTACAATACATTTTGTCGAGTTGTTCGGCATAAACTTTTAATTATTTTTGATAATAATTTATGTTAAAATTCAGAAAAATTTTCCGCCGATTGTCAATAAGGAAACGATTGCCAAACGCTTTTCGATTCGTGAACTGCAAAATCTGCGCGAAAAATTCGGCGGCGATAATTGGCGAAAAATCAAAGGCGAAGCACAGGTTGAACTGCTCGACAGTTCGATCAGATTAGCGGAATTTTACTGGTATGAATGTCACGGCATCGGCAAGCGCAAAATGAAAATTAAAAGACTGCTCGATTAAAATTATGAATATCAAAGATTTTGCATTATGTATCGGAAAAATAGACGACGAAACCGATTTTGAACCGGCGAAGATTTATCCCGTGCTTGAACCTTTGAACAACGATCCGAACGACTATCTGCGAATCGTGGACGAAAGCAGCGAAGATTATCTTTATCCCGCCGAAGATTTTCAAATCGTAAGTTTAACGGAAAAATCTCAAACAAATCTCAAACATTATTTTGAAATGGCTCTGGCATAATTCTCCAAACCGAAATCGCACCGATCTCCGATGTGCGCGGTTCGGAAAGTTATAAAAGATTATTTGCGCGACAACTTTTCACGGCGCATTTTGTCGAATCATTCGAATTTAATCAAATATATTTTTCATACTTAACTTCTTCAAACTTTTCTCCATTTCTTTCTGAAACACGGTTTTCAGGTGAAAGCGTAAACTTTTCTTTTTCATAAAACGAACGGGAAATTTTATTTTCAGTCATTGTCCAAAGATAGACTTGCGTGAATTGGCGATCCCGCATTTTCTCGATGGCGGAATTTAAAAGAGCTTTGCCGACTCCTAATCTCCAAAAATCTGGATGAACGTAAATACCGATAATTTCCCCTTGTATCTGTCCTTCCAATGGAAATCTATTGAACGAAATAAATCCCGCGAGACAATTGTCGATTTCAGCACACAGGTTTGCCCGATTTTGACGGGTGATAATGTCTTCCCAACCTTCTTCCATCGTTTCGACGGTAATATCATTCAGTAATTTGTCAGACAAAATTCCCCGAAATGCTTTCTTCCAAGAATAAGCATTCACCTTTGCAACTGATTGAATATCGTCTTTTGATAATGGGCGAATGTTCATTTTTTTAGGCTGATTTTAAATTATACAAAATATCCTGAATCGACTGACTGAAATTTTGAACACATATATTTTCAGAACCTCTAACGATTTTTTCAGTCGAAAAGTTGTGTTAAAATCATTTTCCTTTTTATGAAAAATGTAGATTCAAAATCGCACGTTCGCGGCGAGTCGGTTTATTTGGATGATATGCCGTTGGTGCAGGGGACGCTTTTTGCTTGTGTTTATGATTCGCCGATTGCTCACGGGAAATTGCGGAGCGTTGATATTTCCGAAGCTGAAAATGCGAACGGAGTGGTGAAAATAATTTTGGCGAAAGATTTGATCGGCGAAAATCAGATCGGCGGGATTTTGCCGGATGAACCGCTGCTCGCCGACGATGAAGTTCATTTTTGCGGGATGCCGATTGCGCTCGTTTTGGCGGAGACGGAAGAACAGGCGCGTCACGCGGCGAAGTTGATTTCTGCCGAGATCGAACCGCTTGAAATTATTACAGATGCGCGTGAAGCACAGGCAAAAGGCGAACTTATTTCGCCGCCGAAGCATTTCAAATTGGGTGATACGGAAAATGAGTTTTCAAATTGCGAATACATTTTTGAAGGTCGCGCCGATGTCAACGGACAGGAGCATTTGTATATCGAAACGCAGGGCGCATACTCTTTGCCGACCGAGCAGAATGGTTTGAAAATCTATTCTTCGACGCAGGGACCGACGGCGGTGCAGCGTGCGGTTGCGCGTGTTACGGCGATTCCGATGCATCATATCGAAGTTGATGTGACGCGGCTCGGCGGCGGTTTCGGCGGCAAGGAAGATCAGGCGAACGCTTGGGCGGCGTTGTGCGCGGTCGGGACGCAACTCACGAAACGTCCGGTCAAATTCGCATTGCACCGGATGGAAGATATGCGGATGACGGGCAAGCGGCATCCGTATTCGGCGGATTATAAAATCGGTTTGAATAAGGATTTAAAGATCGTCGCGTATTCGGCGACTTTTTATCAAAACGCGGGCGCGGCTTGCGATCTATCAATTCCTGTTCTGGAACGCACTTTATTTCACTGCACGAATTCTTATTACATTCCGAACGTCTCGGCGACGGCGTATTCGTGCAAGACGAATCTGCCGCCGAACACGGCTTTTCGCGGCTTCGGCGGACCGCAGGGAATGTTCGTTATCGAATCGGCGATTGCACACGCAGCGGAAAAGTTGAATGTTGCGGCTTCGGAAATTCAGCGCGTAAATTTAATTAAAGACGGCGACGAATTTCCTTACGGGCAAATCGCCGAATCGGAAGCCGCAACGAGTTGGTCGCAAGCCGATGAGAAATTCGATTTTGCGAAATTGAAAGCTGACGCGGACGAATTTAATAAACAAAATAAATTCATCAAAAAAGGCGTTGCGCTCCAGCCGATTTGTTTCGGCATTTCGTTCACCAAAACGGCGATGAATCAGGCGCGTTCACTCGTCCATGTTTACACGGACGGTTCGGTCGCCGTTTCGACCGCCGCCGTCGAAATGGGACAAGGCGTGAACACGAAAATCGCGCAGGTCGCCGCCAAAGTTTTTTCGATGCCGATCGAGCGCGTCAAAATTCACACGACGAACACTCTGCGAATCGCCAATACTTCGCCGACTGCAGCGTCCGCCGCCGCCGATCTCAACGGCAAAGCGACCGAAATCGCCTGCGAAACGATTCTCCAAAGATTAAAAGAAGTCGCCGCGCCGCTCGTCGAAGCCGCAAGTGCAAACGACGTTTCCATTGAAAACGGATTTGTTTTCCGCAACGGTGAACCGACCAATCTCGATTTTGTGACGCTCGTCAACGAAGGTCATTTACAGCGCGTCAATATGAGCGAACACGCGCATTACGCCACGCCCGGACTTTCATTTGACTGGTCAGTCGCTAAGGGCAAACCTTTTGCATACCACGTTTACGGAACTGCCGCCGTCGGCGTAACGGTTGATTGTCTGCGCGGAATTTACACGGTTGATTACGTCAAATGCTGTCACGATTTCGGCAATTCGATGAACGAATCTGTTGATTACGGACAAATCGAAGGCGGCATCGTCCAAGGTTTGGGTTGGATGACGATGGAAGAAATTTTCTACGATCACGAAGGCAAACTGCGCTCGAACGCGCTTTCGACTTATAAAATTCCCGACATTTATTCCGTGCCGAAAACAATCGAAATCTCGCCGCTTGAAACGACGCGCGAAAATCTCGCCATCTTCAATTCCAAAGCCGTCGGCGAACCGCCGTTGATGTATGGACTCGGCGCATATTTTGCGATTCGGGAAGCCGTCAGAGAATTTAACGCCGACAATTTCATCAAATTCGACGCGCCTTTTACACCTGAAAAAGTTTTGATGAATTTGTATAAAATGTAAAATATAATCAGATTATGAAAAATAAATTATCCTTATCTACTATTTTATTTTTGAGTGTGTTTGCTCAATTGTTTGTGTTTACTGAAACTTTTTTGGCACAGCCGCCTGCTCCAAGTTCAGATTCTAAGCCAATATTGCGCCCTTCCATTAAGGATTTGCCGTTAAATAGACCTTATACTTCGGTTGATTTGAATTATAGTATTTCTCTGCCTGAGCCGGCATATTCAAACGATTGGATATTTCAAGAGGGGAAAATCGGTATTACTATTGCAAATCCCAAAATTGTCGGTGGAAAGCAGAACTTTAAGGAATTTAATCAACTTAATAACAACGTCCTTTTATCAAAAGTCAAAGGCAAAGTTACAGACGAAAAATATGCTGAAACTGATACTCTTTTTTCATCAGTTACTTTTTTTACTTTTGACGACGGGAAATTCGGCATCAGAAAATTTTCTCTTTCCGCTGATCGGCTTTATGTAATGTTCGCGCAATTTGGAAATTCTGTTGACAGTAAATTTTTTGAAGATACGTTTAATACTTTCAAAATTATTGGCGAATCGGAAGTGAAAGCTGAAATTCAAAAAAGATTTGAAGAAGCCACGCCGCAAGATTTGCCGCAAGAACCTGTTTTGAAAAACTTCCAGTCTGATGCGAAAGAAGAAAATCTGAAAGGAAAAGTCAAAAAAATCGTTGGAGAGAGCGAAACGATTACTGATGATCCAAATAAAAGGAATAGGAAAATTTCTGAAACAAGCGAATATAACGAAGCAGGCAATTTAATAAAAGAAGTTCGCATTGATTATCGGGGAAATCCGGCTTCGATAACAGTTTACGGTTTTATTGACGGCAAAAGAGTTTCAAAGTCGGGCTACATCAAATACTCATATAATCCGCCGCCGCCGATGGCTGTTTCTTCGACGCAAGTCGAACCGCCGTCCGATTCGCGTTATTCGATGAGTTATGAAAAAAAATATAAGGACGGAAAGTTAATTGAGAAAATTTTATACAGAAATAACGGTAAAGCGATTACGCGCACAAATTACGATTATAAGGACAATCAAATCGAGCAATCGGTTTATACAGCGGACGGCAAACTGAATCAAAAATATATTTATGTGACCGATAAAAGCGGACAAGTTTTGGAAAGATCAGACTTCGACATTCTGCCGAATAAACCTTACGGTGATAAAAAATACTCTTATGTTTACGAATTTGATAAACAAGGAAATTGGATAAAGAAAACAACTTCAAAGGAAGTCACGGAAGATGGAAAGACTTTTTTCAAATCGCTTTACGTCTATTACCGAACAATTACTTATTTTGAGTAAATAAAAATTCTGGATGAACAAAGAACTCGAAATCTGGAAATTTGCCGCCGAAAGATTAAGACGTGATGAAACGACGATGCTGCTCGTCGTCGCGGAAAGTTCGGGAAGTTCACCGGGAAGACAAGGTTTTAAGATGATCGTTGCGGCGGACGAAATGCGCGGCAGCATCGGCGGCGGCGTGATGGAAGTTGCGCTCGTCGAACAAGCTGAATTACGAATTACGAATTACGAATTACGAAATAAAACGGAAATTGTCGAGCAGGTTCATCGCAAAAATTCGCCTGACGCAAGCGGGATGATTTGTTCGGGAAAACAGACGATTATTTGTTTTGAGCTAAATTTTTCTCATTTAAAAACTATTGAAAAAATAATTTTCGCGCTTGAAAACAATCGATCTTGCAGATTGCAGATTACAGATTTCAAATTACAAATTTCAAATAATCAAACCGATAACAATGATTTTCGCTTTGAAAAAATATCCGCAAACGAATTTATTTACGCGGAAAAAATAGGTTATAAAAATAAACTTTACATCATCGGCGGCGGACATTGTGCGCTGGCTTTGTCGGAAATTATGTCGAAAATGGATTTTCACATTTCGCTTTTCGACGACCGCGAAGATTTAAATACTTTGGCGAAAAATGAATTTGTTCACGAGAAAAAAGTTGTTGATTCTTATGAAAATATCGGCAAATTTGTCGAATCGGGCGCAAATATTTATGTCGTCGTGATGACGCTCGGTTACAAATTCGACGAGATTGTGATTCGCCAATTATTCGATAAAAACTTCAAATATTTCGGCGTTCTCGGAAGCAAAGCGAAAATGAAAACGCTTTTGAAAAATCTTGAAAGCGAAGGTTTTGATAATAATAAACTTGCTAAAATCCACACGCCGATTGGCTTGCCGATTAATTCTCATACGCCGGAAGAAATCGCCGTTTCGATTGCCGCCCAGATGATTGCGGTTAAAAATTCAAACGGTTAAAATAATGTGAAAGATGAAAGAGTTACAAGATATTCTCAAAAAAACGGAAAGATTTTCAGCCGGTGAAAAAGCGATTTTGGCGACCGTAATTGATGTCGTCGGTTCGGGTTATCGTCGTCCGGGCGCACGAATGCTGATTGACGAAAACGGTTATTCGGTCGGAACGGTTTCCGGCGGTTGTCTCGAAGCGGATGTTTTGGAACGCGCCAAAAAGGTTTTGGAAACCGGCAAACCGACCGTTATTACTTACGATACGACGCAGGATGAAAATTCGGTCTTCGGTCTTTCGATGGGTTGTCGCGGCATTGTCAGGATTTTGCTTGAAGAAGTTTCAAAAGAAAATCGGCTGATCGAATTTCTCCGGGATTCTTTCAAAGGCAGAAAATCTCTGGCGATGGCGACGGTCATTTCTTCCGTCAATGGAAGTGAAACGGTCGGTTCGCGCCTTTTTCTCGATGATTCGGCAATTACATTTATTACCGAACTAACGCCGAAGCATTTCAATAATTCGCCAATCGAGCCGGACAATATATTTCCGTCTCTCTCCGACGAACTGAAAAATTCTTTATACGATTTTCCAAAGGACAAAAACGCCGAATTCGCCAAACTTTCGTTCGGCGAAGTTCTCTTTGAAAATATCAATCCGCCGCTGAATTTACTGCTTTTCGGCGCAGGTTACGATGCGTTGCCGCTGATAAATTTTGCGAAAGAAATCGGCTGGCGCGTGACGGCGATAGATCATCGTCCGGCTTTTGCCAATCAAGAAAGATTAACGGCAGCGGACGAAATTGTAGTTTCGAGTTCCGAAGATTTGAGTGATGAAATTTTCGAGGATGAAAATTCGGTCGGCGTGATTATGACGCATAATTACGAGCGCGACCGGAATATTCTGCGCCGTCTGCTCAGTTCAAAATGCAGGTATATCGGTGCGCTCGGTCCGAGAAAACGGACGGAAAAGCTGATCGAAGAAATCGGCGAAAATTTCAGCGCGGAGCAACTTTCCAAACTCTACGCGCCCGTCGGTTTGGACATCGGCGCAAATTCGCCCGAAGCGATTGCGCTTTCCGTCGTCGCCGAAATTCAGAGCGTTTTAAGTAATCGCAGAGGCGGATTTTTGCGCGAGAGAACTGGTTCGATCTATGCGCGTGACTAAAAATAAAACCGGCATCATTATTTTGGCGGCGGGCGAATCTTCGCGTTTCGGTCAGCCGAAACAACTCTTGAAGTTTAACGGAAAATCACTTATTTGCCGCGCCGTCAAAACGGCAATCGAATCTGTGTGCTTTCCCGTCGTCGTCGTTCTCGGAGCGAATTTCGACTTGTTAGAAAGTGAAATAGAAAACTTGGATTGCGAGATTGCCGAAAACCGAAACCGGCACGGCGGAATGAGTTTTTCGATCAAATCGGGAATTGAAAAAATGCTCGAAATCGCGCCGGATATTTCCGCAGTTATCATTTCTCTCTGCGATCAGCCTCTGATTGAAAGCGCGGATTTCAATCTTCTGTGCGAAAAATATGAAATTTCTCATAAACCGATAATAGCTTCGGTTTATGATGACGCGTCTGGAGTTCCGGCTTTGTTTGCCGGAGAAATGTTTGAAAAATTAAAAAATTTGAAAGGCGATCAGGGAGCGAAAAAATTAATCGCCGAACATCCCGAAGCGGTCGAAGAAGTCTTTCTTGAAAAAGCCGCTTTCGATATTGACACGGCGGCTGATTATCGAAGATTTTTGGACAATTTCGAGACGGATATTTAATAAACCGGAAATCGAAATTAATTTTTTTCAGGAAAATGCCGAATATCCGGCGATTAATTTTTGTCCGCCGAATTTTCGATCATTTTTTGTAAAATAATTTTATTTCGTCCGCATCCAGTTCACGATACGCGCCGACCGGAAGACGGTCATAGTTGATATGACCGATGGCGATGCGTTTTAGTTTGACGACCGAATGACCGACGGCATCGAACATTTTACGAATCTGCTGATTATGTCCTTCGTAAAGCGTAACTTGATACCAGCCGTTTTTCTCCGTAGATTTTAATTCTTTGATTTCCGCCGGAGCGGTTTTAAAACCGTCGGGCAGCTGAATACCGCGACGAAGTTTATTGATCGCGTTTTCATTCGGCAAACCTTTTAATTTTGCTTCGTAAACTTTCGCCACCGTTTTTGACGATGCGATTTTGTTTGAAAAATCGCCGTCGTTGGTCAAAATTATCAAACCTTCCGTGTTGTAATCGAGCCGACCGACGGGAAAAAGTCTGCCGAAACCTTTGACGAGATCGGTGACGAGCTTGCGACCTTCGGGATCAGCCGCACTCGACAGATAACCTTTCGGTTTGTTCAGTAAAATATAAGCGTTGGCGCGTTTTTCCAGTTTTGAATTGATAAGTTTGCCGCTGACTTTGATGTGATCTTTTTCCGCGTCGGCTTTTGTTCCGGGTTCGGAAATTATTTGTCCGTTGACGGAAACTTCGCCGGCTTTAATCAATTCGTCCGCGCCGCGCCGCGAAGCGATTCCGGCTTGAGCGATAAGTTTGTTTAATCTTTCCTGCATTGCAAATAGATTTTAACGCAAAGGCGCGAAGGTGCAAGGACGCAAAGTGAAAGAATTTTTAAATCTTTGCGCCTTTGTGTCTTTGCGTTAAATCACTGTTTTAAATTCCAATCGTTAAATCTTCAAAATCTTCAATCGAAGGTAGTTCTGTCAAATCTTTCAAACCGAATTGAATCAGAAAATCTTTGGACGTGCCGTATTGCATCGGTCGTCCGACGGTTTCTTTTCTGCCTTTGGCGACGATCAGTCTTTTGTCCAAGAGAGTTTTGATTGCCGAAGCTGATTGAACGCCGCGAATTTCGAGAATTTCTGGAACTGTGACGGGTTGTTTGTAAGCGATGACGGCGAGCGTTTCGAGTGATGCGAGCGAGAGTTTGGCGTTCGGGCGCGTTTTTAAAAATCTGCGAACTTCATCGTGATATTCGGTTTTCGTGGCGATCTGCCAGCCGCCCGCGATTTCTCTGAGCTGCAAACCGCTTTCGCGCGTTTCGTATTCGTTTTTTAATTCTTCGACCGCCGCCGAAATTATTTCGCGGTCTTCTTCCAAAACGTCGGCGATTAATTTTACTGTCAAAGGTTCGTCGGCGACAAAGATCAAGGCTTCGATAATCGCCACGATTTCGCTGATCGGGCGCGGTTGTTTTTCGTCCATTTCAGAATCCATATTTTATTTTCACCGCAGAAACGCGGAGATGCAGAGAAAAAAAAGTAAAAAGATTGCTTTTTCAAATTTATCCAAAGTGCAGTTTTCTCAATAAAACTTTAGAATGCTCTGCGTCTCCGCGCCTCTGTGGTTTAAACCTTTCTTAAAATTATATCGCCGAATGTTGCGCTTTGAATCAGTTTGACGCTTTCGGTGCGGACGATTTCGAGAACGGCGACGAATGCCGTGACGAGTTCGCGGCGCGTGTGCATTTCTTCAAAAAATTTCAAAAGACTAAATTCTTTATCTTCGAAAATGCGGCGTTTGAGATTTTTCAGCATTTCGGCGAGCGTTATTTCTTCGCGGTGAATCTCCATTTTTATTTCTTCTTTGTGGCGTTCGGCGATTTTTTGAAAAATGGTCAAAAGATCGAAAACCGTCGCGCTGACTTCGAGATTATTTTCGTCCGTTTCGATTTGACCGCGACCGAAAACGGCTTGCTCGATGGTCGAGCGTTCATAGAGCATCTGCGACGCGGACTTAAATGTTTCGTATTCGAGCAGACGATCAACGAGTTCCTGTCGCGGATCGTCGTCCGATTCGTCGTCGGGCAGAACCTCTTTCGGCAGAAGCATTTTCGATTTGATCTCGATCAGAGTCGCCGCCATTACGATGAAATCTCCGGCGAGCGAAATATCGAGTTTCTGCATTAATTTGATGTAACGCAGATATTCGTCGGTGATTCGCGCAATCGGAATGTCGAAAATATTCGCTTTCTCCTGTTTGATAAGATACAAAAGCAGATCGAGCGGTCCGGCAAATTCGCCGAGTTTCAATTGCAGTTCGTCCCGCGATTCGCGCGTAATATGCGGCTGAACGCTTTCAAAATCAAAACTTAACTGTTCGGTTTGCTGTTCCATTCGTAAATCGTGAATCGTAAATCGTAAATCGTAAATCGTTTCTTGTATTTTCTATTTACGATTCACGATTTACGATTTACGACTTAAATATATTTCGTCTCGCGCAGATAGATTATGTAATCAATTTTCGGCGGCGTAAAGCCTTCTTCGCGCATTTTCAACATAATATTTCCGCGATGAATCGAAGAATGAAACAGAACGTGCGTTAAGATTTCGCGGAAATTGTTTTCGTATTCGATGCCTTCGCTCGACTTGTATTTCGTTTTAATTTCCAGACCTTCTTCTTCAAAACGGCGAATCAGTTTTTCAAATCGTCCGGCAATTTCACGCGCCATATCGCCGCATTCTTCCAAAGTTAAATTCTGCCAGAAATCGAATCCGGTCGAATCTTTACCGTAAAGCCGCTCGAAATATTCCTGTTCGGTTATTAGAAGATGCGCGATGATTTCGCGGCATTTTTCCGAGTAATTTTCTTTCAATGCCGTGATTATGCGGCGGTTTGCCCAATCGTTATATTGAAAAAGTTCGCGCAGATGTTCGATTGTATTCATTTGTTTATAAAATATAAAAAAATCGGGAAACTTTTACAAATTATCGCCGATAACTTTTGAAAAGCCATAACTCTAACGAGTTTTTTTATGAACATTTTTTGAAAGTGAGGCAAATTATGAGCGATTTTATTTCCGGTCTTGCCGGACAAATTTTACAGCAAACTCTGCAAAATCCGGCGGCGAAACAAACTCAGCAACCTGTCGCAACCGAAAAGCGTTCGTTCGAAAGCGTTCTTCAGCAGCAGCAGGACAAAAGCGTTTCCGGCGGCGATACGAACACGATTCAAAATCCGGCGACGCAGACGACTTCCGGTTCGGAAATGGCGCAAAAACTGGAAGATTTGCAAAATCAGCTTTCGCAAAAAATAAATCAGCCGAATGTTGACCAAAATAAATACAACAAAATGCTGCCCGATTGGATGAAAACGGAAACTCGTATGGGAATGCTCAAAGACGCTTACAGCAGTATGCCGAACACTTCGAAAGTGACAAACGATCTGAGCGGCAAATTTACGCAAATCGAAAGCGAATACAAAGGTGTCGAAGCGATAATGACTTCGAGCAAAAATCTTTCGCCCGGTGAATTGTTGGCTTTACAGGCGCGACTGTATCAGGTTTCGCAGCATATCGAAGTGATGAGCAAAGTCGTTGACCAGATGGCGGGCGGCATCAAAACCGTTTTGAATACGAATGTTTAATCAAGTAATTAGTCATTAGTAATTGGCTTTTAAAACTTTTCTGAAAATTAATGTTTACCGAAATGTAGTTTAAATTTTTAATAAAAAATTTGAAAACTAATTACTACTTACCAATCACTTTAAAAGGTTTAACTAAAATGGCTGGCGAAAATCTTAAAATTCAAAATCAGATCGCACCGCTCGTCTCGCGTTACGACGAAAAAACTACGAGCAAAAACCGCAGCCGGACATCTTTCGAACTACGCGGCAAAGACTTTTCCGATCACCAACGCGAAGATTACGCCGACACGAAAAAACCGGCTTTGCGACCGTCTGCCGAAGACGAAAAATTTTTACGCGAACGCACCGTCGAAGAATTAAAAACGCTCGTCAAAGCCATTCAGATCGGCGCGACCGATCCGTGGCAATTGACCGATCTGATTTTTTACGCGCGTCACCCGGAAATGAAAGGCAAACCGTTGACCGATCAGGGTTTGCTCGACGAGTGGAATTCGATCAGCGCACTACTCGTTCACCCGACGATCAATGAAATTAAAAATTTCGTCGGCTCGGAAGATTTAATCAATCTTGCCGACGATAAACTCGATCTCGAAAAAGCCTTTGCCGAAGCCGGAAATGTCAGGATAAATGCCGGAAATCTCGATTCATACACGACGCGTTATGACGATGTGATTGCCAATTCCGCCGAATGGTGTCCCGGACTTTCGCCGTCGGTGTTAAAAAGTCTGATCGCTCAGGAATCGAAATTTCATCCGACGGTTATCAATTCATACGGTTACGCCGGAATCGCGCAATTTGGAAGAACGGCGGCGCGTGAAGTCGGTCTGCAAGTCGGCATCGCCGGAAGCGCGTCCGACGAACGGCTCGATCCGTCGAAAGCAATTCCGGGCGCGGCGCGACTGTTGAATATCAAGGCGCAGAGACTAGGCGAAATCGCTTTTTCGCGTTACGGTCAGCCGGACGGAATGGAATTTTGGAAATTCGTTACAGCCGCATACAACGGCGGCGAAGGAACGGTCGCGCTTGCAATGGGACACGCTTATCGCATCGGACTTTCTCAGGCGCGGGCAAATAATCTAGCCGGAACCGATGCCGTCAGTTACGCGCGTCGTTACGCTTCAAAATGGGAAAATCTGAAAGTCGGCGGCGCAAATTCACCGCTCGGAATGGCGGCGGCGAGATATTTCCCGACGATTGCCGCGCAAAAATACGCCGAGATCGGCAATTATCCGACACAAATTATGGCGCGTGTCGCCGGAACTTTTAAATAATTGCAACTTTGAGTTTGAGACCTCGAGTAATGTAAGCATTTACTGAATTTTCATAAAATAAAAAAAACGATTATTTGATCTGTTTAGAATTGCAGATTTGATCGCGGAAAATGATCGAAGATTCTTTTCCGGTCTTGTCGATATTTTTCTACACACTTTATTTCTTTGACTAAACTGCCCAAATCCTAATGATTAGCGGTAAATCTGGATAAAAAACATCTTAAATCAAAATTAAATCTTTCATTTATTCGCCGATAATTTCATCTTCCGGCGAAAATTCGATTGACAGTAGTTTTCCCGCGTGTTATTTTCCGAATAATCAAGCAATCGAGAAATCGAACCAAACTGAAAATTTTATCTGTTCAAAAGCTGACTGACACGTCAACTTTTTAACTAAAAATCCGCTGCTTAATAAAAGCGAACAGCAGACTTTGGCGAATTGTCGAGTAAAATTCGTACGATTGTGTGATTAAAGACTTTCAATCTTTTCAAAAAATGAATATCTCCTGCAAACACACTTTTCAAAATACTACTTCCACCGACCGGCGGCGAACGGATAAAGCGTTTTTGCTTGGCAAAAATTCGTTGCCGACCGATCCCAATTGCGAAATTTTATTTCGTTGTCAATCCTTCGGAAATCGCAATTTCCGTCCACCCGATTCGCAACAACCCAAGGTTGTCGGTTCGCATTTACTGCGGACGGTTACAACTATTTGTATCAACCACTCGATCAGGAGGAAAAATGAAAAAAAACAAAGACTTGCAAAAATCAGAAAAAACGAACTCTGAAAACAGTAATCTATCACAGTCGTCTTCAACGGAAACGGAAAAGGAATCAAACAGCAAAAAATACGGCTTTAGCAGACGCGACTTTATCAGCCGAACGGCAATCGGCGGAGTTATGGCTGCCGGACTTTTGTCTTTACCTGAAAGTTTGACCAAAGGCGGTAAAACTTCGGCGCAGATTGCCGAAGAGATAATAATCGAAAGATGTGTGAGCCGTGAACTTGCCCCGTATAACGGCACTGATCGTGCTAATTTGGCATACAAAATCCGTAGCAACGCGGCATATTACGAGTTTAATATGCCGATTCCCTGTCATCCGCGCAATGACGATGATGAAAATTATCAAAGTCGTAACTATTACGGCAGTTTTACAAAAGGATTGTTGCGCGCTCCCGGGGCTAAAGATTATTTTCGCGGTGAAGCCGATCCCGAACAATATAAGTTGCTTTTACAGGCACTTTCAACCGCCAATCCCGCCGACTTTGAAAGAATAACTTTAGGCGGCGAAGACCCGCGTTTACCTCCGACAATCCAATCGAATAGCGAACTCGACAGCGAAGCGGACAGTCGTCTTTCGCTTCCGACATTCGCGCCGGTTATGCAAAGGCGGCTCGAAACGCCGCAAGCCGGATTCAACTTCGATCTCGAAGGTAAAGACTATTATCAATTGATAAACGGAAGTGGTAACGTAAGCCGGACTCCTGTCGCTTTTCCGTCTGCTGTCCCGTTTGCCAGTAAGGAAGAAGCCGCTGAAATAGTCGAAAATTATTGGCAGGCGATTGTCCGCGATGTTGCATTTATCAATTACGATACCGACACTTTCGTCAGTCAGGCGGCGGATGATTTTAATAATACATTTCTGCCTTATTATAAAGGTCCGCGTGATTCGTCAGGCAGAGTTTCGCCGGGTGTATTTAGTCGCGGCATTCTCAACGGCGATTTGCAGGGACCGTTTTTATCGCAGTTTTTCCTGCGCGATGTGCCTTACGGAACGCAGACGATTCCCGCCCGGATGCGTCTGCCGTCAGCCACTTTAAAAAACGATTTTCTGACGAGACCTGATCCGTGGCGCACTGTTCAGCAAGGTTTATTTACCGGTTCGCAGACCACTTTTGACGAGAAAGCTCTGCGATATATCAGAAGCGGACGCGACATTGCCGAATATGTTCACAATGATGCGATTTACCAGACGTATCTGAATGCCGCCTTGTTGCTGGTGACGACACGCGAGCGCGGCGGTTTGGAAATTCCGCTCGATCCGAATAATCCGTATCGAATAGACACCGGCGGTTATCGAAAGCAATCGAATTTCGTCGAGTTCGGTCTTTCGCAGTTGCTGACGCTGATCGGCGAAGTGTCGGTGCGGGCGCATAAAGCGATCTGGTTTCAGAAATGGCAGGTGCATCGCCGACTGCGACCTGAAGAATTCGGCGGACGAGTGCATTTTAATATTACCGATGGAGCGGATTATCAAATTGATCCTTTGCTTTATAACTCGACCAGCTTGGGAATAATCAGATCGCGTTACTTGGATGCCAAAGGAAATCCGTATTTCTTTCTGCCGCAAGCCTTTCCTGAAGGTTCGCCGATGCACCCGTCATACGGCGCAGGTCACGCGACGCTTGCCGGAGCTTGTGTCACGCTTCTTAAAGCGTGGTTTGACAGTGAAGTATCGTTTATCAGACCAAACAGAAGAACGGGAATCAATCCGATCTACGTTCCGAGTGCGGACGGATCGAGTCGCTTGGATTTTACGACGACTTATGATAATCAGCTTAATCCGATTACGGTTCGCGGCGAACTCAACAAACTTGCTTCGAATGTTTCGATTGCGCGCAATATCGCGGGCGTTCACTGGCGTTCGGATTACACGCAAAGCATCTATCTCGGCGAACAGGTGGCGATCCAACTGCTCGAAGATTACGGATATACTTACAACGAAAAATTTGCTGGTTTCAGTTTCCTTGATTTTAGAAATAATTGGAGAACGGGAATCGGTGCGAATCGCTAGTCTGAGTATTTAATTTGTGAAATAACTGAAGTTGAATAACATTATCAATGCTAAATTCAATTTTGTTTACTTCAAATCATAAAATGCGGAACGATCTTGATAAATCCAGATTCGTTCCGCATTTCGCTTTACTAAAAACCGGATGCACTTTAATATTATTTATTGATACATCCGGCTGAAAAATCGAATCATAAATTCAAACGCTTCAAATGAATCGTTGAAATAATCAGTCATTCGCGCAATCAAAAACGGCAGCATTATTGCGACGACAAACAAACCAAGCCACATTTTAACGGGCAAGCTGAGAAAAAATACGTTGACCTGCGGCGCAACGCGATTTATCAGACCGAAAAATAAGTCAGTCAAAAGCAAAGTCACGACAATCGGCACGGCGAGCTGCACGCCGAGACTTAAAACGCTGCCGGTCATCATCGTTAAAAATTCCGCCGCCGGACTCCATCCGGCTTCGATATGCGGAAACCTTAAAACGGGAATAAACCGGAAACTTTTTATCAACGAACCGATGAAGAAAAGATGCGCTCCGGTCGAAAGAAAAACGACGATGGCGAGTTGGAGTTTAAATTGTCCGAGTTCTGAAACTCGCTCTTCGAGTTGCGGCGCGAAAAGTTCGCCCATCGTCGAGCCGCGCTGAAAATCGGCGATTCGTCCGGCGACCTGAACTGCTTCAAAAGTCAGAGAAGCGACGAAACCGAGCGTATAGCCGACGAAAAATTCTTTGGCGATCATCCCGATAAAACCGACCGCGCCGAAACCTATCGCACTTCCGTCGGCTGGAAGTTCGCTCATTACGGACGGAAATGTAATGATAACGAGCGATGTCGCCGTAGCGACTTTGACGAGCGGCGGAACGGCTTTGCCGCCGAAAAACGGAACGATGTAGATAAATCCGGTAAATCGCGCGAAGATCAAACCGAACAAAACCAGAAAGGCTTGCGGATTTTGTCCGACCTCGAAGGTTTTCAGGACGAGTTCTAAAAGTTTGAGAAATTCTTCCACAATTACGAAATATTTGCTTGAAATTTCAACGAACGACGCTAATTTTCAGCATCAGATCGAAAGCGCGTTCGGCAAATGATTTGAGATTTTCCATCATCCAGCCTGCCGTAATCATAATCACCAGAATCGTTGCGATGATTTTCGGCACGAATGTTAAAGTCTGTTCCTGAATCTGCGTCAGAGCTTGAAAAAGACTGACGACGAGACCGACGATCAGACTTGCCAGAAGCGGAAACAGCGACAAGATCAAAATCATCCACAAACCTTCGGCGGCGAGTTGTGCAAAATCTACATTCATTTTTTCTCTCCTTTCCGAAACATCAGATATAACCCAAAACGAGATTTTTGATAATAATTTCCCAACCGCTTATTAATACGAAAAGCAGTAATTTAAACGGCAGCGAAATAATCGTCGGCGAAAGCATAAACATTCCCATCGCCTGTAAAATATTGGCGACGACCATATCAATAATCAGAAACGGAATAAATAAAATAAAGCCGATCTGAAAGGCTTCGGTCAATTGGTCGGTAACAAAAGACGGAATAACGACGCGGAAATCGTCGGCGTTTATTTCGTTCGGATCGTTGCCGTTTTTAACCGCCATTTGCTGCGCCAGATCGCGGAACATTACGCGGTAGCGTTCCGCCGTGTAGCGAATCATAAACTGCCGAAGCGGTTCTTTCGCTTTTTTTGAAGCCTCGAACAAAGTTTTGACGGAAACTTCGGAAAAAATCGCTTCGGTATTGTTGATGTTTCCCGCCTCCGAATACATTTTTTCAGCGACGGGCGACATTATGAAAATCGTTAAAATCAGCGAAATGCCCGTAATTACCTGATTCGGCGGAACTTGCTGTGTGCCGAGCGCGTTTCGCAAAATCGAAAGAACGACGGCGATCTTGACGAACGAAGTCATCATTATCAAACCGAACGGCGCAAGCGCGAGCAAACCGATGACGATAATCAAAACGACCGGATTTGCCGTGTCCGCGCCTTGCTGCGCTGTCGTCTGAACCGGAACGGGCGCGTTTTGCGCGAAAACCGGCAAAAATCCGATGAGAAAACTTGCGGCAAATAAAATCTTAAAAAAAGCGCGACACATTATTTTCCTCCTGGTTTGCGGCTGAGAACTTCGTTTAATTTTTCCTGAAATGATTTTCCGTTGAGAAGATTTGACGGTTGCTGACGGTTTTCGATAATTAGTTTTTCGGCTTCTTCCGCATTTTTCGCGTCAAGTTCGCTAATCATCTGAACGCCGTTTTCAGATGAAGCGACGAGAAACCAACGACCTGTAACTTCAATAATATAAAGACTTTTTCGCGTATCGAGTCCGATCCGGTCAACGACGCGCATCATATTATTCGCGCCGTAATTAGTCGTAAATTTGGGAAGCAAAACGCGAAAAATCACATACGCCAAACCGCAGACAAATGCCAATGCGACCAGCGTCTGAAAAAGCATATAGGCGAAATTCAAACCGCTCATAAAAAAATGGTGAAAAGCTGAAAAGGTAAAAAAATGAAAAAGTAGATTAATAAAAATTAAACCTGACGTTTTCCTTTACGACTTTTTACCTTTAGAAAAACTAAATAAAAACTCTTGTCAGACGAACGCCGAGTTGACCTTCGAGATCAACGAGTTCGCCGAGCGCGATGGGTTGGTCGCTCGTGTCGGTCACGATGCGGACGGCATCGGTCGGTCGGCATCCGAGATTGATGATTTGTCCGCTGCGAAGTTTCTGCAACTCGCTCAGACTGATTTTATCGCCCGCAATTTCGACGCGCAGATTAACCAGCACATTTTCGAGTGCGTTCGTATTATCTTCGGCTTCCTGCGATATTTCTTCGCTGTCTGCGTTTTCATCATTCGACTTCGCCTCTTCGCCTGTTTCGTCTGAACTTTCGTCGGCTTTTTCCGTTTCTGTGTTTTCCATATCGAGTCTGTCAAAATTTTGCTTTCTTCTAATCTTCGCGCTTTTTATTTCTTCCAATTTAAAACTCAATTCGTTCCCGAAATCGCTTAAAATATCGCTTTGCAAAAATTTTCCTATCAAATTAAAATTTTCGCCGCTTCCGAGATTAATCGTTGCGCCGCCGGTAAAAGCCGCATTTTGAAAACGCACGAGCGGTTTTTCGATCAAAACGATGTCGTCAGGTTCGAGATAGACGAGATTTTCGGCTTCGAGATTGGTCGCGCCGATCTGCACTCGAAAATTTAATTGCGGCGCAATTTTTTCAAATATGCCGAATTTATTTTTACTGCTGTTTTTCACAAGTAAAGGATTTTTCGTCTTATCAATCGAAGACAAAAATTTGCGCGAAGCGAGCAGTGTAATAATGCCGCTGAATTCGGCAAAATCGAGCCGAAAGACTGCTTCCGCGCCGCGTTCCGATTTTTCAAAAATCACTTCCGAATCGTTTTCGACCGATTGCAGACATAAAATATTTTCGCCGACCCAATCGTTGATTCCGGCTAAAATATTCCCGGCGAGAAATTCCAGAATCGTATTTTCAATCGGCGAAAGTTTGCGCGGAATTTTAAGTTCGTCGCCTTTGCCGCTCAAAATCAGATCAATTACAGACGAAGCAAATCCGGTATCGAAAGCCAAAAGCGCGGTCGAATTATCTGTCTGACAGCCGAGAGAAAGAAACGTCTGCGGCGATTTTACAAATTGTCCGAGAGTTTTTTGCAGATCAACTTCCGTGATCGAAAGCATCTGGCAACTGACGGTTTTCGGCGTTTGAAACGTATATCGCGTCAAGGTTTCGGCGATTTTATGCGCGGCGGCTTTGGTCAGATTGTCGGGCAGTTTTTCGATTCTTTCGGAAAATAACAACTCGTCGCGCGTCAGACGCGGAATTTTTTCAAACCATTTAACCGTTTTGACGGATTGTTTTTCGCCGCCGTTAAGCGGTTTATTTTGATTAACTTGCGTTTGAATATCTTCCTGCGGCAAAGCGGATTTTTTTTCGCCGAAAAAATCTACGGCAAACGGATCGCGCGGGTGTTCCGTCGTCTTTAAGTCGGTTGATTCTTGCGTTTTCGATCCGTTCATCAATTAATTTCAGCCTTGCGTAAATGTTCCGATCTGGCTGATCGTGTAATCCTGCATCGCCAGCATTTCGTCTAAAACATCAAGCATTCGGGCTGTTTTATCGAGTTCGCCCGTCGCTCTTATGATTTGATTCTCATCTGCATTATACTCTTCCAACGCCATTTTTTCAGCGATTACTTCGAGAAAACTTTCGCGGTTTTCCTGATCGCCGGAGTTTTCGTCGGATTCGTCGCGGCGGTCGCGCAGATAACGGGCGAGTTTTCGCATTCGTTCGCGCTGTTTGTCGAGCATTTTCCGCATAATCGTCCGGCGCATCTGCGGCGAAACGTGACGCAGAAATTCGCTGTTTCCCGGCGGCGGCGCGAGTGCGCCGGTCATCGTCGGTCGCAGGTCCAAACCTAAGAGTTTATCGGTCGCCGAAACTCCGCCGAGCGAAGTCAGATGTTTCGCCGCTGCGGTCTGCGTCGCGTCACGCCCGACGGTCGCATCGGTTAAGATTTTCTGATTTTGAAGAGTTTTTTGCGAATCGAGCGGCTGTTGTTCGCCCGGTTGCCCGACCGGAAACTGCGTCTGCGTGTTTTTCGCGCCGCTTTTCGCCACGTTCGGCGCGTCGCGGTTATTGACCTGATTCGAATCGAGATTGTTGACCTCGTTTCCGCCGCTTCGGTTGACGCTTTTGATGTCTGCCATAGCTAAAAGTTAAATTACAAACTAAAAATCTAACGATTCGTAAAATTTCAGATTGCGTTTTCAATTATAAATTCGAATCAAGAATGGAAAATAATTGAATCATTATTGACTCTGTGTAAACCTCAGTAAACTCTGTGTTAGAAAATTTACTAAACACAGAGCTTACTGAGGTTTCACAAAGACCACAGAGAAAACGCCCTTTTTTCAACACCTATTTTTCTTGATTCACATTATAATTATTTCACAAAAATTAGTTTCGGTGTAAAGCGAAAAGCGAAATTTGCAATTAAAATTTCGTTTTTATTCAAACGATTTCGCCGCGTTCTTCCGCCATCGAATAAACCCATTGCAGAACGACGGCGACCGCTTCGTAGAGTGCTTCGGGAACTTCGTCTTCGACATCGAATTCGTAAAGCGCACGAGCCAGCGGAATATCGCGTTTGACCGGAACGCCGGATTCGGCGGCGACCTGACGAATCTGCGCCGCCATCAAATCCGCACCTTTCGCCGTAATGATCGGCGCGTCGGCTTTGCCGCGTTCGTATTTTATCGCTACGGCAACGTGCGTCGGATTTGCCAGAATGACATCGGCATCACGCACTGCCGCCGCCATACTCTGCGACAAAATCTCGCGGTGCAAAGATCGCCGCTGCGCTTTAATCAGCGGATTTCCTTCGGTTTCCTTGTATTCTTCTTTGACCTCGTGCTTGGTCATTTTCAATTCTTTTTTGTGGAGAAATCTTTGCAGAAAAAAATCGCCGCCGCCGATAACCAGAAAAACCAGACCGATTTTCAGACAAATTTCCAAAATCAGACTGAATGTGAAAAACGAAACATCACCCGGCGATTTTGACAGCAGACGAACGACATCATCACGCGATCCCCAGAGAACATAGCCGGCGACGAAAGCGACGATCAGCATTTTGATAACCGTTTTAAGAAGTTCGACATACGGGCGCGATTTTAAGAATTTGTTCTTGAAACCTTCCGCCGGATTTAATTTTGAAAATTTCGGCGAAACCGATTCAAATGAAAAAATCGAACCGACTTGCAGATAATTGCTTAAAAAAGCGAAGACGAAAACGACGATAAACATCGGCGAAAGTATAAAAATCATCGTTTTCAAACCGCGCCATAAAACGTCGTTGGCAACCTGATTTGTAAACTCGCCTTTAAATGAAGCGGCAAATTCGATTTGATCTTTAACGGTTATCTGCAAAACTCCGCCGATGTAGCCGCCGATCAGCCAAACGACACCGACCGCCGCAATCAGCATTATCGCGGACGATAAATCCTGACTTTTGGCAACCTGCCCTTTTTTTTTCGCGTCACGCAGACGCTTTTCGGTAGGTTGTTCGGTTTTTTCTCCTGAACTCTGCGACATATTTCTACATTTTCGATTTTAGATTTGCAATTTCTCGGCGGCAAATCTTTTTATTTTTTCGCTTCTGAAAATGCACGATGACCAATCGCAAAGGATTTCGTTTTCGTAACATTTGGAAATCTTTTGAAATTTTTGCGCTTGGTTTTAATTCTACTACTTTACTTTTTCTATTTACAATTTTTTTCGTTTCAAGAACTCTCACAGTTGAACGTGATAATGATCGTTTTCATTGATAACGCTGCCGCTCATTTCACCGACAATTTGGCTTAAAACACTGAAATTTGTCGCTGCGCTCAAATCCAGAGCGCGGCTTTGCAGATGACTCGAAATATAAGTTCCGGTATTGACTTGAGTTTCAATCGTTTGCGTCATCGCCGCGACCGCTCCGCTGCGGTTTGCGCTGTTACTGCGATACGCGCTTAAAATTTCGTCAACCGCCGTCTTGTCACGGTAAAGATTGCGAACGTGACTTTCGCCGCGATTTACGATCAAGTCATACATCGCCGCCGCTTGTCGCGCAGGCGGACGATAACCGCTCGTCACGCGCAGATTTTCGCCTGTTCTCTCGAAATATGTGTCGGCTAATTGCTGAAGTCGCGGACGCAATCCGTCGGTTATCAAGATTCCCGGATTAACCGTGTAATGTCGCCCGTTGGTCGCTACTGAAAAATTGTTGCCATCGGTCGCGCCGTTCGTATTTCCGTTTGAAGTATTTCTTCGTGCCGCGCCGGAAAACAAAGCGCGAAATGTTTGTTCGCCGATAACGCCGATTTGTCTGATTCCGTTCCGCTCCTGAAAACGGTTGACGGCGGCTTCGGTTTGCCGACCGAATATGCCGTAACCCGTATTGACTTGTGCGCGTGTCATAAATCCGAGCGCGACCAGTCTGTCCTGAACGCCTTTCGTCAAATTCGTATTTCTCGCACTCGTCGTCCGACCGATGCCGGAAATAATATCGCGCATCGCCTGACGGGAATTTCTGCCGAAAATGCCGTCTCCGGTCAAATGCGCGGCGCGTTGAAAACTCTTCAAAGCCGAATCCGTTCGATTGCCGAAAATTCCCGTTCCCGTATTCATCTGCGTCTGCGTCATAAAACCGAAACGCACGAGCAGATTTTGCATTTGACGAACGTGCGCTCCGTTATTTCCCTTTTTTAAGTTCGCCGCCGGAATCGTCGGTGTTGTCGGGTTAGAAGTCGGAATCGGCGCGGGATTTGCCAGATTGAAAAGCGCACGTCCGGTTCGGTCGTCGAGCAAACCGTTCGCCGTCAGTCCGTTCGCTCGCTGAAAACGCGCCACCGCCATCGCCGTATTTCGTCCCCAACGACCGTCGGCAAAACCGTGTTTTTGATTTTCGGGAACGACATTCAACTCGACCAATCTTTGCTGAACGCGCGTTACGCCGCCATAAAGCCGAGCCGCAACGGGCGTGATGGCTTCTCCGGCAGTGATTTTTCCGTCCTTGTTCCAATCGAGCGGATTTTGATCGTAGGCGCGTGTGCTGCGTGTAAATAAAACGTCGTCGGCATTTGAATGCGCCGTGCCGCTCAAAACCGCCGTGTAAAGCCCTTCTAAAGTTCCGAGACGACCGCGAAAATTCGGTTGATCGAAATAATTTTCGACGTATCTCAACTGTTCGACCGCAGACATTTGCGCGAGATTATCGGTCGTAGTTCCGATTCCGCGAGCCGTCGAAGGCAAAAACTGAATCAATCCGGTTGCGCCGATGCTGTTGCGAATCGCAGGATTAAACGATCCGCCGGTTTCAAAACTCATCACGGCTAAAATATATTCCGGGCGCGTGTTTAATCTACCAGCCATCGCTTCGACACCGCTAATAAATTCGGCGGAAACAAAACGATTATTGCCCGCGCCCTGTATCGAATTGTAGTCAAAATTGTTGCGATTTGCCGCATTCGTTTCAAACGCGCTGAGAAGATTTGTTTGCACAAAACCGTTTCTGTCAACCAGATTTCTTTCCGCGATATTTTGTTTCGGATCGCCGTTATTACTGCTCTCGAAAGTCAAAAAGTTATCAGCAGACGACCTGTTTATTTGATCCGACGGAGTTTTGGGCGTTTCAAAATCTAGTATTTTGGAAACTTCATCTGTAAATGAATTTGAATTGACCTGCATTATTTTTATTTCCCGATAAAATGATTTTTGCGATAAGATTTTTCTATTTTAGTTATCGGCAGAACTCTTCTAAAGTTTCCCGTTTTCTCGGTTCTAAAAAGAGAAGTTTTTTAGTTTGATAAACTTAATTATATATTAGAACGTCCTATCTTAAAGAGAAAAGTTTTATTTGAAGGCTTAATTTATATGAACATTTTAAATCGAAGACGAATTTGAATAGTTTTTTCAAAAAGTGCGATAAGATAAAGAAAAACAGCATTTAAAATCAGCGGATAAATAAATGTCGGGATGATTGTTTTTTCAAATATTATTGATTTTATTTGATTGACCGATAAATTTGAAATCGTTGCGAAAAAAGAATTTAATACGGAAATTTTCGGACGTTTTGGCAGAATGCTTTGATTTTAGGGATTTTCAAAACAGACTTTCATAAACTCAGAAGGTGGAAACCGCAGATATCGTGAAATTAATCCTGAATAAACGCCAAAAAGGTGATAAAATCTAAATTTTAGCGGCATTGTCTTGACAGCAAAGCACTTCGGCGTGTAAATTTTAGTCTTATCCGTTCAGGCGTGCGGCACTAGAAAATGCGTAAAAATCTCTCAAAATTTATATTGCGGATTTTTGCAAAACTAACCGAAAATAGATTTTCTAAAAACGCTTCGCCAGACTGCTTTTCCGCAAAGAAGTCTGAAATGCGGATATTGCGGGACTGCTTCAATTTAAGATTAGCAAATATTTAAAAAGGATTTTAACAGAACTTAATGACAAACGATGTAATCAATGCCGCTGAAGAACAGAACGAGGAACAATCTTCGGCGGTAGAAACGACAACCCAGACTTCCGAAGCAAACGCTGCGCCGGAAACTACTCAAACGGCGGCAGAATCTTCGACCGATAAAAATTCGGAAACAGGAGACGATAAATCTGCAGCCGTCGAAACTGCCGATACGACTGCGACGACTGCAACTGCACCGACCGCTGACGTTAAGCCAACCGAGCCGGAAAAAACGGAAGTTCCGAAAGCTGAAACCGTTTCCGAAACCGAAACTGCCGAACCGAAAGACGCAGGCGGTGAGATTGACTTCGGCGCGATTCTGGAACAATACGAATCGGAACAAATTACCTATCATAACGGTCAAATTGTTCAAGGAACTGTCGTTGACGTTTCCGAACGCGGCGTTTTGATTGATTTCGGTTATAAATCCGAAGGCATCGCGCCGCTCGAAGAATTTACTTCCGCCGCCGGCGAAACGTCCGTTAAAAAAGGTGATGAAGTAGAAGTCGTTATCAGAAACATTGCCTCAAACGATGCGCCGCCGGTTCTCTCTTACAGTGCCGCTCAAAACCGCGTCGCGTGGGACACAATCGAGAAAGCGCATAAAGACGATGAAACCGTTACGGGACGAATTACCGAAAAAACGAAAGGCGGTTTGAAAGTTGATGTCGGCGGAGTCGAAGCCTTTCTGCCGGGTTCGCAGATTGATTCGCGTCCGGCGGGAAATTTGGATGATTACATCGGTCAGGACATCGAAGCGAAAGTTATTCGTTTTAGCCGAAAGCGCAACAATATCGTTTTGTCGCGTAAGGTTATCACCGACGAGGTAATAAACGCCCAAAAAGCCGAAACTCTGGGAAGTATCGAAGAAGGCTATATCGTCGAAGGTACGATCACGAATCTGACCGATTACGGCGCATTTGTTGACATCGGCGGTATTGACGGACTTTTGCACGTTACCGATATGACTTGGGGACGCATTCAAAATCCGTCCGACCTTTTCAAAAATGACGAAAAAGTTCAGGTCAAAATTTTGAAACTCGACCGCGAAAAGGAAAAAGTTTCGCTCGGTTATAAACAGCTTTTGCCTGATCCTTGGGAATCGGTCGAAGAATTTTATCCGATTGGAACGCGTCTCAGTGGAAAAGTTTCGAGCGTGACCGATTACGGCGCGTTTATCGAACTCGAACCGGGAGTCGAAGGTCTCGTCCACATTTCGGAAATGTCTTGGTCAAAGCGTGTCAAACATCCGAAACATATCGTCAGACGCGGCGATGATGTCGAAGTTCAGGTTCTCGACATTGATCCTGAAGATCGTCGTATCAGTCTGGGAATCAAGCAGCTTCAGCCGAATCCGTGGGATACGGTCGGTGGTCGTTATCAGATCGGTGACAAGGTGCGCGGTCAAGTTCGCAACTTGACGGATTTCGGCGCATTTGTCGAAATCGAAGACGGCATCGAAGGATTAGTTCATATCTCGGACATCAGTTGGTCGAAAAAGATCAAGCATCCGAAAGACGTTCTGAAAAAAGGTCAGGACATTGATGCGGTAATCACTCGTCTCAGTCCTGAAAATCGCAAGATTTCGCTTTCAATCAAAGAACTTACTCCGAGCGCGTGGGAATCGTTTGTCGCCACGCACAAACCGGGTGATGTCGTGAAAGGAAAAATCTCGCGTTTTGCAGGTTTCGGTGTATTCGTCGAATTAGCCGATGATCTCGAAGGTTTGTGTCATATTTCCGAACTTTCCGACGAAAGAATTGAAAACCCCGAATCCGTATTCCAAGTCGGTCAGGAATTGGAATTTAAAATTTTGCGTATCGAACAAGATGTTGAAAAAATCGGTCTGTCGCATCGCGCCGTCGGCAAAGAAGACGAGCCGACCGTTGATACCAAGAGCTATTCGACACAGGCGAAAGGCGGAATGGCTTCGCTCGGCGAACTTGCCAATCTGAAATTCGGTTCAAAAGCCGAAGTTAAAGAAGAGCCTAAAGAAGAAGAGTCTGAAGACGCACAAGTCGAAGATCATACTCCGGCTGAAAAAACTGTGACAGCGGAAGAAACGGAACAACCTTCCGCTGCAACAACGGAAGAATCCTCTGAAACCACAGACGAAGTAAAAGCCGAAGATGAAACTCCGGCTGAAACGGAAACGGTTGACGAAACGGAAACAGTGACAGCCGAAGAAACTTCAACCGAAGAAACCGAAGCGGCAACAGAAGAAACGCCCGAAGCCGCTGAAGAAACTGTTGGAACTGTGGAAGAAACAACCGTTGAAGCCGAACCGGAAACTGCCGAATCAGAAACTCCCGCAACCGATTCGAGTGTCGAAGAAAAGGTTGAAGATTCTGTAGAAACGGAAGAACCGACGGCTGAAACTGATGAAGCAAAGGCTGAAACGGATGAATCTGCCGAACAAGCCGATGAAAAAACAGCGAGAGGTTAAAATTTAATAAAGAGGAGAAAAAATGACAAAAGCAGATTTGGTAGAAAGAGTCGCTAACGAAGCCGATATGACGAAAAAAGATGCCGAACAATTGGTTGAAATCATTTTCGACACGATCATTTCTACTCTGAATAAAGGCGAGAAGATAGAACTGCGCGGTTTCGGCAGTTTCCGTCTTCGTGAGCGCAATTCGCGCAAAGGTCGTAATCCGAAAACCGGCGAATCGGTCGAAATTCCGGCAAAGCGTGTAGCCTATTTCAAACCCGGCAAAGAACTCAAAGAAGTCATTAATCAAGATTAGAAAGGGAAGTGAAGCGCAGTGGATATTTTGTGGAACCCGTGGCGATACGACTACATAAAATCCGGTGATGATGAATCGAAGACTGCCAAAACCAACGATTGCGTATTCTGTAACATACTTAAAAGTCCGGCGACGGATGAGGAAAAATATATTCTTCATCGCGCCGGATTTAATTTTGTCATCTTAAACATTTATCCTTATATTAGCGGTCATCTGATGATCGTGCCTTACGCGCATCTCGCCGATTTGGACAGAGCAGACAAAGATGCGACCGATGAGATGATGGATTTGGCAAAAAATTGCCAGAGCGCAATACGCGAAGTTTATCAGCCGAACGGGATGAATCTCGGAATGAATTTCGGCAAAGCCGCCGGTGCAGGAGTTGCCGAACATTTTCATCTACACATCTTGCCGCGCTGGATCGGCGACGTAAATTTTATGACATCAATCGGCGAAACGCGCACGATTCCCGAAGACTTACGGACGACTTACAAAAAATTAAAAGAGAAATTTTAATCACTCCGATACAATATATACGACTAAAATTTATTTGCATTTTCTACAAATTCAGGCTCGCGCATATTTACTGATTAAAGATTTAACAGGCTGATTTTAATAAACTCCTTCAATGAAACTTTTGATATTGCGAACTTGCTTTCTCTTATAAGTTGATTATACTCGAATCGTTCAGTTCCTACCATTTTAATGTCTGACTGGGGATAGCAGATTTATTCTTTTTTGAATAGAATTGTCTAGTTTAGCATTCCAACTGACCAAAATAAGAGTCCCAAAAAGGTTTATTGCCGAAGTTGAAGTTGACTTCGGATATTTAAGGTTTAAATTATTTTAGGAGATGGATAATGAGTAAAAAGTCAATAATATTTTCCCTGTTCGTTTTTTTAGCGTTTGTTTCGTTTAACTCTTCAGTCATATATGCAGATGTTCCGACCGTTGTTACTTATAGCGCAAGTCCTTCGGCATTCGGTTTAGGTCAGGCATCTTCCACTTTGCTTTGTATGACAGATCAAATCAGCACAGCACTTACATTCGATAATAATGATATTTCCAAATTTACTGTTGACCAAACAATCGGAAATGTCACATCTGTTGACAGCACTGCAATCGTAAATTCTTCGACATTAGTTTCATCTGATTTTAGTATTAATTTAGTGACGAGCGTGAGTCCGCCCGAATCGAGAGTTAAGATTACTTATACAAATCCTTCTTCAAAAGCATTTAACAAAGGCGACAGTGTTTGCGTGAAGGTAAACTTTACAGCTAACGCCGTACCTACGGCGGCACTTGTAAGATTTGTAAATAAATTTACGGGCGCAGCCGATCCGCAGCCGTCAGCGATCATTTCAATAATAGACCCGGCGATGTTTCCGGTTTCCGGCGGCGGCGGCGGAATGTTTAGTTCTGTTAATGCTTTGCCCGGCACGGCGGCAGGTTCGATTTTTGTAGATCGAAATACGGGAAATAATACGGGCAACAATCTTACCATTCAAGGCGGCGCGTCTGCCGCTGGTTCGACCGATATAATGGGCGGCGATTTACTTTTAGGCGGCGGCATCGGAACAGGTTTAGGCGGCGGCGGAAACGTCAGAATTCAAACTGCACCGCGAAATGGTATTTCGGGAACAAGCGACAATCTTCTTGTTGACAGAGAGATTATCGTATCAAAAGCAAAGCAATTAACGCTTTCTGCGCCCGGTTTTACTTCGCTTATGTCAATCAAACTTACAGGAACGCAGACCGCAGGCGGCAGAATATTTTATACGATTCGCGCAACTGACGGCGGTTCGCAGATAGCAACCGAATCGGGTGTGATTCAATATCTGGCAACAGCAAACTCGATTACCTGTACGGTGCAAGCGACCGACAAACTGCATCTTGGAACTGTAAATTCGGGATGTACGCCCGGATTTTTCAATCCCGGAAGTCAGCCCGGAGTTTCGATTTTCGACAATGTAACTTTTTCAAGTTCTGCGCCCATTGTCGTGCATGAAATCTATTTCAGAATTACAAACGAATCGGGTTCGCCGATCAGATTAGAGCCGTAATTGTTCATAAAAAAAACATCGGATAAAATTAGAAAAGAGCGTCAGCTAATTTAAGTTGGTCATCTTTTCTAATTTTAAGATGAAATTTGAAATTACCCGACTTCGTCCAAAGCTAAATTTACGGCTTCGTCCATCGAGATTTTTCTTCCTTGCTTTTCAAATTCAGAAAATGAATTTTTGCTGATCGAGTTTTTTACAATTTCAACAAAATGATCGCGGAAAATGCGGTCGGCGTTTTGAATTTCAAAACCGACCGACTCGCGCAGCGATTCTGCCGCGCCGAAAAGTATCGCCGCTTTTTCAAACTTTTCGGACATTGCCGAAAGCGATGCGAAACCGTCGAGACAATCGGCGACCGCTCGCAAACTGCCTAAATCTTTAGCTATCGAGATGCTTTCCGTAAATTGTGTGTGTGCGGTTTCGGCATCGTTTTTCATACAGGAAACCGAACCGAGATTAAATAATGCGTAAAGCAGATTAAAAGCGTCGCCGCCTTTTCGGGCTTCGCTCAGAGTTTCTTTATAATAAGAATGAGCTTCGTCATAATCGCCTTCGAGACGCGCAATTTCTCCCAAACCCATCAGCGCGACACCGACGATTGCTTTATCGTCGAGTCTGCGCCCGATTTGCAGACTTTCTTCGAGCAAAGAGCGAACATCGAAATCGTTTTGATTGAGCCGCGTAATTCCCAGACCGTTACACGATTGGGCGATTTTTCTTTGATCGCCGGTATCGCGGCTGATATTCAGACATTCTTCATAATAAAGACTCGCTGCATTTAAGTCGCCTTGTGACCACGCGAGATCAGCCGCCGGAATAAGTGCTTTCGTCCGCGCGTCCAGAGAAGCGTCTCGACCTTTTTCGAGAGCGATCTTTAAACGCCTTCTGCCTTCCGAATAATGACCGTGAACCGACCAAAGGCGATGAAGTGCGCCGCATAATTGCAGACATTTTTCGATGTCCGATTGTAAAAAATATTCAAATGCGCGGCGAAGATTGCCGTGTTCGTCTTCTAAAATATCGAGCCATTTTCCCTGTTCCGCGCCGCGCAACTTCGGTTCTAAAGATTGGACAAAAACGAGAAAATGTTCAGCGTGTTTTTGTAAAACCGGATCGAGAGTTCCGCTTTCCGACAATTTTTCCGCGCTGAATTCGCGGACGACTTCGAGCATCTGAAAACGCATCGAGCCGTCGGTTTGTTCCTTGCGTCGAAGCAGACTTTTATCGGTCAAAGATAAAACTCCTTCAAGAATGTCCAAATCATCACATTCGCAGACCGTTTCTACGGCTTCGAGAGTGCAGCCGCCGACGAAAACAGAAATCCGCCGGAAAAGTTTTTGCTCGCTTGCGTCTAAAAGTTCATAACTCCACGAAATCGTATTTCGCATCGTTTGTTGACGCACGGGCAAATCTTTTGCGCCGCCTGTCAAAAATTTTAATTGATTATCGAGCCGCGCAAGCAAATCTTTCGGCGATAAAATTTTGACACGCGCCGCCGCCAGTTCAATCGCCAGCGGTAAACCTTCGAGCTTTTCGCAGATTTTGAATATTGTCGAAATATTTTCTCCGTTCAGCGAAAAGTCGGATTTGACTGCGTTTGCACGTTGGACGAAAAGAGAAATAGAAGGATATTGCGCGAGCGAATCGCCGCTGTGAAATTTTTGCGGATCGGGAAGATCGAGCGGCGGAACTTTGTATTCGTGTTCGCCGCGAATCTGTAAAATAGTTCTGCTCGTAACGAGAATTTTCAGCAGCGGCGCGGCTTCCAGAAGTTCGGCGACAAGCGGCGCGGCTTCGACAATTTGTTCGAAATTGTCGAGAACGAGCAGCATTTTTTTATTGCCGAGAAAACTTTTCAAAATGTTGTCTATCTGTTCGCTGCCCGATTCTTTAATGCTCAAAGTCTGCGCGATTTCCGGCGCGACTAAGTCAACTTTTGTGATTGTGGAAAGTTCGACGAAAAAAACACCGTCGGGAAATTCGTTGAGCATTTCGCGGGCGATTTTATGCGAAAGCCGTGTTTTTCCAGTACCGCCGATGCCTGAAAGCGTTACGAGCCGAACATCTTCCCGCTTTACCATTCCGATAATTTCAACTGTTTCGCGTCCGCGTCCGACCAGCGGCGTAAGTTCGACGGCAAGATTGGTCGGAATTTCCCTCGATTTTAGCGGCTTAAATTTTTCGTAATTAAAATTTGTTGCCGGCGGATAGATTTGACCGGAAATAAAACTTTTTGCCTTTTCCAGATCGTCGGCAAATTCCCGCGCGTTTCGATAACGCTCGTCTTTATTTTTCTTGAGTGCTTTGGAAATTATGTTTTCAAGCTGCGGCGGAGTATTTTCGACTATTTCGGAAACGGGAATCGGTTCTCTGAGTAAAATTGTCGAAATCATCGTCGAGATTTCTTCCGTTTTAAAAGGCTGTTGTCCGGTCAGCATTTCGTATAAAACGAGTCCTAAAGCCCAAAGATCGGAACGCGCATCAACCGTTTCGCCAGCCGCTTGTTCGGGACTCATATAAGAAATCGTGCCGAGCAGCGTTCCTTTCTGCGTCACATCCGCATCGGCGATTTTTGCCACGCCGAAATCGAGGATTTTCAGTTTTTCGTCATCGGTTATTAAAATATTTTCCGGTTTGATGTCGCGGTGAATGATTCCCGCGTGATGTGCGTGCGCTAAACCTTCGGCAGTTAGACGCGCATATTCGACCGCATCTCTAACAGTCAGAGATTTTTCGATTATTTTTTCCTTGAGCGTTTTGCCTTTATAAAAAGGCATTGCGATAAAAATTCGTCCTTCGGCGGTTTCGCCGACTTCAAAAACTCCGCAGATATTCGGATGATCGAGCGCGGCGGCGGCACGGGCTTCGCGCGTAAATCTCTGTTTCATCGCCGGATTCGTATTATAACGACGCGGCAAAAATTTCAGCGCGACTTCGCGTTCGAGCATTAAATCCATCGCGCGAAAAACTATTCCCATTCCGCCTTCGCCGAGTTTTTTAATGATCTTATAACGTGAAATTATCCGACCTTCAAAAATTTCATTTTCGATTTGGCGCGGCGCGGCGTTTTTCGACAAAAAAACGCGCGGCTGAGAAATTCTCGGACGTTCCGCATTTTCGATCATTGCTTCGACTTCGCGGCGCAGATCAGACGATTCGGCATCCAATTTACTCAAAAGTCCGCGTCTTTCATCGGTCGGCAGTTTTATCGCTTCGGCAAACAATTCACCAATCTTTTCCCAACGCGCATCTTCCATCGGAATCGTCGCCTGCAAATCAAAAATATGTTCATCTAAATCCGCATTTGTCCGTTTTTTTTCGCTCAAAAACAAGCTGCTTTCCGATACAAATTCGCGCCACGACGGTTCGTGTTCAAGCGGCAGATGATTGCGACTTTGCAGCAAAATGAGTTTTGAATCGGGAATCAAAGCGGCTAATAAACCGGATTGCGAAAACGATACAAATTCGTCATCCATCGAATGAAAAATCAATGTCGGGCATTTTATTCGTTTTGCGAAATCGCTAATGTCCGTTTCAAAAAAAGTTTTTAATGACTGAAAAGCATTTTCGGCGGGAAGTTGATTTTTGTTGAAACTGCGCCAATTCGGAAACTTGCTGTTGCGAAATTTCAGGAAAAATTTTCCCCGCAATTTTGCTTTGCGACGTTTCGTTTCCCCAGACGGATTTTACCGATTGCAAAAATTTTTGAAATTTTTCAATATCTGATTGTCCGGCGTTTTCATTGACCGCGCCGCCGCACAAGATCAAACGCTCGACTTTTTCGGGATTTTGCGCGGCGTAAACAATTGCCGTCGAACATCCGTTTGAAACAGCAATCAGAGAAAATCTCCCGACATCTGCATCTCCGGCAACTGTTGAAATATCAGCGACCTGTGCGGCGAGAGAGAAATCTTCGATTTTTCGCGTTGATAAACCGAAGCCTCGTTGATCGTAACGAACTAATCTGTATTTGACTGAAAATTCCTTGAGCCAATGCCGCCAGATAAAACTTTCCGTGTCATTTTCAAGATTTGCAAGCCAGTTTCCCGCACTAACAAGCGGCAAACCTTCGCCCGTCTGAACGTAAGCGATTTTATGATTGTCGGGAGAAATACAGAAACGGATTTGTCGGTCGAAACCATTCATAATGAATGTCTAAGTTTGCATCATAAAATATCTAAGAGGATTGTAAAAATTGCAATAAAAGATTTTAACGCCCTAACTGTGAAATGTTTCAGTTTCGGCTTTTGCTTCTTCGATATTCGGCTGCGTCGAACGGTCAATCGCCTCATCTTCGATTTCTCCGCCTTTGCTGATCGGAATATCCGCCGGATTGGAATATCTCAAACCGCGTTCTTCGCTGTCCAAAATTTCCCTCGGAACTTCGACGCTCGGTTGCGAATTGGGCGGAACATATCCCGGATAATCAACGCGCGAATGATATATCGCTACGAGCGATCTGATAATAGATTCGCGGATTTGAGTCAATTCTCTCAATGTCAGATCGCATTCGTCCAATTGATCGTCCTGTAAGATCGCATCAATGATTTTCGTGACGATAAAGCGTATGTTTTCGGGATTCGGCTCGGATAAAGAACGCGCCGCCGCTTCGCAACTATCGGAAATCATCATAATAGCGGCTTCTTTAAATTGCGGTTTCGGTCCCGGATAACGAAAATCGGTTTCGGAAATTTCCGCCGGATCGCGTGCTTCCGCCTGTGCTTTTTTCAAAAAATAATGCAATGTTCGTGTGCCGTGATGTTGCGGAATGAAATCAATAATTCTTTGCGGCAAACCCATTTCCTTGCCGAGTTTGATTCCATAAGTAACGTGACTGATGATAATTTTCGCGCTCTGCGACGGTTTTAATTTGTCGTGCGGATTTTTGCCCATCTGGTTTTCGACAAAATGTTCGGGCGCGGCTGATTTGCCGATGTCGTGATAAAGCGCACCGATGCGCGTTAAAAGCGCGTTTGCGCCGACAACGCGGCAGGCATCTTCGGCGAGTTGTCCGACGGCGTGCGAATGCTGATTCGTTCCCGGAGCGCGAAGCGCAAGTTGACCGAGCGCGGGCAGTTCGGCGTTCGATAATTCTAAAAGTTTTACGTCAGTTAAAATACCGAAAAAGTTTTCGCACAACGGCAGAAATGTCGCCGTTACAGCCGATGTTACAAGTCCGCTGCCGAGACCGCAGGCGACGGCGAGCATTACGGTATTTAAAATAAACGGCTGCTGCGTGTAACCGATCAGCGCGACGGCAACTCCGGCACTGGCAAAACCGACCAGAATTCCGGCAATCGTGACCGACGAACGCGAGCGGTAACGACCGATTCCGTAAACCGCAACTGCTGAAGCAATCGCCGAATAAACGACGAATTCCAAACTTTTCGGCGCGAGAAATCCGGCGATAATCGAAAGAAAAATTCCCGTAAAAAGTGCCGTCCGGCGATCTGCCAAAAGCGTCATTAAAAGCGAACCGAAAGCAAACGGAATCGCAAACGACCAGAGCGTCGGATCGTTGAGCGGAGCTTTGATATTTTGCAGAGCGGTAAATTCGGCGAGACGAAAAAAAACCGCCATCAAAGCCGTCTGAACGATAACAATAAAGCCGAACAGCGCAAATGTTTTTTCTTCCGAAAGCGTCAGACGCGGCACGACTCCGCGATGCTGGATAAATTTCCACGCCGCCCAGAAAAGTGCGGAAATAATCACCAGAAGTCCGAAAAAGCGATTTACGTTGCGTGTCGAAGTGCTGTAACTGCGAATCGCCGAAATTTGCGAAAGAGCATTTGCCGTAATCGTATCGCCTTCGCGCACGATTGTCTGACCGCGCTTGAGCGAAATCGTCACCGGCTCGACGCTGGTTGCTGTTGCTTCTTTTGATTTGTCGGTCAAAACACTGTCAAATATGACGCTCGCCCGAATTAAAGGCGCGAGTGCGGAATTAAATGCCTGAACTTCCGCTTCCGACAAACTTCTGATTTGTTTCAATCCTTGAAGTAAATTATCACGCGCGTCGGAAAGGGAAGTCATACTGCTTTCCGCCATCGAAACGGTTGACTGCTGATTCGGACGTTTCGGGTCAATTAAAGCAATATCATTCGCCAGATATTGGCGGTCTTTGTCATCGTAAATCGAACCGGTCGCGTTTTCGCGCAAAACTCTCGTAACGGCTTCGAGTTCGTTTGAACTGAAATTTCGAGCGGAAAAAATCTTTCCGACATCCAAATCTCCCGCGCCTTTCCATTTAGAAGTCGCAGAAGAATTGGTATTCGGTTTATTTGAATTATTGTTTTTGTTGATATTCGCATTTGCCGAATCGGTATTACGGCGCAAACTTTCCCACGACGAACGAAAACTCTGCACGGCTTCGTCCGCACGTCCGCTGTCCAATCTAAAAATCGGCTGAACGCTGTCGCGGGCGATTTCTTTCAGCCGCATCGTTCCTTGATCGTCCGTGACCGTAATGTCGGCGGGAGAAATAATGCTTTCGCGGGCAATATCGCCTTCTTTGTATTGTTCGCCCGGAGTCGAACGCCAAAAAGGATTATTAATCAAAAAAGTCGTCGAGATACACAAAAACGCAAAACCGAGCCAGAATTTTTGCTGGTCGGTAAGATTCTTGAAAGGACGCGAAACGTAATTTAAAACTGTTTTGCGCGTCTTTGAAAAAGTCGAAAGCGAATCTGTTAGACGTTTACTCATTCGGTATTTTAGATGAAAAAATTATTGCGCCGGTAACTTGAAAAACTGCTAAAAGTTTATGCGAAATTAACTGCAAATTTACCTAAATCCCTTGATAAAGTTTCCCCGATTTGCTCGATTAACGGTTTTAAAGTATTTGAGTGAATAGCTGAAACTGACACGATTCCGGCATCGGTGTCAAGCGAAAGTTGACGGTTTAACGCTTCGATTGTTTGTTCATCAAGCAAATCCGCTTTGTTTAAAACGATGATTTGCGGAATTTTATTGAGTTCGAGTTCGAGTAAAATTTTGTTGACCGATTCGATTTGCTGAACGGCTCGCGGATTTGACGCGTCAACGATGTGAACTAACAGATCGCTGTCGCCGATCTCTTCGAGCGTGGCGCGAAAAGCGGCGACGAGAGCTTGCGGCAAATCGCGGATAAATCCGACCGTATCGTTGATAATTACTTCCTGTTCATACGGCAGACGCAGACGGCGCGAAGTCGGATCGAGCGTCGCAAACATTTTGTTTTCCGCATAAACGTCCGAGTTGGTCAAAGCATTTAAAATCGTGGATTTTCCCGCATTCGTATAACCGACGAGCGAGATAATCGGCAGATTTTTCTGGACGCGATTTTTGCGGCGTTCCTGTCTTTGGCGGCTTAAATTATTAACCTGTTTTTCGAGATTCGTAATTTTATCGCGCACACGCCGGCGGTCGGTTTCTAATTTCGTTTCGCCCGGACCGCGTCCGCCGATTCCGCCTGCGAGCCGCGAAAATGCCGAGTTTTGTCCTTGAACCAAACGCGGCAAAAGATATTTTAATTGTGCGAGTTCGACTTGTAATTTTCCTTCGCGCGATTGGGCGCGTTGGGCGAAAATGTCGAGAATCAATTGCGGTCGGTCAATGACTTTTAAGTCCGTCGCTTCGGAAAGCGCGCGAACCTGTGCCGGCGAAAGTTCAGTGTCAAAGACAATCAAATCCGCGCCGAGACGCATCGAGCGAATCAGAAGTTCTTCGAGTTTTCCTTTTCCGAGAACGGTTTTCGAATCAATTTTCTGACGACGCTGGATGATTTTATCCAACACGACGACATCCGCCGAAACCGCTAATTCTTCCAATTCAGCCAAGGATTCTTCGGCTTCGGAAAGATATTTCGTCGTCACGTTTACTAAAATTACGCGGTCGCGGTTTGTCTGGCGGTTGCGTCCGGTCAGGCGAATTCGCGCCATTTCGTCTTCGAGCGAATTTATCAAACCAAGAAAATTCGAGTCGAGTTGCGACGGAATATTCGGTTCTAAAAATTCATACGGCAGCGTCTGGCTTTCGTTTTCGAGTTTTTCAGATGTCGTCGGCAGAAGATGTGCCGAGTAAACCAGATTCGGCAAACCCGTCTGTTCGTCAACCTGTATGATTGACATCAGATCGAGCCGCAAAAGCGCAAGATCGGTTAGATCGTCCTGCGTTAATTTTTCATTTAAAAGATGTGTATGAACGCATCGCAAACCGCGAAAACGATCCTGCGAAACACGCGCACGACCGAAATCGGGCATTTCGATTGTTTTGGCGTTGCCGACCATCACATATTCGACCTGTCCTTTGCGATTTAAAAGCACACCGATCTGTCTGCTCGTTTCAAACGAAAGTTCCGAAAGCTGACGCGCAAGTTCCGGCGAAACGATCTGTTCCGGCGCGACACGCCGCGTCGAAAGCCTTTCGATGCGGCGAAGCTGATTTTGTTTTAATCCTTGTGTAAAACCTTGAATGTTACTGATAAAACTTAACCTCCAGTGTTTCCATTATAGCAAATCTTTTACAAACGCGTGATTTTAACTGAGACTCAAACATATTAACTTTGATTAATCAGCCTTTGACCGCAATTTGAATGACAAATCATCCACGTTTGATTTGTCATACGGACATCTTTCGTCTTTATAATTCGTCCGGTAAATATTTCCCGAAACTTGTCCGAATTAACGTCAATATGCGCTTTCTATTACACTGTTGTCGGATTCGTTCTTCAAAATATAAAAATGCCGGACTAACCTTTGCAATTATTTCAAAGGTTAATCCGGCATTACTTAATCAACAAAAACTACTGCGGCTGTTTCTGCTTCAGTTTTTGCATCGTTTCCTGACGTTTAGCTTCCGCCGCTTGAAATTTATCAAGACTTTGCCGTAAAGATTCGGCGTAAAAACTGTTTGGATATTTTTGTAAAATATATTCGATTTCAGCTTCAAATTTTGTTTGTTCATTCAGGCTTCTAAAATCAACCATTTCTCCTTCTTGAATAAAATAAGCAAAATCTGCCCTATCTTTTATTCTATTCCAGATTTCTAAATCCTTGCCTTGCGGTTCTTCTATCGTGATTTGAACTGATTCCGATTCGATTTCTTCGTTTCCGTCTTTGTTTGGAATAACCAAAACAGCTTTGAGATAATATTCACCGGCTTTTGGAAATGCATAAACTGTCATAACTTTCTTATTTACAATTTCACTCGCTGATTTAGCATTCAGATGCGATGTGCTGAAAATAGAGTTAGCCAGTATGTTAGCTTGGGAATTTATTGTCTGATTTGGTGCAATGGTTAGTCCTTTCATTTTTTTATTTCCCCAATTTCCATTGTCATATTCCTTAAAAATTTTCCCATCATCGGAAATCAATATTTTTACATATCCTGATTGAGGAGTTGCTCCGCGTAAATAAACATCTGAATTACCTTGATTTATTATCTTGATATTTATTGGAACAATTTCACCCAAAAGATAGTTTGATTTGCTTTGACTTATTTCAACAATCAAGTTGTTTTTTGAAAAAGCAGTTTTTTGAAGCACAATAAAAGAAAATATTGTGGCGGTTGTTAAAATTACAAAAGCTAAAAATATAAATTTTCCTTTCATTTTATTATTTCTCCTTAGTTTTACCCAGTTTTTTACGGATAATCAAAATTTCTAATTACGGCAATAGAAACCGAAGAGAAATTTGTAGTTAAATCATCCATTACCCCGCCTTGTCCGTGGTCTGCTCCCAAACGGTGTCCTATCTCATGGACTTTCGTCGAGTCAATATTACAAAACTCTGGCGGCAGCGGCGGTTGAGTAGATGTAGATGGACATTCTTTAGGTCCGTTTGCTTCAAGAAAAACGACAGCTCCCTGCCCTCGCCAAATCCCGTTTACGTTTGCACCATCAGCAATACCAACGGTTGTATCTTGAAACTCACTTTCAGGGTCTTCGTCTTGGTCAGTCGTATGTTGATAAGCTGAAAGCAAATATACAGTCCAAAAATTTTGGTTTGCTTCTGTTGCAATTTGATTGAATTCAAATAAATTTCTAATACCTTGATTGTCGTCTGTTGCAGTATTCAAAACAAATGTTACAGAATTGTTATTATTACCAACATCATATTTCGGAATGATATAAGCCGGGACGAAATGATTCAGATTAGGATCATCGCTGTCTTCAAGATATGTCCTGTCTAGCATAGGAACATCTTCGCCAATATCACCATGAAGATTTGTTCCGTCAAGATTATCCATATCATCGTCGTCATAAAGCGTAAAATTATCTCCGTTTTGAACGCTTAATCTCAGATTATTTATGAAAGTTACCGAACTTGCCGTATTAGACGTTATTCGCCGGTCGCCAATTTGCGCGGTAATTCCGGCGGCATTCGTTCTGGTAATGACGAGTCTGCCGTTTTCAAAGCGGTTCGGTTCCAGGTTGCTGACGGATAAATCCAATGTCTGACTTCCCGAACCGAGTTTGTGTGCATTTATGATTTGTCCGGTCGCATAATTTCCCGAAACTTGCCCCATCGAATCAAACTCGATGTGCAGTTTTCGCCATACGGTCAGCATATTTGTTCTTCAAAATATAAAAAAGTCGGACTGATTTTGTAAATTCTAAAAAATCAGCCCGACTTCTCTTAAAGGATAGAAACTACTGCGGCTGTTTCTGCTTCAGTTTTTGCATCGTTTCCTGACGTTTAGCTTCCGCCGCTTGAAATTTATCAAGACTTTGCCGTAAAGATCGAGCATAAAAGTTGTTCGGATACTGATTGACGATTTGTTCGACTTTTTTTAAAAACTTTTCGCGTTCCTCTGATTTATAAAGAGGAATGCGAATTTCACCTTCTTGTAAAAAGTAGGCAAAATCGCCGTCATCTTTAATTTTATTCCAGACCTCCAAATCTTCGCCTTCCGGTTCGGTTATTGTAATTTCGATAGGCTCGGATTCAATAACAGTAGGTTTTATCTCATCAACAAAATGAATCGCGTAAGTAACTTTAACAAAGTAAGTTCCTGTATCTGGAAAAACATACGCGGTGTTGATTTTACCTTCCGTCGCTCTTTTTATAACTTCCGGCGCGAGTGTGTCGGCAATATTGGGTTTGTCGTTCCAAAGTAATACAATCGTTTGATTCTTACTCTCATTTTGATTAAGAGTTAAATTTCCATAAAAAGTGTCATCTGTTCCCCAAGAGCGATTGACATATTTTATAAATCGTTCTTTGTTTCCTTTGGAAATATAAACCTGAATGTTTCCTGAATAAACATTGAAGGTATTTATAAAGGATACTTTTTCGTTTCCCTCGTTTCTGAGAGTAATGTCGAAGTTAGGAATCTCGCCCAGTCTGTAATTATCCTTTGTGGAAGATAAAATAAGCCTTACATTTTTGGATGAATTTAGAAACTTAGAGCTAGCTGTAGTCGTTATACCGACAATTCCTGAAATTCCAATAAATAGAACAACTAAAAACTTTGTTTTGTATCTCATAATTTGCCTCCTTTTTTTATGGATTAATGACTCCTGTTCCACCTCTTATTTTGAAAATTGTTTCGTCGCAAAAAACACCACGATCTAATGTTAAAAATTGCCTCATAACACCCGCATTCCCTCCGGTACTATCATTACAATCACCATGTGTAGCACTGAACATATGACCGAGTTCATGCAAAGTATTATATTTGGATTCGATTGGTCTATCACGCCAAGGAGCTACTCCAGCTGGTGCATATCTATCCAGAACCTCATATTCGGTCGGTCTATTAGTTTCGATATAAGTAACTAATCCACGCGCACCCGTTAAAGCTTCTGCTCTTCCCCAAGCAGTCGTACCTGTTGGGTCCCCAGTTGCCCTTGCCCCTGTTGCGGTGTAGTCGTTCTGATATGATCCCAACATATAAACCGTCCAGAATTCCGGGTTGTTTTCAGTAGCTAAATTGTTAAAATAACTTGAGTTACTATAAACAGCCGATTGGTCGGCGATTGATTGTTCCAGTTTGAAAGGTATGTTAGTATGGCTTCCCGAAAGGTTGAATTCTTGATAATCAGGAATTACATAAGCTGACAAAAATCCATTACAACTACCTGCAACTTTTCCGTATGTTGCATTTGCTATGCAAGCCGTTTCACTTGACTGAATTAAATCAAGATTCGATTCGCTTACGTCTTCGCCAGCATCACCGTTCAAACTTCCTATCCCGTCATCCATATTATCGTCGTCATAAAGTTTGAAATCATCTCCATTTTGAACGCTGAATCTTGCTACATTATTTAAGATAGTCACGGAACTTGCCGTATTTGCCGTAACAGTCGGACTTGAAGCGACAACTCGTCTATCGGCAACCGTCACCGTGTTTCCGGCGGCATCCATTCTGGTAATCACGAGCCTGCCGTTTTCAAAACGATTTGGCTCCAAGTTGGTTACGGATAAGTTCAATGTCTGATTTCCCGAAGCAATCTTTTTTGTATCTGTAATCTGTCCCTCAACTCTATTAACATTTGAATCGCTGATATTACTTGGTACACTTCCCATCGAATAAACCTTGATGTGCAGTTTTCTCCACACGGTCAGCATATTTGTTCTTCAAAATATAAAAAAGTCGGACTGATTTTGTAAACTCTAAAAAATCAGCCCGACTTCTCTTAAAGGATAGAAACTATTGCGGCTGTTTCTGCTTCAGTTTTTGCATCGTTTCCTGACGTTTGGCTTCCGCCGCTTGAAATTTGTCAAGACTTTGTGTCAAAGATCGAGCATAAAAGCTGTTCGGATATTGGTTGATAATTTGTTCAACTTTCTCCAAAAATTTACCTCGTTCTTCAGGTTTATAATCTGGAATCCGAATATCACCTTCTTGGATTAGGTAGGCAAAATTTCCGTCATCTTTTATTTTGTTCCACACTTCCAAATCTTCACCGACAGGTTCTTCAATTGTAATCTGAACTGGTTCGGATTCAATCAAAACATTACTTGGATTTTTGGCGTAACGTATCTGATATGACACTTTCAAATTATATTTACCAGGTTTTTGAAAAAAGTAGGTTGCGCTTCTATCAGAATTTATTTTAGCTAGTAAGGTTTTTGAGTTCGTAATTTTCTCATCCGGCTCAATTCTGACAAACGAATTTACTTCTAAGATACCCCATTTTGGATTCATATATTCATATCTAATGCTTCCGTCATCATTAGATACATAGAATTTTAACGAACCATAAATTGGATCTATCGTATTTTCCAAAAACAGTTCTTCCTCACTTTGGTTCGTAAGTGCAATTGAAAGCGGAATAACTTCGCCTACTAAATAAGTATTTTTTGAAGAATTTACTACAAGTTTAAGTTTGCTGTCTTGCTGTTCAGTCTGCATAAAACCAAATGTTGCTAACCCAAGAAAGCAAGTCAATCCGAGTCCAATTAGCACAAAGAATCTGTATTTCATAATTTTTCCTCCAATTCTAAGGATGTGTAATTTTAATTTGCTGATTATTATAATCAGTAAATGTTCCACCCCTTATTTTGTTTATAGTTATATCTCTAAAGTTTCCGTCAGTTCGATCAATAGAACCGGACATCAACCCCTTATCTTCATGATAACCGTCAAATAAATGACCGACCTCATGAGCAACAGTATATTCATCATCAACCGGACGGTCTCGCCAAGAATTTATTGAGGTAAAACCGCGCGTTAGATTGTAATTATCAATTGATTCATACTCGGTCGGTCGGTTAAGTTCGGAAAAGACAGTTACACCTATACCTTGAAGTGAGTCAACTTTTGCAAATGCAAAACTGTTTCCTAATCCCGTCGTTCTGCTTACGCCGGGATCGCTATCCCAATCTTCAGTCCATTGATAGCCACCTACAAGATAAATCGTCCAAAAGTCAGAATTTGCCTCCGTCGCTCTCTGATTGAAATGATTATTATAGATGTTGATGATGTCACTATCCGAAATATTTGCAGAAAACACTATGTTTTCATGGCTTCCGCCTAGATCGTATTTTGGAACAGTGTATGCTGGCAGAAACACATTACAAAGGTTAGTGATTTTACCTATTGCGCTCACAATACAAGCAGCATCATTCGGCTGTAATAAATCAAGGTTAGGCTCAGGCACATCATCATCTTTGTCGCCATTGAGCATTCCGATATCTTCGTCATCCATATCATCGTCGTCATAGAGCGTAACATTATCTCCGTTTTGAATGCTTAGTCTCAAATTATTTATGAAAGTTACCGAACTTGCCGTATTAGACGTTATTCGCCTGTCGGCAATTTGCGCGGTATTTCCGGCGGCATCCGTTCTGCTAATGACGAGTCTGCCGTTTTCAAAACGATTCGGTTCTAAGTTGCTGACGGATAAATCCAATGTCTGATTTCCCGAACCGAGTTTGTGTGCATTTATGATTTGTCCGGTCGCATAATTTCCCGAAACCTGCCCCATCGAATCAACCTCGATATGCAGTTTTCTCCACACGGTCAGCATATTCGTTCTGATTCCTAAAGTTTGACCCGCATTCGGCTGACCTGAAATGTGGATAGTGCCGCCGCTCGACGTGGTAATGGAACTGCCGGAATTAACGAAATTATCGGGTATCGCCGCGCCGGTTAAATTTGCGTAAACCGTAAAATTGTCGCCGGGCTGCATTGTCACCTTGAAGTTTGTCGTAACCGTTGCCGCTGACGTGGTGCAGGAGATTTTGCTGATGTAATTCGGCGTTGTTCCCGCGACTGCGCCAGAACAAGTTCCGCCGGTTGCCGGATTTACAAAACCGCCCGACAGCGAGTTGTTGACAGCTCCGTTATTGTCATTTCCGTTAGAACCGTTTGTATCTATTGTCGAACTGGTTGACGGATCATCGAGATCGAAACTTGCGAAATAAACCGTCAGGTTCGGAACGGAAGGAGAAACTGTTGCAGTAACTTTTACTAAACTGCGATCAACTTGGGTTGGCGCATTGACATCTGCCACGCTGATTTTGTCAGGATAAATTCTTTGTCCCTCGCTTCCGTCAGGATTAACCGTTCCGTCTGTCCCCGGATTTTCGTCCAGTGCAACATATGTATTGTCAATTCTGTCGAATTCCAAAGCGGTAATTGCAGCGACCGTGAACGTATCGCTCGCCAAAAGTCTATTATTATATTTTGCCTCGATAATAATATTATTCACTTGGCTGCTTTCGGTTACTCCTTTTACTCTCAAGTTTTGACTCGTCACATTTCCTTGGAATGAAATGCTCGTGCTTCCGTCTTCAAAGGTTGCCGAACCTGTTCCGCTCGTTGTTCTGATAGAAAAAGTCGTGGTTAATGCTTGTCCGTTTGGATCAACTGCATCTGATACTGTTATCGGAATATCCACCACATTGTATTTTTCGATGATTTCAGGCGCATCAATGGTGGCTCCAATATCTTGACAATCTAATAAACTTAATTTTAAGCATTGCGGCGTAGGCGTAGGCGTAGGTGTCGGCGGCGGAGTAAACGTGTGACAATCTTGAGTATAAAAGGCGAAATATTCCTCGGTAAAAATCTGAACTATTTCACCATAATCATAACTCCATAAATCTACCAAACCGTGTGCGCTGGTTACGCAGTATGTTCTGTATTGGGCGTTAAAAACCGGATGTTGTCCTTCAACTTGCCATGATCCCGAATCTAATCGTCCGTAGCTTAAAACTCCGCTGCTATCAGCCAGCTCGCTGTAAATCCAAGGAGGTAAAGTCGTGATCGCAAAAATAAGGTGTGTAATCGTAAACCACGATCTCCGTTCCTGCTATGCCGGACACCTGTAGAAGTTGATCGTTATATAAAATATCGGAATACCCATAGACATACGCATCCCAATCATAACAATACTCGATCTGAGAAAAAGCAGACTTCGACGAAAACAATATTAACAGGAAAGCGAAACTTATTATCAAATGTTTTTTCATTTCTGCCTTTCCTCCTTCTGTGGTTGTTTTGTCGGTTTAAATCCGTTGTTCGGAGATGCTTTTAAAGGCGCATTTGATTTATCCTCCGAAGTAATTTTCTTTGCGGCAAAACCTTTCGCAAATTCTTCTTTTAACCATTTTTCAAAAGCCGAAAAAGATTGCTCGCCAACCGCGTTTTTAAAATTGTCCCGATAACGTAAGGTTATCTCGTCTTTTTGCTTTTGTGTTTCAACTAACTCTTTCTTTTTCTGCTGCTGCGACTCGATCAACCCGCTCCTTTGAGAAATTTCCTTTTGCAAAATTTGTTTTCGCATTTGCCGGACTTCTTCCATCAAATTTTGCATTTTTTCATCTAAAATTTGAATTTCCTGCTCGTGCTGTTCGGCAATTTCTTTGAACAATTCGGCATCTGTTTCCGAAAGTTTTGCCTGTCCGGTAAAGAAGTTAGTCCAGAGCGAATCGCTCTCGCCTTTTTGTTTTGCTTCTTCCGCGTTCTTTTCAAATTTTGCCGGAAACCCGAATACTATTCGCCACAAAACCTGCTCAGGAACTGTTTCATCCGAATCATTTTTTGTTATGACACTCGGCAGTATAGATTGTGATTGGTTTTCGTTTTTTATTATTGAATTAGTTTCCGTTTTTTCTTTTTCAGAAATAAATACTGATTTGACTGAAACCACAAAACTATCGAAGAAATTCGTTACCGGATTCGCAAATGCGGCAACTCCAAATAGTGATATAGTTACAGCCACTGCTATAATCGGCGGTTTTTTACTTTTCACTTTTATTCTCCTTACGAAATCAAGAAGAACCGAAAACGTGACGGACAAAATTTATCTAGGGAAACGCGGATCACAAGCATTCAGTTCTCGTCTATGGATTGAATCTTCGAAAGGTTTGCGTTAAGATGCTTGCTGTCAGACGCACATCATTCGTCCTAACCTGACGGAGATTGTGTTAAAAGAAAAGCCTACTGTCATTTTCGGCAGTAGGCTTTTTTCATTTTGCAAAATTTTTTATAGAAGAATATGTCAAATTCTTCAAATCCGACACAGCTTCCAACTTCCCGTTTTTTTGGAAAGCAGAGAAATTGGAGAAAGGCGTATTTGGAAGAAGCGGGAACATATTCTTAATACTTTTCAAATCAAATTTACGATTTTTTCAAACTTAGTAAACTTTAAATGATAAGTCAAGAAAAATTTACTAAGTTTGAAGAGTCGAGTCAAAAACTTAGCGTTTGGCTGATTTTAACTGAGTTCCGCCTTTGAGCGTCATTTCGTCAACGATCCATTTCGCGTCGGCGAATTTTTCCGTGACGAAAAGAACGTAGCGAATGTCAACGGCAATAGTGCGACCGTAATTCGGATCGAAGAACAGATCGTTGCCTAAGCCTTCATAATTGCCGTCGAAAACGATGCCGACCTGTTCGCCGTAAGCGTTCATAATCGGTGAGCCGGAATTTCCGCCGATAATGTCGGTCGTCGCAAGGAAATTGACCGGAACGGAATCGCCGACTCCGTATCTGCCGAAATCTTTGTTCATCTGCAAAGTTTTCAGTTTTTCCGGCGCGTCGAACGGGAAAACGCCCGTGTCTTTTTCCAAAACACCTTTTAAGGTCGTAAACGGCGTATATTCAACGGCTTCGCGCGGCGAATAACCTTTGACGTTGCCGAACGTAAAACGAAGCGTCAGATTTGCATCGGGATAAACGAGCGTGTTATTCATCTCCGCCATTCCTTGCAGATAAAGCAGTCGCAGACGGTCGATTTCGCCGCTGTATTTTCCGGCTCGTGTCGTATATTTGGCGCGTTCGTCAGTGAGAAAAGCAATGAAACTCGCTACATCCGCGTATTTTTTTTGCAGATCGTTATAGTCTTTGTCGTAAAGTTTGACAACTTCTTCGGCTGTGTCAAAGTCTTTATTTTCGACGATTTGCTCGACAAAAGATTCTTCGGCTTCGCGGCGTTCTTTGCCTTTAAAACGTCTGAAAAGATTTTCGAGAAGCGGAATTTTCTGGTTTTCCGGCAGTTCCGCCATCGCTTTTAAGAAGAATTTGAGCATCTCGCGGTCTAAAACCGGCTCGCGGCTTTTGTATGCTTCCTCGATTTCGGTGCGTTTTTCAGCCGTTAATTTTTGACTGCTGCGCGAGGCGTTGAAAGCATCGTAAACTTGCTTGAAAATCGGCGTGTAATTCGCACTTGGAATTCTTCTGATAATGCTGTCGCGGGCGGAATTGGCATAAAACTCGTTCGAGACCGTTTGCAATTGCGGCAAAACTTCGCCGTATTTTGCTTTGCGCGCCGGATTTGCATTAACCCAAGTCGTAAACTTCGCTTCCTGTTCGCGGCGTTTGTCGAGAAAATCGCTGCGCCTGAGCGCATCAACATTTCCTTCATATACTTTGCGCGAATTATCGAGACTGAAAATTTCGCCTTGCAGTTTGACGCGCTTGGCTTCGTCGTCTTCGCCGACTTTCGATAACGCGCCGCTCCACGCCCGAAGAAAATCACGAAGCAAAGGATAATTCGTATCTTGTGAATACTCGATAGTCTGACTTTCACGATAGCGTGTTGTGCTTCCCGGATAGCCGAGAACAAATACAAAATCGTTTTCTTTTAAGCCGTTTAAAGACATCGTGAGATATTTTTTCGGCGAATACGGAACATTATTCGGTGAATATTCAGCCGATTTTCCGTCCGGCGCAACGTAGGCGCGAAGATATGTAAAATCTCCCGTGTGGCGCGACCATTCGAAGTTGTCAGGATCGCCGCCGTAAAAACCGATCATTTGCGGCGGCGCGTAAACGAGACGCACATCTTTGATCGCCATCGTTTCATAGAGGAAATAAAAATATCCGCTGTTCAATCCTTGAATGCGAATGGTCGTATCGGCTGGGGCTTTTGCCTGTTCCTGTTTTTGTAAATCTTCAGAGTTTTTCTTGATCGCGGCGGCAAGCGCATCGCCCGAAAGATTTTCAGTTCCTTTTCTGATCGCTGCCGTTACGTCTTCGACTCGTTTGGTAATAAAGACTTTGTAATCTTTGGCGGGCAGTTCATCGGTTTGCGAAGCGGCTTTATAACCGTCTTTACCGTAATCTTTGGCTGCGGTCGAAGCCGAAACGAGCGCGTCGAAACCGCAGTGATGATTGGTCAGAATCAGACCTTTCGGCGAAACGAATTCGGCGGTGCAGCCGATACTTAGTTGAACGACTGCATCGGAAAGATCAATGCCGTTCGGATTATAAATGTCGGACGGTTTTATCTTTAGACCTCTTTTTGCCAGCGGCAGTTTGCTGATCTGCTCCGGCGCATACATTCCTTCGTCGGGTTTCGCGTAAGAAAAAGAAACCGTGGAAATAATAAATGTGAGCGTCAGAAAAAAACTTGTCAGTTGATTTAATTTTAAGCGCATATATTCTCCAGTTTTTAATAATTTTGTAAATCTTTTCTAACATTTATCTTACTTAATAAACCTGAAAAGAAAAAGCGAACTGAAAACAGTCCGCTTCGATTAAACTTATTAAATTTTATCTGAAATGCTCGAATTATTCGGCAGTTTTAATTTCGCTCGGTTCGGGCGGCAAAAAACGGCGCGGATTAATCGGTCTGTCACCTACGCGCAGTTCGTAATGAAGATGCGGTCCGGTCGAGCGTCCGGTCGAACCGATCAAACCGATGATTTGTCCGCGATTGATAATATCGCCGGTTTGAACTTCTATTTTGGAAAGGTGTCCGTAGCGTGTGGTCAAACCGTTGCCGTGATCTATTTCGATCATATTTCCATAGCCGCCCTGAAATCCGGCTTTGACGACGATTCCGTTTGCCGGAGCGACGACCGAATCACCGCGTTCGCCGTCAATATCCAATCCGCCGTGAAATTCGTATCTGCTTCCGCCGAAAGGATTTCTGCGAAAACCGAATTCGTTGTTTATCTTGCCGAGATGCGCCCACATTGTCGGAATAAATTCTGGATTGCTCGTCGTTTCGATAGCGCGAAGCTGTTGTTCGATGGCTCTTTCTTCTTCGTCGGATTCGTTAGTCAATTGAAAATCAATCGGTCCGCCGGCATTGTTTATAATGTCGGCGGTTTCGGATCGTTCGTAATTAATTGACCGGTAATTGGAAAATGCGGTCGGCGAAGAAATTAAATTAAAATTGTTAGATGCTTTTAGTTGGTTAAGTTCGGCATTTTTCAAAACTCCGAAAAGACCGACTGAAATAATTGCAATTGAAAATACCAAACTAAAAAATGATGATTTTAAAAACTTTTTTGAAAATTCGACACGGCGAATATAAATACTTGATTTTGATCTTTTTGTAAATAAAAATACTAAATTATTTTTGTTATTTTGCATTAAGCCTTTTTAGCTCCTTCTGATGATTTCGTTCCGAAACTGTAATTGTTTCGGTTTGCGGAATCACGAAAGTAAACCGACGGGCAAACTGACGCGAAACCTTTCCAAGAGGCGTTTGAAAATATAAAAACCTCTTATGATAAGGGAAATAAATTATTTATAAAATTATTTGTAGAAAACGATTATGAAAAATATCACAAGCTATTGCGTAATGCAAACCGTGCAGATTTGTTTTACGCCGACTCGTGATGATGATTTAAAGATTTATAAGAACTGAAATCACTCTTTATTTTTGCGACTTTCCCGAAAAGTTCGCAGAACGAGCAATCCGATGATTAAAAAAACGCTGACAAATGTCAGCACGACAGCCGCTTTGATAACAAATGAAATGATTCCGATAAAGGCGATTACTTGTTTCAGCAATGTAATTACCAAAGCTAAAATTACCATTATCGTTCCAATTACTCCCGTAGCTTTTAACATAATAGACAACCTCTCGAATACTGCGGACATTTGAAAAACGGTTTATCCTTTTTTAATAAATTACTAAAACCGCTTTAATACCATAATAAAGAAATTTTACCGATTTTTCCAGTTTCTGACGCGCGTTCGCGTTTTATACTCGGTTTCATCGGACTGAAAACCCGTTTCGCTCAATGCGCTGACAAAATTCGGCGTATCGGATTGCGCCGGATAACCTGTCCAGTTTTTATCGGAAACTTTTTTCTTGAAAATATATTCGCGCAAAAGATATAATCCCAAACCGATCAGCAAAACCGGCAGAATATATTTTGTAACGGGTTTTAAGCCGAAAACCATCTGCATAAAAAACGAAACGCCAAGCACGGTTAGAACTATTCCCCACGCTTTCGGGTTACCTGAAAATCTCTGGACGAGAATATCCTGCGCGTCGTCCGGCGTTACGCCTGAGCGAATCGCGTGTGCCGTGCGCCACGCATCAACGGCGGCGAAAACCCACATTCCCAAAAATCCGAGAACGAAAATCGCCATTCCGGTTAAAACCGCCATCTGAAAAAGTCCGACGAAAACTGCAAAATAAATTAACGCTTTCGATGTCTGACCATTGTAAGCCGCGCCGAGTCCGGGACAAATTGCCGAAAGAATCGTGGCAATCAGCGGAGAAGTTTGTTTTTTGACAAATGGTGCGTAAGAAGATTGATTTTGCTGGCGTAACAGATCAATTCCAGAAACGATGCAATCCTGACAGAAGGGAAATCCTTTGATGCGGTGATCGCAGGCGGCGCAGAGCGGTTTCCCGCATCCGTTACAATTGACGACCGCGCCGTTATGTATGTGATAAGCACAATTCATCCGTTATTTTTCCTCGCTGACAGTAGTTTCCTGATTCGATCCGATTGGTTGTTCGCCTAAAACAATGTCCGCACCTTGCTGATAAGTCTGCTCGGCAAGCTCGAAACTCTTGCGGTAAACATTCGAGCCGTCGGTCATCGCAGTTTGACCGAAAACAAGCGCGACGATCAAAAGCATCATTGCGACGGGCGCAAGCTGCGGTACGGAAATCGGAAAACTCAAGCCGCGCAGCCATTCCTGAACTTGAGAAACAAGCGTCGGTTTCACTTTTTCAGGATGCGTCGTGCCGATCGTCGCCTGCAAAATTTTATCGTTTAGTCCGGCGGGAAGCGGCAGTTCTTCCAGTTTATAAGTCAAACAAGCCGCAATCGAGCGAACGACCGCACCGGGCAAATCCGTGCAGTTTTCGCAAAGAACGGCGTGGCGTTCCCAACGGTGAAAAACACTGGCGGGTAAAAATCCGTCAAGATAATCAGTTAAATGTTCTTCAAAATCATCGCAAGCCATTGCCGTTTCCGGCATCGTCATTGTAAGAATCCGCGCTTCGAGATGCGTCATCGAGTGTTTCGGCACGGAAATTTCGTGACAGACATCGAGCGCGTCTTTGACTTCGTTTAACAAAGAATGGCAGAGAGGACAGCGCAAAGCGTGTGCGGCAACTGCTTTGTTTGTTTTGTTGTCCAGAGTTTTATCCAGATAATCCGTTAGATATTCTTCAAACTCCAGACAGCTGATACTTTCTTCTTCTGCTCTGTATTCCATACGATTACACCTCGATCTTAAAAATCAATACTTTCCGAAAACTTTCTCGACAATGACGTTTATTTCCATCGTGTTTGCCTCTGCTCAAATCTCCACCACGCGCATCCGACGCAAAATCTTTGCCAGTTCGATGCGTCCGCGATTGATACGCGATTTAACCGTTCCTTCGGGAATATCGAGTGCGTCAACAATTTCTTTGTAACTCAGTTCTTCGATGTCCCGCAAAATTACGCAAGTTCTCAAATCAGCCGGCAGTTTATCAATTCCTTCCTGCACCTGCGCGGCAAGTTCGCGCCGTTCTAACTCTTTATGCGCCGACGTTCCGACCGAACGCAAATGATATGTGTGATCCTCGACATCATCGGCGTATGAATTTTGCGGATTACGCTGCCGATGCCGGTAATCGTCAATTATCAAATTTCGCGCCAGCCGCATCAGCCAATTCGCCAGATTTCCTTGCTTCGCGTCATATTGATCGAGCGTTTTATAAATTCTTATAAAAACTTCCTGCGTCAGGTCTTCCGCCGCTTCCGCGCTCGATGTAAAACGATATGCAAGATTAAAGATTCGCCGCGAATATTGGGACACGATTTCTTCCCACGCCGTTCCGTCTCCGGCGCGGCAACGTCTTATAAGGTCTGCTCCATCGCTGACTTCTATCGTTTTTAATGCTTCCAAGTTCGTCTCTCCGAAAAGTTTTGTTCCTTCCCGCTTGCTGACCTACAAAGCCGAACCTCTTGCCTTGTCAATGTTTTTTTACGAGATGCCAAAAGATAAAGTTCCAAAGAATATTTTATACCGGTTAAATTTCCAGTCCGCATTATTAATCGAAAAAAGATGATTGACAATTTTCATTGTCAATCATCTTCCCGGGGGAATTGTGAAAGAATTGATATAAACGAAAAAGAGGCTATGGAACAAAAGCCGATGGTATAGGCACGTCTCCGTCTAATCCGAAAGTGATTCCGGTAAAGCCTTGAGTTGAGCGCATTTGATACCACCCGGAATTTGAAGAACGAAAAATTGACGGATCAAATTTGCCGTCGCCGTCAAAATCGCCCGGTGTCGGTATATCGCTACTAATACCAAAAGGAAATCCGTAATAAGAATTATCTTCCGAACGTAAAATATACCAATAACCGTTTGACGGACGGAATACTGCAATGTCGGTTTTGCCGTCGCCTGTATAATCGCCCTGCACAGCTTTGTCTGCGGATTCTCCGAAGGTCAAGGCAAACACCTGTCCGTCAGAACTTCGCCTGACCCACCATTCGCGGCTTCCTCCATTGATTCGCGTGATCGCAATATCAGATTTGCCGTCGCCGTCATAATCAGCAACAACCGGAGAGTCACTGCTCGAACCGAATGTTAGAAATTCAATCCCGCCGGAAGATTTCTGAATATACCAACCGTTGTTTGACGGACGGAAAACTGCCGAATCCGTTTTGCCGTCACCATCATAATCGGCAGGCACGGGAATATCGCCGTTTGAGCCGAACGGATAGCCGTAAAATGAGGCATCTTCCGACCGCAAAATGTACCAGAATCCGTTCGAAGGTCGCCAGAAAGCAATATCAACTTTTCCGTCGCCCGTATAATCACCCGGAACGAGTTTATCACTCGAAGACCCAAATTGTGCGGCAACCGTCATACCTGTCAAACTGCTATTAATCCACCATTCGCCGCCGGATGGACGGAAAATGCCAATGTCGGTTTTTCCGTCACTGTCAAAATCAAACGGCGCGCGGTTTGTAACGCGGGGCGTAAACCAATCGGCTACAAAATCAACTGCCGTATTAAATGTCAGACGAACAACATTACTGCCGTCGGCGTTCATCGTATAAATCTCATCGGTTGCCGTATCACGCCGGCTGCGAAAAGCTATTTTTGCACTATCCGGCGACCACGCATTGAAAACATCGAAAACATTATTATTCGTGATATTGATCGGAGTTCCGCCGTTGATTCCGACTGTGTAAATTTCGCGGCTGGTCAATGTTGATCCGTCGCTGAAATCAAGCGCGACTTTATTGCCGTCGGGCGAAATTTTCTGCGGATAACTATACTGCTGTGAACCGAAATTTCCCAACGCCTGTTTATTTCCGCCGTTCGCATCCATTATGTAAGGCTCGGCTCTGTCGTTGGAAATGCGACCGTAAACGATGCGGCTGCCGTCTTTCGTCCATTTCGGATTATCGTCGTCATTAGTTGGATTATCAGCCGTCAGATTTATCTGATTTGAACCATCGGCATTCATCGTATAAATATCGCAGACAAATTGCGGTGTGCAGTGACCATAAGCAATCTTGTCGCCGTCGGGAGACCATTCGGCAAAGTGATCTATCATCGAAGTATTATTGGTCAACTGAACCGCATTTGAACCGTCGGCGTTCATCACCCAGAGATTGTCAGTGCCGACTCCCGGACTGCGTGCGAAAAGAATCTTCTGCCCGTTCGGTGAATACCTGTAAAGCGTCGCGTAGATAGTTTCCGGCGAAATTCTCGTCTGATTCGAGCCGTCGGCGTTCATCGTCCAAATCTGGCGAACATTCGTGCTGATTTGTCTGGTAAACAAAATTTTCGATCCGTCCGGCGACCAGATTGTAAATACTTCATTTTCGGGTGTGTTGGTCAAACGCTGTTGATTAGAACCATCAACATTCATCCGGTAAATTTCGTTATTGCCGTCACGGTTCGTGATAAACAAAATCGGCTGTGTTCCCTCACCAAGTTCCGACGAATATAGGCGCGCAATATTCTTACGCGGCTGACCGCTCATAATCGAAAAGTTTCCGCCGACTAAAATTTTTCCGTCTGGCTGAACAATAATAGAATAAACTCTGCCGAACGTATTAGACGAGAAACTGTCTGCCGTTCCGTTCGGATTTAATTGAGCTATAATGTCGCGCGGCTGTCCGCCGATTTGATTGAATTGACCGCCGACTAAAATTTTTCCGTCCGGCTGTAATGCGACGGTTGCGACATCTACATTATTGGCGATATTCTGAAACATCGCATTAAAAGTCGAGTCGAGCGTACCGTCCGCATTTATGCGCGCAATTCGTCTGCCTAATTCGTTTTCGGAAAACTGAAACCCGCCGCCCGCAATGATTTTTCCGTCGGGCAGAAGTTTCATATCGTAAACGCCCGAAGTAAGAAAACTCTGAAACGCCGGTTGAAATGAGTCAAATGTGCCGTCCGTGTTAAGTCTTGCAATTCCGTAACGCGAAAAATTAGTCGGGCTGTAATAAAAATAAAACCAACCGCCGATTAAAATCTTTCCGTCCGGCTGCTGAATTATGCGGTGAACACCGCCCGCGCCGCCGCCGCCGCTGGTATTGCTGACTTGCCAATTTTCAATCGGATTGAAAACTCCGTCGAGCGAACCGTCGCTATTTAATCTGGCGATATACTGTCTTGTTACCGCGCTCGAACCTGTGCCAAAAATCGTAAAAGTTCCGCCGATTAAAATTTTGCCATCGGCAAGCACGGTAATAGCTTTGACAGCATTATTAGGATTTGGATTATTAAATGAGTTGTCTGGCGTGCCGTCTGCATTTAGCCGCGCGAAGAAAGTCGGCGGTTGTCCTCCGCCATTCGGGAAAAATCTGCCGCCGACTAAAATTTTCCCATCCGTCTGAACAGCGATGCCAGTAATGGAATCACAAGACAGCGCGGCACAAGACGTTAAGAAAGTAGTGTCTAAAGTGCCGTCGGAATTTACACGAGCAATTCTTTCACGCGCTTGCCCTCCGATGGTAGTAAAAGTACCGCCAATCAAAATCTTGCCGTCTGGCTGTCGAACCATACTTTCGACGATTCCATTAGCATTCGGGTTAAAGTTGTCAGCCGCTTGAGCATTGGCGTTTGAGTTTACTGCCGTTAGAAACAGCAGAGCGATTAAAAGCGAGCCGAAAAATTTACAGATTGAGCGTAAAAATTCGGTTTGTGTTTTATTGTGATTCGGTTTGCCGGGGAGCAGACATCTGTCGTTTTCTTTATTTATTTTCATAGATGTTTTTTATTTTTTAGTTTGTGACTATACAAATAAATTGATTGGTTATTCTGACTTTTTAATGACAAAAAATGGAAAAATCTTACCGTCGAAAGTAAAAATTTTTGATTGTTTTTTGATTTTATATTTGAAAAATATTTCTTTTCTTTAAGAGAAAATAGTATAATTCGGCAGTTTTGAAAATACGCAAAATTGCGTATTTTTGAAAAAATTTTACTTTTTCAACTCATTTTTTTTATTTTAAGGAGACCTCACCGATGACTCGGTTGAACCACAAGGATTGGCAGGTGTTTGTTTCCGCGATTGGTGATCTGCATTCGGATATTGGTTCGGAACAATTGATCGGGCAGACCTTAAAGGCAGTTTCAAAGGTTATCGGAACCGACAGCGTAGCTTTTACCGGGTTTAATTATGACGGAACTTATGCCGATGTAATGTGGAATAATGACCGCATTTATTCGTTAGAAGAGATGGAAATTTTTGCCGCTTATATTCACGAAAATCCGCTGTTTGATGAATTTTTTGTGAAACGCCGCGCAGAAGTTTTGAAAATTACCGATCTGATGCCGACTACCGAATTTGAGCGCACGACGATTTATAACGAATTTTACCGTCCTGTCGGTGTCAGCAATCAGATGGTCACGCCGCTCGTAATCGGCAACGATCTAACAATAACGTGTTCGTTAAATATCGAAAAAAATGATTTTTCGGAACGCGACAGACAAATTTTGTCTCTGTTTGCTCCCCATCTTGTCAATGCGATTCGCAATACTTTCGCTTATCAGCGTCTGAGCGGCGCACTCAATACGGAAAAGTGCAGCATCATCGCGCTCAACTCGAAAGGCAAAGCCGTTTTTATCAGCGAATTTGCCCGTAAACTTTTCGGCAAATATTTCGCGGGCGAAAAAAGCGCGGCAAACGAACTTCCGGAAACATTAGACAGATGGATCAGGCAAAACACTCCGAATTTCCAATCGAAAGACCTCGCCGCAAGTTTTTCGCCGCTGAAAGTTTTAAGTCAGAACGGGGAACTGACTGCGAGTTTAGGTTTTAACCAAGCGGGAAACGAGATGACCGTAATGCTTGAGGAAAAGAAATTAAGTTCGCCGGAAAGATTTGTCAAACTCGGCTTAACCAAACGCGAGGCGGAGATTCTGTATCTGATTACGCAGGGAAAATCCGACGAGATAATTGCAAATTTATGCGACATAAGTCCGCGCACAGTTCATAAACACGTCCAAAATATATATGTAAAACTCGGTGTCGAAACCCGAACCGCTGCTATGCTCAGGGCATTGGAAATGCTTTAATTCATCAGTTTTCGTTATTTAACTTAGCCGAACCGGATAAATTAAAAACTCTCTGCCGCGAAAATTGCCGATTCCAATTTATATTTTTCGCTGAAATGCTGTAACCTTTTGTCTTTGTATGCTGTAACTTTTAACTGTAATTCATAGAAGTTCAGATTCGGCGGCACACTGTCGTTCAAAAAATAATTATACAAAAGGTTCGGATGTAATTTTGCGAAAATCCTTAAAATTCACTTTATTATTTTTATTTGCGGTTTTTATTTTCTGGTTTTTCGGGCGCAATCTCGATTGGGCGGAAGTCCGTGATTCGATAAAACAAGCCGATGCTTTTTATGTAACAATGGCGGTTTTGATTATTTGTCTCGGCTATCTTTTGCGGGCGAAACGCTGGCAGGTTTTACTCGAACCGATTACAAAATCATCGCTCGTCGAACTTTTTGCGACGACGACCGTCGGCTTTGCCGCGATATTTTTAATCGGCAGAGCCGGAGAAATCGTGCGTCCGATGTGGCTGCCGATGCGCGACCGGCGTGTGCGTCCGAGCGCGGCACTCGTCACTTTAGGTGTCGAACGTATTTTCGATCTCGCGTCTTTAATCTGTTTTTTTTCGCTGAATTTGTTATGGATTAATGTTCCCGCCGGACGCGAAGAAGAATTTGAATACGTCAAATACGCCGGAAATCTGATGCTTCTCGGAACGATCGCCGGTTTTATCGGATTATATTTTTATCAAAAACATTCGTCGCAGATCATCGAATGGACGAAAAAAGCGATTGACAAACAAATTATTCCGAAAAAAATTCAGCAGATAATTTTGAGTATTTTAAAGCAACTTGCGCTTGCTTTAGCGATTTTGCGTGACTGGCGCGAGATCGTTTCGGTCGTTTTCTGGACGATGCTGCTCTGGCTTTCGATTGCGCTGCCGACGTGGTTTGTTTTGCTCGCCTTTAAGCTGCCGCTGACGTTCAGCGATTCGCTTTTTATAATGGGTTGGGCGGCAATCGGTTCGGTCGTTCCGACACCGGGCGGCGCGGCGGGCGCATTTCACGCGGCAACGGCAAACGGTTTGATGTTTTTGAATATAGAAAAAGAACAGGCTTATGCGGTTTCATTTGTAATGCACCTCGTTTATTTCGCACCGGCGATCATTTTCGGGTTATACTATTTTCTGCACGGCGATATAAGTTTTTCAAAATTCAAAAGTTTACTGGATTCGGAAACCGCCGCCGAAGAGATCGAACACGAAAAAGAAGTTCAAGGTTCAAGGTTGAAAGTTTAAGGTTAATCCGATCCGGCTTTTAATCCTGCATTTTGAAATGATATATTCAAAACAACCTCAAAACTGAAAAATATGCGTTGCCCTTTTTGCGGACATCTCGAAGATAAAGTAGTAGATTCGCGCGAGTCGAAAGACGGCAATTCGATTCGCCGCCGCCGCGAATGTCTCGTTTGTGCGCGCCGTTTTACCTCTTACGAGCGGATTGACGAAATCCCTTATATGGTCGTCAAGAAAGACGGTCGCCGCGAAACTTTCGAGCGCAATAAAATTATGGCTGGACTTTTGCGAGCGTGCGAAAAACGCCCGATTTCCGCCGGACAACTCGAATCAATCGTCAATGATGTCGAAAAAGCCGTTCAGGATACATCAGACCGCGAACTTTCGACCAATGATGTCGGAAAATTGATAATGAAACAATTGAAAACTTTGGATAAAGTGGCGTATGTTCGCTTTGCATCGGTTTATTTGGAGTTTGAAGATGTTTCGGAATTTATGACCGAACTTAAAGTTTTAGTTCGTTCGCGTGATAAAGTCGTCAAAAAGAAAAGCAAACGTCCCAAGAAAAACGTCTGAAAAGCATTTGTGATTTGTAAAGATTAGTGCCGAATGCTCGGTTTTTATCGTCTTTTATTATTACGATTCGAGCTTTCTCTGCGCTTGAATAATAAATTTCCCGACCATTTCCGTAATTCGTCTTTTCATTTCCGCGCTGATGACATTTTCACCGGCAAGTCCGGCGAGCGGATGAAGTTCACGCGCCGATTTTCTGCGAAGTTCGACATTTTGCGTTATTTGAACAACCGTCAGTTCGTCGTCCATTTCAAACAGATCAGCCGAGTATCTTAAAAAATTCTGCGTCTCGTTTTTCGCCGGAATCCATTCGATGCGTTCGTCGGTTTTTTCTGTCAATTCGACTGCAAAAGTAGCTTTTAGAGAAAAAATTAACGGCACTTCAGCGCGGATTTTCCAGTGCGTGATGCCTTTGCCGTCGGTGTGTATGCTTTCCACGCCGTCCATCATTTCGACGATGTTTCGATTTTCGCCGAAAAACTCGCGCACCTTTTCGATTCCGGCTCTGACCTCGAATTTATCGGAAAATCCCGCTTTGATGATAAACATAAATTTGTGAAGTTTTAGAAAACTTAAAATGCTCCGTTAAATAAAATCGAATTTAAAAACTGTCTGGTCGTCGAACGGAAGATCGCGCGGAAGAACGGATCGTCCGCGAACATTATAACGTGACCGCGTCCGGTCGGTTCGTCAATCAGAGCGGCGGTATTTTTTAACAATCTTTCCGTATTTCCTTCCCAGACAAAGCCCGAAATCGTCAGCGGTTTTTTCGATTTGCCGTCGAAAATCAGCGCGTTAGTTCCTTCTTTCGAGTAACGGAAAAAATAACCGCTCGACAACAAAACCGGAATTTCGTCGGCTTCCACGCCGTAATTGAGCCACGTCGTGTGGTCAACCGTCGCCCGCATAATCGCGCCCGGAACGCCTTCGGGAACTCGTCCGGCATTGGAAGACGGCGATGCGATCAAAGGCAAAGTCGGCGGTGTCCAATCCTGTTTATCAGTCCGGTTAAGCGGAGTCGGAGTCGGAGTAGGTTCGCTGTCTTCTTCGTTTTCCGTCGGTTTTGCATCCGCGTCTTCTTCGCTTCCGACGAGTTTTGCGGAAGTCAGACCGACATCTTTTAACGCCGCAAAAACCGACGCGCTGCGAATCGTTATCAAAGTTCCGCCGCCGTTGATCCATTCTTTTAATGAAGCAATCCCGCCCGTTCCGAGCGATGAAAAATAACGACCTTCCGAGCCGTCCGGCATAATTAAAACATTATAATTTTTCAGTGCGCCGCCTTTGATATTGGCAATCGTCATCGGCGTAAATTTGATGCCGAATTTGTCGAGATTCCACCAGATCGAACCGAAAGATGTCTGGTCAACGCCTTCGTCGGCAACCATTGCGATTTTCGGCGCGGACAGCGGATAGACGTTTTCGCCGCCGACTCCGGTGTCGCCTTCTTCCGAGTAACCCGTGTTGACTGCCGAAACATTTACGCCGAGTTCGCGCACCAGATTTCTGATTGCATTATGAATGGTGTCATTATTGCGCGTGACGCGCACGATAAATGTGCCTTCTTTATAATTTCGTCCGCCCGCGTTCAGCGTTCTGGTCGAAACCGAAACGCGGAAACCTTCTTTCAAAAGTCTTAAAGCCAAAACTGCCGCCGCGTCCGAATCATATGGAAAAACGTATGCGATCTGCGCCGTGCCGGAAACATTTCCGATCTTCATCGAGTTAAGATATTCGTCGGTGACGATATTTCCGCTGACGTTTCCGGCATCTTCCGTCCAGAAAGCGTCAACACCGAAAGCGAGCGGCAGACTCCACGACGTAATATCGTAAAATCCGTAACCTTCCTTATTGGCGGATTTTCCGCGCAGTTCGTTACGCCGGAAACGCTCCATATTATCGCGGACAAAAGCCGCGTCCTGCGCTGTGTCTTGTTCGAGCAGAGCTTTGATCCAAATTTTCTGCGGTTGACTCAAATCAATAATGTATGAACCGGATGGAAAAGTTTTACTCGACGGCGGCGAATTTTTTTGCATATATGTATGCGCCGTTGCCGACGAAAAAGAATTGTTTGCAACCTTTATTTCGATTTTTGAACGCCGCAAAATCTCGATCAATTCCGCCGTTTTCACGCGGTCTTTGTCGGGAACGATGACGATGCGTTTTAATTTTTCACGCGAAAGTTCATTTAAACCGTCGCGGCGAAATGCGTAAAAATCCTGCAATCGCGTTTGTTTATTTTTTGAAACCGTTTCGAGCGTCGTCATCGAAGCGACAAAATGTTTGGCGATTGCCGAACGCAAAGTTGCAATCGTGCCGTCGTCGCGCGTCCATCTTAAACCTTTAAAACCGCCGCCGTCGGTTTCGTAAGTCATTCCGATTGCGCCGTTAAGTGACGGCATCGAATCCCAGTAACCCGGATAAAAAAGATCGAAAATATCGCGGACGTAATAATCCCAACGATTGCGGTCAAAGGCGGCTGCATTGGCGCGACCGAAAGTATCGAGCCATTTGTTTGTCGCCGGTTGCGGCAGATTCGGATTGATCGGAAGTGCGGCGGGCGGAAAGAAAAACTGCGACGGCTGTCCGTGATGGTCAACCGAAACCTGCGGATTCCAATCGAAAAACGCCCGTGTCATATTCTGCGTTTCTTTCTGCGACATCGAAATATTATCGCGGTTCAGATCGAAACGATAATGATTGTATCTGCCCCAAATCGTCCACGGTTCGCGGTGTTCGAGCGCGTTGCGGTCTTCGTTGCCTATTCCGACCGAGTTATACCACGTCACGAATCTTTCGTGTCCGTCGGGATTTTCGCCTGCCAAAATCAGCACCACCGTATTATTTAAAATTTCTAGCGTCTGCGGTTCGTTCGATGCGGCGAGTTGATAGACGACCTGCATCATCGTTTCAAACGAAGCCGATTCGTTGCCGTGAATCGTGTAAGCCATCCACGCGATTGACGGATTATTTTGGGCGATCTGATTTGCTTCCGTCTGCGACGTGAGGCGCGGATCGGTAAGTTTTGCATTATTTGCTCTGATTTCGTCGAGCCGCGCAATATTCTGCGGCGACGAAATTGCTATTAAATGCTGCATCCGGTTTTCGCTCGTCAAACCGATGTCGAAAATTTTCACGCGGTCGGGCGCAGATTTTTCAATCGCATTAATAACCGATTCCATCTGCGCGTAAGTCGTATGAAAATCGCCGACATCGTAACGCAAAATCGCTTGCGGTCGCGGAACTTCGGCGCGATACTCGCCGCGCGTGTAAAAATCGAATTTTTCTTCCGTTTGAGAAAAAACGATTTGAAAAAACGAAAAAATAACGAGCAGAAGAGGCAAAAAAGATTTTAATTTCATTATTGAAAACCCGAAAAAGTTTGAAAATGCGGACAAGCGAAATTATAGCGTAAATAAAAGTTTATTCAAACGAAACGATTTATTCGGGAACAAATTCGGAAAGATTGTCTTCGGTATTTGCGGCGAGATCAATTGCGGTTTCAGTTGCTTTATGATCGTCGCCGTTGACCGGAATCAGCACACGAATCATCGCACCGTCCGAACGCCGCCGAAAAGTACTGTCAATTACCGTATTGATTTTATCGCGGTATTCGCTCGCTTCGGCGCGTCCGCGACCTTGATACCAATAGATCATTACCTGATCTTTAACACCGTTTTCGATGAGATACTTGTTTGCTGAAAATGTTTTCCCCGCAGGCGTTTTGATTTCGATGATCTGCGGTTCTCTTAAAATCCAGCCCGCGCCGGGAAGACAATTTTGCGGCGAATGATAAGTCGCGCCCGTGCGCTGGGACGCATAATATCCGATATATAAATTAGCGACCTGACCGTCGGAAAAAGTGTATTCGCGCATCGTGTAATCGGTTGTTCGCAAAACGGATTCGGTCGCTGCGGAAAAGCGAAATTCGTCTCCGCGCTGTTTCCATTCGCCGAGATTTTTGGAAAGTTCCGAAAGCGGTCGGCGCGAAATTTCCGCTTCGCCGCGCTGCTCGAACCAATTAATAAAAACTCCGCCGACAAGCAAAAATGCGGCGAGAAAATAGGTTAAGTGCCGGGTGCTGAGTGCTGAGTGCTGAGTGAAATTATTTTGAATTTCCTGCTTTGAACTTTGAACTTTGAACTTTGAACCTAAAACTTTTAGTAGTGAATTTATGCCGATCAGCAAAATCAGCGCGACGAGATAGACGAGCCAGCCGGAAAGATCGTGCCAGAAAGGTGTCAGAGCTTTTTTGCCGTAATAAAATGTCGCTACGCCCGTCATCGTCACGCGAAACGAATTGGTCAAAACCGCAATCGGAACTGCCGAAAGCATTAGAATAATCGTGCGCCCGAAATCCAAACTCTTGAAATAATTTTTCCAGCCGTAGTTCGGATCGTGATTTTTCCCGCGAGTGAAATAAGCGAGAATCAAAGCGAGCGAAACGAGCGTCATCAAACTGCGGATGCCGCTGCACGCTTCGACGACTTCGAGCGCGATGATCTGCGTTGCGCCCTGCGGCAAAATCTCGAAAACATTTCCTTTGCGAACCGTCGGAATTGCAAAAAGTCTGATTCCCCAAACCGCGATCTGCGAAGCGTAAATCTGAAGAGGAAAAGCGATCTTGTTAAAAATGATCTGCGGAATCGGAATCGCAAACAGCAAAAGCGCGAACGGCACGACCAATAATTGCAAAATCTTCGCGCCGAAAAAATAAAGCGTAATTCCGACCAGCATCACGACGAGCGAAATTCTCTGGATAAAAAGTTCCGCGCCGAGCGTTCCGGCTAAAAGCATTAAAAGCGTGAAAATCATAACCGCAAAACCGAACCGGACACGCGGATTTTCAACCGCCGTTTTGAGCGCGTCGAACTCCGACCAGATAATGAAACCGATCACGAACGGCACGAGCAGACCGTGCGAATAATTTTCATCAGTCCACCAATCGAAGCCCAATTTAACCAAAACATTCGCAAACAAAAACGCCAACGCCGCCGCGATCAAAAACGGTTTCCACAATTGTTTGAAATTTAACTTATTTGCGCTCATCAAAATCTGTCATTTTTATAAAGTTTGAATCACAAAAGGTTTCCGTTTTGAGATTTTAATGGAGAAATGAAAGAGAAACAAGAAAAAGCGGAAATTAATAACTTTCCGCTTTTTCAACTTTTAACTTTCAAACTTTAATTACATTCCTGCGCCGTGGCATTTTTTGAATTTTTTGCCTGAGCCGCAGTAGCACGGTTCGTTCGGTTTGACTTTCGGTTGGTCGCGGACGAACGGTGTGTGGCGGATTTCTTCGGTGTCGCCTGCGACGGTTGCCGTTGCCATCGCGCCGGTGAAAGCCATTCCAGCTTTTTGGCGACGCGCTCTCTGCATTTCAAGCCGTTCGAGGCGTTCGATCTCTTCCTGTTCGTCTTTGACGACGATTTCGAGGTTAAACAGTGCGCGAACGGTGTTCGTATCGATGCGGTCGAGCATATCCTGAAACATATCGAACGACTGCTTTTTATATTCGACGAGCGGATCTTTCTGACCGTAGCCGACGAGTCCGATGCCTTGTTTGAGATGGTCAATCGAAAGCAGGTGATCTTTCCACTGCGAGTCAATAATGTTGAGCATTATGTAACGCTCATACGCACGAAGCGATTCGTCTCCTGCAAGTTTTTCCTTCTCTGCGTAATTTGCCGAAGCCTTATCCCAGACGGCTTGTTCGATCTGTTCGGGATTCATTTTATGAAAATCCACGTTTGCATCAACCGCCGGATCAACCGAATAAATGTTTTCGATTTCCGCCGCATAAGTGTCAACTTCCCAAGTGTCGGGCGAAACTTGGGGATTTAAAAAGCTGAACGTCAAATCGTGCAAAAGGTCACGCGCCACGCCTTTTTCGCCGAGCAGATACTCGCGGTGTTCGGGTTCGAACATCAATTGACGGCGCAGACCGTAGATAGTTTCGCGCTGTTTGTTCATCACGTCGTCGTATTTGAGAACGTGTTTACGCGTTTCAAAGTTACGCGCTTCGACCGCTTTCTGGGCGCGTTCGATTTGTTTGGAAACGGTTTTCGATTCGATTGCCACGCCGTTTTCCATTCCGAGCCATTCCATCATCGAACGAACTTTGTCGCCCGCGAAGATTCGCATCAGATCGTCTTCGAGTGACAGCACGAAGGTTGACGCGCCCGGATCGCCCTGTCGTCCGGCGCGACCGCGAAGCTGATTGTCAATGCGCCGCGACTCGTGGCGTTCGGTAGCGAGAATCTGCAAACCGCCAGCCGTTAAAACTTCTTTATGTTCGCCTTCGACGACGCGCTTTGCTTTGACCAGTTGTTCTTCAAACTGTTCGGGTGTCGCTTCTTCGGGATTGATCTCCATTCGTTTTAGATAATCGTTGGCGAGAAATTCGGGATTTCCGCCGAGCAGAATATCCGTTCCGCGTCCAGCCATATTCGTCGCAATCGTGACCGCGCCTTTGCGTCCGGCTTGCGCGACGATCTCGGCTTCGCGTTCGTGATATTTCGCGTTCAAGACGTTGTGCGGAACTCCGATCTTTTTCAGACGTTCGGCGACGAGTTCGGAATTTTCAACCGAAACCGTTCCGACTAAAATCGGCTGACCTTTTTCGTGACGCTCTTTGATCTCACTGACAATCGCATCCCATTTTTCGGGCAGAGTTCGGTAAATCACATCCGAATTATCGGCACGAACCATCGGGCGATTGGTCGGAATGACGATGACATCCAAGCCGTAAACCTCGCCGAATTCTTCCGCTTCGGTTTCCGCCGTTCCGGTCATACCGGAAAGTTTTTCATACATACGGAAATAATTTTGCAAAGTGATCGTCGCCAGAGTTTGATTCTCGCGTTCGATCTTCACGCCTTCTTTGGCTTCGACGGCTTGATGCAGACCGTCAGACCAGCGGCGACCGTTCATCAGTCGTCCCGTAAAATCATCAACGATGATGACTTCGCCGTCCTGAACGACATATTGATGATCTTTTCTATAAAGCGTATGCGCCTTTAACGCCTGTTCGACGCAGTGCAGCAAATCCATATTTGCCGGATCGTAAAGATTGGAAACGCCAAGTAATCTTTCCGCTTTCGTCACGCCGGCTTCGGTCAAAACCGCCGAATGATTTTTCTCGTCCAAGAGATAATCTCCCGTCGTTACTTTCGTTTCTTCGTTTTTTTCGCCGCGTTCGAGTTTCGGAATGATTTCATTGGCGACGAAATATTTGTCGGTCGCATCATCGGACGCGCCGGAAATGATAAGCGGCGTTCGCGCTTCGTCAACGAGAATCGAGTCAACTTCGTCAATGATCGCGTAATAATGATCGCGCTGAACCAGAGATTCGACATCGAATTTCATATTGTCGCGCAGATAATCGAAACCGAATTCGTTGTTCGTTCCGTATGTGATGTCGCTCGAATACTGCTCTTTGCGCTCGTAATCGTCCATATCGTTTTGGATACAGCCGACCGTCAAACCCAAAAATTTATGAATTCTGCCCATCCATTCCGAATCGCGCAGAGCAAGATAATCATTGACCGTAATGATGTGAACGCCGCGACCTGTCAGACCGTTTAAATACGCGGGCAAAGTCGAAACGAGCGTTTTACCTTCACCTGTTCGCATCTCGGCGATGCGTCCCTGATGGAGCGCAAGACCGCCGATCATCTGCACGTCGAAATGACGCATTCCCGTCACGCGAACCGACGCTTCGCGGACGACGGCAAACGCTTCGGGCAAAATTTCGTGCAGGATTTCCTGCTCGGCTTTGCGTCGTTCTTTGACATCGTCAATGCCTTCGAGTGCTTTTTGAACTCTGGCTTTAAATTCTTCGGTTTTCGCTTTCAGTTCGTCATCGGAAAGTTTTTTGATCGAAGGTTCGAGATCGTTGATCTGAGCAGCAATCGGTGTCGCGGTTTTCTTGAGAAAAACTTCGCTGTTCGTGCCTAATATTTTTTTGAAAAATTTATCTACAAATTTATTAACTGCCATAAATACCTCGTTTATCAAGCGAAAAAGCAAACGGCTTTTCGCTTATAAAATTAAAAATTACTAAAGTTTTGGCGAGTCAGATTTTAGAAAGATTCATATTTTCACTTTCGCTCGCCGCTTATTTTGCGTTCTTTTCAGCGAAAAGCGAATCTATCGAGGCACGAGGTAAGTTTGTAACGATAAAAATCTGGTCATTTTCGCAGGTAACAGTTGTTTCCTGACCATAAATTTTTAAACGATCTTCGAGATTTTGAACTTCGGAATGAAATAAAACTTCATTTAAAAAAGTATCAAAAATACTTTTTTGTAATTCGGCATTTCGGCTGAACGAAGTTTTTATCAGAAAATCGTTAGTCGAAAGTAAAAGATTAATATTTACCTGACGGTTTTTGCCGAAAATTTCGGATGAAAAAGTGCTTCTAATGTGAGAAATTTGTGGAATAAACGCGCCGGTAAATGTGCCTGTTCCGTTTTTACAATTTACTGTAAAGTTTGATTGTTTACCGGCAAATGCTGAACAATTAAATTCGTAATTTCCTGAGTTTCCGGCGTGTTTTTCGGCGAATTCTTTAGCCAGTTTATAAAGCGTTTGAAAAGAGTCTAAATATTCCGACAAAATTTTGTCTTCATCAGGCTTTTTATCTAAATCGTCCTTATATTCGATTTCTTCCTGAATATCGAAATTGCGCGTCAGAGCGGCTTGCGCCAGAACGGGCGAACTTGCGCCGCCGACCAAGACCAAGCCGAGATAGACCGAGAGCGTCGTGAGAAAAACTATCGAATTGTAATTTTTTGAACTGCTCATCAGCTAAATCTATCTTGCACGAAAACGTGAAAAGCGGCAAGTATTTGAAACTTACCGTGAATCGCTATTTATTTCTATCGAAGAATGAACTTATCATCGGCTCGTATTTTCGTTTTTATTAACCGTTTGCGCCGTGCTGTTCGGTTTTGTCTGCTGTTCCAGTTTGCGTTTGGCTTCGGCTTTATCCAGTTGGCGTTTAATCAATTGTTGAGCAATCGCCTTTTCAAGATTGAAATTCAGAATAAAAGTTTTTTCTTTGCTCTCGACTTTCGCGGCATTCAGTAACGCCAGAGTATCTTCTTCTTTAACCGTACTTCTGCCGATGCCGAGTGCAAAATTCAAACCTGTCGCCACAGATGACGCTTTCGGGACGCTTTTCTGATCGGATGTAATAATGGCGTAAATTTCTTTGTCATTCTGCACTAACTCGAATTTTATCTGATTGACATCGAGACGTTTCAAATAAGTCAAAATGCCGCTGTCGCCGATAGCTTCGATGGCGGATTTGGCAGTATCAATCATCGCCTGATCGCCCGAAGATTTCAGATATGCAGATTTTTTCTGATCGAATTTTCCATCATCGGTAATCGTTCCGACCATCACGACCGAAAATGCTTTCGTCAGATCAATCTGTTTGTTGCCGACTTTATCCAAAACCTCATTGCCGAAATCCTGCAAAGGTTTTTTATTGATGATGTCATCCGCAACGGGTAATGTTTCCAGACCGTTTTGTTTCGGTTTCTCTTTTTCCTCGTTTTTGTCTTTATTCGCGGCTGTATTTTCTTTCGACGGATTTTTCGGCTCTTTTATTTCAGCCTGATTTTCATCACCCGGCAAGACTATTCCGTCGGGTAAATCGTTCGGAATAGCATTTTTTCTCGCTTTGGGCAATTTTTGCGGTCGGTTGAAAATGCTGTTATTACGCGGCGCAGGCATTCTCGGCATTATAGGATTCGGCGACGACGGATTCGGCATCGGCGGCGCGATGTTTACAATCGAAGGAAAATTCGGATCATTCAGATTTGCCGGATTTAACGGATCGCCTTCGGGCGGAAACATTTCCGGGTTTGAGATCTGAAAATAACCTGCCGGATAAGTCAGCGGCGGCTCCATTCCCGTTTTATCGAGCCAGACAATATCGGCATCTGCGATCTCGGTTTTTTCGTAATCTTTGCTGACAAATTCGTCATCGCTTCCGATAATTTTACTACCGACATAGAGCGTGTCGAGAACCTGACAAAATCCGCCGACGAGCGGACTGTCACACGCTTTCGTTCGCAAAACATCGGTCTGCGCGACGGTTACGAGAAACAAAGTAGTGAAAACCGCTGAAAAAGCGAAAATTTTATAAAATCGCGGCGTAAATTCCCAATTCTTGATTTCGTATTTTTCAAATAACTCTTCTTCGCCTGTCGAAATCGTCTGCAGCATCTGCGGAGATTTCGGCGCATCTGCAAAATTTTGCGACGGCGGCGAAAAAACAACTGTTTCCTGTTCCGGCAAAACCGCATTCACATTGAAATTCGGCTGTGTTTCGATTTCCGGCGCGGCGTTGACCGATTCTTGATTTTCTAAATTTTCAGAATTTTGTTCTGTTATAAATTCCTGATCTTGCATAACCTTGATAAATAAAATAAATAAAACTTTTTGATAAAACCGCTTTTCAGTTTCCTTAGACGCAATTTGCCCGTCAAGAGTTGCGAAACAATCTGAAATTTTAACACGCCGCCGCCGATAAAAGAAAGCATTAGACAAGTTTGCCGTAAGTCTTTAACATATCTGCTGATGGCACAAAAAAATCGTTCTCAGAGTAAATCCGGTAAACGGGACAAATCGCGTTCAAATAACGGTCGCGGAAAGGAACGCGTTTATAAACGAGAACTTGCGGAAAGAAGTTCCCCTTCGATAAGTTCGCCGAAGATTTCCGAACAGGAATTAAAAGCCGTCGAACGAATGCTTTCGGGAATCGGAACTCCTGAAATTGCCGACTTTAAACCGGACGATTTTCAGATCCAAGCGTTAAAAGCCATCGAGACACAAGACGTTTTGGTCACTGCGCCGACCGGAAGCGGAAAAACGTGGATTGCGCGGGAAGAAATCAGACGGCTTTTGGAACAGGGAAAACGCGCTTGGTACACAACGCCTTTAAAAGCTCTCACAAATTCAAAATATATCGAATTTTCAAAAGAATTCGGCGAAGAAAATGTCGGAATTTTAACGGGCGACCGCAAGGAAAATTACGCCGCGCCGCTGATTGTCGGGACGACGGAAATTTATCGTAATCAGCTTTTCGATTCGCTGCGGCAAGGCGAACAGGTCAACACGGATTTCGTAGTTTTGGACGAAGCGCATTATCTGGCGGACGAAGATCGCGGTCACGTCTGGGAAGAAGCGATAATTTTATCGCCGCCGCGCGTTCGTCTGCTTTTGCTGTCGGCAACTATCGGAAACGCCGAAGAGTTTGCAATCTGGATCGAAGAAGTTCGCGGAACGAGAGTTAAAATAATCAACCGCGCCGGTTCGCGTCCGGTCGAACTCCGCGCCGCATTTCTTTCGCCGAATTTACAGCTTTATCCGCTATTCGATGAAAACGGACAATTTAACCGCTCAATCGAACAATTCGCTCAAGCCGAAAACAACTACAATCGCCGCCGGCATTATCGTTAAAAAGAGTTTATAAAAAGAAAGAATCTGCCCGCAAAATACACGAAAAGAACGAAATTAAAACAGAAGAAGATACAAGAAAAATATTTTTTCTTTTTAGTGTCTTTCGCTCATTTCGCGAGCAGAAAATGTTTAGAAACGGCGAAATAAATTCACTCAGCCGAAAGTTGTTTTCCCATTTCGATTCCGACGGCTTGCAGCGCATTTGCCGGACGAATCATCACTTCAAAATCAATGATTTTTCCATTATCATCAAGTTTTATCAGATCAATTCCGCGTAAAGTCAGTTTGCCGACGGTCGCTTCAAACTCCAGACACCAATCTCTTTCGCCGAAAATTTCGCGGACATATTTAAAATTCTCAAAAACTTGTATGACATTAATTAAAATTTTCGTCGTCATCAATTTTCCGTCTTTCGGTTTCCAGACGAAAGGCGAATGAAATCGGACGTTTTCGCTCAAAATTCCGTCCAAATTTTCCACGTTTTGCGTTTCGATAAATTCGTGCCACTTGGAAAGCGTGTTTTTAAAATGTTCATTCATAAATTTTGGTTTATTATAGTTTAAAAGGTCGAAACCTTCTGCGCCGTCTGACGGCAAAATATTCAAAATATGAAACTTTCCGTCATCGTTCCGACATTAAACGAGGAAACTGCGATCAGGAAAACACTCGACGCGCTTTCGCGGCTTGTCAATGTGGACGAAATTATCATCGTTGACGGCGGAAGCACGGACGGAACGGTTTCGATTATCGAAAATTACAATTTCGCTAAAACTTTCAAATTCATTAAAGATTTCAAAGCAAATCGCGGTTTGCAAATGCACGAAGGCACGAAACACGCGACCGGCGACGTTTTCTGGTTCGTTCACGCCGACACTTTGCCTGTTCAAGGCTGCGGTCGGAAAATTAAAAAATTTATGAGCCGGAAATATACGAGCGGCGGAAATTTCGAGATCGTCTTTGACGGCAAAACCAAATGGGCGAAATTTTTGACGAAACTTTATCCGAAACTGCGTTCAATCGGATTAATTTACGGCGATTCGGCGATGTTTGCAAAAAGGGAAGTTTACGAAAAAATCGGCGGTTTCCGCGATCTGCCGCTTTTTGAAGATGTCAATTTATATAAAAGACTGGCGCGAAGAGGCGATTTTGTAACCGTAAATATTCCGATTCACACTTCGTCGCGGCGTTTTGAAAACAATTCTTTTTTCTGGACATTTACAAAATGGTCGCTTTTTCAAGGACTTTACTGGATCGGCGTTCCGCCGCGCATTTTGGCGAAAAATTATAAAGTTATAAGATGATTCATTAAAGAATATCTCAATTTCTATGGGAACTTATAAAACTCAAATTGATACATCGAAAATTACGCCCTTTGCAAAATGTTCATCCTGCCAACAAAATATTATGTTGGAAATTGAAAACGGTGAAATCAATACAAAAGGAAGAAATTGTAAATTTTGTAATTCCTGGATTGAGGAAGCCAGAATCATCTTGTCATCTGCCAGCAATCTACTTTTAACCGAGTCTTTGCAGTCTGCCGGGGAAGTTCGCGGATTTAATTATGCACTGCCGATTATTATCGGAGTTGTTGTTTTTGAGGTTATATTAAGTTATATGGTATTTGACGATTTTCATTTTCTCGCCCATTTGATGCTCATTTTTACGAGTCTTTATTTTTTTTCAGGATTTAATCTGAGTAATAAATGGTTGAAAAAGTATAAAGGTATTCGCATATACGATAATGAATTAATGTCGGCGAAAAAAAATATTGTTTTGTCCCGAAATATTTGGGGCGCAGGTTTATTAGTTAATATAGTTATTTGGTTATCATTTTTCTCATATATAAAAAATAAATAATTTCAATGCAAAATTTGGAAAACGAAAAACTAATTGCGGCGCGTGAAGCCGTGAAATTTGTCGGTGAAAATCAAATCATCGGACTCGGCACGGGTTCGACCGCGAAATATGCCGTCGAAGAAATCGGCAAACTCGTCGCCGAAGGTTTGCAGATAAAATGCGTGGCGACTTCAAACAAAACCGCCGAACTCGCCGAATCTTTAAATATAAAATTAGTTTCGATTGATGAAGTCGAAGCGATTGATCTGACAATTGACGGCGCGGACGAATTCGACGCTGATCTGAATTTGATAAAAGGCGGCGGCGGCGCGTTGTTTCGTGAAAAAATGGTCGCAAAACTTTCAGGGAAATTAATAATCATCGCCGATGCTTCCAAAAAAGTAGAAAAACTCGGCGCATTCAAAATTCCGACGGAAGTCGTGCCGATTGCGATAAAATTTGCGGAAAAACAAATCGAAAAACTCGGCGGAAAAACCGTTTTGAGAAAACGAAACGGCGAAGTTTTTACGACCGACGCGGGAAATAATATTCTCGATGCCGATTTCGGTCTGATCGAAAATGTCGGTGAAATTTCCGACAAATTAAACGCCATCGAAGGCGTTGTCTGTCACGGACTTTTTACCAATCTCGCGCAAATGTTGATTATGGGAAAAGACTCGGAAACAATTGTTTTTAAGAAAAATTAACGGGGATAACAAGAAAAAATCGCCGGAAAAAAGTCGGTTTCATCTTTGTTCATCGCTAAAATCCCTGCTAATTTTTCTTAAAATAAAATGGAAGGTTTTACGAAAATTTTATCAATCGCCGTCGGCGGCGCATTCGGCGCGGTAGCAAGATATTTGATAAATATTTCGCCTCTGCAGAATCTTTTTCAATCATTTCCATTGCCGACATTTTTAATAAATATTCTCGGCTCGTTTTTTATCGGATTTTTCCTTATTTTACTGACCGATAAATTCGCTGTCGGCGATAACTTTCGTTTCGCCGTTATGATCGGTTTTCTCGGCGCGTTTACGACGTTTTCGACTTTTGAACTCGAAACTTGGGGATTGATAAAAGAAAATCAGTATTTTACGGCTTTACTGTATTTGTTTTTGAGCGTATTTGTCGGTTTTATCGGTGTAATTACCGGCATTTGGTTGGCGAAAAAAATTTAGATCGTTCAATTGGTTTTTAATGGAAAAAAGGCTGACAAATACTTGCCAGCCTTTTGATGACTTTAAAAAATTAGACATCACTGTTTCGGCGGTTCGATGTTTTTTCCGGGAATAATTACCGACAGATTATATTTCTGCAAAATTTGATTAAATCGCGCCGTGTCTTCGGTGATGAATTTTGAAATCGAGGCGATTTTGTTCGGAAATTCCTTTCGCAGTATTTCATAGTTTTCCTTCATCGTCGCCGTCGGCGGATAATTTCCGTCGGCAACGGTTGAGTATAAACTGTTGAGTTGATTGGAATAACGCGAAGGTGCGCGAATGCCGTCTTCCTGATTTGTCGCCAGATCATTCAGCAAATCGCTCGTCCGTTTTTTGAAATCCGCGAACGCTTTGGTCAGTTCCGGCGGAACTTCGCCGATGCGGTCTTTGGCGACGGTTTCGATCTGGTCGGTCTGCGTTTTTACGCTGTCGAGTTGACGTAAACCGTCATTCATCACCGAAACAAGATCGCTCAATTTCATCGCCAGATCGTATTGCATCTGCAATTCGGCGGTCGTTACCCGAACAGTCGGATCAACGCGGACTTCGACGCGATTTTCACCGATCATTTTGTCGCCCGCGAAAATTTTGACCGTGTAAATTCCCGGCAAAACCTGCGGACCGCGCGGCTGACCTCTGAATTCCATCTGTTCGGCGGTCGGCGGACGACGCTGACGCGCACCTTCCTGCGCCAGATTCCAAGTCGCACGATTGATGCCTTTTTCTTTGGACAGATTTTTATATTCGACGAGCATTTTATTTGACGAATCGAAAACCTGCATTTTAACGGGCGTTTTTTCGTCGGCTTTGTCCTTTAAATAATATGTGATGATCGCGCCGTTCGGCGGATTTTGACCTTTAAAAGGCTTATCGCCGATGCCGTAGCGCGTCATCATCGTCGCAAAACGATACGCCGGACGCGATTCGAAAACATAACCCGCGCTTTGCAGAATATTAGAATTCATCTGTTGTAAAACCGTCGCGTCATCGAAAATCCACAAACTCCGCCCGTGTGTCGCCAAGATTATATCGTTGTCACGCGGATGAATTAAGATGTCGTGAACGGCGACGCGCGGAAAATTTTTCATATTGATTTCCGTCCAATTTTTTCCGTCGTCCCAACTCGCGTAGATTCCGAGTTCCGTTCCGGCGTAAAGCAGATTCGTGTTTTTCGGGTCTTCGCGGACGACGTGAACATATGAACTTGCCGGAAGATTTCCCGTAATATTTGAAAAAGATTTTCCGCCGTCGGTCGTTTTGAAAATATACGGTTTGTAATCGTCGAATTTGTGACGGTCAACCGAAACATAAGCCGTGTCAATGCTGACACGCGAAAGTTCGACGTGCGAAACGGAAGAATCCTGCGGCACATTCGGCAGATTTTTATTGATATTCGTCCAGTTTTTTCCGCCGTCGTTCGTCAACTGCAAATTTCCGTCATCCGTTCCAGCCCAGAGCAAATCTTTTTTCAGCGGCGATTCGGCGAGCGAAATAACGGTTTCAAAATATTCGGCGGAAGTATTTTCCGTAAAAACCGGACCGCCCGCATCTTTTAGTCTTTCCTTGTTTCCGGTCGTCAGATCGCCGCTGATCGCCGTCCAGTTTTTGCCGAAATCGTTCGATTTGAAAACCGTGCTTCCGGCGAGAAAAACCGTATTTTTATCGTGCGGCGAAAGTATCAAAGGCGCGTTCCAGTTGAAACGGACTTTATCGTTTTCCGGTGCGCCGCCGACTCCGAAAAATGGAATGACAAGCTGCTGTTCGCGGTTTTTCATATCGGTTCGCACGACGTTTCCGCCCTGCGATTCGGTCAGAAAAAGATCGGGATTGTCGGGATGTGCGATGGCGTAAAATCCGTCGCCGAAACTTATCATTCGCCAATCGTCATTTAAAATTCCCGCCGGTTCTCGGTTGCGCGCCGGTCCGACCCAAGTTCCGTTGTCCTGCAAACCGCCGGAAACATTGTAAAACGGCGCGACGTTATCGGCGAAAACCTGATAAAACTGTCCGGTCGCAAAATTGTTGATGTATTCCCAAGATTTTCCTTCGTCGGTTGAAACCGCCACGCCGCCGTCCTGACCTTGCCACATTCGTTTCGGATTCGCCGGATCAATCCAGAAAGCGTGATAATCAATGTGCGTCGTCGGCGCAATGCGCGAGAAATTTCGACCGCCGTCGAGCGATTTAAAGAGCGGCGAAGCAATCGCATAAACTTTATTTTCGTCGGTCGGATCAACTCTGACGCGCGTATAATAAAATCCGCGTCCGACAATTTCCTGATTTTTGTTGACCTGCCGGAAAGTTTCGCCTTTGTCGTCCGAACGATAAAGCGTTCCTTCTTTGGCTTCGAGCATTGCGTAAACGACGTTCGGATTGCTGTCGGCAACGGCGAGACCGACGCGACCGATGGTTTTCGGCAAGCCTTTTTCGATCTTGTTCCACGTTCTGCCGCCGTCAATCGAACGAAAAACGCCGCCTTTATCCGAACCGCTCGTAAACGTCCACGGTTTGCGCTCGAAACGCCACATTCCGGCGTAAACGATATTCGGATTGACCGGATCAATCACGACATCCGACGCGCCGTGCTGATTGTCAATATACAAAGTTTTTTTCCACGTCGCGCCGCCGTCGGTCGTCATAAAAATGCCGCGTTCTTCGTTTTGTCCCCAAGCGTGACCGATTGCCGCAACATAAGCGATGTCTGGATTTTTCGGGTTGATAACGATTTTCGAGATCGTGTTCGTATCTTTTAAGCCGAGATGTTTCCAAGATTTTCCGCCGTCGGTTGATTTGTAAACGCCGTCGCCGAACGAAACCGAATTTCGCACGTTCGATTCGCCCGTGCCGACCCAAATCACATCGGGATTTCCCGGCTCGAGCGCGATGTCGCCGACCGAGATCGAATTTTGACGATCAAAGATCGGTGTCCAATCAATTCCGCCGTTCGTCGTTTTGAAAATTCCGCCTGCGCCCGTCGCCACGTAAACCGTATTCGGATCGCCCGGAACGCCTTCGATGTCGGCGACGCGTCCGCCCATATTCGCCGGACCGATGCTGCGCCAACTCAAATTGGAAAGTGCCGAATTCATCGGCGATGTAGTTTCGTTTTGCGCGAACGCGAAAATGCCGAAGCTCAAAACAATCAGACACGCGCCGATTAGAAATCTCGCTCTACGATTTATCATTAAAAGAATTCTCCTCGAAAAGAAATATTTGGAACTGCTTTGTAAGTTTCGATAATACGCGATTTTTCTATAAAAGTTTAAGTTACAAAGTTTATTAAGACAGAACGCATTTAATTTAAAAGCTATGATTTGCCAAAACTTTCAAAGCACGAACTTCTTCATTTTTCTAAATTTTGGAAATCAAACTTTGCCGCGCCGCTTTTATAAGTTCGACGGCATTTTCCGTTGATTTCGAGACAGCGGTTAAATGTCCCATTTTTCGTCCGATTCGTGCGTCGGATTTGCCGTAGAGATGAAGTTTGACGTTGGGAAATTTCAGAGCGTTTTGCCAAACTGGTTCGCCCGTTTTCCATAAATCGCCTAAAATATTTGCCATCGCCGAGCGCGAATAAAATTCGGTCGAGCCGAGCGGCAGACCGCAGACGGCGCGTAATTGTTGCTCGAATTGTGATGTAACGCACGCTCCGAAAGTTAAATGACCGGAATTATGCGGACGCGGCGCGATTTCGTTGATAATCAAATTTCCGTCTTTCGTCAAGAAAAATTCGACGCAGAGAGTTCCGACGTAATCGAATTTTTCGGCGACTTCACGCGCAATTTCGACGGCTTCGCGGAAGATTTTTTCGGAAACCATTGCCGGCGCGAACGAAATATCCAAAATATGATTTTCGTGTTCGTTTTCGATCACACCGTAATCGGCGAAATTGCCGTTTCGGTCACGCGCCGCCACGACGGAAACTTCTTTTTCAAAATCAATAAAACCTTCTAAAACGGCTTCACGTCCGTTTAGATTTGCAAATGCTTTTTCGATTTCGCCGCCGACTTCGATCTTCGTCTGACCTTTGCCGTCGTAGCCGAATCCGGCGGTTTTCAAAACGCACGGCGTTCCTAAATCTTCAACGCCGCGAGACAGATCGTCAAGCGTTTTGATATGGCGAAACGGCACGACCGGAAAACCGTTTGCCGATAGAAAAGTTTTCTCACGCAGACGATTTTGCGTCGTGTGCAAAACTTCGCCTTTCGGATGAACCGCGACAAATTCGGCGGCGGTTTCAATTGTTAAAGAAGGAACATTTTCAAATTCGTATGTGATGACATCAACCGACTTTGAAAATTCTCCGACAGCGTTCAAATCCGTATAATCGGCAACGGTTTCGGAATCGGCGATCTGTCCGGTCGGCGTGTCGGTGTCGGGCGAAAATGTGTGAACGCGATAACCCATTTTCCGCGCTTCGACGGCGAACATTCGACCTAATTGTCCGCTTCCGAAAATACCGATAGTTGAATTTGGAAGAATCATTTTCATAAATGTTGACCTGTTTTGCCGGAAAAATCTGCGTTTATGATTGGAAATAAATTTGAACTTGAAACAATGAAAATAACAAATATGAAGAAAATATTCATCGCTGCAGTCTTTATTTTTGCCGGATTTGCCGCCGAAACTTTCGCGCAAACTTCGACTATCGAAAAAATGATAAATTCTCAGCAGAAAACGGGAAATCTTCTGGCAGGTTTGCTCGGCGCAAACGATTTGCCGTCAAACAACACGGAATTTACCGATCTGAGCGCGATCAATTTCCCGAACACGGTCAAGGTTTCGTATCTCGACGAAACGCGCAAACTCGGCAAAATTCGCAAAAATGCGGTTGATAAATGGCTCAAAAATTATAATAAAACTCCAGCCGATAAAAAGTTTTACGTCAATGAAACGCTCGTCGAGGAAAACGGCGAAACTTATTGGATAATTGTTAAAGAAAGCGTTTTGGAAACTCTGAAAAGCAAACGAAAAAACGATTCGATAATTTTGAAAATGAAAATTTTAGGTTCGTATCGCAAAGGCGCGACGGTTGATTATTTTCTGCTCGCCGCCGGCTTGGAATAATTTATTTTCGAGTCTTTGCCGCAACTTTTCGCTCCGTAATTCGCGCAGAGCGTCAGCTGCGATCCAACGCGCAGATTTCGTATTTTGTAGTTTTATTTTTTCGGCGGTTTCGATGGCGAATTTGTTTAAATTCAAATTGCGTTTGCCGATTTGCCGAAGCGACCAATTAACGGCTTTTTTAACAAAATTTCTTTCGTCGTCAGCTTTGATTTCGAGAATACTTAAAAACCGCGCGATCTTTTCATCCGACGCTTTTTTATCGTGAACGGCGAGATTGGCGATCAAAACGATTCCGGCGCGTTTGACGAATTCTTCGTCGCGCTCCGACCATTCGAAAACTTTTTTGTATGCAAATTCGGTTTTGCAAAAAAGATGTCCGCAAGTTCCATCGCAAATCGCCCAATTTTCAAAATCTTCCGTCCACGAATCCATCTGTTTTTCGGAAACTTTCTTCGCATCGTCAATTAAATAAGCGATAATCCGCGCTTCGTGAATTTCGGTTTCCCAAAGTTCGAGCGCGAGTTTATGGCGATCTTCGGTTTGTTTTTTAATTTCTTTAGCGAGATTTTTCAAAACCGGCGCGGAAACTCCGAATGTTTTTTTCGCGACAATTCCGAAACGCTTCATTCCTGCGATGTTTTCGGGGTTTTCGAGCGATTGCAATTTTTCGATAATTTCGTCGGTCTTCATTTACATTGATCTGAAAGCAGCAAGAAATGTATCGTGAGAATTACAAGAATAACTGAAAGATTCGGAATACATCGCTAAACCGAATTTGTTATTTTCTTCGTCAAAATAAATCTTAAAACCTTCGAGTGTTTCGGTGTCTTCTTCCAAAACGATCCAAACTTCTCTGATCTCTTCGTGAAAATCAATCTTTCTTTTCTTAGGACGAATCAAACATTTTTTTAAATCACAATTATGTGCGTTTGTAATTGACCAATCGCCGCCGATTTCTTTTTCAATCATTTTGGTAATTTCTTTCGGTGTCATTATCAAGATAACTTAGAGTCTAAAACATTTTGAGTCTGATTTTTTCTAAATTCGTGAAGTTTTTTTCGCAATTCGGGACGCGAATTTGCCAGAATCGAAATTGTTAAAAGCGCGGCGTTTTTCGCGCCTGCTGTGCCGATTGCCATTGTTCCGACCGGAATTCCGGCAGGCATTTGGACGATTGAGAGCAGCGAATCCATTCCTGAAAGTGCTTTGCTTTGAACGGGAACGCCGAGAACGGGCAGAACGGTTTGTGCCGCGCACATTCCCGGAAGATGCGCCGCGCCGCCCGCGCCTGCGATGATGACTTCGATGCCGCGCGATTCCGCAGCTTTTGCAAATTCAAATAATAAATCCGGCGTGCGATGTGCGGAAACGACTCGGCATTCATGCGCGACATCGAAATCATTCAAAATATCGGATGCGTTTTTCATCGTGTCCCAATCGGACGTGCTGCCCATTATGATCGAAACCAACGGATTTTGAACTTTGGATTTTGGATTTTGGATTTTATTGTTCGGCATAATTAATTTTTTACAACTTCGACGACGATTCCGCCGAAGCGGTGTTCACCGACACAACATTTTCTGCCGTCAATATAGCAGATTTGTTGTTTATATTCCGCTCCGCTGTCGAGATAATTCGCCTGCAAACCGCCGGACAAACCGACATTGGAAAATTTCAGACGGCGACCGTAAGCGTCGGAAATTTTGTTCGCGCATTTTTCGCAAACCTGATTCGGATAGCGTTCCCGATGTTCGACTCGTGCCGCGCAAATCGGGCAATCGTGCGTTTCGTTCATTTTTTTTATCGTATGATTTTTTGTCTTTTCACATCGAAAATATCAAATGTAAATCGTCTTAACAATTCTTTACACGGCTTTACCGACTCTTAACACGAAATATCTGAACTCGTGCGTATAATCACTTCAAAGGTCAGACATTTTCTAACTTTATATTTTGGAGAGCAATTATATGAAATCAAATTTCAGTCTTTTAATTTTTTCGATTTTTATCGCTTTATTTTCCATTTCGATCAAAGCACAAAATGTTCCGGGAAAATCTTCGGACATTTTAACGAACAATAAAATCAACGGCGCGTGGCGCATTAATTACGCCGAATCGGACGATCCGTTTTTGAAAATGCAGACGCTTTTACAAAACAAATTGTTCGATTCGGCAAATCAAAAAATTTCAGAAGTTGAAATACAAACTTGGAACTTTTGCGCGGGTTGCCGCCGAAAGGCGAAACGAATGATCGGGGAAGCAAGTTCGTTTCGCCTCTTCCCCGAATTTTTCCAAACAATTTTTCTAAACACTGACCGCTTCGGAAGGGAACTCGGTTATAACACGAAAAGCGGTCACGGTCAGGACTGAAAAATTTTCAGTCCTGCTTTAAAATTTCAGTCCTGCTTTATTTTCGGCGCAGGTTTTTTTAGCTTTGAAATTGTGTTGCGAATTTGAAAAAATTTCGGTTGAAAATTATTTCAAAGTTTTCGAAATACGTCTGAAAATGAAAAGTAATATTCTTAATTTATAAAAACAAAGCCAAAACTTCTTCTCCTCCGGTTCTCGTCACAAATAACAAATTCAGTTTTTATCTCCACCATTGTTTTCGTTCTTCAAGCCTTGCCTGTTCATCATTTTTAGAATAAGCATCACGATATGTTTGCCAACCGAATTGTAAATATTTATCAACGGGCGAAAATTCACCCGCTCCACCGTCCAGATCGCCGGAAAGCGGAATTCTGTAATCTCCCCAATTAGCCGGTTTAACGACTCCGGTTTTATTTGATTTCCAAGTGCCGACAAACTGATTGTTATTATAATCATCGGATTCTAATCTTATATTGTCGTATTTCAGTTTACCGTTTTTATCAACATACCAATAAGTAGCTAAATTTCCTTGGAATACACCTGAATACTTTTGGTTTTTATCTTCGGCAAAATGATATTCAGCAAAAATAATTCCTTGTTGTTTCATTCCTTTGTTTTTGTATTCATCATCAACGCCCCACTGCTTGTTTTTATAAATTCTCGCATTGGTGATTTTAATCGTTCCGCTAAAGTCGCAGATATTATTTTTAACCATTGATTTACCGGAAACGAAGTATTTATCAGGATTATTTTCTACTTTTGAAATCGAAAGAATTTTTATTCTTAGTCGCTGATATCCAGTTCCGATAAATCCGAACACGGCAGTATTATCGTTATTTGTCCAGACTGTGCGGAAATTATATTTGATAATCCTCTTTTTATATTCTGTTTTTGAGAGTTCATTTTTATTGAGAATTTCGCTGATCCATTTCATACGATCATTTTTCTGACCGTTAATTTCAACTGAAATAAAAAGCACAAATATGCAAATAAGTAATTTAAAGATTTTCATAAAATTATGACCAAGCAAAGAAATAACTTTATGATTTTATTTTTATTTAGATTTATGGGAAACGTGGAAAACCACACTGCAAGGTTATAGCACAGAATATTTTGTTTACAAATTTTCCAGTAACGATTCGGCTTCGCGTTTATATCCTTCGTCTTCGATCTCGTGATTTTTATTGAGCGGCGCGTCGAGAATCCATTTTAATTGCTCACGCGCTTTGTCTTTGCTGCGGTTTGAAATATATGCTTCGGCGAGAAAAATCCGGTTGAGAAAAAACTTCGGCGCGAGTTCGACGGATTTTTCCAAATGTTCAATCGCCTTTTTCGTGTTTCCAATCGAAAATGGAAATCCCGGAGCTTTATGATAAAGCCTGCCGAGAACGCGGTGCGCTCCGCCGTAGAAATAATTTTCATCCAGTTCGAGAGATTTTTCCGCCGCGTTTTTGATCGGATTTATCAGCGAAAGACTCTGCATAATTCCTTTTTCCTGACCGTAAGAGCCGTAATTAACGGCGAGCCAGAAATTTGATTCGAGCGAGTTTTCATCAATCGCAATTCCTTCTTTGCCGCATTCGACACCTTCGTTGAAAAAGAAAATTTTATCGTCAGCGTCGTCCGCATATTCACCGAGCCAGTAATTTATTTCCGCGAGCAAACCGTAAGCCCAAGCGCATTCCGAATCTTTTTCCACTAATGCAAAAAGTTGGTCACGCGCCGTTTCGAGATTCGCATCGTCAACTTCGCGCTCGTCAATCAGTTTTCGCGCCTGTCGGAAGATTTTTTCGTGTTTCATATCGAGCCAAACCTATTTCCGGTAAATACTTTTTTGATTGCGGCAAAATTTATTCAAAATTATTGGTGTCGCGGCGGTTTGAAACGCGAATTTTTTCTTTTTTGCGGCGGTTTGTCCATTCTTCGTCGAGCAGATTAGTCGTGCCTTCCGTGACCGAAGTAATCGGTTTTCGTTCCGGTAATTCGTAAAATTCGCCGGTTTCGAGCGATTCGGGAGCATTTCGGGGAACATACTGAACTTGATTTACGGGTTTTCCCAGAGCGCGTTTGAGACGATTCCAACCGAAGAAAGTTGATAAAACGGCAATCAAAATTCCCGCTCCGCTGAGCAGAAGAAGTAATACGAGAACTCTCGGTTTTAACAATTCCGTGTTGTTTAAGATCAGCGTAATGATGAGCAGAATCATTGAAACGATCATAAAAACGGCGGATGAAACGACGGAAGTTTTCGCGGCGCGAATTTCCGCCAACATTCGCAAAACTTCGATTTCCGTTTGTTCCGAAGTCAGCGGCGCACCGCATTTGCGGCAAAATCTCGTATCGTCGTTCGATTCGGTTTCGCAAACCGCACAAATTTTTTCAATCGCCTGTTTTTTCGAGATTTCCGCAATCGTTTTCGCTTCCTGCACGAGGACGTTTCTTTCGCCCTTGCTGAGCATCGGATGATTTATCGAGTAATCGAAAGTCGCGCGGGTCGAATTTTCGCTGACGGCTTTCAGGCGAATCGTCAAAGTTCGAGCGTAATCAAGCACATCCGCCGAACCATACCAAGTTCCCCAACCGCGTGCGCCGCATCGGGCGACGATCTGCGGTTCGTCTTCGATAATGTCGTAATCAAGATACCCAAGCGCACCGGCGAGTTGACGACGAACGCTTTCGATGTTGCCCGGCAGAATTTTCTTGATATAAATCTCGGTCGTCTGTCCGGCTGAATTGGTGTTGCTGCTGACAGTTTCCATAAACTTTTAATCAAAACTTTAGGTTTTAATACGCCGTATTTTAACAGAAAGTTTGGTTTTTAATAAAAGTCGGCTAAAAGCCGGTCAATTGACGGCAATCAACACAAAAATGTGAAATTTAACTTGTCGTGCCGTGACAAATTAAATTTAAGTGAGCCTTTCAGCGCACGACAACAGCAGGAAGGAAGTTTTGCATCTGATTATCTGCGATTGATAAATGATGAAAACTGATTCGCTTGAACCGATTTGATCGAAATTAAAATTTTAAAAGACTTTTTTTCTCATCTGAAAAATGTTCTGACGATCTCGCGGAGTTGGATGAGAATTTTTCCCCAGACGGCTTCGAGCTGATGAGTTTGAAAACCGAGATTGACGATTGACGGCAGAGACATAAATTCACCGTCGAGCGGTAATTTCTGATTTTTCGCGTAGGCGAGATGATCGGCGATGCAGATAATATGTGTTGTCATTAATGCTTGCGGAACTTCGGATGGTTCGTGATGAAAACGGATCATCGCGCAGACCGATTCGGACAAATGCCAGTTTTCCGCCGCCAACGCGCCGATTTCCGCGTGATCGAAACCGTAAATTTCTCTTTCCATCGGCGAAGTGTTTTCGCGCTCACACTGCTCGAAAATTTCCGTGTAAAGTTCCGAATCAACACGAAACAATAAGAGACTGCCGATGTCGTGCAACAATCCGCAGCTAAATGCTTCTTCCGTGCCGTGCATCCGAAGCGTCGCGGCAAGTTCGCGCGCGCCAATCGCAACGGCTAAAGCGTGAAGCCAAATATCGCGCCCGATAACCGAATTTCTGATCTCATTGCCGAATGAATCCGCGATCATACCGAGCATAATCATCTCGTAAATCGCCCGATTGCCGACGGCGTTGACGGCGGTTGTCAGACTCGTTACATTTTGCTCGAAATGGTAAATCGGCGAATTGGCGAGCCGCAAAATCCGCGAGGCGAGCATCGGATCGTAACCGATAGTTTCGGCGATTTTTCGCTGTGAAACATTTTCGTCCTGCAACAGACTGGAAATTTTCAGCACGCTTCCGGGCAAGGGCGGAAGTTTTGTTTTGATGATGGATTCCAAATCTAAAGTCGTGGCAGTAAACATAAATTTCACAGAAGGCGAAACGTCAAGCGCAGATGTTTTCGCCGTATTTTTCTTTTCGGTTTTTTTTCTAAATTCTTTAATGAGTTTTGAAAGAAATCAAAAACGTGAAAGAAAGAAAAAAATAAGTTGTCAAAATTTACTCAGGCGCGTGTAAAATACGAGTTTGATTATCAGGCAAAAGTGCGATTGATCTCGGAAATACTCTGCGACGTTTTTTCCCACGCCGCACTCATTTTCTCCGGCGTTAAATGCAGGATTATCGCCGAATCGGTTTCACCTAAAAATTCGCCGTCAACTTTGCGTAGCCCGAAACCGTTGACGTTGGCAATCGCGTCGGCAATGCTCACGAGATGCGCGACCATCGCAAATTGTTCCGATTGTGACGGATCGTGATGGTTTAAAATCGTGTAACAGACATTATCGGGTAATGCCCAGCGATTGGCGATAAATGAACCGACTTGCGCGTGAGTGTAACCGAAGGTTGCGTTTTCGACTTGCAGCATTTTGCTTTCTTCGTCTATTTCCAAAATTTCGTTATATTGCACCGAATCGTGTTTCAAAAGCAAAATTTTGCCGATGTCGTGAAGAAGTCCGCAGATAAACGCTTCTTCGATGCCGCGCAAACCGAGCATCTGTCCGAGTTCGCGTGCCAGCAAAGCGACCGCCAGCGAATGCTCCCAGATTTTTTTTCCTTTTTCCGAATCGCGTATTTCTTTAGAAAACGAATCGGTCGCCAAACCGAGAATCAAAATATCGTAAACGGCTCTGATGCCGACGACATCAATCGCCTGATTAAGTGTCGAAACATTTTTTTGTAATGAATAAACCGGCGAATTGGCAAGCCGCAAAATCCGCGCCGTCAAAACCGGATCGTAACTGATCGCTTCGGTCAGCTTTCTGGTCGAAACATTTATATCGTTGAGCAGACCCGTGATTCGCGCCGCGCTGCCTTGCATTATCGGCACATCCGTCTTTATCAGTTCTTCGATGTTAATTTTTGTTTGTAACGGCGGGCTTACTTCGATTCGGACGCATTCGGAAATCATAGTTTTAAAAGGTTTTATAGAAAATAGACTTTTCTACATATCTTTTCGGTAGAAAATTCCAATACTTTAGATTTTTTTTGCGATCCGCGATAAAAAGTTTCGAGAGCGGTCGAATTAATTAAAAATCAAGCCGATTTTCAATATAAAAATCGGCTTTAGATAATTTCTTCGACGGATTGATAGATTATTCTATTTTGCCAACATCGGTTTTAAGGCATTATAAACATTATCTGTCATAATCTTTTCGCCTTCGGCGTTCGGATGAATGCCGTCGCCTTGGTTAAGTTCTTTTTTGAGCGCGATATTCTCTAAAATAAACGGCAGAAATTCGACTTTGTGTTCCTCGGCAAGATCGGGAAAGGCATTCGTATAATCTTTTTGATAATCTGCGCCGAGCGTCGGCGGCGCAAGCATTCCGCACAGCAGCACACGGACGTTTTTCGCTTTTGCTTTCTTGATTATTTTGTCCAGATTTCCCTTCATCGTTTTGACCGGAATGCCGCGCAAAAGATCGTTCGCACCGAGTTCGAGAACGAGAACATCAACCTTTTCCATTTCCAAAACCCAATCAATTCTTTCGAGTCCGCCTAAACTGGTTTCGCCCGAAACTCCGGCGTTGACGACTTCGTAATTGTAGCCGTCAGCATTTAATTTTTCCTGCAAAAGATACGGATATGATTCTTTTTCCGTCAGACCGAAACCGGCGGTCAGTGAATCGCCGAACGCGACGATTTTTTTCCGGTCGGAAATAATTTGTGCGGGCGGCTGACGTGTAATGTTTGAATTCGTTCGCTTTTCAGCGGTCGAAACGCCGCAGGCGGAAATGAAAACGAGCGAAAAAACAAAAGATAAAATTGTAGAAAAGCGAACGGTTTTTAACATTTCAAATTATAAATCCTTTAATAAATCTCGCTGTTTTGATGCAGACACCGCGAAATTTATTGCCCGCAAATTCTACACTTTATTGATCGTAAAGATAAAGTCCCAAACCGAATTTTGCACTGGCGCGGCGCAGAGCCATACTTTCCGCATTGCTCGACGAGTCGCCGTAGTTGTCTTTGTCTTCGTCTTCCTGTCCGGTCGCTTCGCGGTAAACGATGCCTTCGGCGCACGGCACACTCAAACGGACGGTAATTATTAATTTTCCGGCGATATTCTGCATATTCCTGATTTCATAATTCCAACCCGGCGCGTAATGATCGAGATATTTTACCGCGTCGTGCCACGAAAGATATTGAATATCTTTGCCGCCTTGTTTGCGGACGCGCAAGTGTCTTTTCGCCACCGGTTTTGATAAATCCTTGACAATATCGCGGATCGAACGAATCTCGACTTTACTGCCGATTTCCGAAAATTCCGCCGTTTCTTCAAAATCTTCTGCACTTTTTACCGCTTCTGCCATAAATAAAATTAACCTCGCAAAATTAAAATGTGTTTCACAGATGAAACGATAGCATTCGTTTTGTTGTAAATCAAATCTTTCATTTAATTACTGATCTTTTCTTCTCTTTCCGCGAGTGATTTTTGCACACGCGAATAATATCTCGTCACGGCTTCCAAATCCTGTTCGGCTTTGATCGTATCTTTTGCCAGTTCGTATAAAAGATTCGCCTGATCTTTCATCATCTCGTGGCGTTCGGTGCGTTCGTCTTCGCAGGTAAGATCGAGATTTATCTTGCTTAAAATATTTATCGAATTAATCTGACGTAAAATTATGGCGACATTTCCGCCCGCATTTTGGCGAATTTGATTAAAGGCGAGATCGAAAAAGTCCTCGAATCGCTGCTGTTCGACGATCAGACGCAGCTTTCCGTCTTTATAAATGTTCGCCGGACACGACGGACGTTTTGCCAGACACGAGAGAATCGCCGTCAGATAATCAACGCAGATTATTCCGGTCGTCGTATCGTTGACAGACGGCGAAAGAGCTTTGAGCGCGATGTCAACGATCTGCCGCAAGCCGAACGCGACATCGCCTTCGACTGTGCGAAATGTGCCGATGTCGTATGTGTCGAGCATTTCGGCGGCAAGTTTCGGCGAGAGTTTAAAGTTTTCGTGTTTCGGATAGACGCGCAAAACAGGCATATCTTTGATCGTAAATTGCCCGATGCGTCGCTGCATTTTCAAAATCAAATCGTGTTTTTCAGCGATTTCGCCGAGTTCAATCGTATCGGCGTTTTGAACATAGCCGTAAACATCGGACTGGACGGTCAGATAATTTTTTTCGCCGAGAATTTTATTCGTTTCTTCGTCAATCTCGTTTGAACTCGGCAAAACGGGAAAAGTGCGGCGAATTTCGCTGATCGTTTCTTCGGTGATGTAAGCGATAATGCTCGTTGCCTGAATCGAAGTGGCGACGTGATGAATATAATAGATCAAACTCCCGATTGCCGCCAAACCTAAAATCACGCCGAAAATAACGGCGACCGACGGCACGAAATCGGCATCGGGATTATCGCCGCCGTCACGGATCGTCCGCAAAACGATGATGCAGTAAGCGAACACGCCGACGAGCAGACCAAGCACGACCTGATTGCCCGTATCGCGCATAAAATTTCGCAAAATGCGCGGCGAAAATTGCGTCGAAGCGAGCGTCAACGCGACAATCGTGATCGAAAAAGCCGTTCCCGCGACCGAGATCGAAGAACCTGCAATCACCGCCAGCATATCTCTCGCGCCCGACGGCTGAACGCCGAATAAACGCGGAAAATATCCCAGTTGACCGCCGATAAAATAATCAATTCCGACAAATAACAAAGCCAGAAAAATTCCGGCGGCAACCAACAAAGTCGGCACAAACCAGAGCGTAGAGATCAAACTGTTCCAGTAATTACGAGTTTTTGTCATAGAGAATTTAGTGAATTCCTACGGTTACTGTCATATGCCAAAATATCGAATAAACGAAAATAGCCAAACCGAAAAAAGACTGCCATTTTGGAATCGAAGAAACCGCAAACACCAAAGTAAATATCGAACTCAATAATGCTGTCCACATTAGATTCGTCAAAAGCGTATCTGAATAAAATGTCGGGTGAATTGTTACCCAAGTGCTTGCAATCAAAAATATGAATGCGAAAAAAAGACAAGCCCATTTTCTTGTATCTTTATCCATAAAATCACACCGTAACCGCTTCGCGGTATTCGCCCCAAACATTTCTCAGTTTATTTGAAATCTCGCCGACGGTGACGTAATTTTCGACGGCATTTAAAATGTGCGGCAAAAGATTTTCGTCCGTTTTGGCGGCTTGTTCGATTTTTAATAAAGAGTTTTCGGCTTTTTCTGAATCGCGTTTTTGGCGTAAGGCTTTTAATCGTTCGATTTGTCCGCGTTCGATTTTTTCGTCAACTTTCATAATCGGAATCGTTTCGGTTTCTTCGGTTTGAAATTTATTTACGCCGACGACGATTTCGGTTTGTTTTTCGACGGCGCGTTGATATTCATACGCCGCTTCCTGAATTTCGCGCTGCGGATAACCGTTTTCGATTGCCTTTAACATTCCGCCCATCGCATCAATTTTTTCGATATATTCGACGGCTTTTTTCTCCAGTTGATTGGTCAATTCTTCAATCGCGTAACTTCCCGCAAACGGATCAACCGTGTCGGCAACGCCGGATTCGTAAGCGATGACTTGTTGCGTTCGCAAAGCGATTCGCGCCGCTTGTTCGGTCGGCAAACTCAACGCTTCGTCCATCGAATTCGTGTGCAGAGATTGCGTTCCGCCGAGAACGGCGGCGAGTGCCTGAATCGTCGTTCTCACGATATTTACTTCCGGCTGCTGCGCCGTCAAGGTCGAACCGGCTGTCTGCGTGTGAAAACGAAGCATCATTGATTTCGCGTTTTTCGCGCCGAATCTTTCCTTCATCGTCTTTGCCCAGAGTCTGCGGGCGGCGCGGAATTTGGCGATTTCTTCCAGCAAATTATTGTGCGAATTAAAAAAGAACGAAAGACGCGGCGCGAAATCGTCAACTTTCAAACCGACGGAAATCGCCGCGTCAACATACGCGATGCCGTCGGCGAGCGTAAACGCGATTTCCTGCGCGGCGGTGCTTCCGGCTTCGCGGATGTGATAACCGGAAATCGAAATCGTGTTCCAATTCGGCACATTATCGGCGCAAAAAGCGAAAGTGTCGGTAATCAGGCGCATCGAAGGTTTCGGCGGAAAAATATAAGTTCCGCGCGCGATGTATTCTTTTAAAATGTCGTTCTGAATCGTGCCGTTTACTTTGTCGAACGCAACATTCTGCTTTTTCGCAACGGCTAAATACAAACACAAAAGCGTCGAAGCCGTCGCGTTGATCGTCATCGAAGTCGAAACTTGGTCGAGCGGAATGCCGCCGAAAAGCGTCAGCATATCTTCGAGTGAATCAATCGCCACGCCGACTTTTCCGACTTCACCCGCTGCTAAACTGTCATCGGAATCGAGTCCGATCTGCGTCGGCAAATCGAACGCGACGCTCAAACCCGTCGTGCCTTGCGACAGAAGATATTTGTATCTTTCGTTTGATTCTTCGGCGGTTGCAAATCCGGCGTATTGGCGCATCGTCCAAAAACGTCCGCGATACATATTTTTGCGAACGCCGCGCGTGTATGGAAATTCGCCTGCCGCGCCGATCTCGGTTTCGTAATTTATTTCGGTATTTTCGGGATTAAATTCTTCTCGTAATTCGATGCCGGAAGATGTCTGAAATTTTTCGCGCCGTTCCATAAATTTTAATTTCAAGTTCCAAGTTCAAGGTTTATTGAATTAAAATTACCTTTAAAAAGTTCTTTTTTGAAATGTAAAACTGCAAACTCGATTATTTTCAGCCGACAACTTTTAACTTTGAACCTCGAACTTGAAACTTTCCGCCGCGTCGCGTAGGATTTTCAATGAACCCGATGCAACTCGACGAAAATGCAAAAAAAGCCGTCCGCGAACTTGGCGATGCGATTAATCGCGCAGTCGAAAAGAGCGGGCGCGTCGCTGATGCCATCGAAAATCTGCGCGAAATCGGTTATGAACCGAATCTGAGCTTAAAGCTCGAAATCAGTTTGCAGCAAATCTTTATAAACGAGCAAATAGGAGAAATCTCCGAACAAACCGAACTCGAACTGACCGACGAAGACGTGCGAACTTTGCGCCGGATGAAAATCAAATTTTAATAATGGATAACGGATAATGGATAATGGATAATATTTTTCTTTTAACTATCCGTTATCCATTATCCGTTATTCATTAATGAATTACTTCAACTATTTCACCGAAATCGAAGAAACATTTATACGCCGTCGCGGACGCAATCTGCTGCTTTCGCCGCTCGATTGGGCGTTGATCGAAAACTGGGAAGAGCGCGAAATTCCGCTGCACATTATTTTGCGCGCCATCGAATCGGTTTTCGACACGGCGGAAAAACAGCCGAACCGCAAACGCACGATTAAAAGTCTTTCGTATTGCAAAGAAGAAATCGAAGCTCAATTTGCCGAATGGTCGGAAATGCAAATAGGAAAGGAAATTCAAAGTTCAAAAAACAAAGTTCAAATTTCGGAAGAAAACTCTCAAAATACGAGCGGCGAACTCTTTTCTGCTGAAACAATTGAAAGCCATATAGAAAAAGTTATTTCAGAATTGGAAACTGCAAAAGCAAAATCTTCGGGAGATTTACACGAAACTTATGAAAGAGTTTTAAATCGTCTGAAAGAACTGCAAAGCGACATTCCGACAGCCGAAAAATTGGAAGAATCTCTGGAAAAACTCGACACGATAATTGACGAAAGCCTTTTACGATCAGGCGGCGAAAAACTTTCGGCGATGAAAAACGAGATCGAAAAAAATCTCGCGTCATACAAAGCCAAAATGGAAACGGAAGTTTATCGGCGCACATTCGATCTGATGCTCACGAAACGTCTGCGCGAAGTGGCGGAAATCCCGCGCTTGAGTTTGTTTTACATCTAAACTGTGGTAAAAAATTGCTGTCCTGAAAGTTTTAGAAATGGAGAAAAAAAATATGGAATATAAATCCGGTGCCGTTCGTCCTGTGGAAAGTATTTCCGAAGGCTGGAATCTTATAAAAGATGCTTACTGGCTATTTTTTGCAATGACTTTGCTGGCTATAATTATGCTGATTATTGGCGCGGTAATTTTGGGAGGTATCAATAACCTGATTACTTTTGCCATCTCAGCCGCGTTCGGTATCGCCACACAAAATTCAGGCGATGCCGGAAAAATTTCAGCCGCAATCGTTCCTCAATTGATCTCGCAGGTTATCGGAATTTTTACAAATATTATCCTGATAACTTTTTCCGGCGCATTATTCAGCGGAATTTATTCGGCACTGTCGCGTAAAGCAAAGACGGGAATCGTAGAATTCGGCGATCTGTTTCAGGGATTTCAGAAAATTATGCCGTGTTTGGTTGTGGCGGTCGTAATGTCGCTTGTGCAGTTCTTATTAGGTATAGTTTTTATCGGCGGCGGCGCGGCACTCGGAATTTCGGCGTTCGGCTTAGGAATGTTTACCAAAAACGGTCAAATAGATCCGGCTGTTTTCGGCGGATTATTTCTGGTAATTCTGGTTTTTGCAGTTATTTACATAATCATTAGTTTAATTATTCAGTCGTTGACGACATTCGTTTATCCTTTGATTGCCGAGCGCAATGTTTCGGGCGCGGAAGCCTTGTTGCTGAGTGCAAAAAGCGGTCTGGCAAATATCGGCGGAATAATTTTGTTAATGATTTTACTTGGTTTAATGGCATTAGGCGGAGCATTATTGTGTTTTATCGGCATCTTTTTCGTTGCGCCGATCACAACTGCGGCAGTTTTTGCGGCATTTGAAAATGTTTTTGGAAAAACTGAAGATTTTCGGCAATATACGCCGCCTGCGCCGCCGACTTTCGGCAATCAATCAGGTTATTAAACATAATCTTAATGCAGAAACAATTTCGTGTGAGAAATTGAGGTTGGAAATTCTAATTGAAAAATAAATATCAGGTCGGCGAAACGCTGAACGTAAAAATCGAAAAGATCGTGCCGAACGGCTACGGTTTGGCTTTCGCCGAAAATCTCACGGTTTTTGTTCCTTTGTCGGCGGCGGGAGATAAGTTGCGCGTCCGCATCTATCAAACGAAAAACAAAACCGCTTTTGCCGAAATCGTCGAAATCATCGAGCCTTCCGAGTTGCGAATTGATGCGCCGTGCGAGTATTTCGGTCGTTGCGGCGGCTGTGATTTTCAGCAGATGAATTACGAAAATCAACTCGCCGCCAAACTTGCGATTTTAAAAGATTGTCTGACGCGCATCGGAAAAATAAATTACGAAAAAGAAATCGAAATCATCGCAAGTCCGCGCGAGTTTAATTACCGCGCCCGCGCTCAATGGCACGTTGACACGCGGCGCAGAAAAGTCGGATATTTTCAGAGAAATTCGCACAAAGTAATTGACGTTGAACAATGCCCGATTTTGACGGAAGACTTACAACAAACGCTGACCGAAGTGCGCCAAACAATCGAATGGGAAAGTTTCTGGAGCGACAAAATCACCGTCGAAGCCGCAGCTGCAAACGGCAAAGTTTCGATCTATTCCGATGAGATTATCGAACCGACCGAAGAAATTTCTTTCGCTGCAAAAGGCGAACAATACTTTTATTCGGCGAAAAGTTTTTTTCAGGGAAATCCGTTCCTGATCGAAAAACTTATCGAACTTGCCGTGAGTGATGTTTCGGGCGCAAACGCGCTCGATTTATACTGCGGTGTCGGACTTTTTACGCTGCCGTTGGCGCGAAATTTTAAAAAAGTCACAGGCATCGAAGCGAACAAAGATGCAATAGATTTCGCCGAAAAATCCGCTGCCAATGCGCGTCTCGAAAATATCGAATTTCACGCCGATTCGGTTGACGATTTCTTACACGAAAACGCGCTCGAAGACATTGATTTCATCCTGCTCGATCCGCCGAGAAGCGGCGCGGAAAAACAAACGATTGAAAAAATAATCGAAATAAATCCGCGAAACATTTCCTACGTTTCCTGTGAACCGTCCATTTTAGCCAGAGATTTGCGTCTGTTGATTGATGCCGGATACTTAATAAGATCAATTACCGCAATTGATCTTTTTCCTCAAACACATCACATCGAAACAATCGCACATTTAACAACTTCCCGGATTAGTTAGATTGTGGAACTGCGTCTAAAAGTAATTGGCGATAATCTCAAAGAAATATTAGTGACGCATTTTTAACGTCTGTTTCTTTGTCGGTTTTGTCTTTTTCTGCTAGTAACTTATAAACAATCGCCTCAAAACTTACTCCTCGAATCTGATCGAAACAAATCAATAATTTTTCAGTTTTTATTTTTGATAGTGATAATTTTGCCGAAAGAATTTGCCGATAGTTACCCTTTTCCATAGATTTTCCGCATTTATAAAAAAATATTTCAGATTGTTTTGTCACCTTTTCAATTTATTTTGCACATATACAAATTAAGAGGCGATTTTTTATTAAATTCCGAGAGAAAAACGATGAACAAAATATTAAAAAGTTTTAGAGATTTTTTGACGCTTAGAGTAAGTATTAAAACAATTAAAGAGGCGAGATCAGCAAAACGATATTTGAATTTGTTGCTGTTGCTAAGTTTGGCGGCAGTAGTTTTTACGGCGGCTTTCTGCTTGATAAATAATCAGGCGAACGAGAAACAGACGCGATTAAATTTAGCTGCAATCGAAAGCAACAAGCTAAGTGAAAACTTGAAGCAAAACTTCTCACAAGAGAAAATCTCGGAAACGGTCACGACAAAAAGTTATGCGATTTATCAAAACGATAAAGGCGCAAAGGCGTATAATGCCGCCAATAATTTACAGATAGATTTTACCGAACTTGGACTAAAAATAAATTCGACCGTTAAAAAAAATGACTGGTCTTCAAACTGGAGTTTGAGCAGTTTCGGATATGGTGCGGAACAGACGGCGGCAGACAAAGCAACTTTGCAGACAAACGGCAATCGTGTCGAATTAAAACGTGAAAAACAAAACATAACGGAATGGTTTGTAAATGAAAAAAGCGGAGTCGAACACGGTTTCATATTGTCGGAACGACCTGATTCTAAGAAACCGGATGACGATAAAGTGTTGCGAATCGTGATGAATGTGCGAGGTGATCTGACGGCGCAGGCGGATGATGACGAACAAATGCTGACGCTTTGTAACAATAAGGGCGAAAAAATTCTGCGGTATGAAAAATTAAAGGTGTGGGACGCGGACGGCAAAGATTTGACGGCACGAATGCGAACCGATGAAAGTGTCGGCGAAGTGTGGCTTGAGGTTGAAGATAAAATTGCAATATATCCGCTAACGATTGATCCGACATTTACGTTACAGCAAAAACTTACTGCATCCGATGGCAGAGTAGGCGGTTTGTTCGGCACAGGTGTAGCAATCAGCGGTAATACGGCAATTGTCGGAGCATCGAATAGCCAGAATGGAAAAGGTGCGGCATATATTTTTGTCAATAATGGAACAAATTGGGTAGAGCAGCAAAAACTAACTGCTTCCGACGGCGAAGTAAATGATGCTTTCGGCACAACGGTTGCCATTAGCGGCGACACCGTGATTGTCGGGGCGACGGGAGACGATGTTGCAACGGGTGCGGCATATATTTTTACAAGAACCGGAACAACTTGGAGTGAGCAGAAAAAATTAACTGCCTCCGATAAAAAGAGCAGTAGTTTTTTCGGCTCAGGCGTAGCAATCGAAAACAACACGGCGATTATCGGAGCTTATAATGGCGTTAGCACCGATGGTGAAAACAGCGGATCGGCATACATCTTTTTCAGAAGCGGAGCAAATTGGAGTCAGCAAAAGAAACTGACAACCTCCGACGGCGAGGAAGGTCGCTTCGGTGAAAGCGTCGGAATAAGCGGCGATACGGTTATAATTTCATCGGATGCCAGTGATGTCGGTTCAAAGGAAGGACAGGGTGCGGCATATATCTATGTTAGAAACGGAACAACTTGGAATCAACAGCAGAAAATTAGTGCTTCCGATGGTAAGGAATTTGACGGCTTCGCTAATAGTGTCGCTATTAACGGCGATACCGTCGTTGCCGGAGGCGGAGAAAAGAATCCGGCATATGTTTTTGTCAGAAGCGGAAATAATTGGACTCAGCAGCAGAAACTAAGACCTTCAGATGATTTACAATCCAATAATAGCGGTTATAGTGTCGGAATCAATGGAAATACCGTGATTATCGGAAGTCTTCTTAATAATAGCCAGAAGGGAACGGCTTATATTTTTTCGAGAAACGGAACAAGCTGGAGCGAGGCTCAGAAATTAACTCTCTCGGACCGCAACAACTTTGACCTGTTTGGCGGTAGTTTAGCAATAACTACTAACCAAGTAATTGTCGGAGATGCACGAGATAGTATCGGTTCAAACGAGCAAGGTGCGGCTTATATTTACAGTATGCCGACAGTTGAACTGACTATCGAATTTACGGATGAAAAACTCGAAAAAGACGATGTTTTCGTAGCAACTGTAACAGTTAAATCATATAAGCCTGAAACAGTAACAATTACGTTTGACGATCCGTTGCTTGAAGAACTTACTGTTACAGGTAATCCGGCTGACGGGATACTTACCGTAGATTCGCCACCGCTTCCGCCGCCGTTTGATCTGACACCGGAAAATCCGGCGCGCTCATTTACAGTTCCGATAAAAGTGAACAAACTCGGTGTAACTGAAATCATCAGTTCGCTTTCATATACGGAAGCAAACAATGTTTCAGGAACGGTAAAGAAAATAGAGAGAGTTTCGGCACCGCCGCTTAATCTGACGCTGGATGTTACGCCGGAGCAATTTGTTCTCAATCAAACTAAAGATTCATCTAAAACTGCGGAGTGTGTCGCTCACGAATTAAATAATTCGGCGATTAAAAACTGTATCGAGATTACGGCAAAGATTAAAAACGATTCGGATAAAACGGTTAGAAATATAGTTCTTCCCGAAGCCGAAAATCCTCTGCGGCTGATCGCCAGCACCGATCCTAAAAGTCCGGGCGTTCCGCTCACATATATTGATTACCATCCGCCGCACACCGGACAGATAGATTTAGCACCCGGCGAAGAAGCGGTCTGGACGTGGCATATGAACGCCTTCGACTCACCGGCAAAACTCAAATTCACACCGCTGTTTCTAGCAGGAATTGATGGCGAACCTGTCAGAGTAGCCGCCACGAAGAAATTCAAGATTCTTGAAAATGTTCTGCTCAAATGGGGAATGCGTCCGACCGACGGACGAACGAATTATCTTTCGGGGCAAAATGTCCGTGCCGACGGTTATATCGAAAATGTTTCCGCCAAAGACGGCGGCGAAGAAAAACTTCTGCGGGTTCTGGTTTATCAGATGCCGCAGAAAAATGTCGGCGGCGGTTTTGTTTTTAAGAGTTCCTACAGTGGTCCGAGTCCGACCGAATATGAATTTTTCGATCTGCCCGCAACCGGCGACGGCAAACGGCTTGATGTAAATAGTGTGTTTCGCTCATTCAAAATGGACAGAACAAGTTCGGGATTTATCGAATACGGCGTTCAGGCGTGGATCGTTGAAGAGGACGGAAAGTTGACTCCGGCAACCGATCAGGCTTTGCTTGATGACGATTATGTAGATGAATTTACCGTTTTATTTACCCCGGATCAGACGATTGCCGACCAATATGTTCAGGATTGTCTGAACGCCGGATTTATGCCGATTCTTTGTTCGTTTAATCAGGCTTTAGCCGGCGAAGCGGTTGACGGAGCTTACGGTTTGTTAAAATTCGGGGTAACGGCACGCGAAATTCAGAAACACGTTTCTCCATACGAATCTGTTCCCCGCGTCACGATCTATAGTTTATGGGCGTATCGAGAATTGATGAAAAGTGCGCTCGGAAATGAACAGGCGAAAGAGGCTCTGCTTCAGGATATGTATGGTCAATATCTCAAATATCACGATTTAGGTGTTCTGAGCGGACAGGTTATAGGCGAAGCACCGATGGCTTTCGGGGAATTTTCAAACAAGGCACTAGATTCAATCGGTCGTTTTATGTATTCAATCGCAAACGGCAATGTAAACGAAGTTCAGGTGCAGTTGGGACATTTCCTCGGTGCAAATCCCGATATGCTCTTTGAGCCTTTGGTTGTCGGACGTAGTTTCATCTCTCTGGGAAAAAGTCTGAAGCGAACCGCCGGCGGATTAGCCGATAATGTTTTCACGGCAGCGGCACAAGCCGAAGCCGTCCAACGTGCGGCAAGTGTCGAATCCCGTGTTGCCGCCGCCGCCTCGAAAGGCGAAGACCTTGCTACGGCACTCGTGGCAGGTGACGTTCTGAAACCGAATTTGATGCGGCGAGTTTTCGGCGTATCGGATGCACAAGTCAGAAGATTACAAGATTTCGCACGAAAAAACGATATAATTCTCGCTTTCCGGTCGAGACATCCACTTGCTCAAACTCTGTTGGATGATGGTCTGGCTTATGCGAAAGCACAGGCTTTTAAACAAAAAACGGTTAATCTGATTGATATAAATTTCTTAGGTTATCGCCGGAAAGCCGAAGCAACTATCGAGATCGTCGAACCGCCCGCAGGTATTATCGGAAAAGATGGTGGTGAACTGACAACGGCGATTAATGCCTATATGGATGTTTTGACCGCGAAAAATCCCGCATTGAGTCAGAATAAAGTTCTGCGGGAAGAAGTTCGTGATCGTCTCGAAGGTCGCGCCAAAGAGTGGAATAAATACGCTCCTCAATTAAAACTCAATGACCTTGATGCAGAAGTGAAGGTTGGTGTCAACTTCGGTGCGAGCGATCAATTCGTGCGGGATGTCAGCGGCGATGTCGGTGTTAACGAACTTCGGAAAGTGGAGCGAAACCGGGTTGAAGATTTTCTCGATCCCGTCACCGGAACTAACCGCAGACGTTGGGAAATCAAAATGGAAGGACCGAACGGTGCGATGGCTCTGCCGATTACCGGCGATATAGATTTCCTCGGCATTCTCGATAAATTCGGAAATATTATCAGAGATGAAAATAAACGAATAGCGATTTATAAACAAATGCAGGAATTTATGGAACACGGCGAAAGTATGTCGTATCGCTATGAAGAGTTACGCAAAATATTTGTCGGATGCTGTGTCGAAGGCAAAGAGGCAATGATGACGGTCGGACCTTGGCAAGGTGAACCGCGTGCCGGACACTTTGTTGATAATTTGTCCGTAATGGATGAGTTTAATGCCGAATTTAAGAGAGTTCGCGGAACGGAACCCGTCGTCGGACCAGCCGGAGAAATTAAACTTGATGCCGATGGAAATCCTATCGAGGTAACTCTTCGGCACGAAGATACGACCGGCGAATTTGCTCTGATTAACGGCACACCTTTGCTCAATAATCCTGATCGGGCGTTTGTCGCAAGGTTTGCTCCGTTGCTCTTTGAAACCGTCTATAATGAATTTAAACAAAGAATTCCGTATTATTTCCCGTCAATACTGGCGAGAATATTGAATAATAACAATAAACTGCAAAACCGAGATTCGTATGCCAATGCTCAGAGTGTGGCGATCTTCCGTCGCGGCGCACCTGTTTTACAAGTATCGGGAGTTTCCGAAATCGATATGGTCGAGCCGAATGCTTTGAGAATCTGGACGGTCGAAAACGGTTGGCAACCAATATCTGTTGAAGATGCTTTTGCCGCCGGTGATCCTAATCTTGCCGACATTGCTCCTAATTCGTCATTGCCGAACGGTGCCGCTGCCGGGAAAAAGGATTTGGTAATCACGGCTGCCGTTGATCTGTCATTTGAAGGCGATTTCTTCGAAGCTGACGATGTCGTCGTGATAAATCCGGGCGGTTCTAATCAGGAAATAGCGACCATCGAAGGCGTTAATCCAATCGTTTTGAAAACCGAACTGGTCAATGAACATAATCCCGGTGAAATGATTGCAGTAATAAATTCGACGGTGACACCGACTCCAACGCCGACCGTAACGCCAACTCCGACACCGACGGTAACTCCGACACCAACGGCAACACCAACGCCGACAGTGACACCAACGCCGACACCGATACGCAAAACCCTTTTCGATTTTGAAGGTGACGGCAAAGCGGACATTTCCGTCCGGCGTTCAGATGCTAACGGTTTTGAAAACGGTCTCTGGATCACGCTTCAGAGTTCAAATAATGTTGACACATATTTCAATTGGGGTATTTCGACCGATATTGCAGTTCCGGCGGATTATGACGGTGACGGGAAAACCGATGTCGCCGTTTGGCGCGAATCCGAACGAAATTTTTATGTCGTGAACAGTTCGAATAATTCAGTTATCGTCGAAAATTTCGGACTTCCCGGAGATATTTTAACGGTCGGCGATTGGGACGGCGACGATAAAGCCGATTTTTCAACTTATCGTGCCGGAGCGCAAAGTTATTTCTTTTATCTCGGCTCGAATAATAATCCGAACAAAAATCTTACATATCTGCCTTGGGGAACAATCGGCGATAAACCGATGCGCGGTGACTTCGACGGCGACGGCAAGCAGGATGCGGCAATTTTTCGTCCGTCGAATAATGTTTGGTATATCAGAAATTCTTCTGACGGTTCGGTCAGATATGATTATTGGGGACTTGCTTCCGATACATTCGTTTCGGCTGACTATGACGGCGACGGAAAAACCGATTTGGCGGTATTTAGAGACGGCGTTTGGTATATCAAACAATCTTCGACAAATCAGCCTCGTTATGAGTATTTCGGACTTTCAAACGATATATTGGTTCCGGCTGATTACGACGGCGACGGCAAAACCGACATCGCAGTATTTAGAGACGGCGTTTGGTATATCGAACAATCTTCGACGGGAAATGTGACTTACGGTTATTTCGGATTAGCCGGCGATAAACCGATACCGAATGCGTATGTAAATTAATAATGCGAATCAAAAGCAAAACTTTTAAGATTATCCGCGAAATCTGTCTAAATCTATTGAAATTCCGTATTTAACAAATTTTGAAATAAGGAGTTTACGAGGTTTCGCAAAGTTCGAGCAAGAGAAAAATGCTTTTATTTTCAGCATTTATTTCTACTATTGGTTTACATTGATCACCCGTTTTTTTTCTAATCCGGTTAAAAGCGTTCAGTTTAATTTTAGTTAAACTGAACGCTTTTGATATATTTAAACGAGCCGAAAAGTTATATCGGAGATTAAAAAATATCAAAATCGTATTTATTTAATGATGAAAATTCAAAAATTTTGTAAATCGTCTTACACTGGAAATTTATAGAAAACTATTGGTGTGAGTTGATTCGACAAGCAAAATACAAATCATCTTTATCATTTTTCTGGTAAAATCATTAAATGAACAATGTAAAAAAATGGCGATTGAAACCGAGAAAAAATATCGTTTGACCGAAGAACAATTCAAGCAAATCGGTAAAGAACTAAAGGAAATCGGTGCGGAGTTTTGCGGCGAAGATTTTGAAGAAAATTCGATTTACGGCGGCGGCGTTTTGGATAAACAAAAAGCGATTTTGCGAATCAGAAAAACTCAGGACAAAACGATTCTGACATACAAAAAAAGAATCGAAAACGATTTTTCGGTCAAACAACAGATCGAACACGAAACCGAAGTGGCGGACGCGGACGCAATCGAAAAAATCGTCGAAAGTCTCGGCTTGGTCAGAAATCTGGTTTACGAAAAACGCCGCAAAACCTGGAAATTCAAAAATGTCGAGATCGTTTTGGACGAATTGCCGTTCGGATTTTTTATGGAAATCGAAGGCGAATTTATGGCGATTGCCGAAGCCGAAATGTTTATCGGCGCGGAAGATTTTGAAACCGAACACGAAACATATCCGCATCTGACGGCGAGTTTGGGAAAGCGCAACGGCGAAACAATCGAAGTGCGATTTTAATTTTTTAAAAATCTTGTCATCGCGCAAGCAAATCGTTTATCATCGTTCTTAGTTTCATAAAAAGGAGAATTTTGAAATGAAAAAACACATCATCGGTTTGACGATTTTTACATTTATCGTCGGTAGTTTCGCAATTGTCTGGTCATTATTCGGATTTTTTGCTCAAACGATTCCGAATGTTCCGAAAGTCGAATCGGACAATCTGCCGGTTTTCAAATCGGAGAAAACAGAAAAACTTTCTTTGGATATTGATGAATTATACTATTTTGTTGATACGCAAAAACTCGTAGTTACGCTTAAAATAAAGTGGAACGGTTATGGAAATCCACCGAAATCTATGGTTTTGTCTCCAGTCGTTTTTAATGCAGACAGTAAAGTTTTGTTATCGGATAAACCTCAAACAACGGAAACTTTGCCTAATTTATTTAAGAAAGAATATTATCTGGCAAACACTGTTGATTTGAGAATAAGCAAACAGGATTTAAAGCAAAATCTTTACGCTAAATTTGATGTGTTTTCCGAATCAGGTGAAAAATTATCTTCAAACGATGTTCAAAAAACGCATCAAGTAATTGTTGTTCACGGCGACAGTTCGATAGTTAATCATTAAACAAAATAATTTTTAGAATTAATTTGCAAGTTAGAAACTTTGAATCGTTCAATCGGGCGAAACACAGTTTCTAACTTGCAAATTTTTTTGGAGGAATCTTTTTATGAGAAGACAAAAAGAGTTCACGGTAAAGTTTTTTGTTGGTCTATTAATTTTAAGTTCGATAATTTTAAGTTCTTGCAGTTCTATTAAAGAATCTGCTTCAAATACAAATTCGAGCGTTTCGCAAAGCAAAGAAAGTCAGCCGGATTATTCGATGTCGAATAAAGCAATGGCAAACACTTCCAGCGAAGCCAAAAGAGAAGTTTACGACGGCGAAACGACGAGTTCCGAACGCTATGCGGAAATCACCGAAAATCCGTTTCTCGAAACAAGACGCGCGCCGCTTTCGACGTTTTCGATTGACGTTGACACGGCTTCATATACGAATGTTCGCCGTTATCTGAACGACGGTCAACTGCCGCCGAAAGATGCCGTCCGCATCGAAGAATTTATCAATTATTTTGAATACGAATATCCGCAGCCTGCCGGAAATTTACCGTTTTCCGTCAATACGGAAGTGGCAAATGCGCCGTGGAAACCGAATCACAAGATCGTGCAGATCGGTTTGCAAGGCAGAAATGTTTCGCTCGATAACCTGCCGCCGTCGAATCTGGTTTTTCTGCTCGATGTTTCCGGTTCGATGAACGATCCCGACAAACTGCCGCTTTTGAAAGAATCTTTCCGCACTCTAATCAATCAACTGAAACCGTCCGACCGCGTGGCGATTGCCGTCTATGCCGGCGCGAGCGGTTTGGTTTTGCCTTCGACGGCGGTGCGCGATAAAAAGGAAATTTTAGATTCGCTCGACAGATTAAGCGCGGGCGGCGGAACGAACGGCGGCGAAGGAATAAAACTCGCTTACACGGTCGCGCTCAATAATTTTATTCAGGGCGGAAACAATCGCGTGATTTTGGCGACCGACGGCGATTTTAATCTCGGACTTTCAAATGATAACGAACTCGTTAAAATGATTGAAGAAAAACGTCGCAGCGGAGTATTTCTTTCGGTTCTCGGATTCGGCAGCGGAAATCTGAACGATTCGATGATGGAAAAACTCGCCGACAAAGGCAACGGAAATTATTCGTATATTGATTCGGCAGAAGAAGCGCGAAAAGCTCTCGGTCAGCAAGTTGCCGGAACGCTTTACACGATTGCCAAAGATGTCAAAATTCAGGTCGAATTTAATCCCGCGCTCGTCGCCGGTTATCGGCTGATCGGTTATGAAAACCGTCTGCTCGCCGACAAGGATTTTAACGACGACAAAAAAGACGCCGGCGAAATCGGCGCGGGACATTCGGTAACGGCTTTGTATGAAATCGTTCCCGCCGGAGAAAAAATCGAAAACGACGGCATCGAATTAAAATACTCGCAGACCGTGCCGTCCGAATCGAAATTCGGCAATGAACTTTTGACCGTCAAACTTCGTTACAAACAGCCGGATTCGGATCAGAGCAAACTTATTACCACGGGAGTTTTAGACGATAATAAAAGAGCGGAAAATGCTTCGGACAATTTGAAATTTGCCTCGGCGGTCGCGCAATTCGGAATGCTTCTGCGCGATTCGCGTTTCAAAGGAAATTCAAGTTTTGAAAACGTCTATGCGCTTGCGGCAAATTCGCGCGGCAACGATCTGAAAAACTATCGCGGCGAATTTATCGGCTTAATCGAAAAAGCGAAAAGGCTGAGATATTAAACCAAACAAAAATACGGCGTTGTTTTCCGAATGACAACGCCGTATTTTAATTGAGCAATTCCAAAACTTCATCAATTAACATATCAGGCTCGAAAGGTTTTGTGTGATATTTTTGAAACCCGACTTCGTAGGCTTTCTTTTTATTATCCTGCGAAGTAAATGCGCTGAGAGCGATGGCGGGAATTTTTCCGCCTTCTTCATTTTTCATTGCTCGAATTCTCGTCATTAATGAATAACCGTCTTCTTCACTCATTCCGAGATCGGAAATTATTATGTCCGGCAAACTGTCTTTTAAGCCTTTGAGCGTTGCCATCGCTTCCGAAGCCGAATTCGACTGCACGACTTCCGCGCCGCTCTGTTCGAGAAAAAGGTCTAAAACTTCACACGAATCAGGATCATCTTCGACAATCAAAATTTTGTGTCCTTTCAACGGCAGAGCATTTTCCGGATCGTTCGTTTTTTCCTGCAAAGGTTTCATCTCATCTTTCGAAAGCGGCAGTTTTACGGAAAAGACTGCACCTTTTCCCAAGCCTTCACTCTGTGCCGTAACTTTTCCGCCGTGTTTCTCGACTAATGTTTTGACAATGGAAAGTCCGAGTCCGAGTCCCGTGCGGTCTTGGTTATCAAAATCGCCCTGCGAAAACTGATTGAAGATTCGCGGCAAAGCCTCTTCGCTTATTCCCTGACCGTTATCTTTAATAAAAACCTTTACATCATCATTCCGTGATTCGATAAAAATTTCGATTTTTCCGCCTTCGGGCGTAAATTTAAGCGAATTCGACAAGAGATTCGTAATAATTTGCTGAAGTCTGACCGAATCTCCGACGACGTTTAATTTTTCATTGTCCGATGAAAATGAAAGTTCGATTTGCTTGTTTTCAGCTTGCGGTTTGTGCGAATTATAAACATTTTTAACGACATCGTAAAAATTTAACGGCATAAGTTCGAGCCGTAGTTTCCCCGATGCGACTCTTGCCGAATCAACAAGGTCATTTATCAATTTTGATTGCGAACGTGCGCTGCGTTCGATTGTTTCAAGCGCATTTTTTCGCGTTTCCGTATCAACTTCTTTAGTCAACAAAATTTTTGTCCAACCTAAAATGGCGTTCAAAGGTGAACGAAGTTCGTGAGAGACAAAAGCGAGGAAAAAATCCTTCGCCCGATTTGCTTCTTCGGCTTCGTCCCGCGCTTTGCGCTCTCTCTCGTAAACGATGGAAAGTTCTTCATCGGCTATTTTTCGATCTGTAATTTTTCTGATTACTCCGGTCATACTAATAGGATCGCCTTCGGCATCCAGAAAACTTTTTCCGCGAGCCGAAAGCCAGTGAGTGTTACCATCTGAATTTATTACACGAAATTCTTCTTTATATTCTTTTCCACTGAATTGAGATTGGTGAAAAATCAACTCGACTCTTTCCCGATCCTCCGGGTGAATTACTTTGAAAAACGAATCCAGATCAATAAGTTCGTGAGCGGGAACTTCAAAAAAATCGTTAAATCTCGGAGTGGAAAAAATTTTATCTTCGACGACATCCCAAAACCATAAGCCGATGTCTGCACTTTCCGCCGCGTATAACATCTGTTCGCTGCGAATTTTGTAAAACTCAATTTCCTTTTCTCTCTGTGTTACGTCCTGAGCGCAGAAAAAAATCTCGTTTTCGCCGGAAACCTGATGGAAATTCAGTTCAACCAACTTTCTTATCGTCGAATTTACGCGAAAATTTAATAACGCATAAGATTTTGTGCCGAGCGAAGATTCCTTGACGGCATTATTGATGAGTTCGACATTTTGCTCGGAAGACTGCCAAAATACCGCGTCCGAAAATTTTTGACCGATTAATACGTCGGGTTCGATATTTGTATTCTTAAAAATAGTTCCGGTAAGCGAAAGTATCGAGCCGTTTGGACTAATAGTTCCGTAAAAAGCAAACAAATCATCAAATAAACCGGATGGCTGTTGAACAGGGCTAAACGTCATATATTCTCCGAAGGAAAAACTTTATAAATTTACATTTTCATTTTTGCTAACTCAAAAAACCTCGCCGGAGATATTATCCAGACGAGGCTTTTTTTTAAAGCCTGAGCTACAAATAAATATTATTAGTTGAATGTTTATAAATCAGACGACCTTTCTACCTGTTAATAGGCGAATTACAAAAACGACAAGCGCAACTAACAATAATAAGTGAATCAGGCTTCCTACAGTTCCGCTAAAGCCTACAAATCCTATTAGCCATAGCACCAGTAAAATAACGATAATTGTTTCCAGCATTTTTTTTCTCCTTTTTCCTTAACCTCTAAAATGTTTTCCTTAAGACCAAAAACTCGAATAGCTTATCTGCTTATTTATTAGCTACTTAACGAATGTCCTATCCAACTTTCGTGCCAAAGCAGTTAAATTGTAAAAATAAATAGTTTATATCGTTAATTAAATAGTTTGTCATTTAAAGCAATATCAACATCAGTATCGAATTGATGCAAAAATTAAGTATTTAGACTTGCTTTGTAAGCCTAAATACTATGGGAAATATTTCACACTTTTATTTGTTATAAAGAGTGCATCGAAATAGTTCATATATAATTAAGGTTACAAGCAAAAATAAAAAATCTAAATATGTAATTGCTGTAATTAAAGATGTTTAAGTTTAATGGCACAATCATTGCGATTATTTGAGCGAACAATAAATCGAAGCGAAACCAAGATTTCGGAGAATAAAAAACATCTATGGAAAACAAATCAGGGACAGCCGCAAAACAAGTCAAAGAAAATGTGCCAAATGCTTCAGATTCAACTGAAAATTTTAAGGGAAAAGTAGTGCAAAAAATCGAAGAAACGAAGGATAAATTCTCTGAAAATTTATCCTTAGCCGCTGATAAGTTTCACGAAAAATCAGATTCGGCTCAGGGATTTTTCGATTCTCGAACTGAAAACATTAACCAGTATGCACATCAGGCAATAGATAAAGCGAATCAGTTAGGTCATCGCGCAGCAGATGCGTTAAGTAGTTCCTCAGACTATGTTAGTAACTTTGATTTTGATAAAACGAAGCATCAAATTGTAAAAACTATTAAAGAAAAACCGCAATTCGGTTTAGCAATTGCGGGATTATTCGGATTGCTGATCGGTTTGTTACTTGGTAGAAAGAACTCTAAATAAATAAAATTTAAAAAATCCGGGGAGAGTGGAAATGAAGAGGCGAGAGTGGGGGCTTGCCTCTTCATATCTATTTTGTTTGAAATAAGTCATAATTAATATTGTAATAGAAATATGGCAAATAGAGCATTGGTTATAGATGATGACAAAGCGACTCTGGATTTAATGGAGTTTCAATTACGCGCTGAAGGATTTCACGTTACAAAAGCCGAAAACGGGCAACAAGGATTACAATATATTGAAGAAAATGACTTCGATATTATTTTGACCGATCTTCAACTTCCCGGTTTAAGCGGGATTGAAATTGTCGAGCGCAGCAAAGAAATATCGCCTGATACTGAAATTATAATGGTGACCGGTTTCGGCTCGACTGAAAAAGCTATCGAGGCGACCAAAGCAGGAGCTTTTTATTATGTTGAAAAGCCGGTCGAGTTTGAAGAATTGATCGTCTTGATCGAAAAAGCGATTGAGCGTAAACAGCAAAAAGAAGAAATTCGGGAACTGCGCGGCAAACTTTCAAAGAGTAATGCTTACGAAGGCATCATCGGCGGAAGTCGCGCAATGCAGGAAATATATGAACTGATAGACAGCGTGGCAGTTTCCGATGCCAATATTCTTATTTTAGGCGAATCGGGAACGGGCAAGGAATTAATCGCAAATGCGATTCATTATACGAGCGCACGTTCTAAAAAACCTTTTGTTAAAGTAAACTGCTCCGCACTTCCCAAAGAATTAATCGAATCGGAACTTTTCGGACATAAAAAAGGCTCGTTTACCGGCGCGATAGGTGATAAAGAAGGTTTGATCGGACGTGCGGCTGGCGGAAGTCTTCTGCTTGATGAAATCGGTGAAATGCCGCTCGATTTACAACCGAAACTTTTGCGCGTTTTGCAGGAAAGAATTTATTACCGCGTCGGAAGCGATAAACCGCAGGAAGCTGATTTTCGTCTTATATCGGCGACAAACCGCAGTCCTTTCGATGCAATACAAGACGGAAATCTGCGTGAGGATTTATATTACAGGATCAACACGATAGAAATAAAAATTCCGCCGCTTCGTGAAAGAATGGAAGATGTTCCGATGTTGGCAGAGCATTTTTTGAAAACATTTTCGGAAAAATACAAACGCGAGAATATTTCTTTTTCAGAAGAATCCTACGATCAAATGCTCAATTACGATTGGCGCGGCAATGTCAGGGAACTGGAAAATGTCCTCGAAAGAGCTGTTTTATTGTGTAAAAACGGAAAGATTAACCAACTTAATATACCGAAAAATTATAACAGCAAAATCACATTTTCCGACTTGCAGAAAAGTCGGACATCCTCGGTTACGGCAGTTACCGAACAGGCTTATAGTATTGCCAACAACGGTGTAAACTCGCTTGTAAACTCTAATTTTCAGAGTTTGGCAGATAATCTGTCGGGCGAAGAAATGTTCGATGCAGTCGGAAAATTTATCGTTGAAAGGTTGCCTGAACCGGAAAACAGCGAAAACCTTGATGACGTTTTCAATTCGATTGAAAGCAGTGTCGTCGTTGCCGCTTTAAAACGGACAAAAGGGAACAAACAAGCTGCCGCCAATCTTTTAGGACTTTATCGTCCGCGTTTATATGGAATGATAAAACGGCACAACCTCGATAAAAAACTGGATAATTGAGTAAATCAGTATAACCTCATTTTAAAAAAATCTATAAATAACTATAATTTGAGTTTGGAAAACTTACGCTTTGTTTATAAAAAGATATTTCAAATTCAAATAAAAATATGAGAATACTTGTAACCGGCGGTGCGGGATTTATCGGCTCACATCTTTGCGAGAGACTTTTAAATCAAGGACACGAAGTAATTTGTCTGGACAATTTTTTTACAGGCACACGGCAAAATGTCATTAATCTGCTCGACAATCATAACTTTGAACTGATTCGCCACGATGTAAGCGAGCCGATTTTACTCGAAGTTGACCAAATTTATAATCTCGCGTGTCCGGCTTCGCCGATTCACTATCAATATAATCCGGTCAAAACCGTCAAAACCAGTGTGATGGGAATGATTAATATGCTCGGAATGGCAAAGCGTGTTCGCGCACGGATTTTACAGGCTTCGACCTCGGAAGTCTACGGCGATCCGCTGATTCATCCGCAAACCGAAGACTATTTCGGCAATGTAAATCCAATCGGGCTGCGTTCCTGCTATGATGAAGGGAAGCGTGTGGCTGAAACCTTAATGATGGATTATCATCGCCAGAACAAAGTTGATACTCGAATTGTCAGAATCTTTAACACTTATGGTCCGCGAATGATGGAAAATGACGGGCGCGTCGTTTCCAATTTTGTCGTTCAGGCGTTGCGCGGTGATGAGTTGACAATTTACGGAACAGGCGAGCAAACGCGGTCATTTTGTTACGTTGACGATTTGGTCGAAGGCATCATACGTTTGATGAACACCGAAGCCGAAAATATTCACAGACCGGTAAATATCGGCAATCCGGGCGAATTTACAATGAATGAACTGGCAAATGAAGTTGCTGTTGCGACAGGCAAAAAAATCAGTATAAAAAATCTTCCGTTGCCGAAAGACGATCCGAAACAGCGAAAACCCGATATTACGAGAGCCAAAGAATTGTTAAACTGGTCGCCGACCATTCAACTTGCCGAGGGCTTGAAAAAAACGGTTGCTTATTTTGCCGGAAGAGTAAGATCAACGGAAGCAAATTTATCGCAAAATTAAAATATTATTGGAGTCAGACATATAAAAATGAAAATACTTATCACAGGCGGCGCAGGATTTGTCGGAAGTCATCTTGCAGATCGTCTGCACAGCGAAGGACACGAAATTACGGTCATTGATAATCTTTCGACCGGACGTTATTCAAATGTCGAACATCTCGAAGGCAAAGACGGTTTTCGTCTGATTATTGATACGGTTTTAAATACCAAACTGATGGAAGACCTGATTCGTGAAACCGACCGCGTTTTCCATATGGCGAGTGCCGTCGGTGTGCGTTTGATTATGGAAAAACCGGTTCAGACAATCGAAACGATTTTTCGCGGAACGGATATCGTGCTTGAATTTTGTTCGCGTTATCGCAAGCGGGTTTTGATTCCCAGCACATCCGAAGTTTACGGCAAAGGTATTTCCGTTCCATTTAAGGAAGAGGATGATCTCTTGACAGGTTCGACCGATAAACATCGCTGGGCTTATGCGTGCGCGAAAACTCTGGATGAATTTCTCGCGCTCGCGCATTGGAAAGAATCTCGTTTGCCGGTCGCTGTCGTGCGTTTGTTCAACACCGTCGGACCGCGCCAGACCGGACATTACGGAATGGTCGTGCCGCGGTTTGTCAAAGCGGCTCTTAAAGACGAACCGATTCCGGTTCACGGCGACGGCAATCAGTCACGCTGTTTCGGTCACGTTTCGGATATTATCGAAGGTTTGGTAAAAGTTCTCGATTCGCCGGAATGTTTCGGTCAGGTTATCAATCTCGGAAATTCTCAGGAAACTTCGATTATCGAATTGGCGAAAAAGGCAATTACAATGACCGGAAGCAAGAGCGAAATTCAGTATATTCCGTATTCCGAAGCCTACGGCGAAGGTTTTGAAGATATGCAGCGGCGCGTTCCCAGTCTTGAAAAAGCCAAGCGAATGATCGGCTATGAGCCAACCCGAACGCTTGATGACATCATCAATGATGTAGCCGAACAATTTCGTGATGAAATAAAATCAGAAACCGCTTCGGCTTAATTAATTTTCGGGTTATGAAAAAAATTATTATTTCGAGTTTGTTTTTGATTTTGACGGCAAGTTTCGCCTTTGCTCAAAGCAGCGGCGGCTTAAAAGGAAAAGTGCGCGATACGAAAGGTAACACTCTCAGCAGCGTCACTATTACAGTTCGTCAAAAAGGCGAAGACATCAAATCCGTTAAATCCGATAACAGAGGCGAATTTATGATGGAAGGACTCGAAGCCGGAATATACAATGTCGTTTTTGAAAAAAACGGTTTCGGCACGGGCATTTTATACAATGTCGAGGTCAGGAAAAAGAAAACCGGCGATCTCGGAAGTCGGCTCGTGATGCGCGTGGATCAGGGAACTTTAATTATTATCAACGGCAGCGTTTTTAATCAATTCGGCGGCAGCATCTACGGCGCAAAGGTCGAAATCGAAAGAGTTTCCGGCGGTTTATCGAAAAATGTCGGTTCGAGCTATACGAGCGAAAGCGGCGAATTTATTTTTCGGTTTCCTGAAAAAACGGATCGCTTTCGGGTTACGGCAACGGCTAAAGGAATTTCCGCCAGCAAGGAAATCGAAGTTGACGGCGCGGCTGTCTATCGTTTGGCTTTAACCTTAGAACTTCCTGTTAACAATTAAGAATTTTTAATTAAAAAAGGCGCGTGTCGGATGCAAATTTCGTCACGCGCCTTTTTTATATTTATCTGAATTTAATTGATCGTTTCCGAAATTTCATCCGCCTGTATATTTTCCGAAACTGTTTTCGAGTCGGTAATTATCAGCGGAAATTCCTGTAATAATTCCTGATCGGCGAGCGTTTGAACCCAGTAAGTTCCGGGCGTTGAAAAGACGACATTGACGAAAAAGCTGACATTATCGGTAAATCCGCCGGGCGCGAGTTCGATTGGAGTCGGCTGCGATGTAACGACGAGATTTTTTTTGTCGGGCGAGACGATGCGAACTTCCGTCTGATGAAAACCTTCGCCGCGCCAATGATTGACGACGGCAAACTTGATTAACGAAACGGGAAGTTGTTCGACCATTATGTTTTGAAAAACGCCCATCAGAGAAACTTTATTTCCCATTTCGAGGCGCACGTCGTCGCATAAAAGAGTATAGATAAGATTTAAATTTTCGGTAGTCATTTGTTGTAAACCTCTTACGGCAAAATTTCTATAAGTTGATTTCAATAAACAAAGTATCAATAGAGACAAAATTTCATTCTTTTAAATTTATAAATTGTTTTTTCCGCAGTTGATTTCAAAATTATTTAAATTTTTACTTTTCATTTGTCGCAGGTCAAGAGTATAATCGAAAAATCCTGATAAATTAACGGATAAAGACGGGAAAAAGAAATGACGATTTATGTTTTGATAGGTCTTTCCTTATCTCTGGCGGGCGTTGCCGGCTTACAGTTTTTCTATATGATTTATCTCGAAAGAATTAACCGGGAACAAAAAAAACGACTCCGCGAACTCGAACATCATTGTAAATATCTCTCGAACCGCGTCCACGAATCCGAACTGCAAATCTCCGATCAAAACGACCTGCTCGAATCTTTTTTTGACGAATTTACCGACGAAGAAGGCGAAGTTTGGGCTGACGTAATCGAAGAAAATTAATCAAATAAAACATCCAACTCCGCAATCGTCGAACCTCGACTTCCTGAAAACTCCGGCGCATTTTTAAAAGAGGCAACAAATTCGGTTTTCGATAAAATATTTCTGACAATTTCTCTCTGCACACCGATTCCTTTTCCGTGAATTATTCGAACTTTTCCAAAACCTTTTTTTCTGGCTTCGACTAAATAATTTTCAACCAGAGATTTTACGTCTTTCGGCGAAAAAGAATGCAGATCGAGCGTGTCGGTTATTTCGATCTCAAACGGTTCGTCAAACGGATTTTCAAAATCTTCTTCGATCATTTTTTGCCGTCTTTTTTCTCGTAGTTCGCCATATCGGGCGGCGCGGTAACTCTGATTCGATTGCCGCTTTTCGAGATTCCGAACGCTTTATCTTCGATTTTTCCGGTCGCATTATTCATCAACTTGACCGTGAAGGTTTTGCTGTCGCCCGAACCTTCCATTCGCATCGGTAAACGTCCCCAAACATTGCCGTTACGATAGACCGAATAATGTTCCTGATTGAATTTGTCATAACCTAAAACCAAAATTCCGTCAAAATCAGGCTCAACGCCGTCAATTGCTTTTACTTCGTCGGTGCGCCACAAAACAACCCAACTTCCCGGACGCGAAACCTGCACTATATCTGTCGGTTTGGTCGGCAACTTGTCGTCGGCGACTTCATCAATTCTCTGCCACGTTACAAACTTTTTATCATTCTGCTGGTAAAAAACGATGTCGCTCGGAACTTGAAGTTCGACCTGTCTGCCGAAAAGCCAGCCTGCCGGAGCGGGCGAAACCGAGCGGTCGAGTCTTACGAAATACCAAATATCGTATTTGTCCAAAAGTTTATCCGGTTCATCGTTATCTTTTGCCGCCGTAAGGTCTGGAGTTTGCGAATTTGCGGTATTGTCGGCATCGTTTTGAGGTTTCGGAACATACTTCCAATTGATGATTTCAAAGGTTGCCGCCGGATCGAGTTTTAATAAAATGTTATCGTCCGTCTGTTCGGGTGTCAGACGAAGATTAGAAGCGGCGCGAAGTTGACCGTTTGCTTGTGCTTGCGAGTCTTTAACTTCGTCAGCCAGTTTTTTCGATTTATCCAAGATTTCGCCCAGAATGACATTTTGAGCTTCGATCCAACCTTCGGTTTCCTCTTCGTCATTGGCGCGGACACGATACCATTTGACCTTTTCAAAATCGGTTTCTTCTAAAATTTTCAGCCTGTCGCCGCGTTGAACTTCCAGCAGATCAGCCGCTACAACCGCATAAGAACTGCGAATCTGCGCTCTCTGGGCGATTACTGTGCCGGTTTCATTGAGTCCGACAATAGAGGTTACATTTTCGACCGCATTTGAAACAAGTCCGCAACTGGATGCGAAAAGCGAAATAAATATAATTGCTGATATAAAATATGGTTTTTGTGGTTTTAATAAATTTCTCATTTTGATAAAAATTTTCGCCAGTTATTATAGCCTAATTTGTCCAGAAAATCTTTCTCACGCCCGGACAATTTGTTTTTTACCTGCAATTTTACGCCCGATTTATCAGGCAGTATTTCGATTCCGGTTTGCGCCAGATATTTGGCGAAACTCAATTTTTCCGAGCCTTTTACATAATCTTCGATAATCGGAGAAAGTTCGTTGTAACCGGCGAAAATTTTTAGAACGGCTGAATTTCCGTCTTCCGTTTCGTTCGGAAATCTATGTTTTTCGTAAATTTGGCGCAAAACGGAAATCAGATCGCGCTTGCCGCCGCTTTGCCGCAAAAGTGCGACATCGAGAAGAAATGCGACCGCCAAACCTTTCGCGTAAACGCTCGAACCTTCGCCGAGCCAACGGTTTTTCGATGCGTCAATTAACGAAACCGTTTGACTGCGCCGGTTGCCGAGATTATTTGCCTGTTCCAACGTATTTAGAAAATCGGCGAAAGAAATCTGGTTCAGAGCAATTCCCGAACGTAGTGCCGCGTATTGCGCGAAACCTTCGTAAAACCAAGCATAATCGCCATCCAAAGCGAGATCGTTCGGCATCCAGAGATGAAAAAGTTCGTGGCGCAATTGTTCCTGTATTCGTTGGCGCATCTGACTTTCAAAAGTCGTCGGCGCGGTCATCACGATAATATTCGCGCCGAAAGTTTCCGCTCGCCACCGCTCGAAACCGACATCTTTCGGAAATTTGAAATTTACGATATTTATCTTTTTTTGCGGAATTGCGCCGAAATAATTCGTGTATTGGGACAAAATATCTCTGATAATCTTTTCGGCGACGCTTTTTTCGATTTTCCATTGATCGTCGAGAATCAAATTTACATTCGTGCCGGAGATATTAAATGAATTTTCATTCCAGTTTTCACCGACAATAAACGCGGCATTTTCCGTGTTTTCGACCGCGTAAGAATTTTGAGTCGTTTTTTTTTCAACGGTCGAAATTTTCCACTTAGCGGGAAGTTCAAACGAGATTTCCGTTCGATATTTTTTTTCAAAAAGAGGCAGTAAATCGTTAAGCCGCAAAATTCCTTTCTGATCGGAAATCCAGGAAATATGTGCGGTTGACAGAGTGTTCGTCGAAATCGAAATGTCTGTTTCGTATGAAAACGAATTGAAAAAAGCGTCAGCTATAAAAGAACCTTCGGCGATTTTTTTGTAACCGATCTTTTGCGCGTTTTTATCGAATAGTTGAACATTTTTTACTCTTTGTCCCAAATTAACGGCATCGGCATAATCAGATAAAAAAGACAAATTTTCCCCCTCGACATTTTCGGAAAAAACTCCTCTGACAAACATTTTCGACGGATTTTCCGAAGTTGTCGCAACGGAAATTTTCAGATTTTGAGCAAAACCGGCAATTGTTAAAATCTGAATGCACATTAAAAGCAACAAACATTGTGAAAACTTTTTTTTCATAATTGACATCAAAAGCCGTGCGAAACTAAAATGATAATTTGTTCGTTATCCTACTTTACCGGATTATGCGGTTTTTAGAATAGGAGATTTTATGAGTCTTATCAAAATCGTCATTTATACAATAGCATTTTTATTGAGCCTTATATTTTTAGGTCGTTTATCTTTTGAGTAAACGATTCAGCTCGATTTAAATGGCTTTATCAGTCTTAAAAGCCGACAAATTCGGCTTTAGATGAGTATTTTTATGCAGTAACGGCGGCGGTCTTTTTCCGACCGCTTTTTTATTTTTATGAGTGAATTAAGAAAAATCAAACGCGCTCTGTTGAGCGTTTCCGATAAAGCAGGAATTCTTGATCTGGCAAAAGAATTAAACCGATTGAATGTCGAAATCATCAGCACCGGCGGAACGGCGAAAGCATTGCGCGAAAACGGTTTAGCGGTGACGGAAGTTTCCGAGATTACGGGTTTTCCCGAAATGATGGACGGGCGCGTAAAAACTCTGCATCCGAAGATTCACGGCGCGTTTCTTGCTCTGCGCGACAACGACGAACATCTCAAAGCGATGAAAACGCACGATATTACGCCGATTGATCTCGTTGTTGTAAATCTTTACCCGTTTGAAAAAACGATTGAAAATGAAAATGTTTCGCTCGAAGAAGCTGTCGAACAGATAGACATCGGTGGTCCGGCGATGATTCGTTCGGCATCGAAAAACTGGCGCGATGTCGCTGTCATCACCGATCCGCGTATTTATGAAAAAATTATTGTCGAGTTAAATGAAAATAACGGCGCGATCTCGCTCGAAACGCGAAAAAGTCTTGCCGCGCTCGCCTTTTCGCATACTTCTTATTACGATCTGATAATTTCCGATTATCTTACCGATCGACTCAGCGACGAAGAATTTGAACTGGTCGAAGATTTTCATCCGTCATCGAATGAAGAAGTTTTAAGAATTTTCGACAATCTGGAAGAATTTGAAAACGGCGAAACGACCGACGAAGATTTGGAAACGGAAGAAATTTCCGGCGAAACCGAAGAAGGTTTGCCCGATTTTATTGATCCCGAACTCGAAAAATCTTTCGATCTGCGTTACGGCGAAAATCCGCACCAGCAATCTGCACTTTACGTTTCTGATTTGGAAGTAACCGGAATCGCTTATGCCGAACAACTTCACGGCAAAGAAATGTCTTATAACAATTATCTCGATGCGGACGCGGCGTGGCGACTTATACAGGATTTTGACGAACTCGCCTGCGCGATCATCAAACATACGAATCCGTCAGGTGTCGGCATCGGCGAAAACAATCTCGAAGCCTATAAACGTGCGCTCGAAACCGATCCTGTTTCGGCTTTCGGCGGCATCGTCGCGTTTAATAAAAAAGTTTCGGCGGCAGAAGCAAATGCGGTTAACGAAGTTTTTACCGAAGTCGTCATCGCGCCCGAATATGAAATGGAAGCATTGGAAATTTTCAAAAAGAAAAAAAATCTGCGGGTTCTAAAAGCCGAAAACGTCCAAAATGCGATGGAATATCGAAAGATTTCCGGCGGAATGCTCGTTCAAACGCCTGATGCGTATAAAGTTTCCATAGAAGATTTAAAGATCGTGACGGAAAAACAACCGACTGCAGCAGAATTAAAAGCGTTGCAGTTTGCGTGGAAAGTCTGCAAGCACGTCAAATCGAACGCGATTGTTTTCACCAACGAGTTTCAAACCGTCGGTGTCGGCGCGGGGCAAATGAACCGCATTGATTCGGTGCGAATCGCCGCCGAACGCGCCGGACGAACTTCGCTCGAATTGAAAAGTTCCGTCCTTGCCTCCGATGCTTTTTTTCCGTTTCGTGACGGTGTGGATGAAGCCGCAAAATACGGCATTTCGGCAATCATTCAGCCCGGCGGTTCGGTCAGAGATGAAGAAGTCATCGAAGCGGCAAACGAACACGGTTTAGCAATGGTATTTACAGGAATTCGTCATTTTAAGCATTAGTTTGCGACTAAAACAATTCAAAAGCATCTTAACGCGGTTTTATTTCATCAATTTAATCAGCCAAATACGCTAACATTAAAAAGAAATTAAAAAATTGTGTTAAAATCCGCAATTAAATAATAGAGAGAGAAAAATGAGGAGAATATTTTTTGTGAATTTTCATCTAAAATCCGCTGTGTTGTTATTAATCCTTTTCCTGACGGCTGTAAATTTCGTTTCTGCTCAGGAAACGGAAAAAACTGCGGAAGAAAAAAAGAAAGAAACTGCGAAACCGCCGCAAGTTCAGCAGAATGTCGATCTTTCAAAAAACCTCACCGCTGAAGGCGTAGCCGAATCTTCGATCTTAATTTATGGCGGATTGTCCGGCAGAGTCGGTCTTAATCAAATTCGCAAAACCACTCTGGAACGCGGAACAATGAAGATCGTTAATGACGACGGCACGACCGACAACGCCGGTTATCAGAGATGGATCGTTCGCGGTGACAGTCTGGAGAAAGAAAAAACCCGGCTCGAACAGCAATTTCCGAGTACGAAATACTCACTTATTTACAACGGCGAAAAAACATTCGGCGTTTACAACAACACGACTTTTACGCCGCGCGAATCCGCTCTTAATACTTTTCATAATCAAATCTGGCACGGTCTCGAAGCTCTTTTGCGCTATAAGGAAAACGGTTCTAAAACCGAACTCTTCGGACGCGATAAGATTTTAGGCGTTGATTTTTACATTTTAGATGTAACGGACAATCAGAATCGCAAGACCAGATTTTATATCTCCGTCAAAACCTTGCGCGTGATGATGCTCGAATACGAAGAAGGCGGTGTGAAATTTAAACGCAAGTTTTACGACTACAATTATTCTCAGGGAACGCTCGTTCCGTATCGAACGGTGCTTTGGGCTGACGACAAACAGGTCGAGGAAACTGAAATTTTTACAATCACTTTCGGTCAAAAAGTAGAAGACTCGACATTTGACGCAAGTTAAAAATTAAAAAATTTTGCAACAAATTTTCGGCTCGTCGGTGAAAGGTATCGTTTTAAGATTCCAACTCAAAAGGAGATACACCGATGAAAAAGCCGAAAATTTTTGTTTTTGCGTTTATTTTCTTATTTACACTTAGCGCGGTTTTCGCGCAGAGCGATGAGAAAAATCAGCCCGAACTGAGTTACGAAGTTCTGCTGCACGTTGTCGTCGCGTCGAATAATGCGTCCGAAAAAGGGAAATTACCGCCGTCACTTTCGGGCGTGATCGGTAAATTAAAAAACGATTATTCATACTTAAATTATAATCTGGCAGCGACTTTTCTCGAACGAATTTCTTCCAACGGCATAATCGGACACACCGGAATTTTGAATCAGTTGGATCAGACCAAACAGGACAGAGTTTATTTTTCCGATTGGGGATTAAACGGATTAAACGCCGTGAAAGATGAAAACGGTAAAAATTCGATCCGGTTTCAGACTTTTAATTTCGGAGCGAAAGTTCCGGTTGTCGTGGAGACGAATTCCAAAGGCGACACAAGTCAGATCGTCAATTACGAAAGCATCGGAATCAGAATCAACAGATTTAATCTGCCGGAAAATACGCCGACGATCGTCGGCAGTCTGGCAACTCCGAAAACCGATGAGTTTATATTTTTAATTTTAACCGTCAGACCTGTTTAATTTAAAATTTTCGCAACCTTTCGAGCCGTAACGCGTGTTTCTATCTGCAAAGCGGCTTTTGTTTTGACTTCCGAAGTGTTGTAAAAATTATGTTTGTATGGCATTGGACAACCGTGAACCCAATACTTCGGAAACACCTGAGAAATCGGGCGCGTCGGCTGAAAATTTGTCCGACCATCAATTGATCGAAGCGACGAAACGCGGCGATGAAACGGCTTTTTCCGAAATAGTCAATCGTTACCGCAATCCTTTGACAAATTTTTTATACCGGATGCTGAACGACTACGAAGAAGCCGTAGATTTGGCGCAGGAAACTTTCGTTCGCGTTTATTTTGCCATCGAGCGTTATCACACGGATTATGCTTTCTCGACGTATATTTACCGCATCGCCAGCAATCTGGCGATCAGCGAATTACGCAAACGCAAACGCCGGAAGCTGCTGTCTCTGACCGGATTTTTCAGCTATGAAGGTGAGGAAGTTGATTTTCATCCGCCCGATAAAAAGCCTCTGGCGGACAGCGATCTTTTGGAAAGCGAAGAAAAGAGCGTGATTGCCAAAGCGATTACGGCTTTGCCGGAGAAATATCGCGCACCGATAATTTTGCGCGACATCGAAGGCAAAACTTACGATGAAATAGCGCAAATTTTAGAACTCGGACTCGGCACGACCAAATCGCGGATCAGCCGCGCACGAGGTCTTTTAAAAGAAAAATTAAAGCATTATTTTGATTTTCAATGAACAACGATAATCTAAAAAATAATCTCGTCGAACGGGAAATTTTGTCCGTTGACGAGCAAAAGATCAGCCATCTCGTCGGCAGTCTGGAAAAAGTTTCCGCGCCCGAAAATTTTAATCTGCGGCTTAAAGCGCGTCTGGCTTCAGCAGACGAAAACGAATCACGGATTTCGGTTTGGCAAACTCTGCGTTACGTTTTGCCATTGACGGCAACTGCTTTTATCGCGGCATTTCTGATTTTTCAAGCCGGTATATTTTCATCGTCGTCAAATCAGACTGAAATAGCTGCTAATTTGCAAATTCCGCCGACACCGGAAAACAGTAGAAATTTGCCGTCAAATACTCTTGTCGCACAAAGTTCCAATTTAGTCTTTAATGAAAATAAATCCGAACCGAAATTATCCGAATCGAACGCGACTGATATAAAATCCGAAAACGTATCAGCGGACGCAAATCGGCTTAAAAAGCGGGAAAAAATCTCGTCTAAATCCGCGCAAAATGAAGATTTGCCGTTGTCAAGAGATTCCGCGCTCGGAGAAAGCAACGTCAAGTTAATGCCGAAAGGCTTAAATGCGCGAAAACCCGTCTCAATCGGCAGAGAACCGGAAAAGGAAAATGTTTCGTTAGAAGCCGTCGAGGTTTTGCGGTTTATCGGTGTCGAAACGGTTTTTGAAGGAAAAAAACTGAAAGTAAAATCCGTCAAAGAAAACAGTTTGGCAGAACATTCGGGCATTAAAAACGGAGATTTTGTCGAAGCGATTGACGATCAGAAACTCGAACAGGAAAATATGAAGCCGGAATTTAAAGGCGGAAAAACGCTCACGGTCTTACGCGACGGAAAAGTTTTGGAAATCGTCTTGAAACCGAACTAAAAAATCCGAAATTTTTTATCTATTGATTTTTTATTTCGTCAACTTTCGCATCTTTTACTTCGGTTGCAAATTTCCTGTAATTTGAAGACTTTACAAGCACATTAAAATTTATTCCCTTGAGCAGGAGAGCTTTTGCCGACAGATTTATATTCGTTTGCGAAGGCAGCCAAATCTCTTCGTTAATCAGTTCGTTTTGCTGCTCAAACGATGAACCTTCCTTGATTTTAAATAAAAGTCCGCCGCCGATCTTAAAACTGTCAGCCAAAACCGCTTCGATTCTGACGACTTGTTTTTTGTCCGCGTCAACCCACATAACTCCGGCAGTTTTACCGAAAAATTTCAAAATGCTTTTCGCGTTTTTGTAATCGAAATTCGGATTCGGCTCGAAATCGAAAACGATCACATCGCGTTCTTTGAGTCGTTCGCGGCGCGGATTGAGAAGTTTTGATGCGCGTAAAAGTTCGGCAATCGAGATGCGTCTGCCATCTTCGTCGGGCGTTCCGTTTGCGGCTTGTTTAGCGACGCGATCTTCTTCTTTTTTTATTTTCTTTTCGATTTCCTCGACACGTTTCCCGACTTCACGATCTTCATCTTGCTGTTGTTTTTCGTTTAATGATTTGCCGTTTTTTTCGATTGTCCGGCGAATGCGATAACCTTTGTAAAAAGAAAGTTGGACCGTTTCAGATGCTTTTTCCTTTAGAATTCCGCTTTTGTCTAGTTCGCGCTCGGTAGTTTTTTGCGTGTAGGAATAATTATCGAGAGTATTTTCGACTCTTTCTTGATTTGCCTGTAAATCATTTAACAGTGCAGGAATATCTGGAAGCGGTTCGCCGGATAAATTCGGAAAATCGAAAGTCGTCGAAGCCACACTCGTATTATGTTCGATTTGATCGAATGCAATTTCATAAATCTCGTCATTTCCGAGATTTTCTCTGATATGAAATGCTTCTTTTACGCCGTTGATCGTCCGGTAATCGCTGTAATCGAAAATTTTCGTCGCCGCGCCGAATCTTGATTCTTCACGAATCAGAAGATTTGTCGCTGCGTCGAAAAACAATTTCATCGGCACACCGTCCGAACTTGTCACTATCAAAACATTAACCGATTTGCCGTTGAGATTTAATTTTCCGCCGGAGACGATCTTCGATTTTTGCTTTTTATAATCGAGCCAGAGATTGTTTCTAAAAACGGCTTCGGTTTGAAAATCGTTGCTTTCATCGCCGACGAGCGTTTGCAGACCTTCGCGCGAATCTCTGATCCAACCGGATTTTCCGTTAAAACCGGATTCATTTTCAAAACCTTCGATTCGTATAAAAGTATGATAAAAAACGGGTTTAGTAGCTTGGATTTTTATTTCGCCTTCCGCGCCGTCTTTTATTCTCGTAATCAGACCGCGTTTGATATACGAATCTATTTTGGCGAGATTTTTCTTTCCGCCGTGCGCTTTTTCCGCTTGTTTCAAAATCGCCGAAGGATTTTGAGCAAATATATGGGCGGAAAACAACAACAGAAATAAAACGGCGAATTTGAATTTCATAGGTGTATTGTTATGGCAAAATTTCGGCGACGGCTTTATCATAAATATCCAATTTTCGTTTCGCCCGCAAAACTTCCGGGTGATCTTCTTTGTATTTTTTCAGCAAATTCCAAACCTGCATTTCGATTCGCGTTTTCTTCAGCATCAACTGACCGAGCGAATCTGACAATTTGCACGAATCCGTAACTTTCGTGTCGAGCAATTTCGTGAGTTCAAAATTTATCAGGTCAATTTCGTGCCGCGCATCGGCAACTTTCGGAAAATCTTCGGTGTAAGAAACGAGCATTTCTTCGAGTTCGGCTTTGATTTCCGTGCGTTGCAAAATAAGCGCAGAATAAGCGGGCGAAGATTTGATCGCCTTACTTGTCGAGGTCGAAAAATCAACTTTTACTTTTTTCGTATCGGTTTGAGCGAAAATGCCGACAGAAAAAAGTATCAAAAAAACAAGGGAAAAAAAGTATTTCATATGTGTATTGCTATTATTTCGGAAAACCGGAAATTTACGCCGAAACAGCCGTTTCACACGCTTCGTCATTTGCGCTGACATCGCACGAATCGAACTCTAAATCCGCATCGTCTTTTGCTTCGGTCAAACCGTCGCCGAATGTGTTTCGTTCGGTTAGAGTGTGAAAGTAAACGCTGATGTTGTCCAGAATTTCCTGCGCCGAATGCGAATGATAGAGCGTCTGGCGAAACTGTGCGCCGCCGATCAAACCTTTCGTAAATTGTCCGGCGAGCTGTTTCATTTTGCCGAGCGCGGCTTTTTCGGGCATTTCGCCTTCGAGCATTTCAAAAAATTCCAGTAAAACGGCTTTTTTTTCTTCGAGATCGGGCTGATACGGTTCGCGTCCTTGCATCGCATCGTGAATCTGTCGGAAAATCCACGGATTCTGCATCGCGCCGCGTCCGATCAAAATGCCGTCAACGCCGGTTTCTTTAAATTTATCGAGCGCGAATTTTACGCTCGTCACGTCGCCGTTGCCGGAAACCGGAATCGAAACGGCTTCTTTGACGGCTTTGATAACAGTCCAATTTGCCTCGCCTTTATAACCTTGTTCGCGTGTGCGACCGTGAACCTGAATGTGTTCAACGCCGCATTGTTCCGCCATTTTAGCGACTTCGACGGCGTTAATCGTCGCGTCGGTGTAGCCGATTCTGATTTTCAAAGTCAGCGGAATCGAGATTGATTTTTTGATTTCCGTCAGAATAGTTTCGAGATTCGGCAAATCTTTTAAAAGTCCCGAACCGCCGCCTTTTTTGACGACTTTCGGTGCGGGACAACCGCAATTTACGTCCAAAATATCCGCGCCGATTTCTTCCGCCATTTCCGCGCCGAGTGCCATCCGATTAACTTCGCCGCCGAAAATCTGCACGGCAAACGGGCGTTCTTCCTCATCGAACCGCATCTGCCGTTTCGCCTTCGGATTATGCCGCGTCAAACCTTCGACCGAAATAAATTCCGACACCGAAAGTCCGACACCGCCGCGCCGCTTTATCAAACGCCGAAAAGTATAATCCGTCACGCCCGCCATCGGCGACAAAACGAGCGGCGGATTGATTTCGATATTTCTGATCTTGAAAGGTTTCATTAAGTGAAAATCGTAAATCAAAGAATATAAAATCAGATATATTATCTTCGATTTACGATTGACTTCAGATTTTTAGCTCGCTTTTTTCAGCTCGACTCCGGTTGCCGTAAAAGAGATTTCCGTTACTGTGCCGTCGGCGTTGATTTTGTCGAATTTCGCGCCGTCTTCGTCCATTAAATGTTTGACCTCTTCTTTGGAAAGAGTTTTAACGGAGAAAACACCTTCGGCTTTCGCCATCGCTCCGGCTGATTCGAGCGGAACGAAAAAGGCGTGATCTTTCATTTTGACGCGCACCGATCTCGCTTCTTTCGACGGCGCGAGTTCGAGCCAGCAGCCTTCCATTTTGCACGAACGGACAATCACGCCTTCGACGCGAACGGTTTTATTCGCATATTTTGACGGGTTTTTCATTACTTCGGCAAGCGAAACTTTTTCCGATTTGCCAATTGTTGCGCCGCGTTTTAAAACGCCTTTCGCCGGAATCGCTTCGGTCTTATCTTTTTCGGTCGGCGATTTCATATCCGACATTTCCATCTTTTCCATCTTTTCCATCTTTTCCATCTTTTCCTGCGCGAGTGCGGAAAAAGCGAAAGCTAATAACGCGATAGCTAAAACTAAAATTTTTTTCATAATCAAATTGTTCCTCAAAAATTATTTTGTTCGATAAACTGTTTTCCCGCCGATAATTGTTGTTAAAACTGTTACATCGGGAATTTTTTCAATCGGAATCGTAAAAATATCATCAGATAAAATGACGAAATCCGCAAGTTTTCCGGTGCTTATTGTGCCTTTTTCATTTTCCTGAAATTCCGCATAAGCCGCGCCTAAAGTATAAAATCTGACGGCTTCTTTGACCGAAAGCGTCTGGTTTTTAGCGTTGGCGGAAGTTTTGGCTTTCATCGCGGCGGCGTAAATTCCGTCGAGCGGATTGATCGGAATCATCGAAGAATCCGAGCCGAAAGCGATTTTAGCGTTTGTTGCCAAAAGTGAACGATACGGTTCGGAATCATTTAAAACGCCGCCGAAAAAAAGCGCGGGCTGCATCGAAGCGATGATTCCTGATTTTCCAAAACGATTTATATCTTCGGCGCGAACTCCGTGCGCGTGTTCGACTCGCAAGCGTCTGTCTTTTATTCCGTTTTCCTTGATGACATTTTCAAAGACATTTAAAATCACATTATTCGCCGCGCCGCCGATAGCGTGAATCATTATCTGCCAGCCTTTTTTGTCGGCAAGAGCGATTTTTTTTGTCATTTCCGGCACGGATTCCAGATCGTTTTCCGCAAAATATTTCAGACATCCGCGCCGATCCATTTTACTTTCATTCGTTTTCTCGAATTTCGGCGCACCGGCTTTGAGCCATTCGGAAAGTCCATAACAATCGTAGATTCGCGTTTTCAATTTCCCCTGTTTTTCGAGTTCACGGAAAATGTCCGTGTTGTCGTCCGCCGACATATCCTGCATACTCGTTACGCCGTAAGCAGCGGCATAATTGGTCGCCGTTTCAACAACTTCCAGACGATTTTTCGTCGGCGAAACCGGCGCGGCGCGGCGAACCGAACTTACTGCCGAACCTTTTAACACGCCGGTTAATTCGCCGTTTTTATCGCGGACAAATTCGCCGCCGTTCGGATTTGAAACAACTTCATTTATTCCCGCGATTTTCAAAGCCGCGCTGTTTGCAAAAGCGATTTGCGGATTTTTATTGTACAGAAAAACCGGATTGTCGGGCGTAAAAGCATCAATCGAATCTTTATCCGGCAAATCATTCGGCGACCAGTTTTCATTATTCCATTGACCGCCTAAAATCCAGCGACCTTTCGGCAGAAAACGAACCTGATATTTTATTTTTTCAAACATTTCCCGCGCCGATTTTGCAAAGCGCACATCAATCGCCGAAAACATATTTCCCATACCGAGAATATGAACGTGCGCGTCATTAAAACCGGGAATTATAAGTTTGCCTTTCGCATCAATAATTTCCGTTTTTTCGCTGATGAATTTTTTAATTTCCGAATCTTTACCGACGTAAATTATTTTATTTTTAGACACGGCGATTGACTGCGCTTGCGGAAGTTTATCGTCCATCGTTCGCACGATTCCGTTTATTATGATTAAATCAGCCGTTTCAGGTTGTGATTTTATCGAAGAAGAAAATACAATAAACGAAATAAAAATTGATAAGACAAATTTCATCATTATTTTGGTGCGGTAATCTTTTTGAAATAAACTTTTCCCGACGTTTTATTTTTCTCGATAACGGGTTGAAATTTGTTCCAGTAAGTTAAAATTCCGGTTTTGTTCTTATCGGGTTTTTTTTCCAATGTTAAAAGCAAGTCGCCCTGTTCATATTTTTCAAACATATTGTTTTCACCGTAACTGTCGAAATAAATCATCAGTTTATCGCCTTCTGTTTTGACTGTGCCGAGCAAATCAATCGAAGTTTGAAAGCCGTTGCTCTGAATGGTCGCTAAAAGTCCGTTATCGGTTTGTTTGATTTCGAGTTCGTGCGTAATAAAAATCTCACTTCCGCCGACTGTTTGACCGCCGTCTTCGCTAAACTCGTAATTTCCCGCCCAATCTGTTTGCGCGTGGACAAAAGCACATAAGACAAATACAAAAAGTAACGCGGAAAAAATTTTGGCGATCTTTAACATAGAAATTGACCTCACAAAAAGTGTATTCTTGATACGAGCAGATTATATCAATGAAAAAAAGTTATATCCAGATTTTCAGTCTTTTGTTGGTTGCGATTTACGGCTTGTTCGTTGCGTGGCTGTATTGGGCAGAACCGAAATCTCTGGGCGAAGTTTCCGTCAAGGCAAAGGAAACGGTCGAAAATGTGACGACAAAAGGACAAGTCGTAATCGGAACTTACGAAGTTGACCAAACGAAATTTGACGAAGGTTTACAGGCTTTTCGCGCCGATAATTTTGTTCTCGCGCGCGATTCATTTTCAAAAGCCGATCCCGAACGTCGAGATGCTAAAACTCAGTATTACATCGCTTACAGTTTTTATCGGCAAGGCTGGGGCAGAGTTTCAAGTGATGACGAACTCTTTAAAAAAGGTTTGGATCAGGCGAATTTCGTCATCCGGTTAGACAAAAACTTCAAATCTTCGGACGAAAATTTGAAACTGCAAAATCCGGTCGAATTAAAAGACGAACTTGAAGAAGGTGTGAAAGTTACTGCGTCGGATTTTAATCCGCTCAAAGTTTTGCGCGAGAGAAAATAATTTTATGTCCAAAGTCCAAAGTCCGAAGTCCGAAGTTGAAGAATATTTTGAAGAAATTGATTCGGACGTTATTGACGGCGAATTTTTGGATATTTCGGCGGAAAATGAAATAAAATCTTTTGAAGAAGAACAACAAACAAAAATATCGCCGAAGAAAGAAAATCGAAATAGCAAAATCAAACAAGTTGAAAAGGCGAGAGATCAAAGACCAAAGACCAAAGACCAAATCCAATATATTTTCGCGCCGTTGATTTTTTTGACGGTCGCACTTCTCGGCGGTTTACGTTTTCAGATGCCGAATGGCGATTTTTTATTTCTTAAACCTGCGCTGATTTGTCTGATTTTCGCGTCTGTTTTATTGACTTTATTTGTTCGCGCCGGACTTATAAAAATTGACGGTTGGTTTTCCGAAGATTTTCCGATTCTCGAAAATCTGGCGAACGGCGGCGTTTTGATTGCGCTTTTTGCGGCGACGGTTCAGATTTGCAATTCGCTTTTGCCTGAAACGGGTTTGCCGTTTTGGATTGTTTCGTTTTGTTTTTTTTGGACTTTAACGATGAATCTGTTCGCCGAATTCGACACGAAAAAACTTATCAAAAGTCTCGGCGCGTTATTCGGCATCGCATTTTTAACGAAATATCTGATTTTGACTTATTTGACCGCGCCGGTTTCGGAAAGTTTTTGGAAGGGAATTTTGGAAAATCCGACGCAGGAATTTTTCACCTATCTTTTCGATTTGCCGCGTTTTTCCGCTGGAACAGGTTATATTCAATTTTTTGCAGTAATTTTTTATCTCGCCGGATTGTTTTTACTGCCTCAAAAGTTATCTGAAAAAGCTAATAATCCAAAAGATCATCGCGGATAATGTTTTCCGAAATCACTTCGTAAAGACCGACTGCTTCATCGCGCGAAACTTGTTTTTTTTCAGGAATTTGCACGACACGGACTTTTGTTTGGCGGTTCGGACGATTAATTTCGATCTCGTCGCCCTGATGAGTTTCCTTTGAAGATTTCGCTTGTTTGCCGTTTACTTTGATCATTCCGGCATCGCAAAATTCCTGCGCGAGCGAACGGCGAACGATCAAACGGCTGGATTTTAAAAATAGATCGAGACGCATTTCTTAAATGGATAATGAAAAATGGATAGCGGATAATAAATCGAAAAATTATCCATTATCCATTATCCGTTATCCGTTAAAATTATTTCTCCGCTTTTTCCGTTTTGCGGTCGTCGGCAAATAAAACAGGCGAAACGATTGGACGATATTGTTCGTTGATTTTGATATAAGCGTCCTGACGCAGTTCGCTCATAAATTTTTTGCGACCTTCGGGAATCCGGTCACGCGCAATAGTCATACGAACGGCATTTTCATCGAAAAATGATTCGCCGGTTGCTTTTTGATGTTCGTCAACACGGAAAATATGAATTCCTTCGACGACTTCGACAGGTTCGGAATAACCGCCGCTTTTAATGTTTTCGAGTGCTTTGACGAATTGTTCGCCGATTTGTTTTATTTGTTCCGAAGAGAAAGAGCCGAGTTTTCCTTTCGATTTTTCCTTATCTTGATTGTCGGAATTTTCCATCACGAGTTTTTCAAAGTCCGCGCCGCTTTTAAGCTGTGTCGAAATATCTTTGGCTTTTTGACGAACTTGCGCTTCATCGCGTCCGGCAAATCCGAGAAATATCTCGCTGAGTTTATAAGTTTCGGGTTTGGTAAATTTTACCTTGTTCTTTTCAAAATAGTCTTTGATTTCCTTTGAGCCTAATCCCCAGTAAATCTTTCCGTCAACTTCGCGTTCGAAAACCGCATCACGCAACATTTGTTGGCGATAAACATCCCGAACCTGATCCGGTTCGACTCCGCCCTGACGCATTACTTCGTAAAGCTGTTCGAGCGTCGTCAGATTATATTCCTTCATCTTTTGCAAAAGTTGTTGGTTGACTTTCGAATCAATCTCCGATTCCATACCGTATTCTTTGCCTTTTTGTTCTAAAAGCTGTTCGTTAATCAAATTGGCGATCAATTCGCCTTTTTTTTCGGAAATAATTTTTTGAGCTTCTTCGGGCGTTTTTCCTTCCTGAACGAGACTCTCAATCGCACCTTTTTCTTCGCGTTTGATCTGAGAAAGCGTTATCACGCTGTCATTTACCTGCGCGACGACTTCGTCAATGACAACCGTCTGCGTTTCCTGTGCAAAAGTCGTAAAACTTCCCAAAACAATAATTGCAATTAAAAAAATTGCGGAGTTAATATGCTTCATTTTCTACTCCTGTTAATAAATAATCCTGAAAATCTTAAATTTAATAATAGATTTATGCAACTTGGCGTTTATGATGCCGGAATCTTGCGATAGGTTTTATGCTGAAAAAAAATCTTTGGAAAGAACCGCAATTAGATGTTTTTATAATAAGATAGGTTTTGCCTCTGAAACTGACACTCAACGAAATGAAAAAAAATTGTCCGCGCTGTCAACTGATTAATTTTCCCGACGAAAAGGAATGTAAACGCTGTCAACTCGATCTTCTAACCGTTTCCGCCGAAAGTCTGGAAGAGAAATCTTCTGTCGTCAAATTAACTATTCTGAAACGCGGCTCGATTTGCGCGGCGGTCGTGGTATTTACGCTTTTCGGTTTTTATCTGTCGCTCATCGGTTCGAGCGACCGGCTGACTTACGCGGAAAAACAAGTCGTTCAAAAGGCGATTTCCGTTTTGGATGAAAAAGGTTTTTCCAAAGAAATTTTTTTGTTAAACAATCTGACGGCTTTCCGGTCGAATGATAATTGGCTGAATGCTTCGATTCCCAAAGAAAACGCTTATGCGGCGACCAATTATCCGTTGGAAATTATGACGATCTATCCTGATTTTTTCTCTTTTACGGTTGACGATACGGAACGCGCCGCCATTCTTCTGCACGAAGCGCAACATCTAAGAGGCGCGGACGAAAAACAGGCGTATAAATATGTCTGGGAAAACCGGAAAAGATTAGGCTGGACGCAGGAAACTTATGGCAATTCGATAATCTGGAGAAATATTCGTCTGCAAACCAAAGAAACCGTGCCGGAACTTTTTACCTGTCAGAATAAATTCTACGACGATTGCACGGAATAACACGGACAGCTATAAAGGCGAAAAGGCGAAAAAGCAGGTTAAATTTATTTGTTTCCTGAACTTAATTTAAAAAATTTTCATAAATTTCTCTTTATGCTTTTTTTTGTATTACTTTATCGTTTCCAAAATCTGACGCGCGTTTTCGATGATGTTTCCGGTATCTGATTTTACGCGCAAGATTCCGTTGGGTGAAAAGTTTGAGCCTTCCTTCGTATTAATAAAATCCATCAGTTTTTCCGGCGCGACTTTGGCATTTTCGTCAAATTTTACCGCTAAACCGTCCGAGGTTTTATCAATCGAAATAATTCGCATTTCTTCCGCCAATTTTCTCAGCCGCGCATATTCGAAAAGATTTTCGACCGATTCGGGAATGCGCCCGTAACGGTCTTCGATTTCCGTGTAGATGCGGCGCAAAACTTCTTCTGATTCGGCTGACGAAATTCGTTTGTATGTTCTCAGTCGCTGCGAAGTTTCCGAAATAAATTCCTGCGGAATCGCCAGATCAACACCGAGATTTAAAGAAACGCCGATTTCGTCTTCGATTTCGTCGCCGCGAATTTCGGCAATTGTCCGTTCGAGCATTTTCGTGTAAAGATCGAAACCGAGCGCGTCCAAATTTCCAGATTGCTGACCGCCGAGAATATTTCCCGCGCCGCGCAATTCCAAATCGAGAGCCGCAATGCGAAAACCCGCGCCGAGATCGGAAAATTCACGAATCGCGGAAAGTCTGCGCCGCGCAATCGGTGTTAATTCGAGTTCGGACGGAATCAAAAGATAAGCGTAAGCGCGGCGGTTTGACCGACCGACGCGACCGCGCAGTTGATAAAGCTGTGAAAGTCCGTAATTGTCTGCGCGATTTATAATTATCGTGTTTGCACGAGAAATATCTATGCCGTTTTCGATGATCGTCGTCGCTACGAGAACGTCGTATTTATAATCAACGAAATCGAGCATTATGTTTTCCAAATCCTTTTCGCCCATCTGACCGTGACCGATGGCGATTCGCGCGTTCGGCACGATTTTTTGAACGAGTGCGGCAATCGCTTCGATAGTTTCGACGCGATTGTGAATAAAAAATACTTGTCCGTTTCGTGCGAGTTCGAGTTCGATTGCGGATTTAATAACGCTTTCGGAAAATTGGACGACCTGCGTATTGATCGCCAGACGATCTCGCGGCGGTGTTTCGATGACCGACATATCGCGCATTCCTAAAAGCGACATATTCAACGTGCGCGGAATCGGCGTTGCGCTCAAAGTCAGAACGTCAACTTTCTTTTTCAAATGTTTCAACTTTTCTTTATGCGCGACACCGAAACGCTGTTCTTCATCAACGACGACCAAGCCTAATTTCGGCAATTTAACATCATTCGACAAAACGCGATGCGTGCCGATCAACACATCAACTTCACCTTTTTCGGCACGTTCGACAACCGCTTTTTGTTCTTTCGGCGAACGAAAACGCGAAAGCAATTCGATGGAAACGGGAAACGCGGCAAATCTTTTCTTAAAACTTTCGGAATGCTGATAAGCGAGAATCGTCGTCGGCGTTAAGATCGCCACCTGTCTGCCGTCCATTACGGCTTTAAATGCGGCGCGCATCGCTACTTCCGTTTTGCCGTAACCGACATCGCCGATAATCAATCTGTCCATCGGCACGGCGGTTTCCATATCGCTTTTGACATCAACAATTGCGCCCGCCTGATCGGTCGTCAGTTGATACGGAAACGAATCTTCAAACTCTTTTTGCCACGGCGCATCGGCGGAAAATGCGAAACCTTGCACGAGTTTTCGTTCGGCATACAGACGCAAAAGTTCGTCCGCCATATCGCGCATCGCGCGTTTCGCTTTCGCCTTCGTTTTCTGCCAGCCGAGTCCGCCGAGACGATCAATCGTCGGCTGTGCGCCTTCGCCCGAACCGTAGCGCGAAACCAAATCCAATCTTTCGACCGGCACGAAAAGTTTCGCGTTTTCGGCATACGTCAAAAGCATAAACTCGCGTTCGCTGCCCTGTGCCGAAATCGTCTGCAAGCCTTCAAATTTGCCGATGCCGTGGTCAACGTGAACGACAAAATCGCCCGGTTTCAAATCGCGGAAATCGGAAATAAACGCGCCGAGTTTTGTTTTCGGTCTTTGATCTTTGGTTTTCGGTTTCTGATATTCGAGTTGCGTTGTTTCGCCGAAAATATCGTTTTCCGTGTAAACGGTCAACTGCATTGACGGAATTTCAAAACCGCCGGATAAATCACCGACACTGATTTGAGTTTTAAGTTCCGAGTCTAGAGTTTTAAGATTTTCCGTAATTCGGCTTTCAATTTCGTAGTCGTGAAGAATTTCCGTTAATCTTTCGGCAATTCCAAAAGAATTTACTGTAATTAAATTTTGCGTTATTTGCGATTCTAATTGAGATTTTAAATTATTTGAAAAATCCTTGACATTGCCGTGAAACTTGCGTGTCGAGCGCGAACCGATCTCGAATTCCGTTTTTATCTCAGCCGTCGGAAAAAGAAAAAGCGGTTTGGAATTGTGTTTCGATTTTAGATTCGAGATTTCGATTGTCGGCGCATCGTTTTCAAATTCGAGTTTTTCGCCGGTTTCGGCGGCGAGTTTGCCGAGTGCGCGAAGTTCTAATCTTGATTTGTTTGAAAGTTTTTCGCGCAATGTTTCGCCGCTCGAAAAAAGTTCGTCCGGCGCAAGTCCGATTTCTCCGGCTTCGGTAATTTCGGCAAAATGGTTTTCGACCGATTCGTAATAGTTGGAAAGCGTCTGCTCGACGATCAGCGGTTCGTCAATAATAAAAATCGCGTCTTTGACGAAATCGAAAACGCTTGCATTCCTTTCGCTGATGAGCGGAAAGAGAAATTCCCAACCGGAAAAATCTTCGCCTTCGTCGGTAAAATCCGTGCGGTCTTTCAAACTTCGCGCAAATTTTTCATCGGTAAATCTTTCCCGCGCAAAAAACGACCAATCGCTGAAATCCTTTGAAACTGCCGCAAATTCGCGCATCGGCGCAATCGAAATTTCTTTCACACCGCCGACCGAAAGTTGCGTTTCCGCGTCAAATTCGCGCATCGAATCAACCGTATCGCCGAAAAATTCAATGCGAACGGGATTTTCCGCCGTCGGCGACCAGACATCTAAAATGCCGCCGCGCACACTAAATTCGCCGATGTTTTTGATCGGTTCTTCGCGCACATAACCGCCGGCGACGAGTTTTTCGATCAAATCTTCGGGCGGAAAATCGGTTTCGAGTTTTAATGTCGCGCCGAGATTTTCTATTTTTTCCGGCGAATCGGTTTTTGTAATCAGCGATTTTGCCGAAACGATTAAAAAATCGGTTTCATTTTGCGCCAAACTCCAAAGTGCAAGCGCACGTTTTTCCTGAGTTTCGGCGTGCGGCGAAATTCCCGAATAAACATCGGTTTCAAAAGAGGGAAGCGATAAGATTTTGGATTTTGGATTTTGGATTTTGGATTCTGCGTTTTCAAATTGTTTCGTCCAAAATTCGATGTCGCATTCCCAACTTTCGAGTTCTTTATTAGAATCGGCGACAATGACGAATGTTTTGCCGATTTCTTTCTGCAATTCGGACAAAACCAATGCTTTCGCGGCAATCGAAGTCAGACCGCTCAGAGAAATTACTTTTTCTCCGGCTAAAATTTGTTTGCGAAGTCGTCCGATTTCGCTGTTCGCTTCAGCTGAAACGCTCATAATCAAAAAATTGAAACAGTTATAAAAAGAATAGATATTTAAGTCGAGAAAAATTTCTCAAAAACAAATCGAAAAGCGAAAAGTTTATAAACAACTCCATTGACCTGCAACCATCATTGCCGGTGCGCCGCCGCCGCCGGTCTGACACGGCGTTGTATTGCGTTTGCAGTCGGCGCAGTAAACCATCGAGCCGTTCGGTTTGTCTTTCGGCAGTTGATTTAACTGAAGCGAAGGCATCTGAACGGGCGTGTTGAATTGCACATCAGTTCCGAAAACCGTCGGAAAACCGGGAACTTTTCCTTCTCCGGGCTGTCCGGTCATAAAGACGACGGTGGCGCGGTCGAAGGGTTTTTTGTTTTTCATAATTTTCTCGCCGCCGTTCAGACAGCCCCAAATATATCCGTCATAACAAAATCTGTCGCCCGTCGAATAAACTCTAACTCCTTCATCTGCTTGAAAAGTCTCAGGATTATATCCGTTTCCGATAGAAACGAAATTCCGGCGACCGTTAAAGATAATCGGCGGTCCGAAAAACGAATTGATAAACGTGATCGGATAACTGTAATTTCCGCCGTATGGATTTTTCTCTTCGTTAAAAATGAACGTATTGGTCATTTGTTCGATTTCACATTGAATAAGCGTGATTAATCCGCCGTCGAGTGTTTTCAAAAATGTTCCGCCTAGAGCATTGGGAAAACCGCCGCTGAACGTGTCCTGAACGAGCAGCGACGTTACGCGCACGAAATTCATCGAATCGGCGTTTTGTCCTTGCTGATGTTTCGGATTGATAAATAACGAACCTTCTATTTTCCAGTCGGAATTATACGAATCGCAGTAAATTCCGGCATCACGATTGTAAATAAAACGGCAGTGATTGATTTTTATATAGTCGAATTGCCATTGCCGATTGGTCTGCATCAAACTGTTGGCGTTTATTCCGCGATTAAACGAATTGAAAGTTACTCTTTCAAAATAAAAATCCTGCGAAGAGAGATACGCACCGGCGGCTTCGATACCGGAAGTATTTTCATTGCTGTCGGCTAAAAGTTCGATGTCTCTGACGACGATTTTTTCCGTGCATTCGCCGATCAAAAAAAGCGGGCGATTCGTGCCGTTGAGCGATATGCGCGTAATATTTTTCTTGATTACATTGTTGACCGATGCGCCGGAGTGAAGACCGCTCGCGCCTTGAATCGTCGTTCCCGAAGGAATCACGATGCCTTTATAGCCGGCGATATTTCCAACCTGATAATCGCCTTCGGGAAAAACCAGCGTTCCGCCGGCACGCGAACCGATAAAAGCCAACGCGCTCTGAATGGCGACGGTATCGTCGGTTTTTCCGTCGCCGGCTGCTCCGAAATCTTTGATGTTGTAAAATCCCAGAGTTTTCGCGTCCGGCGTGGCGATCCAATTATATGTTTGTCTGCCCGAATACTGATCGCCTTCAAAACTGATGCGATACATCTTGTCTTCGCCCGAAAAACACCATTTGAAATCATTGGAATCGGCGCGCATCGTCGCGGTCGAGCCGTTTTGTTTGACGATGCTTCCCGAACCGGCGCACGAAGCGAGTTTCATCGGCGTTGAAGGATTTAAATCCGTGATTGTAATATCGGTCGTCGGCGGAACGTAGCGCAGAGCGCAAGCCGCGCTTTTATGCTCGCGCGGCACGTCGAGAACTATGTTGTAACCTTCAAATTTATTTTGCGAATAAACCGAAAATGAAAACGCGAAAACAGCAAAAAAGATGAAAATGAAATTCGGTTTAGAGACTGTTTTGATGACAAACATAGAAAAATCCTCAGTTGCCTGTTTGTGAAGGCATATATTCGATTTCCGACGAGCGGAAGTTCTTAAAAATTTTAAGTAACAGATTGGGCGAAAAATTCAAAAGAAAAATAACCGCCGACATTTTTAGACGATGTTTGAGCGGCAACTTGAGGGCGGCGGCTTTTTTCTTTGCCTCGATGAAAAATTCGGCGGCTTCGCTCCAATTTCGTTCAGTGATAGATAGTCTGCCTTTCGCGCGTAAAAGTCCGGCGTGTTCGAGTTCGATGTTGCGATTGACTATTTTATTTTCTTCGGCGGTAAAGGGAAGTTTCTGTTGTAAAATTTGCCAGATGAGCATACAGCGTTCGATTCTTTGCAGCGAATCGCCCGAACCGCTTCCCGGACGAACGCGAAATTTGAACAAAATTTTTCGCAAAAATCCGATGCGCGTTCCCTGAAAAATCATTCGCATCCACAGATCGAAATCTTCCGTGCGCGTAACTTTCGGATCGAAACCGCCGACTTTTTCAAACTCGGATTTTTTTATCAAACTGCCCGACGGCAAAATGATACATTTGCCTTCGATCAAAGTCCGGCGCGAAACTTCGCCCTGCGGCGGATTGTAATTTAGAAAACTTTGTCCCGCGTGATAACCGATGCCGAATCTTTCCGCATCGGCGTAAACCATATCGAAATTATTTTCTTTTAGAAATTCAAAAAGTTCCGCCAAAAAAGTCGTCTGCCAAATATCGTCGGCATCGAGAAAACAAAGATAATCGCCGCGCACTGTTTTTGAAGCGAAATTTCTCGTCGCCGAAGTTCCTTCGTTAATAAATTTATCTATAAAAATTATTTTGTCGTAGTAATTTTCCAGAACTTTTTTGAGTTTTTCAGTATCCGGCGCGGCATCATTGATGACGACGATTTCGTAATCGGTAAAAGTCTGAGCGAGAACCGAATCGAGCGTCTCGGCGATAAATTCCGCCGTATTGTAATTAGGAATGATAATGCTGACGGCAGGTTTTTCCGTTTTTACCGTTGAGCCGACGCTTTTTTTAAAGATATTCTCCGAATCAGACATTTTTTTGTAAATTTATTTTTATAAATATCTTAGTCAAAAAAAAGTTCGATGTCATTTCCGTTTACAAAAAGTTAAATTATTTCGGCAAACCGTTTGCAAAATTTACGATTGTTTGAAAATAAACATTTCCGGCAACAGCGGCGACAGTGCCGTGTCCGCCTTCTTCGACCTGAAAAAAATATTTCGGTTCATTAGCGGCTGAAAATAATTTTTCTCCCTGCCAAATCGGAATTAATTCGTCTTTTTTCCCGTGAATTAAAAGCAACGGACATTTTACGTTCGGGATTTTTTTTAGATTTTCAAATTCATCGAACGGATAAATTTTGTAAGTCGTCATTACGCGAAACGCCGAAACAAAAGTGCTTTCGGCGATCAAACCGCCGCATTTTTTTCGTGAAGCGAGATCAATCGAAACTCCGCCGCCGAGCGAACGTCCGAAAATGATTATTTTTTCGGGCGCAATTTTTAATTCGCCTATTAAATAATTGTAAGCCGTTTCAGCGTCTTCATAAGAATTTTGTTCCGACGGTTTTCCTTCGCTCGTGCCGTAACCGCGATAATCGTATGCGAGGACGTTAAAACCCGCTTCGCTTAATTTTTGAGAAAAATGCTCGGATGTGAAAATGTCTTCGGCATTTCCGTGACTGAACAAAATTGTATATTCGGCGTTTGGATTTTTGAAGAATTTCGCAGAAATTTTTTCGTCGTTCGGTGTTTCAAGTTTGATAAGCGAATCGTTATCACGATTAAAATTTGTTTGCGGCTGAAAAATCAATTTGTCGGCAAAGAAATATGCGAAAATTCCCAAGCCGATATACAGATAAAACGGAATTAAAGCGATGTGCAAAATCAAGCGTTTCCAACTGAATTTATTATTTGAAAAATTTTCAAATAGCATTTAATCGAATAATGTCGGTGTGTCAGTTCGTTTCAGCAAATCATCCAAACCGAAATGCTGATATGCCAGACGAGTTGCGAGCCGTCCGCGCGGCGTTCGGTTTAGGAAACCGATCTGAATCAAATACGGTTCGATAATTTCTTCAATCGAATCTTTTTCCTCGTGAATCGAAGCCGAAATCGTTCCCAAACCAACCGGACCGCCATCGAATTTTTCGATGATTGTCAGTAATAATTTACGGTCAACTTCGTCCAAACCGAAAACGTCAACTTCCATTCGATTCAAAGCATCAGCCGCAACTTCTTCGGTGATTCGCCCGTCGTAATCAACTTCGGCGTAATCGCGCACGCGGCGCAAAAGTCTGTTCGCAATTCGCGGAGTTCCGCGCGAACGCTTGGCGATTTCTTTCGCGCCGGTCGGTTCGATTTCGACTTTTAAGATATTTGCCGAACGCTCGATAATCGTCTGCAAATCTTCGAGATTATAAAAATCGAGATGAAAGACGATACCGAAACGTCCGCGTAACGGTGCAGTTATCAAACCCGGTCGCGTCGTTGCGCCGACCAGAGTAAATTTCGGAAGTTCGAGTTTTATCGAACGCGCCGCCGTGCCTTGCCCGATCATCAGATCGAGATTGTAATCTTCCATTGCCGGATACAAAACTTCTTCAATCGCCGGACTCATTCGGTGAATTTCGTCAATAAACAAAACATCGCCTTCTTCGAGATTCGTCAAAATCGCCGCCAGATCGCCCGATTTTTCGATAATCGGTCCGGCGGTTGATTTTAATTGCGCGCCCATTTCGTTGGCGACGATGTTTGAAAGCGTAGTTTTTCCGGTTCCCGGCGGACCGAAAAGTAAAATGTGGTCTAATGCTTCGCGGCGTTTGAGCGCAGCTTTCATAAACACGCGCAGATTGTCCTTGATCTTGCGCTGTCCGATATATTCGCCTAATTGAGTCGGGCGCAGAGACAGTTCAAACTGTTTTTCCTCTTCAAAAGCGTTTCCGTCGCGGTTGTCGTTATTTTCAAAATCGTTCGGCATTTAATTAGATTTTCTGACAATTAACCTTTCGCCAAAAGCTGTAAACTCCGTCGCAAAAGTTTTTGGACGCTCATTTCCGTTCCTTCCTGCACGGATTGTTTCAGGGCTTTTTCCGCCGCGTTGCGCTGATAACCGAGATTGGTCAGCGCGGAAATCGCGTCTTCATAAACTGCGTCAGCCGGGAGCATAGTCTGTCCGGTCGCCGATATATTTTCCTGAATCGAGCCTGATGAAATGTCGTTCATTTTATCGCGCAGTTCGATAACCAGACGTTCGGCGGTTTTTTTGCCGACACCGGGAATCGAGGTCAGACGCGCCAGATTGTCGGTTCTGATGGCGACGATTATCTCGTCCGCGCTCATTCCCGACAACATCGTCACGCCGGATTTCGCGCCGATTCCTTGCACGGAAATCAGTTTCAGATATAAAAGTTTTTCACGCTCGGTCTTAAAACCGAACAGTTGCAACGTATCTTCGCGGACGTATGTGTAGATTTTAAGACGCACATCGTCGCCGATCTCGCCTAATTCGTAAAAAGTCGAGAGCGGAATCATCACTTCGTAACCGATGCCGCCGACATCTATGATAACCGTGTTCGCCTGCTTTTCTAATAATTTACCTGACAAATATGCAATCATTGTTTCACCTGTGAAACGTAAATTGTAGTTTAATTTACGTTTCAGGGCAACGATAAAAAGTTTTTTTGTCATCTATGTAACCGCTCTCCAAGTGAAGAAATTCACTAACCTCGGTATATTTCAATACTAAATTATTGATTACTATTTTTGTATTTAAAATTATTTAAGATAAGGGGTTTATAAAAAGATGAAGGTAGAAAAAATATCAGAATTGACGACAAATCGCCTGAGCGTTTATTTGAGATGTTTAAATGAACTCGTAGCGGAAGATACCAACAAAATTTCATCCGAACATTTTGCGAAAAAATTTCATTTGAATTCGGCTCAGATTCGTAAGGATTTGGCGTATTTCGGAGAGTTTGGTGTGCGCGGTGTCGGTTATAATGTCAGTGGTCTGCGCGATCATCTGACGCGAATTCTCGGACTCGACCGCGAACATTGCGTAGCGATAATCGGTGCGGGACGCTTGGGAACGGCTCTGGCGGATTATTACGGTTTTAAGCAGACGAATTTTTCCGTTAAGGCGATGTTCGATGCCGATCAGGAAAAGATCGGTGAAAAAATCGGTGATTTGGAGATTCACGATATAAGAAACTTTGCGGAAATCGTCAAACAGGATAATATAGATGTTGCGGTCATCGCCGTTCCCGCCGCGTATGCCCAGAATGTTCTCGAACTCGTTTCCGAAGCCGGAATCAAAGCCGTTTTGAACTTTGCGCCGACTCCTTTGAAAAATGCCGAAGACGTTAAATTAAACACGGTTGATCTGACGACTTCGCTCGAAAGTCTTTCGTATTATCTGTCGAAGTCTAACGGCACGAACGGTTCAAACAGCAAAAAGATGAAACAAACAGCGGGCAAACGGCATTAAACCGAATAATAAATTTTCAAGAGGTAAAAAATTAATGAGAGTATTTATCAAAAGATTTCTTCCGTTTTTAGCGACATTTGCCGTCGGACTTTTGATCGCCGGCTTTTTCGTAACGGTCGCCGCGCCTAATTTTCAATTTAAGCGAAGCGGCAGATACAGCAAATCGCGTTATCTGAGAAGTGAAAACGAACGTCTGCAACGCGAAAACGAACGTCTGCGCCGCGAACTCGCAGAAAGAGAAGCGATGAATTCCGTCTATGAATTTAGCTTGGACGTTCCGCCGATGCCGCCGTCCGCACCGCCGATGCCGCCGTCCGCACCGCCGATGCCGCCGTCCGCTCCGCGCAGATAAACAAACGGAATTGTTAATATAAGACGGAAACGCGACCGTCAGAACAGTGTTGAAAATATGCTGTTCTGACGGTCGCGTTTCCTTTTTTCGGTTTACATTTTCGGCGTTTCCTGTCTTTCGCCGCGCGGTTTGGGCGTGTGGCGTTCGACGTGGCTGGCGTAATCCCAGGCGGCGAGTTTGGTCGAGTTCGTGCGATAGAGTCTGCGGACAATCGGATCAATCGTTTCGACGATTTTGTTTGCCTTGCTGATTTCCTCTTCGAGATTGTCGGTTGCGCCGATGCGTTCGCCGGTCGAAGTTTCGGCGGTCGAGACGGATTCTTTGGCGGCATCGGCTTTGGTTCGCAGATCGGCGATAAAACCGGCATCCATCCCGTATTCGAGAAACTGCTGTTCGTATTCGGCGGCTTCGTCGGCAAAGACATAAGCGGCGGCGATCATTGCCGATTTGCCGCCCGTGCGCGGCAGACGAAATTTCTTTTCCAAGCCCGTAATATCGTCCGCCATCGCAGTCGCAAAATCTCTTATATCGCGCATTTCGCCGACCATCGCGTCGTATTTATCCCTGTAGATATTGTAATCCTGCCGGATCGCGCCGTCGCCCGCCAGTTGTTTCTGAAATTCCTGTTCGCTCTTGCCGACTCTGTGGCGCAGTTCGGCGATTTTCGCCGCGGCGACCGCATTGCCCGCAAAATCGGCGGCGTTTTCATCGAGAAAAACGCCCGCGCGGACGTTTCGTTCGTTTTCACGTCTCTGTCTGCTGTCCATAATTTTGTTTCTCCTTAGGTTTTGTGGAAGCTGTGTGAAAATTTCTTTCGAAACGCAGAAGATCGCTGTGGGAAATTTTCAGACGGCTTTCGGTCTTGAGTTTTAAGTTAAAGTCCGAATCGTGATTATCAGAGTTCCTGCGAAAATCATAGATCAAAGAAATCGAACCGCAGATTTACGCGGATAAACGCGGATAAAGGGAATTGACCGGAAGAAATCCGCGTCCGTCTGCGTTCAACTGCGGTTTGATTTATATTTCGCAAGAGGTCTGTTAAAAGATGCAGACCGTTTCGGGTGTTTCAGCCGCTGTTTTGTCGAAGTTTGCGCCGTTTCGCGCCGTTCGACGACTGATTCACACGAATTTACGATGTTTCGCGCCGGTCAAAGGATGTTTTGCCTTAGTCAACGGCTGTTTCGCGCAGGTTGATGATGTTTTTCGTAAATCTAACGAGTGTTTCGTGAAAGTTTATGATGTTTCAAGCAAGTCAACGAACATTTCGTGAAAGTTTACGATGTTTCGCGCGATTCGACGGGCATCTTATGAAAGTTGATGCTGTTTCGTCGAGATTCGAGACCGTTCGCTCCCGTCAACGGACATATTTTCAAAAGTTTTCGTAAATTCCCGAACAATTTAGCCGATTACGCGCAATTTGTAAAGAGTTTTCTTCAAAATATCGCGCACCAGCCGGATAATTCGACATCATTTCCCGAAATTTTCGATCAATTCTTCGATCTCACCGCTTTTATCGCCGCAATGCCCGTAAATTTCCGCTCTGTCTTCCGCCGAAACATCGCGGAGAAATTGAATAATATAATTACCGTTGATCTTCGATCAATTGTCTGAAATGTTCGGAAATGCCGTCAACCGTCAGGTTTTGAGAATATATTAGTCTTTGATTTTTGAAAATCTTTAAGATTTCGGACGTTCTTCGGTCTGCGGAATATTTGATAAAACTGAGCGATTCGGAAATTTGTATGTAATAAAAGCCGGGAATTTTGCATTGTTAAATGAAAACTAATTTAAATCGGCAAGAGTATAATTTATGACAATTCCAAAAAATGTTTGGATTGTTGCTGCGTTTCTGATGATATTTGCTGATGTTTTTTACGGACAAAATATAACGCCCAACAACACGAACAATAACAATGCGAATAATAATTCGACAAACACAGCGGTCAATAACCAGACGAATCAAAACAATAATCGTCCGGCTGATACGGCGGCACAAACCAACACCAATCCGACACCGCCGACCGATCCGGTCAGCACAACTCCCGCACCACCGACCGAGCCGGTGATCGAGGACATTTATCGGCTCGGTTATGAAAATGACAAAGACGAACGCAACAATGCCGGAATCCGCGACATAATCGTCATCAAGGTCAAAAATCTGAAAACTCTGAATGACGAGTCGCTCTGCAAAGATAAAGATAAAGAAGGAATCAGGAAAACCAACTGCACTGATCAAAAAATTGCGCTTTTTCTTGATGGCAGAAAAATAGAAGCCGTCGAGCAGGAAGCGATTTCGCTGAAGGGAAATGACGGAACGATCCAGTTTCACCTGTCAAGAAAAGCCGGAGTAAATGACGAAGCGTGGGCTGACCTTTTAGGAAATCCGCCGCTCGGCGATGGCTTTTTCCTGAGAAAAAATACGAAGGTCAGCATCGGTCTGGAAAATCAATATGCCGCCGCCGAACCTAAAAATTTCGACCTGATAAGAATTCGTCAATACCGTTTCTGGATTTTCACGATACTTTATATATTCCTGCTTTTTCTGATCTATCGGCTGACAGTCGTAAGCGACATCATACGCGACATCGGCGAATATCCCGACAGCGAAGAAGACCGGAAAGAATATGGAATTTTCCGTGCCTTCGAATTTGGGAAAAAAGACGAAAATAGAAAACCTTACAGTCTGGCACGTTTTCAGATGGCGTTCTGGTTTCTGTTGGTCATCGGTTCGTTCTCTTACATCTGGCTGATAACGGGCGCACTCGACATCATCACAACGGAAATTCTCACTCTGATGGGAATCGGCGCAGGAACCGCTCTCGGGGCGGCGGTGATTGACAGCGGCAAACGCGAATCCGCCATAACCGACCTGAAGACGAAAAAGGAAGAAATAACAAAACTCGATATGGAAATCGCCTCACTGAATAGCGAAATAATTGCTTTACCTTCATCAGTTGATCCGGCAGTTTTATAGGCGGATATAAAAGCCAAGTCAGCTAAAAAAACGGAACTTGAAGATAAACTCGCAAAGTACGAAAAAAGTTTGAAAGCAAAATCTGAAGGCTTCTTAAAGGACGTTCTGTCCGATGCAAACGGCGTAAGTTTCCATCGTTTCCAGATGTTTGTCTGGACATTGATACTTGGAATTATATTTATTATTTCGGTTTGGACAAGACTTTCAATGCCTGAATTCGGTGCGACTCTACTCGCACTTCTCGGAATTAGCACCGTAACTTATCTCGGTTTCAAAATTCCCGCAAATCAAACAACAGAATAATGTTGGGAACGAAAATTTTAAGTAAAAAAGGCTTCGTCCCGATGGAATGAAGCCTTTTTGAATTTGAAAATAAATCCGAAAGCGGATTACATTCCCATTCCCATACCGCCCATACCGCCGGGCATTCCGCCCATTCCGGCATCGCCGTCTTTGTCGGGAACGTCGGCGATCATCGCTTCGGTGGTCAGCATTAAACCGGCGATTGAAGCCGCGTTTTGCAGAGCCGTGCGCGTGACTTTTGCCGGATCAATTACGCCCTGGGCAACGAGGTCGCCGAATTCTTCGGTCGCCGCGTTGAAGCCGTAACTTGGTTCGTCATTTTCACGAACTTTGCCGACGATGACTGCGCCTTCCTGTCCGGCGTTTTGTGCGATCTGACGAAGCGGTTCTTCGATGGCGCGTTTGATGATGTTAACGCCGATCTGTTCGTCCGAATCGTGACTTTCGGTTTTGAAGTTATCCAAAACTTTTCCGGCACGAACAAGTGCGACTCCGCCGCCGGCAACGATTCCTTCTTCGACCGCGGCGCGTGTAGCGTGCATCGCGTCTTCGACGCGGGCTTTTTTCTCTTTCATTTCGGTTTCGGTCGCCGCACCGACTTTGATAACTGCCACGCCGCCAGTCAATTTAGCCAGACGTTCTTGCAATTTTTCGCGGTCGTAATCCGAAGAAGTTTCTTCAATTTGGTTACGAATAGTACCTATGCGTCCCATAACAGCATCTGTTTCGCCTTGACCGTCAACGATGGTCGTGTTGTCTTTGTCAATCGTGATGCGCTTGGCACTGCCCAAATCTTCAACCGTGATAGTTTCGAGTTTGATGCCCAAATCTTCGCTGATGACTTTGCCGCCCGTTAAGGTCGCAATGTCTTCAAGCATCGCTTTGCGGCGGTCGCCGAATCCCGGTGCTTTGACAGCCGCGACATTCAGAGTTCCGCGCAGTTTGTTGACCACCAGAGTTGCAAGGGCTTCGCCTTCGACATCTTCGGCGATGATGAGAAGCGGTCTGCCCATTTTAGCAACCTGTTCCAAAATCGGCAGCAGGTCGCGCATATTCGAAACTTTTTTCTCGTTGATGAGAATCATCGGTTCGTCCAAAACGGCTTCCATTCTGTCGGGATCGGTAACGAAATACGGTGACAGATAACCTCTGTCGAACTGCATACCTTCGACAACATCAAGTGTGGTATCCATTGTCTTCGATTCTTCAACCGTAATAACACCGTCTTTACCCACTTCATCCATTGCTTTAGCAATGATTGCGCCGATTTCACTATCACCATTTGCAGATACAGTTCCGACTTGAGCGATAGCATCGCCGGAAACCGGTTGCGCCATGTTTTTGATTTCTTCAACAATTTGAGAAACTGCTTTGTCAATTCCGCGTTTGAGAGCCATCGGATTTGCACCGGCGGCAACCGTGCGAACGCCTTCTTTGAAGATCGCCTGCGCGAGAACGGTTGCGGTCGTCGTTCCGTCACCGGCAACGTCCGAGGTTTTGGAAGCGACTTCACGCACCATCTGTGCGCCCATATTTTCCAGTGAATCTTTCAATTCGATTTCTTTGGCAACCGTTACGCCGTCTTTCGTGATCGTCGGCGAACCGAACTTTTTGTCAATGACGACGTTGCGACCTTTCGGTCCTAATGTAACTTTTACCGCGTCGGCGAGTTGATTAACTCCGCGCAAAATCGCTCCGCGCGATTCTTCTCCGTGAATAACTTGTTTAGCCATAATATTTTCCTCTTAATTAGTAATTAGTAACTGATAATTAGTAATTGGTTTTTTATTTTTCTTCTGATTTCTTTTCGGTAATTAGTAATTAGTTGTGTAACCGGAACTGAAATTTACAACCAGTTACCAGTTACCAATTACCAACTACCGCAACAATTATGCTGTTGCGCTGGCGCGTGAAATGATTCCCAAGATTTCGTCTTCGCGCATAATCAGAAGTTCTTCGCCGTCAATTTTGATTTCCGAACCGCTGTATTTGCCGAACAGAACGCGGTCGCCTTCTTTTACGTCGAGCGACTGACGCGAACCGTCTTCTTTATATTTTCCGTCACCTGCCGCGACTACTTCGCCTTCCTGCGGTTTTTCTTTAGCCGAATCGGGAATATAAAGTCCGCCTGCGGTTTGATTTACGTTGTCTTCGATACGACGAATGATTACTCTGTCGTGTAATGGTTTAATTGATGTTGCCATTTGTGATCTACTGCCTCCAAATTTATTATGATATTTAATTTTTTTCGAGTTTTAGCACTCTCTATTTATGAGTGCTAGAATACAAAACATCGTTTAACGTGTCAAGTGTGCTGTTGTGTTATTTAGAAAATGTGACAAAGGTATTATCAAGTTTATGAAAGTTTCAGAAATTAACATTTATCCCGTAAAATCGCTCGGCGGAATTTCTTTAAATGAATCAATTGTTGAAAAACGCGGACTTCAATTTGATCGTCGCTGGATGCTGACCGATGAAAACGGTAGTTTCTTTACTCAGCGCGAATTTCCGCAGTTAGCGGCAATCTCAGTTCAATTGTATGAATCATACTTAAAGTTTAATAGTTATCTGACTACTCAGGAAACTTTGAGAATTCCTTTGTCATTTGAAGATTTTCCACAATTTGAAAAAATAAAAATGCAAAAAGTCCGTGTCTGGAACAGCTTTTGTGATGCTTTTGTGTTGCCGAAACAGTTTAATGATTGGTTTTCTGCCGTGCTGAAAATTGATTGTCAGATAGTTTATATGCCGGACGAAAGCGAAAGGGCAATCAGCGAATTTTTTAGACAAAATGATGAGATCGTCAGCTTTGCGGACGGTTATCCATTTTTAATTATCGGTGAAAATTCTTTGATTAATTTGAATGAAAAGCTCGAAACGAAACTGCCGATGAATCGTTTTCGCCCGAATATCGTCGTTTCGGATTCCGATGCGTTTGCCGAAGATAAATGGAAGAAAATAAAGATCGGCGACACGATTTTTCGTTCGACAAAACCTTGTGCGCGCTGCGTAATAACGACAATCGAACAAAACGTCGGCGAATTTAACGGTAAAGAGCCTTTAAAAACTCTGACAAAATATCGTTTGGCAAAAGACGTTTTTCCGAACGATTTCGAATCTTTGGATTTGAATGCAAATTCAGTTTTATTCGGACAAAATCTCGTTGCGGAAAATTTCGGCGCGAAAATCAGAATCGGTGATGAAGTCGAACTTCTAGCGTGAACGCTTGGCTAACAATTTTTTCGGCGGATGATGACCGTTCGTTTGATAACCGGAGACTTTCTTGGAAAGCGTGTTGCGATGAATACCTAAAATGTCGGCTGTTTGAGACAAATGTTCGCTGTTTCGTTCGAGAGCTTTTTGAATATAAACCTTTTCAAATTCGCCGATAGCTTCCGTCAGAAGAATGCGTCCGTCGAGCATTTCATCTATCAAATTTTCCATCTGATCGCGCAGTTTCATATCGGGTTTTTCAGCTTTATAAGTCAAAAGGGGAATTTATTTTTAACAGAAAGCGGGTTTTAAAAGCAAACGGTAAATTTAATTTTCAGGATTTGCTCCGGTTAAAAGTTTGAAAGCCTGTAAATATCTATCTTTTGTCGCTTCGATGATTTCGTACGGCAGTTGCGGCGCGGGCGGCGTTTTGTTCCAGTCGAGGCTTTCCAGATATTCGCGGACAAATTGTTTATCGAACGACGGCTGCGCTTTTCCCGGCGAATATGTTTCGACCGACCAGAAACGTGACGAATCGGGCGTTAAAACTTCATCAATTAAAAGAATATTTCCGTCCGCGTCAACGCCGAATTCAAACTTCGTATCGGCGATAATAATTTCTCTCGAAAGCGCATATTCGCTCGCGTTTTTGTAAATACTCAGTGAAAGTTTTTTTAATTTTTCAGCATTTTCCGCGCCGATAATTTTGGCGCATTCGGCTTCGCTGATATTTTCGTCGTGTCCTTTTGCGGCTTTGGTCGAAGGCGTAAAAATCGGTTCGGGCAGACGGGCGCATTGCTTTAAGTTTTCGGGAAGTTCGTGACCGCAGATTTTTCCCGTCGCCTGATAATCTTTCCAACCCGAACCTTCCAGATAACCGCGCACGACACATTCGACCGGAAAAACTTTCGTCTTTTTTACAAACGTCGAGCGATCTTTTAATTCTGAATTTCGTCTGATTATTTCGGGCATTTCATCAAAATTTGCAGTAATCAGATGGTTTGCCGTCAAAGTTTTCAATTTCTCGAACCAAAACGCTGAAATCTGCGTTAAAATTTTGCCCTTTTCGGGAATCGGATTCGGCAGAATACAATCGAAAGCTGAAATACGGTCGGTGGCAACAAGCAAAAGTTTATCTTCTTCGACTTGGTAAACATCTCTTACTTTTCCGCGATGAATAAGCGTTAAATCTTCGATATTTGTTTCGGAAACGGGTTTTGTGTCAGACATATTTTCAGACGAAATTTTAAGTTTCGGATACTAAACTTTATTACGAAAATAAAAATCGGTAAAGGTCTGTTATTAGTAATATAAAGACACAGTGTTAAAAAATGTAAAAAAATAACGCGCAATGATAAAAATAATGATGACAATCAAAAAAAAATTGTGCATAATAGAAAACGGAAATCAAAGCCGCTTATTTTCACTTATCCCAAAAAAGTCGCGCTATCCTTTTTCCATATCAATCCGCTGTAAATTTATCGCCTAAAGTTATGAAATTTTCTAAGAAATATTCGAGTTTGTTTGTTTCCGTCTTTTTTATTTTGCCGTCTTTATTTTCGGGCGTTTTCGCACAAGTCAGGATCGTTGTCCCGGAACAGGCAAACGCGGAATCAGCGGAAAATTATACCTGGTGGTATGCTTTGATTTTTTTCTTGATCGCCGGACTAGCAGGCGCGATATTTTGGCAGTTGAAAGATAAAAAAGCTAAAAAAGAGCAAAAAGTTATAAACAAAGCCAAAAAACTGAAAAAATCTTCGGAAGATAATTCGGTAGATTTCGATCTCGAATTAGAGTGGTATCGGAAGAATAAAAGTATTATCAATAAAAAGCAGAGCGGAAATCCGAGCAGAGCTAAAGTTTCGCGCCCGGCTCCGGCGGTCTCGAATCAGGAAGAAGACTTTACTAAAAAGGTAGAAAGTTTTGAATTTTCTCAACTGCCGATTGCCCGTTTTGACAAACTCGCACCGGCGAAAGATTATTCACGTCTTCCGCTGTCAAACGACGATGCGCTGATGAGCGCAATCGAGCAGACGCAGGACGAGTTGGAAGAAGACGAAAATGTCAGAGAACTCGCCGTCAAAATTCTCGCCAGATTCAAAACGAGAAATTCCGTCGAGGCACTTTCGCAAGTCGCGTTGTATGATCTGTCTTCAACTTTGCGTTCAAAAGCTGTAAATCTTTTATCAGAATTCGATCACGAATCCGTTTTTGAGACGCTTCTGCTCGCCTGCGCCGATCCGACGCGCGAGATTCGTGCAGCGGCGGCACGCGGACTTTTTCGTCTTAACTTCGACCGTGCCGGATGTTGGACGCGCATCGCTGAAAACGGCGATGAATATCGTATGCGTCACGCGGCGCGTGCGGCAATCGCGGGCGATTTGGTCGAAAGATCATTTGATCGTCTCGTTCACGAAGATCGAAAAGTCGCTTATGAAGTTTTTACATTAATAGTTTTGTTAATCAGAGCCGGTGAAACCAAAGAAGTTTTCAACGCTCTGGAGTATCATCGCAATCCGAACGTCCGAAAGGGAATTTTGCACATTATAAAAGTTACGAAAGAACATAATGCGCTCGACGGACTTTACAATCTTTTGGACAACGCCAATCTCAACAGTGAAATGCGCGAAAAAATTAATCGATTAGTCGAAGAGATCGGTTTAGTTGCGGCATAACTTACGCGCAGGAGTTAAATTTTGCTTACAAAGGAAATTTTATGCGAATCCGAATCGGTCGAAATCGGTAACCGTGCGCCGGATTTCACTCTGTGTAATTATAACGGTCAAGAATGGAATTTGAACGACCAACGCGGAAAAGTAATCGCGCTTTTATTTTATCCGCAAAATGAAACATTGGTTTGCACACGCCAGATGTGTTCGGTTAAAGATTACTGGCAGGAATATCTCGATACGAAAGCCGTTATCGTCGGAATTTCGCCGAATACGGTAAAGTCGCATTTGAATTTTTCACAAAAATATCAACTGCCGCTGCCGATTTTAGCAGACGAAAAGAAAGAAGTAACTTCGCTTTATTGTCAGCACTGGATTCTGCCCGTAAATTTTACGCGGGCAATTATTATTATTGATGCAAACGGCATAATACGTTCGCGTAAAATAATGCTGAGAGCAGTCCGTCCGACAGACCGCTCCGTAATTACCGCAATTCATTCAGCCAGAGCCGACGCGCTTTACAAAAGCTATACGTCAATAACAAAAAAATTTCAGGCGATAAAAGATTACAGATTATAAAACGGCATTATTATAAACAAGGAAAAATCCAACAGTTCTAAATCCTCCGAATAAACGAATATTTACAGTCTTTATTTTGAAGACTGTTTTTATTTTAAATCGAGCAATTTGCCGTCCGATTCTTGATCTCTCAAATGGTTTTTTTTCAGATCAGGATGTAAAATTTATCTATGCAATTCAAGTTAGTTTCGGATAATACACCAAAGGGAGATCAGCCCGCAGCTATTGCACAGATAGTTCAAAGTTTGAATGACGGGACGAAAGATCAGGTTTTATTAGGCATTACAGGAAGCGGAAAAACTTTTTCGATTGCCAATGTTATCAACGAAGTTCAGCGTCCGACGCTCGTTTTGGCGCATAACAAGACTTTGGCGGCACAGCTATATCAGGAATTTAAAACTTTCTTTCCTGAAAACGCCGTCGAGTATTTCGTTTCCTATTACGATTATTATCAGCCCGAAGCCTACGTTCCCGCGTCGGATTTGTATATCGAAAAAGAAGCGACGATCAACGATGAAATTGACCGTCTGCGTTTGAGCGCGACACGCGCACTTTTCGAGCGGCGCGATGTGATCGTCGTCGCATCGGTTTCGTGTATCTACGGTCTCGGCGATCCTGACGCTTATTTCGGAATGATAATGTTTCTCGAACCGGGACAAAAATTAACGCGCGAAGAATTGCTTAAAAGACTTGTCGAACTTCAATACGAACGCTCGAATATCGAGTTTGAACGCGGTAATTTCCGCGTGCGCGGCGATGTCGTCGAAATTTATCCGTCGTATCAGGAACAGGCGTATCGCGTCGAATTTTGGGGCGACGAAATTGACGGAATTTATACGATTGATCCGCTGCTCGGCGAAGTTTTGATCAAACACGAATCGCGTCTGCCGATCTATCCGAAATCGCACTATGTAATGTCTAAGCCGACGATCAAACGCGCGATAAAAACCATCAAAGACGAACTCGTCTGGTGGGAAGAAGAACTCATCAAACAGGGAAAAATCGTCGAATCGCAGAGACTTCATCAGCGCACGATGTATGATCTCGAAATGATAAAAGAGATGGGATTTTGTCGCGGCATCGAAAATTATTCGCGTCATTTGACGGGAAAACCGGCGGGCGCACCGCCGCCGACTTTGCTCGATTATTTGCAGGACGACGCGATGATGGTCATTGACGAATCGCATCAGACGATTCCGCAACTCGGCGCGATGTATAAAGGCGACCGTTCGCGCAAGGGAACTTTGGTTGATTACGGCTTTCGTCTGCCGTCGGCGATGGATAATCGCCCGCTCAGTTTTGAAGAATTCGAGGCGCGTGTCGGTCAGACGATTTACGTTTCCGCTACGCCCGGACCTTATGAACTGCAAAAATCAGAAGGCGAAGTCATCGAACAGATCATTCGTCCGACCGGACTTCTCGATCCGATAGTCGAAATTCGTCCGGTGCGCGGACAGATTGACGATCTTCTGGAAGAATGCCGCGCCCGAACCGAACGCAACGAGCGCGTTTTAGTCACGACTTTGACCAAACGGATGTCGGAAAATCTGACCGAATATTTTGCCGAAGTCGGTGTCAAGGTAAATTATTTGCACTCGGATATAAAAACGCTCGAACGCATTAAAATTCTGCGCGATCTGCGGCGCGGCGAATATGATGTTTTGGTCGGCATCAATCTTTTGCGCGAAGGTTTGGATTTACCGGAAGTCTCGCTCGTGGCGATTCTCGATGCGGACAAGGAAGGATTTCTGCGAAGTGAACGGTCGCTGATTCAGACCATCGGACGTGCGGCGCGAAATTCGGACGGCAAAGCGATTCTTTACGCCGACAAAATCACCAAATCAATGAAATACGCGATTGACGAAACGGCGCGGCGCAGAACGATTCAGGAAGAATACAACACCGAACACGGCATCACGCCGACAACCATCGTCAAATCAATTGACGCGACTTTAGTGACGGCGTATGAAGCCGATTATTTCAAAGTTCCGCTCGAATTCGATAAATTTGAAGAGTATTCACCAAAACAGTTAAAAGAAACTCTCGGTCAACTCGAAGCCGATATGCGCCAAGCCGCGAGAGATATGAAATTTGAAAATGCCGCCGAAATTCGCGACCGCATAAAATATCTACGCGATAGAGAAATGCAGTTGGTTTGAAGCGGAAAGTAAGAAATAGTTTGAAAGTCCGAATAGTTTTCCAAACGGACGTTTTGTATAATGCTAAAAATTATTCAGATAAAAGCTATTCTTATAAATGCCAAAACGAACAGACATCCATAAAATTTTAATTATCGGTTCAGGTCCGATTGTCATCGGTCAGGCGTGCGAGTTCGACTATTCGGGAACGCAGGCGTGCCGCGCTTTAAAGGACGAAGGTTTCGAGGTTATTCTCGTCAATTCAAATCCGGCGACGATTATGACCGACCCGGAAATCGCCGACAAAACTTATATCGAACCGCTGACGCTCGAAACGCTCGAAGCGATTATCGAAAAGGAAAAGCCTGATGCGCTTCTACCGACGGTCGGCGGACAGACTGCGCTTAATTTGTCGGTCGAATTGTTTGAAAAGGGAATTTTGGATAAATTCGGCGTGAAACTGATCGGCGCGAATGTCGAATCAATCAAGGTCGGCGAAGACCGCGAGCTTTTTAAAAAAGCGATGGACGAGATCGGCATCGAATCGGCAAAAGGCGGTTTCGCGCATAATTGGGAAGAAGCGCAGAAAATCGTTGAAACAACAGGTTATCCGGCGATCATTCGTCCGGCGTTCACACTTGGCGGAACGGGCGGCGGCGTGGCTTTTAATCCCGAAGAGTTTGAAGGAATTGTGAAAGGCGGTTTGAGCGCGTCACCGATTTCGCAGGTTTTGATCGAAGAATCAATTCTCGGCTGGAAGGAATACGAACTCGAAGTGATGCGCGATCTAAACGATAACGTCGTCATCATCTGCGCGATTGAAAATTTCGACCCGATGGGCGTTCACACCGGCGATTCGATTACGGTTGCGCCCGCGCAAACCTTGTCTGATGTCGAATATCAGCGCCTGCGCGATATGTCAATCGCCTGCATCCGCAAAGTCGGCGTGGAAACGGGCGGCTCGAACATTCAATTCGCCGTCAATCCTGAAAACGGCGATGTCAGAATTATCGAAATGAATCCGCGCGTTTCCCGTTCGTCGGCTTTGGCGAGCAAAGCGACCGGATTTCCGATTGCGAAAATCGCCGCCAAACTCGCCGTCGGCTACACTTTGGACGAAATTCCGAACGATATTACCAAGAAAACTCCGGCGAGTTTTGAACCGACGATTGATTACGTCGTCACGAAAATCCCGAAATGGGCGTTCGAGAAATTTCCCGGCGCGGAAGATGTTTTGGGAACGCAGATGAAATCGGTCGGTGAAGTGATGGCGATTGGTCGCACTTTCAAAGAGTCTCTTTTCAAAGGTTTACGTTCGCTCGAAGCCGTCAAACCGCTGCGTTTGGAAGGCATTTCCGATCACGAATTACAGCGCAAACTAGCGCGTCCGAACTCGAACAGATTTTCATATTTGACTTACGCGCTGCGAAACGGTTATTCGATTGAAGAAATTCATCGTCTGACGAAAATTGATCCGTGGTTTTTAGAGCAGTTGCAGGAAGTGATGCAGTTGCAAGCCAGAATTGAGGGACGCAATTTGAACGATGTGCCGAGTGAAGTTTTACGAACCGCGAAAGAATATGCTTTGAGCGACCGTCGCATTTCTTATCTGACAAATTCAACCGAAGAAAAGGTGCGCGAACGCCGCAAAAATCTCGATATTACGCCGGTTTACAAACGGGTTGACACCTGCGGCGCGGAATTTGAATCGAACACGCCGTATCTTTATTCAACTTACGAAGAAGAAAACGAAGCCGAGCCGACAAACAGGCGGAAAATTATGATTTTGGGTTCGGGACCGAACCGCATCGGACAGGGAATCGAATTCGATTATTGCTGTTGCCACGCTTCGTTTGCACTGCACGACGCTGATTTTGAAACGATTATGGTCAACTGTAACCCGGAAACCGTTTCGACCGATTACGACACTTCCGACCGACTCTATTTCGAGCCGCTGACGTTTGAAGACGTGATGAATATCGTCGAAACCGAAAACCCCGAAGGCGTGATCGTCCAATTCGGCGGGCAAACGCCGCTTAATTTAGCCGACCGTCTGCACAACGCCGGAGTTCCGATTATCGGCACGTCGCCCGATTCGATTGACCTTGCCGAAGACCGCAAACGATTTTCGGCACTTTTGCAGGAACTGAAAATTCCACAGCCCGAAAACGGCACGGCGGTTTCAGGCGAAGAAGCGAAAATTATCGCCGAAAAAATCGGTTATCCGGTCGTTGTTCGTCCGAGTTTCGTGCTTGGCGGTCGCGCGATGGCGATTGTTTACGACGAGCAAACGCTTAATGAATATATGCGTTCCGCCGTTGACGCTTCGCCGGAAAAGCCGATTTTGATTGATAAATTTCTCGAACGCGCTGTCGAAATTGACGTTGACGCGCTCGCCGACGAATCGGCGGTCGTCATCTGCGGCATTCAGGAACACATCGAAGAAGCCGGAATCCATTCGGGCGATTCGTCGAGCGTTTTGCCCGCGCAGAAGATCGCCGCCGAACATCTCGAAACCATCAAACATTACACGATAAATTTGGCGAAAGCGTTAAAAGTCGTCGGTTTGATGAATTTGCAGCTTGCCATCAAAGACGACCGCGTTTACGTCATCGAAGTTAATCCCAGAGCGTCGCGCACCGTTCCTTTCGTGGCAAAAGCGACGGGCATTCCGATTGCGAAAATCGCGTCTTTGATAATGGCGGGCGACACAAAACTCGCCGATTTCAATTTGCCCGAACATTTATCCGTCCCGAAAATATTCGTCAAATCGCCGGTTTTCCCGTTCAAAAAATTCGCCGGCGTTGACCCGATTCTCGGACCCGAAATGCACTCGACCGGCGAAGTGATGGGTGTCGGCGACACCTTCGGCGAAGCCTACGGCAAAGCGATGGAAGGTGCGTTTTTAACTTTGCCGATGTCCGGTAAAGCCTTTATCTCCGTCAACGATTCCGACAAAGGTCAAGCCGTAATTTTGGCGCGAAGATTAAACAAACTCGGCTTCGATTTAATCGCAACTTACGGAACAGCCAAACGTCTGCACGAAGTCGGCTTGGACTGCGAAACCGTCTTCAAAGTTAACGAAGGTCGCCCGAACATCGCCGACTACATCAAACAAGGCGAAATTAGTCTAATTATCAACACGCCGCTCGGCAAAACTTCGCACTACGACGAACAGGCGATCCGCAAATCCGCGCTCCAATTCAACGTGCCAACAGTAACGACAATGACCGGCGCGGAAGCGTTGATCGAAGCGATTGCGACCAAGAAATCACAGGCGAAAATCGAAGTGCGAAGTTTGCAGGAAATTCACAGCGTTTCTAAATCGCAAAACGTCAGTAGATGAACATTTTTTATTTGCGCTTATGGAAGTAACGCTTAATTTACCTGAAAATATCTATCGCAATTTTTCTGCAATAGCCGAGAAAAATCATCGGCGCGTCGAGGAAGTTATTGCCGATAAATTGCAAGTTGATGAATCGGCTGAGACGAAGGAAATAGAAAAAATTCTCCGGCTCAATGTTGACGAGGGCGAAGCGAGCGCGATGGCTTTGTATTTGGAACAAACCGACGACGCTTTGCTGATAATTGACGAACGCAAAGGCAGAATTATCACTCGAGATTTGGGCATCAAAATACTCGGCACAATCGGAATTTTAATCAAAGCTGAGCAAACCGGAATCATCGCAAATCTGACGGAAACGATTGAAAAACTAAAGCAGACCGATTTTCGACTTTCGCCCAAACTGAAAAAGCAGTTGCTCGATAAAAATACTTAACCAATTTTCGTCGCCAACAAACGCGATGTGCGTATCAATCGTCAACCAAATCATTTTTGCAGGAGCGAATTGACGCAGAACTAAAACTTTCAAAAATATAAAAAGAAAGCGATTGCGACCAAGAAATCACAGGCGAAAATTGAAGTTAGAAGTTTGCCGGAGATTCATCATTCAAAGGAAAAAGTAATTGGTGTAAAATAGAATCGGAGAAAAATTATGAGCGCAGTTTTAGATTTACCGAAAACAACTTCGATTGAAAAGATTTACAAAGCTGTCGAACCGGCGCGTGAAGAACAGGCGGCGGTGATTTTGTCGAATGTTTCGTGGGAAACTTACGACCGATTTGTCGAAGAAACAATGGACAAACTTCGCAATCCGGCTCTTTATTTTGAAAATGAAAATCTTTTAATTATGGTCAAATCAGCCGAACACGAATTCACGAATGATTATATTGTTTTGTTTATAAATCTGGTTTGTGAACAATGGCAAAAAGACTTCGGCAGTCTCGGTTCGACCACTTTCCGCAGTGATGATCTCGAAAAAGGTTTCGAGCCTGATTCCTGTTTTTACTTTGAAAACGAACCGAAAATTCGCGGCGTAAAAAGATTTGATTTTGCTGTTCATCCCGCGCCCGATTTGATTGTCGAAGTTGACATTACGAGTCTCTCCACATTTCGCCAACATATCTTTGCCGCGTTCAAAGTTCCCGAAATCTGGCGTTTCGACGGTGAACAGATGCAGATTCTCAAACTCGAAAACAATAAATACGTCGAAATCTCAAACAGTTTCGCTCTGCCGAAAGTGTCGCCCGTAAAACTTACCGAATTTGTCAGAAAAAGCGAAACTCTCAGCCGCCTCGAATGGATTAATGAAGTCCGCGTTTGGTCGAAAAGTGCTTGATCTGCAAAAAATAAACGTCAAACTTAGCGATTTCAACGAAAAAATCACAGGAAAAAATTTCGGTGAGAAGTTTACAGAAAATTCATACTGGCAAATCTAACGTAGCCGATTAAATTTTATTAAGGTGAAAAGGATGATCTTTAACTCATTAAAAATTATCCTTAATTTTAGTTTTTAGATTCTGTATAGCCTGTCTTATTACGAAGAAATCTATTTTGTCTTGTAAATGCAGCTCGTTTATGTTTTTCCACGTTGAAATTTAATTTCTCATTACTTACCAAATTGTCAATCATTTCTTTGTTTAGCGTAAGAATATACTGGAATTCTTCCGGATGATTTATTTCTTGTTGATAAAGAAAATTTAGACATTTTTCTAGGTCATCTTCGGAATGTCCAAATATATTATCGTGAATTAAAAACTCTGGATGATTCTTTTTGTATATTCATTGAACATTAAAGCCGTGTCATAGATAAAAACTTTCAATCTGTCAATATCGTGACTGCCATCGGAGTCAGTTCGCAGATAAAACTCGAAGAAATCCTTTCTCCTTACTCCAAAATCAATTTTAATATCGAAATAGGCATTTCTATTTCCTAAAATTTTTTCGTGAATCTGTAAAATAGTGGCTTTAAAGCTATCCAAAGTTGTAGGATTTTCCGCAAGTTTAGTATCAAATTCCTGAATGCGATTTGTTCTTTCTACACTAATAGTTTTCTTTTCATATTCGGCAGTGTCATATCTATTGATTAGAGAACGCAAGTTGTTTAGTTCGTCATTTTTCTGCCGGTGAATCTTGAACGATGTTTTTAAATCTCCGTTTAATTCATTGTCATCAATTAAGTTCAATATCTTTGAACGCTCAGTATCTAACTTTTCAATCTGTTCGTTTAATTTGAAAAGTTCTGCTCTTAGACTTTCCAATCTTTTGCTGACTAATGTATTTCTAAAACCATCAATTTTATCTCTAAATTGTTTAACTTCTTCAAGAGATTTTTCGACCATATCTCCCAAACCTGATTTGAATTGATTGAACAAAATTACGATTTCGTTTTCACTGATATTTTCAGGCGCAGGCAAAGAGTTAATTTGCCGCACTTCGTAGTTTATAGCTTTCTGCTTTGTTCTTAAATCTTTTAGTTGAGATTCGATTTCGATCAAATCATTTTGAACAGCTTTGAAAGACTCTTTACTTTCCAATCTTTCAATCGATTGATTGATTTTTGTGACTTCACTATCTAAATCATTAAGTTTGGCTTTAGCATCAACCGGCTTGATTTCTCCGTTATTCGTCAATAGTTTTTTTGTTTCCGATACATAAACCGTCTTTTTGGCTAAATCATCTGTCAGTTTTCTGATTTGAACATAAAGATCAACATCTAAATTGAGGAAAAATAAATGTGCTTTGTAATCGCGCGGAACATTTTTGTCAGTATCGTGAGATTTAATAATATCTTTGAATTCTGATCTTTCGTCTCTCAAAATCGGTGCAAGTAAAACTCGAAAACTCAATCTTGGAATACTGGCGGAATAATCTTCAAAATACAGACTTCCCAAATAATCTGAAGCGTCGTCTAATTCATCAAATAACATCTCTTCGCCGTCTTTGTGAATTGTAATGGCTTGCGGATTTTGCTTGGTTCGTGTGATTGTCAGATTGTGATTGTTAATCTGTAAATCTAATCTTATTTTTGTGTCAGATTCGAGAACTGAATCTGGAATATACATAACTCTGCTTTCGTTAGTTTTTTTTAACAGGCAAAAATTAATAAATTCGATGCAAACGGATTTACCGACTCCGTTAGTCTTATTACTTCCTTCCGACTTTTCGCCCAAAATGATATTTAACCCTGATTCAAACTGAATCGGGTCAAATACTTCCGGTTCGCTGTAAAGTCGTTTTAATCTAATCATTAGAATTCAAATAATGGTTCTTGGGCTTGCACTTTTTTACTGTTTAATCCGCGTTCCCAACCTTCCGATAAAAGAACGACAAACGGTTCTTGAAAATCCACCACGCTGCTGGAATATAAAAAAGCCAAGCCGAAAAACATTTGCCGATAATGAATGATTTTGTATTTTTTAAGATGTTCTGAAACTTCAAAAATAGAAAGTTTGCTTGTCTTTTTCTTCTGAAATAATTTCAAAATTAACGAGCCGACATAAACGGAAGATGTTCTTATATTTTCGTCTTTAGATATTAACATTTTCGTTATTCACGGGATTTGGAAAAACATTACAACGTATCAATTCATCTAGGAGATAAAAATGAATTGCCGGTATATCAAAAACAAAGCCCTGATTGGATAATTTTCCTTCAAAAAAATCTGCAAGTTTTTCAATCGCTAATCGAGGATTATTATTACATTCATTTAAAACCAAATCACTTTTATTTTTCAAAAATATTGAAATCTTTTTTGCCCTGACACTATCAATCCCAACATTCTCTTTAGCGATAATTAATGCCCCATTGTAAATCGCTAGCATCTCTGTATATTGATCCGTTAAGAACTGCTTATGTTCTTCAAATCGGTGGAATTTACGTTCAGGATCAGTCTCACTTGGCTTATCTTCTTCGTTTTGAGTGTTCTCATCTCTGCTCAAAAATTCAATCAAGCTCATTATTGTTTCCACTTCAGTGGATTCAGTTTTCGGACGTGGCAAATAAGCCTGTTTCGATAAAAAATTGGATATTTTTTCGAGTTTGTCCAGTTCTTTATCTTTGATAATAATAAGTAGTCGTTTAAGGTCAACTACATCCTTCGTGTGGTCGAATGTATATTTTTTACCGAAAGAAAAATCTGCGGTATAGCCTTTGGCTAATTTCGCAATTAGAACAATTTTTACTTGAAATTCCTTGTGTTCAGGCTTTTTAAGAAATCCTTCTATTGTATGTTTGATTTTACCGCTATCATTTTGAGATGTTACTTGGATTGCTTTCTTTTTTGTTTTATCAACTAAATCAATATAACTCGCGTTCTTTTTTTCAACATTCAAGTCTTCTAAATGCCAGTCCTATATTAAATTGAACAAATCTCTATAAAAATTTTCAGCGTGAATATTTATGTCATACAAATTCATACTTCCACGAAGTTCGACTTTTGTTCTTAAAAATGTGAGAACCTGTTCAATGTTATTTATAGAACCTGTTTGCAGTTTATCAGGAAATCGTTTTTACTCGGATAATGGCTTATACAAGTGATTTAACCGAGCCGCAATTCGAGTTGCTTGAACAGATTTTGCCGAAGAGTCGGACTTACAAAAACGTGGTTTCACGCCATTTGATGGTCAACGCAATTTTTTACCAGTTGAAAAACGGATGTCAGTGGCGCGATTTGCCGGCTGATTTTCCTAATTGGCAAACTGTTTATTCGCAGTTTCGGCGATGGAAATCGGACGGAACATGGGAAAAAGCGTTGGCGGAGTTGGCTAAAAGTGAGCGCGGAGCAGTGAAAAAAACGAATTTCCGAGTTTGCTGATCGGCGATTCGATGTGTGCGAAAAATACGGACACGGCAAACCTCGAAACGAAAGGATATTGTTGGTATAAAACGACGAACGGGATCAAACGGCATTTGTTGGTAGACGTGTTAGGCAATCCGTATTTTGTGCATTGCACGAAGGCTTCGGTCAGCGACGACGACGGATTATTGGCAATGATTCGGGAGAACAAACAGTATTTTCTTGATTTACCCGAAAGACACCGGATGACGATATTACTCGACAACGGGTATCACCGGGAGCATTTGGAAACGGAAATTAAAAATATTGACGCGGAGTTGGCAAAGCGCATTGATATTGAAATCGCCGAGAAAATCACGCCTGCCCAACGTGCGGCGGCAAAGGAGGAAAACCCGGCAAAGCAAGGATTTGTAGTAGTAAAAAAGCGATGGATTGTCGAGCGCACGAATGCGTGGCTCAATCAATGCCGCGTATTATGGAAGAATTGCGAAGGCTTGCTGGAAACGAGCGAAGCCAAGATTCGGATTTGCGCGATTCGTCTAATCTTGCGGAGATTGGCTTAACTGCAAACAGGTTCTATATAGTTTTCTCTTAAAATCATATTGTGAAAGCAAGTTAATTTTTTGAATTTCTGAGAGTTATAATTTAATTGAACATTTGAATCTGTTCAAGTTAGCCAATGCATTAACAAATTCTAAAAATAAAAAATAAATAATGGAAATCAATGGAAAAGCAATTGTTTATTTGGAAGTACAGACTTCTGGATAAGAATGATGAGGCAATAAGCCTTGCCAATCTATCTCAGAACTTCCCGAATTGAGTTTCGAACCTCATCAGTCGAGTTCTGAACACTAAAAGTTCGAGTTTCAATCTCAAGCAATTGAGGTTTGAACTCGAACTTTTTGGGTTTTAGCCTAAGCGTTCGAGGTTTGAACGCGGATGGTCGAGCCGCGAACTCGAAAATTTCGAGTTCAAAGCCGGATGCCTGGAGTTCGGAGCGCGGCGGTTGGCGATGCGAACTCGAATGATCGGGTGAAAATCTCGAATTGCCGCGTTTTGAACTCGTTAGATTTGGCTTGGCGGCGGCGGCGCGTCTTTTGATTTGCGGGCGAAACGCTGACCGAGTGAATCGAGAAGTCCGTCGAGTGCCGCGCCTTGTCCGCTGCGTTTGGCGGATTGATAGACGATGAGCGCGGCGGTGTATGCTTCGCTGCCGACCTGAACATAAGTGTCGTCAACGAATTCCGACAGTTGTTTGAGTGCAGTCATAATCGGGTAAAGCGCGTCAGATACGCATCGTTGTGTTCGGCAAGTTGTAAAGCCTGTTGGACGAAAGCGCGGCTTTTGTCACCCATTTTTGGCAGAGCCTGCCGTTCGTCGGGCGATAAATCAATCAAAAAAGGTAAAAGTGTGCGAATCTGCGCGACGGCGTTTATGACGGCATCGCGGTCGGCAACCGAAAGTGTTGCATTTATATGGTTTTCCATTTTTTTGTCCTCTTTGCTTATCGAACCGAAATTCAGTCCGGTGGTAGTAAATTGGGAAAGAAAGAAACAAAGGTTTTCTGCTTTGTGAAAAAAAAACAAATTTATATTTAAGTGAAAAACTATAATTTGTCTGCGTTTACAGGTCGAAAATAAATGTAAGTCCAGCAAGGGACGACAGTTTCTTCCGTCCCTTGCTGGACTGTAAATCTCTCTCGAATTGAGCCACGCCATAAATCGCGTGGCTATTAACATTCCGCGTCCCTTCAGGACGGATAGTTTCAAAACATTACTTTTTGTTCACTACAATTATTTTTAGCGCACGAAGTCACGCACGCGATGACTCTTAATCGAATCGGTTTGCGAAAATATTATGCGTTAAATGTTTGGATTCGTGAAGGCGCGGCTGATTATGTTGGTCGCGGCAATTGAGGTTTTGACCGGCTTGATGAAAAATATGGAGAATCGGATCAAATATCTGCTTTTGAGCCGACTATTTTGCCTTAACATAAACGAAAACTTGCCGGATGAGTTGTATATCTGCAAATTCTTTATTCCCGGTTTAAGTATTTACTTGACGTTAATAAAATAAAATGTATTATGTTAAATGTCTTAACAATTATTTAACACCGAATAAAATTGACTGTGTTCCGATCTGTTTGCGGCTTTTGCCTCAGAACGATTTTAACAAAGCGGTAAACGATTCCGATTTGCTGTTTGCGCTGCGGGTTTTTTACTTGATTTTCAACAATTAAAGTAAGTTGGCGAAACTAAAATATAAATTAGCGATAGTATTTTTTTTGGTTGGTAAGACTTCAAATGACTTAAAGTTTAGATCGTGTTTCAATCCGTAATTTGAGAAACAGTTTTGTTTTCAGCAAAACAGACAGTTTTATATTGAATTTGTTAAGTGTTTTAACAAAAGAATGCGAAAGATAAATCCGACTGATTTTACAATGGCGACGCGCGGCACATCGCGCGAGATTAATCGCCAGATTGCTTTGACTCTGATTCGTACGCATCAACCCGTGTCGCGTGCCGATCTGTCGCGTTTGATGGACACGAACCGCGCAAATGTAACATTTTTGGTCAACGAATTGTTGGAAGAAAATCTCGTCCGCGAAGGCGCACAAGGCAACGAAAAAGTGCGCGGGCGCAAACCGACATTTCTTTATCTGAATTCGCAGGAAGGCTGCGCCGTTGCGGTTGATGTCCGTGTTTCCAGAACTTATCTGATGATGACCGATTCAATCGGTCGGCAAATCGGCGAAATAATAAGTTTTCCGACTCAGCTAAATCCCGACGATTTTATCGAAACGCTGAGCGATCACATTAATAAAGTTTTGAGCGGCAATAAAGATTTATCCAATTGTGACGGCATCGGCATTATCGTGCCGGGAATGCTCGGTCAGAGATCGGGCGTGGTAATTAACGCGCCGACGCTCGGTTGGCGAAATGTTAATTTGCTCGCACCTTTACAGGCAAAATTTGACGGTGTGAAAGTTTATCTCGAAAATTCCGGCAAAGCGTGCGCTCTGTCACAAATCTGGATGACGCGCGGCGACAATTCCGATCATAACGACATCGTTTTCGTCAGCGTTTCCGATGGTGTCGGTGTCGGTGTCGTTATTAACGGCGAACTGATTCGCGGCCAACATAATACCGCCGGCGAATTCGGTCACGTTCCGCTTAGTATTGACGGTCCGCCGTGTTCGTGCGGAGCGAACGGCTGTTGGGAAGCGTATATTTCAAATTTAGCGACGCTTTCGCGTTATTTCGGCAGAAATATCAAGCGGCAGAACGCGCCGCCGACCGAGTCCGAAGAATTTACGATAGAAGATTTGATCGTATGTGCGCGCAGAGGCGACAGCCGGGCATTGACGGCATTGAATTCGACCGCACGTTATTTGGGTTTGGGAATGGCTTCGATTATCAATGCGATTGATCCTACGCGGATTTATCTCGGCGGCGAAATCACCGAAGCGTGGGATTTGATCGAATCGCAGGTGCGCGAGGCGATTAAAGAAAGAACTTTGACAGAAGAATTAGGAGCGGCGGCGATTCGCATCGTGCCGGCAACCGAACATCCGCGTTTGCGCGGAGCGGTCGCGTTGGTTACAGCACCGGCTTTTGCCGCTCCGAAAGTGGCTTAGAAAAACAAAATAGAAAAAAAATTATTAGGCAAAATCGGTCGTTTTTAAAATCCGAACGATTATATGCACGGGCGAAGTTTGCTCAAAATGCAGGAAGAAATAACAACAGGAGAAATTTGGAAATGAAACAGTTTAGAGATTTTTTTAATCGAACGGAAATAATTTGCTTCCGACATTTTGGATTAGCGATTATCTTGACATTTTTGATGTGTAGTTTGTCCGCACAGGCGCAAACGACGACCGGACGCATTTCGGGAACTGTTACCGATTCGACGGGCGCAACAGTTCCAAATACGAGCGTCACGGTTTCCGATGCGGCAACTAACATTTCGCGGACGGTGACGAGCGACGAAAGCGGTTTCTATACCGTTACGAATTTGCCGGTCGGAACATACAGCGTATCTGCGGAATTACAAAATTTCAAAAAATCGGTAAAAAGCGGAAATGTGTTAAATGCCGACGGGCGTTTGACCGTTGATTTTGCTCTGGAAACCGGCGAAATATCCGAAGTTGTCGAAGTCGTGCAGGAAAGCGGCGAAACAGTCAATACGACTTCGGGAGAAGTTGCTAAAGTCATTGACGGGCAACAGGTTGACAATCTCGCGCTCAACGGGCGCAATTATTATCAGTTGCTTTCGGTAGTTCCGGGCGCGGTCGTGACGGCTGACGACGCTCTCGACACGAATCTGGCGACCAATACGATCAACATCAACGGCAATCGCGGTGTTTCCAACAACCTGACCGTTGACGGCGGCAACAACAACAATGCCGGCAGTAACGCCAGTCAGATCAATAACGTCGGACTCGATTTCATACAGGAAGTAAAACTGCAAACCTCGAATTTTTCAGCCGAATACGGACGCAATTCGGGAGCGCAGATCAATGTCATTACGAAACGCGGAACGAATAACTATCACGGTTCGGGATTTGAATTTTTACGCAACGATCTATTCGACGCGCGCGATGCTTTTGCCGCGACCAAGCCTTTCCTGCGTTATCACAATTACGGTTACAGTTTCGGCGGACCGATGCCGTTTTTCAATTTCGGCGAAGGCGGACCGATGTTTAAAGCAGGCAAAGATAAATTCTACTTTTTTCTCGGTCAGGAGTGGAAAACAATCCATCGGTTTGCTGTTTCCAACCGGCAGACACTACCGACAACCGCTGAGTTAAACGGTGATTTTTCATTTCGTCTGAGAGGCGCGGACGGAATCGTCGGAACGGCAGACGACGGATTTATACGCGATCCGACTAAAACCGGAACTTGCAGCGCGACCAACCGCGCGGCTTGTTTTGCGGGAAACATTATTCCGACTTCGCGCATCACGCCGGACGGTTTGGCTGTGGCAAATGTTTACCGCGCGATGATCGGTCTGGCATCGAGTTATACGGACGCGCCGATTGGACAAAATACGACGTTTCAACCGGCGGTAGCGAGCGATTTCCGGCAGGAATTTTTGCGGCTCGATTATATTTTCAATTCCAGACACAGTATTTTCGGACGTTATATTCACGATAAAAACGGAGTTGTCGAACCTTACGGAACATTTATCAATTCGCCTCTGCCGACCGCTCAGGAGTTTCGTTTTCGTCCGGGCAACGGTCTGCAAATCGGACATCTTTGGAACATCAGAGCGACGATCATAAATGAAATGAAATTTAACGCTTCGTGGACTGACCAGCAGGTTGTTCCGAGCAACGATTATTCTCTGAGATCGAGATACGGCTACAATTTCACGCAGCTTTTCCCGAACGGCGGGAAATATGAAAACTCGATTCCCGACACGACTTTTTCGGGAACTGGAACTTTCGCCAATTTTTCAGGTGTCGCTCGTTCTCTGACGGCAATCGCTCGCGATTACACGTTTTCGGACACTTTAACGACGGTGCGCGGCAATCATACGTTCAAATTCGGCGCGTGGTTTAATCGCAGCGAAATTTATCAAAACGGACGCTCGCTTTACGCCGGACAGATCAACTACGCGACCGGCACGGCAAATCCCAATTCAACCGGCTATGCTTTTGCCGACGCGCTGCTCGGAAATTTCAGAACTTACACGGAAGCTGCACTTGATCCGGCATCGCATTTTCGTTTCAAACAATATGAAGCGTTTGCATTAGACAGCTGGCGCGTCAGCAAAAATCTGAGTCTGGAACTCGGTGTCCGCTGGCAATACGGACTGCCTTTTTATGCGGCTGAAAATACCATCGCAAGTTTCGATCCGGCATATTATGATCCGGCGAAAGCCGTCAGTCTCAATTCGACCGGAACTACTGTTATCTTAACGTCCGGCTCTAACAGATATAATGGATTGGTCAGACCAACCGGTGGTGTTCCGACATTATTTCAAAATGTTGCAGGTTTGAGCGATGTTCCGGCGGTTGCACCGCGCGGATTTTATAATCCGCGAAATTACTTTATGCCGCGCGTCGGTTTCGCTTATTCGCCGTTTAACGATTCGAAAACCTCGATTCGCGGCGGTTTCGGAATGTATTATGATCGCATCGAAGGTAACATTATTTTTCCTCTCGAAAACAATCCGCCGTTTGTCGAATCAGCCAGTTTTCAAAACGGAAATCTTTCAAACATCAAAGGCGGTGCGGCGGCGGCACTCGCGCCGTTCGGTAACATCACGACGATCAGCCCGGATTTGAAACCGTCATACACGATGAATTTCAGTCTCGGCGTTCAGCGCGAACTGCCGCTGGGAATTTTTGTCGAGGCGAACGCAGTCGGAAATCTCGGTCGAAATCTGACCAGACAGATTGATCTCAATTCGATTTCGCTCGGCGTTCAAAATGCCAATCCGGGCATCAGCACCGCATTGCTTCGTCCATATAAAGGTTATTCCGGAATTTTGCAGAGAGTCAGCGATGCCAGTTCGCATTATTATGCGATGCAGCTCTATGCGGCTAAACGAAAAGGCGATTTACTGGCGACGATCAGTTACACTTGGTCGAAAGTTTTGAGCGACGCAAATGTTTTAACCGAACAGGCGGAAGAAGGTTTGAATAATCGCCAGTTTAACTACGGCGTGGCAACTTTTGACCGTCGGCATATTTTTGTGGCGACTTATACATATAGAGTTCCGTTTTTCAAAAAATCGAGCGGCTTTGTCAAAACTCTGCTTGACGGTTATGAACTTAGCGGCATCACGCGAATGCAAGCCGGCAGACCTTACACGATTACCGGAACTTCTTCGGTCGGCGGCACACGCCGCGCAGATGTGAACGGCGGTGTTGATTTATATCTCAGAGATAATCGTAAGTGGCTAAATCCCGCAGCCTTTTCCGCCGCGCCGCCGGATCGTCTCGGCAACAGCGGAGTCGGCATTGTCACGGGACCGGTTTTAGCTGTCACGGATTTTTCAGTTCGTAAGCGTTTCCGCTTTGGCGAAAAAAGAGATATTCGTCTGCAAGGCGATGTTTTCAACGCTTTTAATCGAAATAATTTCAGCAACATTCAAACGAACGTCACTAATGCCAGTTTCGGAGAATTTACAACTTCCGGTCCGGGAAGAAGTATTCAACTCGGAATCAAACTAGGTTTTTGATAACGAATAACATCGAAAAATCATAACGGTTTGTAAATTTCGAGCCGTTATGATTTTAAAAATAATCGGCGTTACATTTTATTACGTTCACCTAAAGTCGGCGGTTTATTCCAATTTATTCTAAAATAATAAAAATTATGTTCAAAAAGAAAACGCTTCATCGGTTGCGCTTCGTCAGCTTGCTGATTTGCTTTATTCTTTTTCAAATTCAAATTTTCGCGCAGACAAATTCTGCGTCGAAAACGATTTCAACCGCCGAATTAAATTCTGAAATAAGAGATTTCACGGCGCGTGAAATCGCCACTCATTTTGCCGATATTAAATCGTATAATCCGCCGCCGGACAGAGTTTTAAATGCTTTGACGGTCGGCGAATTTTCGTGGGGAAGTTTTGCGCGGGCGTTGGCGGCGCAGGCGGACATCGGCGGCAGTCAGACAATTGCGGGCAAAGACACGGCGCGGGCGATTGCGGAAATGGGTTTGATCGAAGCGCGTCACGGCGGCAAGGCTTTTTCGCAGCTTTATTCGACGCTCGCGCTTCGGCATTACGGAACGGATTTATCGAAAAACGCCGTCTGGCAAAGTTTGTCTGAAAGCGAGAAAAAGGAATGGCACGAACTGCTCGATCCGGCGCGTTTTTACGACGCGAAAAAGCGGCAGGTGATAAATTTGCCGGAAAATTATCTCGGCGTCGCGGCGCGGGTCGCGGCGATGAGCTGGCAGATGGGCGTTTTAAAAGACCGCGCGTTTTTGGATTCGGTCGTGACGCGCGCCGCCGAACAATTTTTGAGCGGAAAAATTTATTCGGATGATAATCCGCCGACCGGACGCTATGATCGTTATTCAAACGAATATGCGCGTTTCTGTTGGGACGCGGCGGAAATCGCCGGACGCAAAGACATTCTGGAAAAGCTGAAACCCTCGCTCAAAGAACAGATGCGACTTTGGTGGGATTTGGTTTCGCCGGAAGGTTACGGCTACAACTGGGGCAGAAGTCAGGGACTTGTCAGTTATTTGGACACGATGGAAATCGCCGCATTCCTCGGACAACACCCGGAATTTCGTCCCGCGCCGATTGAAGATATTGCGAGTCTTTACAATCTCGCGTGGCGTTGGATTCGCGCTGATTACAGCGACAAAACACATTTGTTCACGGTTTTTGCTTTCGGGCGCGGCAATTATTCCTACATTAATCCGCAGCGCGAATGGCAGCAGGCGGGAACGAGTTTCGGCAAAATTATTCTGGCGAACGACAATTTTATGCGCGTTTTGAAAAAGGAAAATTTGCAGGAATTTCCCGCCGCGCCGAAACTAAACGATGTCTCCCGTTTCGAGTTTTTTGAGAAAAAAACTGATCGTCAATTCGGCGTGTGGCTCGTCCGAAACGGAAAATTTCAGTTCGCTCTGCCAATTACGACGGGAACAAAACCGGCGATTGCCGATTATCTCGCCGCGCCGTTCGGCTTGCCCGGATTTTCCGCGCCGGTTGAAGAAGTTTACCCGTCGTTCGTGCCTTTTCTCGAACTCGAAGACGGCAAAACTTACGCGGCGAGCGAAGGCGCGGACGAAATTTTCCCTTCAAAAGATGCGAAATCGCTCAAAATAATCTGGCGCAAATGGGCGCAAATCGGCAGTAAATCCGGCGAAACTTTTGCGAACGGTTTGACGAGTGAAGTCGAATTCCGCATCGAAAATAACAAACTGATTCGCCGCGAAACTCTGATTGCCGACAAAGATTTGACCGTTAAAAAATGGCGCGTCGCCGTGCCTTTAACGGGCGACAAAACGCATTTCGAGATAAAAAACGATCAGCGCGTTGATTATTTCGACGGGCGCGAAGGCACACTCGCCGTTGCGGTCAAAAGCGATTGGAAAATTAATCAGTCAATGATTGCGACCGGCGATTCGCGCCTTGGAAAAGGCGTTTTGGGCGCGATTCCGCTGCATCTGATTTGCGAATCGAGCGATTTGCAATTGAAAAAAGCACAGAAACAAACTTGGGAAATCAGTCTGGAATTGATTAAATAAATTTTGAAATATTGATTTTACAGATCAGGAATTAAAAAGAAATTTTAACCACAGATGAACACGAATTTTCACGGGTAAAGAAAAAGGTTTCGTTTGGCAGAACGAAAAGTTATCCGATTTTTATCATCTTTTATCAGTGTGAATCTGTGGTAAAAAAGTATTTTGTATAAACTAAAAATATGATTGCTGAAGAAACACAACTAAACGCTTTAATCACCGATTGGAGCAAAATTCCGGTCGAAAAAACCGCCGAAGGCATCGAGCGGCAGATGGTCGTCGGGCAAAATATGATGATGTGCCGTTTTCGTTTCGCGCCGTTTGTGGTGACAAATGAACACACGCATCTGCACGAACAGATGACGCTGGTTATCAAGGGAAAAGTCAAATTTTTTATCAGCGGAGAAGAACATATTTTGCAGGCGGGCGACGTGATTCATTTTCCGCCGCACAATCGTCACGGCGCGACGATGCTCGACGAAGAAGTCGTTTTAATTGATATTTTTTCGCCGATTCGTGAAGATTTTTTGAAAAAATAAAACTATGAGCAATAAAATTCTCGGCAGTTTTTTTGTCGTTTTCATTGTGCTTTTTATCGGCGGAAATAACATTTTTGCTCAAAAACCGGCGCGAGTTTTTTTGCTGAACTCACGGAGTTTGCAGGATAATAAAGCTAAACTGTCAGATAAAAAATCAGGTGACGAATTAAAAACGGCTTTGGCAAAGCTCGAAAAAGACGCTCAGAAAGCGTTGAAAACGGAAGTTTTGCCGATCACGTCGAAAACGGCGAATCCGCCGAGCGGCGACCGTCACGATTATATGTCGCAGGCTCCGTATTTCTGGAAAAATCCCGATACGAAAGACGGTTTTCCGTATATTCGCAAAGACGGCGAGCGCAATCCCGAAATCAAACAGTTTCCCGATCACGAACTTTTGGACAAAATGTATGATGCGGTCGAAACGCTTTCGCAAAGCTATTATTTCACCGGAAAAGAGGAATACGCGGCGAAAGCGAGTGAAATTTTGCGGATGTGGTTTCTCGACGCGAAGACGAAAATGAATCCGAATCTCGAATACGCGCAGGCGATTCCCGGACTCAACACGGGACGCGGCATCGGCATTATCGAAACCAGAGGTTTGACGCGCATTGTTGATGCAATCGGTCTGCTGGAAAATTCAAAATCGTGGACACTTACCGATCAGCTGAGAATTGAAACTTGGTTCGCTGAATATCTCGACTGGCTGACGACGAGCAAAAACGGGTGCGATGAAGCCGCTGCGAAAAATAATCACGGCACGTTTTACGATGTTCAAATCGCGTCATTTGCGCTTTTTGTCGGCAAAAAAGATTTGGCGAAATCAATTCTCGAAACCGTCAAAGAAAAACGCATCGCCAAACAAATCGAGCCGGACGGACGACAGCCGCTCGAACTCGAACGCACGAAATCGTGGAATTACAGCGTGATGAATCTCGAAGGTTTGATCGCGCTCGCCGAACTCGGCGAAAACGTCGGCGTTGATTTGTGGAGTTTTCAAACCAAAGACGGACGCAGCATTCGCGCGGCGATTGATTTTCTTTATCCTTTTTCAAGCGACGGCAAAAAATGGACTTACGAGCAAATCGAAGCGCTCCAACCGGAAAGATTATTTTCAATTATGCGCCGCGCCGAACGTAAATACACGGACGAAAAATTTAAAAAAATGATGTCGTCAGTTCCGAAGTTGGAAACTGAAGATAAATTTTCACTGCTGTATTTCTGACTCTTTATCGGCAATAATCAATTTATGAGCATTCTGGATAAATTCAAATTGGATGGAAAAATCGCGCTCGTCACGGGCGCGTCGGTCGGACTCGGACAGGCGATGGCAATCGCTCTGGCGGAAGCGGGCGCGGATGTCGCGTGTCATTGTCATTTCGACGGCGAAGCCGATGAAACAGTCGCCTCAATCGAGAAAATCGGGCGCAAATCAAAAGCATTTTCCGGCGATATGTCAGACAAAGAAGTGCCGAAAAAACTTGCCGAAAGTGTCATTAACGAATTCGGCAAAATTGGTATTTTGGTCAACAACGCCGGAATGATTCGCCGCGCTCCGGCAGTTGATTTTTCGGAAGAAGATTGGTCAACGGTTTTAGAAGTAAATTTATCGAGCATCTTTCGTTTGAGTCAGGCGGTCGGCAAAAATATGATCGAAAACGGCGGCGGAAAAATCGTCAATGTCGCGTCTTTGCTGTCGTTTCAGGGCGGAATCACCGTTCCGGCTTACACGGCTTCAAAGTCCGGCGTGGCAGGTTTGACGAAAGCGTTTGCCAACGAATGGGCGAAAAATAACGTCAACGTCAACGCGATTGCGCCGGGTTATATGGCGACGAATAACACAACCGCACTCCGCGCCGATGAAAACCGCAACCGCCAAATTCTCGAACGAATTCCCGCCGGACGCTGGGGAACGCCGGAAGATTTGCAGGGAACGGTCGTGTTTTTAAGTTCGGCGGCAAGCGATTATTTGCAGGGACATATTTTAGTTGTTGACGGCGGCTGGATGGCGCGATAAAAGACCGATTATTATCCACGAAACACACGAAAAATACGAAAGTAACAACAAAGAAATTATGAACTGTTTGAATGTTTATTGGGAATTTGTATTTTAAGTTATTGCTTGTAATTTAATTGTTTTTCTTATTCTTTTTTTCGTTCGTTTCGTATATTTCGTGGGCAAAATTCTTGATTTAATCTTCAATTGGCGCGACAAGATATAAATCGCGTCCGGCGCGTTCGACGATTAGAGTATCGGGATTATTTTTGTAATCGTCGAGATCGAAAGTTTGATAATCGAGAAAATTTAAGTTGACGCGGCGGCAGGTTTCCGCATCAATTTTTGAAGCGAGTGTGATTGTGAAACGCTTTTGAATCGCGCCGTTTTCGTCGGTTCGAGCCGCATAAGAAACGTGCGCGAGATGTGCGGCGACGCAGAGATTTTCCTGTAATTCGCCGGATTCGGCGACGAGTTCTTTGATAGTTTCGAGCGGCGCGTAACCGCCGAATCGTTCGATTGCCGCGCCGTGAGTTTCGGAAATGCAGTGAAGATGCGGCGCGTAAATTATCAGCTCGCCGCCCGTTTCGATGATCGCGCCGAGTCGGTAACTCGCTTTTCCGCCCGTCCAGAGTTCGTCGTAATGTTCGTCGAGCAAAGCTATCACGCGCCGGTATTTTCTGCCCGTGTATTTGATGTGAATTTGGCGCGAAACTTCGGCGGCTTTTCTTAACGCGAGACGAAAATCTCCGGCGAAAAGCGCGTGTGTTTGCAGACGATTTTCTTCCGTTCGTGAAACGACGGACGTGAAAGAAATGACTTTCGCAGAAACAAAATCAGCGGCGGCTTCGATTAAATGTCTGGTCGGCGTTTCAATGCGACCGATGGTTTTTTCAATCGAATTTAACGCGCCGAGCCAGTGCGTGGCATGTGTCAATTCCGCGCCCGCCACACCGGGGAAGAAATATTTCGCGCCGCCCGCAAATCCGGCGACTTCGTGCGGAACGGTTGCGCCGAAAATTAAAACGACATCGTAGTTTCCGGGCGCGAGAAGTTTGTTAATTGAAAGTTTGATCGGTTCGTTAAAAAGATTTCCGGTGATTTCGCGGACTTTTTTCTTTGATAATTCGCCGATAATCGTCAATTTTTCAAGATTGCTCCAATCGTGATCGAAAATGTTTTGCAGATTCGGAATATCCGACAAAATTTTTGCGCCGATTTTTGAAAGTTTTTCCGTTTCCGTCATCGCCGAATGCGTTCCCTGCGCGACGAGCGCGTCGAGTTTTGAAATGTTTTGTCGAGCGAGAATTTCGGCGGCAATCGGGAAAAGTTCGGGCGTATTGTCATCGCGCGTTTTGTCGGAAATAATCGCTAAAACTTTTGCATTTTCCGAGATATTCGACAACGCTTTTTCGATGATCGAGCGAAAGTCAGTAGATCGTAAATCAGTTTCGGGCGAGCCGTTTCCGCAAATAAATTGGTTTAATTGTTCAGTCATCTAAGAATTATTTTGCCACAGATTTTCACAGATACACACGGATGAAAAGCGGATGATGAATTAAGTCAGAACCATTTGCGGTAGCGAACGGTTTAATTTAGACAGATGAAAAATTAAAGTTTAACCGTCCGCTACCGCAGACGGTTCCGCCAATAATATCGGCGCAGATTTGAAAATGCGCCGGCAATAAAAAAATAAACAAATAAATTATGTATCAAAAAACTTTCTACGCAACACATCCCGAATCAATTTACGGCGCGACGAACGACGATCTGCGCGAGCTTTATCTGGTCAACGAAATTTTCGCCGAAAACGAAGTGCGGCTGAATTACTCGCATTTTGACCGCATCGCCGTCGGCGGCGCATTCCCGACGAGCGAAAAAATCTCGTTGCCCGTTCACACCGAACCCGAATCGGCGAAAGGCAAGTCGTATCTCGACCGCCGAGAAATGGGCGCGATCAACATCGGCGAAGGTCGCGGCAAAATTACGGTGGACGGCGAAGTTTATGAACTCGGCAAAAAAGATTGTCTGTATATTACGAAAGAATCGGCGGACGTAACTTTTGAATCTTTGGACGCAGAAAATCCGGCGAAGTTTTATCTGCTTTCGACAACCGCGCACAAGCGTTTTGAAACCAAATTATTAACTGCCGAACAAGCCAACAAACTGCATCTCGGTTCGCTCGAAACTTCCAATAAACGAACGGTTTATCAGTTAATTATTCCCGGCGTGTGCGATTCTTCGCAATTGGTAATGGGTTTGACGACGCTCGAAACCGGCAGCGTTTGGAACACTTGCCCGCCGCATATTCACGAACGCCGTTCGGAAGTTTATCTGTATTTTGACCTCGACGAAAAAGCGCGAATTATGCATTTTATGGGACAAACCGAAGACACGCGGACGATGATTATGGAAAACGAACAGGTCGTCCTTTCGCCGCCGTGGTCAATCCATATGGGCGTTGGTACATCGAATTACAGCTTCGTCTGGGCGATGGGCGGCGAAAATCTTGATTACACGGATATGAATGTTCTGGACATTTGCCAGTTGAAATAATTCTAAAAACTTTATGATGGCGAATAAAGTCTGTCCGGTCTTAATCAGATTGAAGGATGATGAATGGCAAATACTTGCTTTTCATCATCCGCTTGCCGGAGATCAGTTGGTGAAAGGCACTATCGAAATCGGCGAAGCGGCGCAAATTGCTGTTTTGCGGGAACTGGCTGAAGAATCCGGGATCGGGTCGGCTTTCATCGTCAAAAATTTGGGCGTTTGGGAATCGGGTTTTGACGGGCAAATCTGGGCGATTTTTTTGTGCGAGGCAAGAAATTTGCCGGATGAATGGACTCATCACACGAAAGACGGCGGCGGAAATGATTTCACGTTCTTTTGGCATCCGCTAAACTCCGATTCGGGCGAATGGCATCCGCTTTATCGAGCGGCTTTGCGCCGGATCAGGACGGTAATTTAATACGAATAAATTCTAACAATGAAAACATCATTTTTGCTGATTTTAGTTTTGCTTTTCAATTGTTTCGCGTTTGCTGTCAAAGCGCAGGACGTGAGCGTTTTTCCGAAGAAAAATATTTATTTCGATGGTTGGACGGATTTTAATAAAAACGGCAAAAAGGATGTTTATGAGGATTCAAAAGCGAGTATTGATGCGCGAATCAAAGATTTATTGGCGCAGATGACGCTCGAAGAAAAGACGAATCAGACGGCGACGCTTTACGGTTACAATCGCGTTTTGAAAGATGCGATTCCGACGCTTGAATGGAAAAACGCGATTTGGAAGGACGGCATCGCCAACATTGACGAGCAGAACAACGGTTGGGACGACAAAAATCCAGATAATCCGTATGCGATTGACATTGAACGCCACGTTTGGGCGATGAATGAAGTTCAGCGGTTTTTTGTCGAACAAACGCGGCTCGGAATTCCCGCCGATTTTACCAACGAAGGAATTCGCGGCGTGGCTTATACGAATGCGACGAGTTTTCCGTCACAGCTTGCGCTTGCCAATACTTGGGATAAAAACTTGGTGCGCGAAGTCGGGCGCATTACCGGAATCGAAGCCCGTGCGCTCGGTTACACCAACATTTACGCGCCGATTATGGATATGGGACGCGATCAGCGTTGGGGACGTTACGAAGATACTTACGGCGAAGACCCGTTTTTGGCGGGCGAACTTGGCGTTCAAATGGTCAAAGGTTTGCAGGAAAATTATAACGTCGCCGCGACTTCCAAACATTTTGCGATTCACGGCGTGAACAAAGGCGCGCGCGAAGGCGATGCCCGCGTTGACCCGCAAATTTCGCCGCGTGAAGCCGAAAATATTTTCGTCCGACCGTTCGGCAAAGTCGTGCGTGAAGGCGGACTTTTGGGCGTGATGGCATCGTATAACGATTACGACGGAATTCCGATTATCAGCAGTAAATATTGGCTGATTGACCGTCTGCGAAAGCAATATAATTTTAAAGGCTACGTCGTTTCCGATAGCGGCGCGGTCGAGGATTTAGACCAAAAACACGGAACTTCGATTGACGCGAAAGATTCCGTGCGCCAGTCAATCGAAGGCGGAATGAACGTCAAAACGCATTTTCGAATTCCCGAAACTTTTATTCTGCCGCTGCGCGAACTCGTGCGTGAAGGCAAAGTTTCGATGAAAACTCTCGACGATAGAGTGCGCGACGTTCTGCGTGTCAAATTTATCGTCGGAATTTTTGACCGTCCGTATATTAAAGATGCAAGCGAAACGGAAAAAATCGTCAATTCCGCCGAACATCAAAAAATCGCTTTGCAGGCGGCGCGTGAATCAATCGTTTTGCTCAAAAATGCGAATAACATTTTGCCGCTCGATAAAAACGTCAAATCAATCGCCGTCATCGGACCGAACGCTGACAATAAATCGAATATGACTTACCGCTACGGCGTTTCGCGTGTCAACAACGGTGAAACGGCACTGCAAGGGATTAAAAATAAACTCGGCTCAAAAGTCGAAATCAATTACGCGAAAGGCTGCAATGTAACGAGCGCGAATTGGGCAAACGAAGAGATTTTGCCGACACCGCTCAATGAAAACGAAAAGGCGGAAATTCAAAAAGCTGTCGAAGCCGCCAGTAAATCAGACGTTGCAATAGTTTTCTTAGGCGATCAAACCGACGCTTTCAAGCGTCCCGAACCGTTGACCGTCGGCGAAAGCGCGTCGCGCACAAGTTTGGATTTGCCCGGTCGCCAACTCGAACTAATCAAAGCCGTTTACGCGGTCGGTAAACCGACGATTGTCGTTTTAATCAACGGTCGCCCGATGAGCATAAATTGGGTTGATAAAAATGTTTCAGGCATTTTGGAAACGTGGTTTCCCGGCGGACACGGCGGCACGGCAATCGCGGATGTTTTATTCGGCGATTACAATCCGGGCGGAAAATTGACTTCGACTTTTCCGAAAACTGCCGGACAAATTCCGTTTAATTTCCCATCGAAACCGAACGCGCAGTGGGAAAAAGAAAAATCGCGCGTCGGCGGCGCGCTTTATTATTTCGGTCACGGTTTGAGTTATACGACTTTTCAGTATTCAAATCTGAAAATCTCGCCTGAAAAACAAGCCGCAAATGGAAATATTACCGTCAGTTTCGACGTGAAAAATACGGGAACACGCGAAGGCACGGAAATCGTTCAGCTTTACACACGCGACGTAGTTTCGAGCGTGATTACTTACGAGAGAAATCTGCGCGGTTTTGAACGAGTTTTGCTCAAACCGAACGAAACGAAAACCGTGACATTTACATTAAAGCGCGAAGATTTAGAATTTCTCGACATCAATATGAAATGGATCGTCGAGTCGGGAAAATTCAAAGTAATGATCGGTTCGTCGAGCGAAGACATTCGCTTGAACGGCGAGTTTGAAATTATTGAAAAATGAAATTAACCGCAGATTTTACAGATAAACACAGATGAAAAACTTTTTAAAATAAATTTCTTAAATCTGCGTTCATCTGCGTTCATCTGCGGCAAAAACAATCTTATGAAAAAAGCTCGAATTTATTTTATCGTTATTATTTTACTGACTTTTGCCGCAAATGTTTTCGGGCAGAAAACGGAAATTTTCCAAAAGAAATTTATCAAAGCGCGAATGCTGAAAGTCGCGGATTGGCAATTGAAAAATCCGAATCACGCGCCGAACGACTGGACGAACGGCGCGTTTTATGCGGGAATTTTTGCCGCTTTTGAGACGACGAAATCGTCTGCGATTTTGAAAGCACTTGAGGATTTGGGAAAGCAAACCGATTGGCAGCCCGGAAAGCGTTTCGACCACGCCGACGACATTGCGATCAGTCAAACTTACATTGACGTTTATCGCCAAAACAAAGATCAAAAAATCATTCAGCCGACGATTGATACGATCAAAAAACTGCAAACTGAAAAAAGCGTCGAAGCCGAAAAACACGGCATCACCTGGTGGTGGTGCGACGCGCTTTTTATGGCTCCGCCGACGCTTGCTAAACTTTCCAAAACGACCGGCGACAAATCTTATCTCGCGCTCAACGAAAAACTTTTTGCGGAAACTTACGATCTTTTATACGACAAAGAAGAACATCTTTTCGCCCGGGATGCCGGATATTTAATTGATAAAAACGGCGAAGGCAAGCGCGAAACAAACGGCAAAAAAATCTTCTGGAGTCGCGGCAACGGCTGGGTTTTGGGCGGACTCGCAAGGCTTTTAGAAGAATTACCGAAAGATTATCCGCGCCGCGCTTTTTACGAAAATTTATTTAAAGAAATGTCCGCAAAAGTTATCACTTTGCAGCAAACGGACGGCTTGTGGCGTTCGAGTCTGCTCGATCCCGATTCATATCCGGGCGGCGAAGCGAGCGGTTCGGGTTTTTATACATACGCGCTTTCGTGGGGAATTAATAATAAACTGCTCGATAAAAAGAAATATCTTCCGGCGGTTAAAAAGGCGTGGACCGGATTAAACACGCTTATTCACGAAGACGGCAAAGTCGGCTGGACGCAGCCCATCGGCGCAGACCCGCGCAAAAATTTTAACGCCGAAAGCTGGGAAGTTTACGGCGCGGGCGCATATCTTTTGGCAGGTTCTGAGATTATGAAATTGAATAATAGTTGAAATTCAGATTGCCTGTAAAAAATTTCATTAAACAAAAATCCGAAATTGTTTTTAACTCCAGAGTAACAAGAAAAATGCACGAAAAAACTTTCTTGTCACTTTTTTTGTGAGTTATTCGTGTTATTTCACGGTATTTATTCATAAAATAAAAATATTTAATCATCAACAAGGTGAGATTTTTTCAAAAAAAGCATTATCTGTAAGAGCTTAATTTATGTATTTGTAAAATCATTAGGGGTTGTTAATGATTTTAAATCAAGATTAATAATCAGCTTATAAATTCCGTTTTTCTCTGAATGTTTTTGTAAATTTTCATTTGAATCGGTGGTAATTGACAGGCAGTAAGAGAAAACTCAAAGCTTTTTTCACGGAGGATTTATAGTGTTTATTTTTTATTGATTCTACACATCAATAATGTTCTTCTGAAAGTTTAAGTTGTTTTGAATCAGAAACATCGGCTCATTTTCATAATCCTGAAAACAAAGTTGAGTTATTAGTTTTTTCATAGTATAAAGATACCGTTAAGTTTTACAATAAGTTGATTTTTTGCTTGAAGCCTAAATTCAAAAGTTTGAAATCATTTGTCTCTTATGCAGATTTCATAATTTAGAATAATTTTATCTGATAACGTATCGATAAAATTATTGCCTCGCTTCAGCTTAAAATTTACTCGATTCATTTCCACAAAGTTTTAATTGAAAATGACGAACGGGTAAATAAAATTACCTGTCCTGAATTTTAATAAGGCAAAAATTAAAAGAATATCGCTTCTATAAAATTATCCTGAAAAGAGTATGCAAAATACGATTTTATATAGAGCCGTCTAACTCTAAATAAAATTTTTCTCTGAACAGGAATTTTGAGAAATGATTCAAAAAACCCGAAACAAAACACCGGGATTTTCTCTAAGACTCACTAATGAGTCCCCGTATAAATAAAATTTGAGCTGATTGTTTATACGAAGTTTCACTGCTCGCTACTATTGAGGAGAATTAAAAAATGTCTAACTTGCGTTTGCAAAAAAAAATCAATGTGTCCAAATTGTTTGCCGGAGTTTTCAGTCTGGCTGTTTTTATATTTTTAGGTGCAATTAGCGGATACGCTAATCACCCTGTCTTTGTCGAAGGAAATTGTCTCGTGCCTCCAGCCGGAACAAGTGCCGTTACTACAAACGGAACTTGCGGAGATTATGACGGCGACGGTCGTATCGGAACAGCCGAAGATAACGACGGCGACAGAGTTTTCGGAACTCTTGCCGGAGCATTCGGCGCAAACGGTGCTAACAATAACGGTTCGATAACAATCGTTACATCGGGTGTGTTTGCCGAATCCGGTTTGCAGATTTCGGGAAATGTTACGCTTCAGGCGGCTCCGGGCGTTGAAGCTATTCTTGATGCGGTTTTACAAGGCGATCCCGACAATGCCACCAGACAACAACAGGTCGGTCTTAATATTGACGCTCAAGTGGATAAAAGAATTACGCTCAGAAATTTTACGATTAGAAACTGGGCAACCGGCGTTCGTATGACCGGACAATCACAGGTCAATATGGATCATATGAAATTTGAAAACAACGCCAATTACGGTGTTTTTCTGGAACTGAACGGTAGATTGACTTTGGTTGATTCCTTCATTACGGCAACCGGTTATCGCAACACTTCGCCCACAATAGTTACGCCCAATCCCGGAGTCGGTTTGTTTATCAGCGGCGGCGGCGCGGCGGCGATTCTTTCGTCAACCCTTTCAAATAATTTCGGACAAGGTTTACAAAACACGAATGTAAATGCAACTATTTGTGTCTCTCAAAGTGCAATTTATAACAACGGCGCGGGTAACATCTCCGGTCTGTTCAATCCGTCAAGCAACGGTTGTTATTTGGTTCAATAAATTTCAATAAAGTTATTGAACAGTTTCTGCAATTTTGAGGGGAATTAAATACTTGATGTAATTGCAGAAATTTAATGTTGACAGGCTTTCAGCCGAAACTTTGATAGATTCTTATGTTTGTTGTTTTACAAATATAAGAATCTATCAAAAACTTTTTCCAACTTCACATAAACAATCTGACTGCGCGTCTTTTTCACCCAAATCTTTCCTCGAATAATGCTAGAATAAAATTTCACGAAAATATAAAATTTAACAGCTGAAAATTGTAACTTCGGTTTTTTCCCGCAAATAAAAATATTTCAGGAGACGTTTAAATGATAAGACGGACATTGTTGATTTTTAACATAAGCAATCGTTCAAAATTATTTCCGATTAAAATTCGGAAATACGATTGTAAAGAAGCGTTTCAATCGCTAAAATTTAACGCTCTTCCTGACGGATGCATTTTTGCCTCGAAATTTAAATACTGTAAACTAATCTTAAATGACCGTTTAATAAATGCTTATCGTATAAATTTGCTGCTGATTCTCTTTTTTTTAATTTTTAGTTTTTTCATCCAAATCAAAGCTCGGAACGCTCAGACACACACGACAATTGAAGGTTATTGGGAACTTACCGCTGAGTTTGAAGATTTTGACATCACCTCGACCGTTAGATTTAAAACTGCGGCAGATAAACGCACGATTACAGGAATCGCTTTGGGACCGACCGACGGACGCGATGCGAGTTTTCAGGGCGAAATTTCAGATGATAAACTTTTGCTGAACACTCTGGGACCAAACGGAAAAATTCACGTCAAACTCACTTTGAACGGCGATGATCTGGCGGGAACGTGGTCAGCCGGCGGCAAAGAAGGCAAGATTTCAGGAATCAGAATCAAGACCGGAAAAGCCGATGCGGATTATTACGCGAAATACTTCAAGGTTTTTTATGAAAGCCTCAAAAACAATTTTTACGATCCGAACTACAACGGCGTAGATATTGAAAAATTAAGAGAAAAATACGCTTCGCAAATCGGCGCGGTCGCAGATGATACGGATTTCGTGCAGTTGATGAGACGAATGGCGGCGGAATTCAAAGTCTCGCACATAGATTTTTATCTGAGTCCGAAAAGTTTGCCGGTCAAACAAAAAACGCCCGTCGTCAGTTGGAAAAAGTTGTCCGATAAAACGGGTTATTTGCGGCTTCGCAGTTTTGAAGCGATCACTCTGCGCGACGAAGCGAATTATTATCAGGCTCTCGAAAAAGCTCTGGCGGAGCTTTCACTTTTGCCGAATCTGGTAATTGACTTACGCGGCAATTCCGGCGGCGACCTCGAACTTTTATATAAAACGCTGAATTATTTTATCCCGGACGGCGAACGTGTCGGCTACGCTTTCACGCGGACAGGCGCGGACAAAATCGCGCTGCTCGAATCGAACATCGCGGAAGCGGCGGCGCAGTTTCCGGCAGCCGAAACCGATCAGCCGATTATTTCCCAAATATATAAAAACGGCGGCGCGGCGGTTATCAAAATCAAAGGCGGCGCGACAAAATCGTATCGCGGAAAAACGGCTCTGTTGATTGATGAAAATTGTTACAGCGCGTGTGAAATATTCTCCGCCGCGATGCAGGAAACGGCAAATGCGACCGTCATCGGCAGACGTTCCGGCGGCGGCGTTCTCGGCTCATATACGGATTCGATCTCGCAAAATATGATTTTCACGAAAAAAGATACGGGCTGGCGGATGCAGATTCCGACGATTGATTTCTATACGCCGAGCGGAAAAAGACTCGAAGGTGAGGGCGTAATTCCGAACATTGAAATCAAAGAAAAAAACACGGACAAAGAACTTCAAAAGGCACTAGAACATTTACAGGCGAAAAAATAAATAGTATCAGCATTAGAATATTTTTAGTAAATAATTGCATTTGCATAACATAAACAAGTGGCGGCGTTCTAATTTATGTGAATGAGTGTGCGTGAAATTTTGTCAGACACTTAAGCTCAAGATGGTCATTGTCGGCGCGAGTTAGAAAAAAAATTAACAGGTATGAAGAGGATAGGTAGAGATTAAAAAGCGAATAGTGAACTAAAAGTAATGCCGAAAAATTCCTTACTTCGTAGGAAATTGCGTTAATAGCCACACGATTTATGGCGTGGATTAGTTTAGGATAGATTTCCAGTCCCATCGAGGGACGACAGTTTCTTTCGTCTCGATGGGACTTGGATTTACTTTCAACCTGCCCATACGATAAATAGTGTGGCTATTAACGTGCGCGTCCCCGCAGGACGGGTAATTTCAAAACTTTTATTGCTCGCTTAATAAATCAAACAAAAAGATTTTTAATTCCTGTTCATCCAATGTCATCCCTGTAGTTATGTCTTTAAACCGTCGGTGTTTCATCGGGCAGAGGCGTTTCGGTTTTTCGCTGGCGGCGTTCGATGTGGCTGGCGGTCAGCCATTCGGCGAGTTTTGCAGGGTTGTCGCGGTAATGATTTTGCAGAGCGGTGTCGAGATGTTTGCGCGTGTCGAGCGTGTCTTCGAGAATCGCTTCGGTGTCTGCGGTCGTCCCGACGGCGGTTCGATGCGCGTCGGCTTGTCCGTGCGCGGCTTCCCGAAACTCTGCCGCATCCGTTCCCAATTCGGTGAAAAACTCGGTCGTCAAAGAGTATTTATCAAAATAAGTTTTACTGGCGGGCGCATCGGCGACGAACGAATCGGCTCTTTCGATAATTTCCTGATAGCTCAAACTGCCGCGCGACAGCGTGAACGTATTTTTGAAATCTTTGTTTTTCATTTCGACAGTCTTCGCCGTCCGCGCGACGAGTCTCAGATCATTCTCGATTTCCTTCGCCCGCGCCACCTTGCTGCGCGTCCCGCTCGTCTTCGCGCTGCCCGACGAAGCTGACGTAATTCCGGCTTGATGCAAACGCTCGACGTTATCGGCATTCGCGGCAAACCATTCAACCGTCGAAGGCAGTTCCGTCGCCAACTGCGGATTCGCCGTCCCGAAATAGCCGATGCGCTCCGCCGCTTCGAGAATGTTTCTTTTCCTGTCGCTCATAAGATTTTTATCTCCTTCAAATCGTGAATAATTACCGTCAGCCGTCGGATTATCGAGAGATTTCGATTAATCCCGAGGCGGTTTGCCTGATTGATACGCCGTTTCGCCGAAGTTCTGTTTGCCTAATCTTTCCGCATAATCGTTTCGTGCAGATAACCGACCGGAATTCCCAGAAACGTCACTTTGCCCACGTTATCAATAATCTTTCCATCAGGCATCAGCTTGAGCGTTTGGTGCATAATCAAAGGTCCTTTGACTCGATATTTCAGTTTCAAAACAGAGCCGTCCGTCTGTCCGGTAACGCGCCCGGCGGCATCGCTCAGTGTGCCGGTGAAATGATTTTTTTTGCCGTCGGGCTTGAGTATCCAGAATCGCTGTTGGCTCGCTTTGCCTTGAAAAGTGACGGTTTGATCGAGCCGAAAAGTGCCGTCCGGCTGGTCGTAGCCGTTACTTTCGACGTGGAAATCACGCCGCTTGCTCAAAAACAGCTTGAGTTTGCCGTTGCCCTCGCTGCGACCGCTAAACCCGTTCTGCGGCGTAAATTCTGACGATGCCTCTTTCGTCTGCGATAAAACGCTGACGACTGAAGCGCATAAAACAAGAATTAGTATTGCTAAAGTTTTCATAAATCACCTCTCAAAGATTTATCATACCGCTAAATTGCGGCACAAATCCAAAATACAAATGAAGTCACGCAAATTGTCCTCAAAACGAGTCGTTTTATTAAATTAATACAATCATAGAGCCACACTATTATGACGCTGACCAAAAAAAAGAATCGGTTTCCTGATTTGGATGGCGATTATTTCATAAGTCAGTAATAAATTTACTTCGCCGGTCGGCGGCGGTTATTCTTTCAGAAATTCATACTCGTAAATTTTCGGTGTTATTTTGGCGGCGAGCAGATTTAGTTTGCCGCGCAGATCGCCGATCAGTTTTGTGTAAGTTTCGTCATCGCTTCGTGAATTCATTCTGCCTGTGTCGCTGCGTCCCTGAAAATATTCTCTGATGTCATACAAACTCGCGTTGACGTTCGCGCCTTGTTGTTGATGAAAGTATTTCCAAAGTTCACGTCCGGCGTTAAAAACTGCTGTCGCTTCGTCGGAAAAACGTCTCGGTTGGTTGTCGTAGATTTTAATTTCAGCGTTTTCGTCAAACAACAAGCCGTTCGATTGTTCGGCTTTCAATTTTCCGTTGATGAAGTCGGTCATAAAATTGCTGGCAAACTTTTCTTTCGCGTTGACTTCCTGTTCGGCGAACGGAATCCAATGATTTACGCCGAATTTTACGGAAATGTTATTGCTGTTATCAAAGAGCGTAAATGCCAGACAATCATTTTGAAATTCTTTGTCTGTTTTCCAATTATCATTCGGAAATAAAAACTGGTCGCGGTCATTCAGCCAAGTTGCTTTAATACAATGACGAGCTGAAAGATAAATGGAAACTTCTATAATATTTTTATCTGTAATCCAAGTTCCGCGAGGGTGCGGCAATTGATTTTTATCATTGATAATAAAAATGAAATTTACATTCTGAAAATCACTTCCTTTAGCAGATAGAAACCCTATATTTATTTCATCATTTCTATTTCTTGTTGTTATTAACCAGTCATTTATTGATTCTAAATTTGAAGTATTCAAGAATTTTTTATTACCGATGAAAGTTCCTTTAGAGTCATAAATGTCGCTTACTTTGGAATTAAATTCTTCTTTTATTCCTGTTTTCCAAATAAAAAAACCAATTGGAAATTTCCCTTTCACATTGTCAAAAGTATCTGCCGGAACAACAAAAAAATTTTCTAGCTGCGCTTGAAAGAAATTTCGGAAATCCGAGAAGTTTGGTGCTTGCAGAACTTTCAACTTTGAAAATTCTGCAAGCACGCAATTAGGAATTTCAGCATAAATTCTGGTAAAAAATTGGGCAAAAAGCTCTCGACCTCCAATGCCTATTTTGTTCTTATATTTTTCATAAACTTTTGTAGTAACAGCGACATCAGTTTTATTTGTTCCGGTTTTTGAAACAGTAACCATACTTGCCGCTTCCGCGTACGGCGGATTGATGTAAATGACGAGTTTTTTGCGTTTTTGTTCGTCATTGATGATGTCTTGTAAACCTTGCGGCAGTTTGGAAAAATCGTCATTCAAAAAATCGAATTGAAAAACGTGAGCGTCGAGCAAATTTGCGCCGTGATTGATGCGTTCGTGCATTACGTTGACATCCGCTTGGTCGAGTGTGCTTGCCCAAATGTTGTATTTGTTGGTTAAACCCGCCAGCAGATTGCCCGTTCCGGCGGCGCAGTCCCAAACGTAATATTCATCCTGCCAGTTTTCGCCCAGCGCGTCCGCCAGATATTTCTGCGAAAGCTCCACCCATTTGCGCGGCGTGAAAAACGCGCCTTTGCGTTCCCTGATGTCCTGCGGAACGAGTAAATCCCGACGCTCGATAATGTAGTCCTGAAAGGCTTTGATCGGCGGGCGTTTATAGCGTTTCCAAAATTGCCGGTAAGCTTCTTTGTTTTGTATGCCGATGGTCGCGTCAAACATTTGCCCGATGTCTTCCTTCGCAATCTTGTAGCCCTGATTTTCGTAGATGACGAAAAGATTGTCGCGTATCGTCGTGTCGTCTTCGATTTTCTGCGTGTCTTTGTCGTCAACAAAAAGGTCTGCCAGATAAAAATCGCTGTCCAAAATGCTCGCCGTTTTAAGTTCGTCCCAGTTTACGTCAATGATCGGTTTGACGAATTCAAGCCAGCGCAGATAAATCGGGATAAAGTTGTTTTTATCAATTTTTATTTTGCTCGCTTCGGTCGCTTTGGCAATGTTATTTGCAATAAACGTCTTTAAATCTTTTTCGTCTGTTTGATAATCGTAAATGTAAGTGTGTTGGGTAAGCGCGGCTTCGATGCGGTCTTTGATTAACTTGAATTCTTTGGTTTCGTGGTTGCTCGGCGCGACGTTCCAATTAAAATCGTTCAGGTAAAAAATATCCTGAATGTTGATGTATGGAACAAACGCGATTTTCTTAAAGTCGAAAACGCCGAGAAAGGCAGGCGGCAATGTTTTGTCGAACGTGCGCGCCTTTCCGATTGTTAAAATGAGCTGCACGAACATTTTCGGAATGTCGAAGTCGCCCGTTTTCGCTTCAGCCCAAAGCAGAGGTGTTTTGCCGAACAAAGTGTCTTGTTTCGGAAAAACCGTGAAATCAATGTTTCCTAAAATTTCCGTCGCGTCAAAGTCTTTGAACCAGTCGGCGGCGACTTTGTTTTTGAGTTCTTCTTCCCTGATGTTTTTATATTTCATTGTGTCTTCCGTCCGGTCTGTTTTTGCGGTGGTTATAATTCGGCATACCTGCAATGAGCGGAAAGCAGCTTTTTGTGAGCCGATTTAAGAAACAAAATCAAGATAAAAATCCGCGCAGGCGGAATGTTAGCACAAAGTTTTCTGCCCGCGTAAGTTAGAAACTCACTTTACGCCAAAGCCGATTTGTCGCCGAAAGCGACGAATATAATAGCGTCGGGTAAAGCGAGTGAAACGAGCGACACCCGACGAAGATTCAAGAATGATTTCCCGACGCTGAAAGTGTCGAACAAATTACGATTAATTATTGCCCACTTTCAGCGAGCGAATGAATTTCTTTATCAAACGTAGGGATTCGTTCGCTCTCGCTCATTACTCCCTACGCTATAATATTCGTCGCTTTCAGCGACAAAACAAAAATCTATTTCTGCGTAAGGTGAGTGAATAAGTCGCTTTCAGCGGCGAAATCAGAGTTTTCAAACAGTTTCTCAGGACATCGAAAAATCGGTAACGATAAGGAAAATGTTTGGCAACGCCGCTCTGAACGTCGGTCATAGCGAAAAAAAATCTGCAAACGATTGTTCGGGCGTTGGTCAGCGGGATTTTGCGGTTGGTCAGCGATTATTAAACGACGGTCAGCAGGATTTTTACATCGGTCAGCGGTTTTTAACGGCGGTCGGGAAGTTTTTAACGGCGGTCAGCGAATTCGGGCGCGGGTCAGGACGACTTAAACGGCGGTCGTAACGCTTCACGCAGCGGTTTTAACGCTCAAAGCGCGGGTCGGATGAATAATTTTCCGGTCATCATCGCGCGTAATCATCTCGATTCGTGTTTTTCTTTGTGGGAATTCGCGTCTCGAAGGTGTTAAAATAAATTTCACCAAAACTTATTCAAAAAGCCGGAAATCTATTCGGCTGTAAATTATTTTAAAGGAGCAAAAACAATGGACGCAGCAAAAAAATCATACGACATACCGAAATTTAAGGAACAATATAATAATTTCATCGGCGGCGAATTCGTCGCGCCGAAAGGCGGCGAATATTTCGACGTAATTTCGCCGGTGGACGGCAAAGTTTTCACCAAAGTCGCACGTTCGACCGCCGCAGATATTGAACTTGCGCTCGATGCCGCGCACAAAGCCGCGCCCGAATGGAACAATTCTTCGGCGACGACGCGGAGTAATCTTTTGTGGAAAATCGCCGATGTGATGGAACGGAATCTCGAACTTCTGGCGCGTTGTGAAACTTGGGACAACGGCAAGCCGATTCGGGAAACGATGGCGGCGGATTTGCCTTTGGCGATTGACCATTTTCGATATTTTGCGGGTGTCATTCGCGCCGAAACGGGCGAAGCGACGGAACTTGACGCGAACACGGTTTCGATCAATATTCACGAACCTTTGGGCGTGGTCGCGCAGATTATTCCGTGGAATTTTCCGATTTTGATGGCGACTTGGAAAATCGCGCCCGCGCTTGCCGCCGGAAACTGCACCATCGTCAAACCTGCCGAACAAACGCCCGCGAGCATTATGGTTTTGATGGAATTGATTCAGGACATTCTGCCGCCGGGAGTTTTGAATATCGTCAACGGTTTCGGTCCCGAAGCGGGCAAACCTCTCGCAACTTCCGAACGAATCGCCAAAGTCGCGTTCACGGGCGAAACGACGACCGGACGTTTGATTATGCAGTATGCGTCGCAAAATCTGATTCCCGTAACGCTCGAATTGGGCGGCAAATCGCCGAATATTTTCTTTGAAAGCGTGATGGACCGGGACGATGAGTTCTTCGATAAATGTCTCGAAGGCGCGGCACTTTTCGCGCTCAATCAAGGCGAAGTCTGCACTTGCCCGTCGCGCATTCTCGTACAGGAATCAATCGCCGACAAATTCATCGAGCGCGTCGTCGAACGCACGAAAGCGATTAAAATGGGACATCCGCTCGACCCCGAAACGATGATCGGCGCACAGGCGAGCAAAGATCAATACGAGAAAATTCTCAACTACATCCAGATCGGCGTAGATGAAGGAGCGGAAGTTTTGACGGGCAGCGCGGCGCAGAAAAACGAAGGCGTTGAAGACGGTTTCTACATCGAACCGACTTTGATCAAAGGACACAACAAAATGCGCGTCTTTCAAGAAGAAATCTTCGGTCCGGTCGCCTCAATCACGACTTTCAAAGACGAAGCCGACGCAATCGCCATCGCCAACGACACGCTCTACGGCTTAGGCGCAGGCGTTTGGACACGCGACGCGCATCAACTCTACCAAATCCCGCGAGCCATCAAAGCCGGTCGCGTCTGGGTCAACTGCTATCACAATTACCCCGCGCACGCTCCGTTCGGCGGCTACAAAAAGAGCGGCTTCGGACGCGAAAACCACAAAATGATGCTCGACCATTATCGCAACAATAAGAATATGTTGATTTCTTACGACAAGAAGGCGATGGGATTTTTCTAAAGTATAAAAAGAATGAAGGCGTGATAAAAATCATACCTTCATTCTTTTTCAAAATATATGAGCGAAGTTAAAACAACTCCTTTTATCGAAGAAGTAAAGCGATTGCATATTCAGAAACCAACGAAGAATGCTGACTATTACTGTATTACTTTACTGGGAGATGAAAATGGAAAAATAAATAGAAGCGTTCAGTCAAATTTTGCAGGATTTACAGATGATAAGCCGAGACGGGAAATTCGAGAAGCAAGTTTTGTTGATCCTGAGAAAATGCGTGATGCTTTAAATACAATAAAAGAACTTAGTTTTATCGTAAATGATAAAAAAGATTTGTATATCTATCTTCTGGTTGGAGGTCACGGCATAATTGAAAAATCTTTAGCAGAAGAATTCTTTGGTGATTTGATAAAACCTAAAATAGTTGTTCGTTCTTATTCAAAAGGATTTTTAAATTCTGAAAATTTACAGAAGCAGAAAACAAATCATATTCCTACTGCAACTGTTAGAATGAATGTTTTAAAACGCGACAATTATAAATGTCGTGTTTGTGGACGTTCTCCGAACACAAATATTGATATTGAATTACATGTGCATCATATTATTCCTTGGGGAGAAGGAGGAATAACTGAAGAAGACAATTTAATTACGCTCTGCCACACTTGTCATAAAGGGCTAAAACCACATTATGAACCAAGTTTATTTTCAATTCTCGAAATAAATCCCTTGCAGGATTTATTGGGTGATAAAACTATTCATAAGAAAGGAATGGAATCATACAGTAAAATTGCTCAGAAAGCGTATAAAAAAGACAAGTAACAAACAAAAGTGAAATACGAATGGGACAAAGAAAAAGCCGAGTCGAATCTCAAAAAACACGGAGTTGATTTTAGCGAAGCGGCGACGGTTTTTGATGATTTGTTTTATGTTGATTTTTACGATCCGAAACATTCCGGCGGAGAACATCGCTTTCTGATAATCGGCGAATCGAATTTGCAGAGGTTTTTGATTATTTCATACGCCGAAAGAGATGATAAAATACGAATTATCAGCGCAAGAGAATTAACTCCGAAGGAACGAAGAAATTATGAACACGGAAAATTTGAATGACGAACTCGAACCCGAATACGATTTTTCAAAACTAAAGGTCAGAAAAGTCGGCGCGGGTAGAAAACTTTTGCAGGAAAATCAAATCACGCTCGATATTGATGTGGCAAAAGTCTTTCCAGATTCCCAATCGGTCAATCAGGCATTAAGATTCTTAATCCGAGTTACCGCAGAGCATCAAACTGAATTGAACCAGCGTTAAAAATATGACGAATACGGTCGAATTAACATTAGAATTGCCGTCGAATATGACGAAGGACGAAGCGCAGACTCTGCTTGCCGTTAAATTGTATGAAACCGAACGAGTTTCGCTCGGACAGGCGGCAAAACTTGCGGGTTATTCCAAACGCGCATTTATCGAGATTTTGGGAAAACATAATGTTCCCGTCTTTAACTATTCGCCCGACGATTTGCGTGAGGAACTCGGATTGTGAGCGAAATTGTTGTTTCGGACAGCACTTGTTTGATCGGTTTGGAGCGCGTCGGCAAATTGGACATTTTGCCCGCGCTCTTTGATTCGGTAGTGATTCCGCCGGAAGTCGAGCGCGAATTCGGCGGCAAATTCGATTGGCTAATCGTCTTATTGAAATCGTTGTTGACACGCGCAAAGCCGAAGCAATTTGCGCCACCAAAGAATGCAAAGAGCCGCTGAAATATTTCAGCGGCTCTTTGCATTCTTTGTATATTTTTCTCGAAATCAATTTATTTATTGGACATATTCGAATTAGTCGTCATATTTGAATTCGATTCGCTCATCATTGATTTAGATTCGGTCGGCATTGTCGGTGAACCGTTTGATTTGATAATGATTTTGTTGTCAATCTTTTTTACATCATCAATCTGTTTTGCCATAGATTCCGCCAACTTCATCTGTGTTTGCGAATCAACTTCGCCGGCTAGAGTTACATTTCCGTCTTTAACTATTACCGAAACTGTTTTCAAATTCGGATCGGAATGAACTTTGTCTCCGACTTTCTTTTGTAAATCGGCATCGCTGTTTCCGGCACAAGCACCTAACAGCGCAATCGCCGAGATACATAATATTAATAATATTTTTTTCATAATTTTCCTGATAAATGTTTTATTTGTAAAACTTTGTATCGAATATCCGGTGCAACTAATATGCCACATTGGCGGAACAACCTCTTTAAGGGAAATCCCAAGTAAAACTTACGGTTCATACGGAAGTTAAAAATTAATTTCATTTAACAAAGCATTAAAACAACACGGTTTATTTAAAATAAACTGTTAAAAGTGATTGGTTTTGTTGCATTTCCTGCCGGAATTAATTGAGCTTACTTTGGAAAAAGTGCAGTATTTATCAAGCAAAAGAGTTTGAAAGAAATTTGTTTTGACGGGAACGGGAATTGCAATTTACAAATTCATTCAACCAATCAAGTGCTTGTCAGAAAAGGTGTTCGGATGAAGCAAATTATAAGATTATGGAAATACTCGGAATCCGTTTTATCGGAATTAATGCAGAAAACGGTCAGAAGTTATTTCTGACCGTTTTATTTATTCTCGGAATATTGTTATTCGGAATCGCTCTACGGGCGTTTGTCGGGTTGATTTTGAGCGGTGAACGGTTCGAGCGCGTCCGCTTTTGGACGAAACAGGGAATCAGCGTTTTGACGGCGATTGTAATGATAATTATCGTTGCTTCGATCTGGTTCAGCGATCCGACGCGCCTTGCGACCGCCGCCGGACTCGTTACCGCCGGACTCGCTTTTGCCTTGCAGAAAGTAGTTTCGTCAATCGCCGGTTACATCGTTATTCTGCGCGGCAGAAATTTTACCATCGGCGACAGAATCTCGATGGGCGGTGTGCGCGGCGATGTCATCGGACTCGGATTTATCCAGACGACGATTATGGAAATGGGACAACCGCCGACCGTGCAGGATGCTGATCCGGCGATGTGGGTGAAAAGTCGCCAATTTACCGGCAGAATCGTGACCGTCGCCAATAATAAAATTTTCGACGAGCCGGTCTTTAATTACACGCGCGATTTTCCGTTTATTTGGGAAGAAATCGGCATTCCGATCACTTACGAAACCGACCGCCAAAAAACCGAAGAAATTATGCTGTCGGCAACGAAGAAATATATTTTGGACATTACTCAATTGAGTCAGGAATCAGTAAAAAAGTTGGAAGAAGATTACTTTGTCAATGTTCAGGATTTCGAGCCGAAAGTATTTTATCGCATCACGGATAATTGGTTGGAATTAACTGTTCGTTTCATCGTCGGCGAACATCAAATCCGCGATGTCAAAAATAACATCAGCCGCGATATGCTGAAAAACTTCGACGAAAACGGCATCGGCATTGCATCGGCAACTTATGATATTGTCGGTTTCCCGCCGCTTCGGATTGAAAATATGTCGAGTGAAAGAACGGTGAAAAAGACGCAAAATCAAAGTGAAGTTTAATTAATGGATAAGCGAAAAATTTCGTATTAAAATGTTTGTCAAAATTGCCGAAAGCGAATTTGAGATGAATTGTCAGAATATTCCAAAAGCAAAAATAACCGGCGAAGCGAAAATCAAACGCTCAGGCAATCTTTTATATGACGCGAAGTTATTTGAGAATTTACAAAAATGATTGATAGATCACAAAAAAGTGATGAGATTTATTTAGAATAAAATAAAGTATAGAATGATTTTCAGTAAAACCGAGCAATCGAATTATCGGGATCAGCTAAACCTCTCGAAAAACGAATACTAAAATGAGTGTGCAGTTTATTGTAAACGCAAAGCAGAAAATCAAAACCCGTAAAGATTCTACGAATCCGGTTGTCAGGTTTGCAGTTTCAAACTTGTATAAGTTTTGGAAGATTGCCGGAACTGCGAAACATTTATTTGTAGATGCTGATTTTTGCTCTGTTTTTCTTTTGGAATTTTTAAACTCTAAAAATCTTCATCAAACTGCTTCTCTCACATATATGAATCGCTATCCCGAAATTTTTTCCGCCTGCCGTGATTATTTTGACGGGAAAAAAGATATGAAAATACTTTCTTACGGGTGTTCGACGGGCGAAGAAGTTTTAACTTTGCGGCAATATTTCCCCGACGCGCAAATAATCGGCGCGGAAATTAACAGGCACAGTCTTGCCGTGTGCAGAAAACTTCCGGTGGACGATAAAATCAGCTTTGTTTATTCCGAATCGAGCGAAATAGAAAAACACGGCAATTTCGATGTCGTTTTCTGTATGGCTGTATTTCAGCGAAAGCCGCATTTCATCGCAGCTAAAAAGATAAAAAGCCTTAAAAAAATCTATCCGTTTGAAAAGTTTGAACGGCAAATAATCGTTCTGGATAAATTGATAAAACCGCAAGGCTTATTTGTTATCAATTTTACTCAGTATTCATTTGGCGATACATCCGTAAACTCGAAGTATGAAGTTTTAGGAAATAACAAACAAAATTTTTATAACTTATTGTTTGATAAAGACAGTAGTTTAGTAAACGATCCAAACCCTCAAGATGCTATTTTTATAAAGGTTTGCAAGTAGAATGCGAAATACTTATTCGGTTGATTAAACTCAAATTCACAAAAGTTTCCCGAAAGTATAAATAAGCAGCGAAGCGAAAATCAAAGCCGCAAATAATTTTTGATGTTCCGTAAAGTTTTCTGAGAAATTCTTTTCGCATTGATTGATTTGTGAACTTAGTCGAATCGTTGCTCGTAGTTTTTGAAGAGAAAAAATATTATGCACTGTCCACGATGCGGTCAACAGCAAAATTTAGAAGAAACTCGCTTTTGCACAAAATGCGGTTTGGAAATCGGAGATGTCAAAGAACTGCTCGCGCCCGAACTTCGGCAGACCAGACTGCAAAGAAAAAACGCGCTCGATAAAGCCAGACAACAAGGCGCGATAACTATTTTTTCGAGCTTTGCGCTGATTATAATCTTTGCCGGTTTGCGGGAATTTTATCCTCTGCCGAAGTTTATCGCGCTGATTTTTTTGCTCTTTATGATCGGCGGCGCGTTCAGAGCGGCGATGCCGTCGCTTTTCGGCGGAAAATTTTCGGCTGACGACAATGACGATTTGCCGGAACGTGATTTGGAAACAGGTAAATTATCCGGCGAGCAAATTTACGGTAAATATCTGCCGGAAGCCGAGTATCGTCCGGGCGTAAATTTCGGAACGAGAAAATTCGACACTAACGAACTTATTGCGCCGCCGAGCGTCACGGAAGAAACGACCAGAAATCTCGACAAAGAATTAAAGGACGAGTTGTAATTTTGCAGTATTGATAAAATGAAAAACATTTCGCGAGTAAAAGTTACAGGCGAAGCGAAAAAAGTTATCGCCGAACTTCGCGCCAAATTCGGCGAACTGATGTTTCATCAATCGGGCGGTTGCTGTGACGGTTCTTCGCCGATGTGTTACGAAGCGGGCGAATTTCTCGTCGGCACTTCGGATGTTTGGTTAGGAGAAATTGACAATTGCGATTTTTATATGGCGAAAGACCAGTTTGAATTTTTCAAGCACACGGAACTGACAATTGATGTCACCGAAGGTCGCGGCGCGTCTTTTTCATTGGAAATTCCTTTGGGCGTAAGATTTATTACCAAATCCAGAGTTTTCACTTTTGAAGAATCGCAAAACTTGATCGAAACGCGCCTTGGCGATATGGTTTGATTCAAAAATCAGAAAATGAAATCACGGTTTTTTTACAGATAAACACGGATTTAAGGTGAATTAAATCCGTGTTTATCTGTGTTTTCTTTTGTCGTTTTTAATCAAATCGCCAGTTACATTGCGAATTTTTTCCGGCTTTAATTACGGCGCATATTTCAATTCCCAAACCGATTCCCATCAAAAATCCGGTTAAGCCGTCGCCGATCTTGTCGAAATGATTTAGCGCATTTCCCAGAGAAACGAACAGTAATCCGACAGCGATCAATATAAAAAATTTCTTTTTGCTTATTTGTGTTTTCATAAAATTATTCCTTTATTTGTCGTAATAAATTTTCTATTTTTTTTAATAGAATTTCTTTTTTTTCGAGTTTTCGGCGATTGGCAAACGGTCTCAGGAAAAACCACACCGCAAGCAGAAAAACGATTGTCAACGAATAACCGATCATCAAGGTCGTTCGGTTTTGATAAACGGTTTCATACAAAAAAAGCAGATAACCCGCGCCGATAAAGGCGAAACCTGTTTTTTGAACCGTGTTCCAATCGTTTGTCAGCCGCTCGATGTCGGCTTTTAACTTGCCGATAAACTCGCGGTTTGAAATGTTTTCGTTTCTCAAAGACCGCCGCAGAGAATTGATTCTCGAAACTAATAAAATTGAAATTGCCGCGAGCATTAACGCCTCGCCGAGCAAAGTCGAAAGAAGTTTCGCCTCGAAAAAGAACATAATCAAAGCCATAAAAACCAGCAAAATGACGACGGCGAAGATTGAAAATAAAATCTTTCGGCGATGTAGATTTTTTTCAGCGGAAACCAGCTTTCGCATTTCTTCCGCGCTCGGCAAATCTTCCGCTTTTTCCGATAACCAAATTTGTTTCAAATCTTCAAAATTGCCCATATTCTTTAAACTTTTTGGTTAAATGCGCCTTGATTCGATGAACTTTTACTCTGATGTTCGAATGACTCAAGCCGACGATTTCCGAGATTTGTTCCTGCGCCAATTCTTCCAACGAAAGCGAAATAATGATGCGGTCAATCTCGTTTAATTCCGCGATAAAACACTGTAATAACTGGTGTTTCGTTTCCTTTGAATCATCTTTTTCAAATGCTTTCAAATCAAACGGCAATTCCGTCAACATCGCTTTTTTGTCGTTTTCGACCTGCCGCAGACATTTGTTGGTCGCAATGCGGTAAATCCACGTTCCGATGTCGGATTGATTTTTGAAAGAATCCAAGTTTTGCCAAACGCTGATAAATGTTTCCTGCGTCAAATCCTTCGCCCGTTCGTGGTCGTTCACAAAGCCGAGGCATACGCGGAAAATCTTCGGCGAAAATTTTTTGTAGATTTCTTCAAATTCCATTTCAAAATTGCTTTTTAAGCGTTTCGATATTCTTTAGATACGAAAAGTTTTGCAATGTTACAAATCCGACCTGCAAATTGTCAGAGTTTTTAAGTTATTGCCCGCGAAAAGCGCGAAGTTACACTGAAAATAAGGAAAATAAATTATCTTTTTTTGCGCCTTTTCGCGTATTTCGCGGGGTAATATCTTGAATTGATGTAATCCGCAATTTGAATTACAAAGAAAATCATTTTTTAGGAATTCTAATCTTTCGCCGTTTGATGTCGTGCGAAAAAATGAAGCGGTTTACAAAGAATCGAGAGTTTCAGAAATCAAAGACGAAGCAGAATTAATTAAAATAATCAGCGAAAATCCGGATAGTTTACAGCGTCCGATTGTCAAAGTCGGCGACAGAGCGATTTTGGCGCGTCCGGTCGAGAAAGTTTTAGAACTTTTGGATATTTAAGTTTTTTTGGCGGAAAATCTTTCAACTGCGGTTAAGAGTGCGCGGGCGCGGGTTTGGCATTGAATAATAAAATTACGGCGTTCGGCGGGAATTTTCTGATGGAGAACAAAATCGAGATCATCGCGTGCGCCGTCGTAATTTGCCAGCATCAGAAAAACTTCGCCGCGATTGACACGCGCCGGAATGTCGGCGGAATCGGCGGAAATCGCGGCGTTCAAATGCTGTAATGCCCGCGCCGGTTCGTTTTCTCTAAGCCAGAGTGCGCCGAGCGCAGTTTCAAAATAAGCGGTTGCCGGCGCGAGCGCGACCAGTCCTTCAAAAATCGTGATCGCCTCGCGCCTCCGACCTTGTTCGGCGAGCGCGTAACCGAGTTCTGAAACCAGACGAATTTCGTCAGCCGTCCAACCCGCCGCCGCACCGAGCGATACGCCGCCTTTTATCCATTCCTGTTCAAATTTAATCATCTCTCAATAGAAAATTTAGTCTAAATTAAAAAAAATGTCATCCGCACGAAAAAATAAACATATTAAATTGTTGAAAAAATGAGATTTAACGATTCGGTAAATTTATTTTTCGAAAAAATATCAAAAAACAGGAAACAATTCCGAAACCGCACCGATAATATAGACAGACATTTTAATTTTCTAAGAGACAAACACAGTCAACAAAGTAGTCAAAGCAGTGGCAAACCGAAAAAGCGCAGACGGCTTTGTAAAACAGACGGACAAATTATAAAGATTTAAGGAGAAACAAAAAAATGGGAGTAAATTTTGATCCAAGCACATTGACACCGGAACAGAGACAAACCTGGGATATGCAGCAGGAATTACAGCGCATACAGGAAAACGGCAATCGAATGCAGATGCTTATGCAGCACCAAATCCAACAGCAGAAAGAGAGATTTGAAATGCTCAGCAACACGCTCAAGGCATTAGGTGAATCGAAAGGCAACTCGATCCAAAATATGAAATAGGTTTTTGAGTAGCGTTTTTGTGATTTGTCGAAATCCAATAAACCATTTACACATAAATCTTTGAAAATCCGATAAGTTAAAGACGAAGTATAAACTACCAGTTCGTCTTTAACTTATTTTTCGAGTTTTTTAATTTGGAAGTTTCTATTTTCAAATTATAAGTGAACTCTTCCGAACAAACAGAAATCTTAAAACTGTCAAATGACAAAGATTTTAACGATTCTGTTAATTCATAAAATATAAGGAGTATTAAAATTATGTTTAAGTTCGGAATCACGAGTTTTGTAGCAGCATTATTTTTCTCTGTCAATCCGGGCGCAGCCGACGCGCAGATTTATAATCCCGATCAATACAGCAATCCCGTAATTCAGAAAATGTATTACAACCAGATGATGACGACCAAAGCCATCGGCGGTTTGATTCAGGGACATATGATAAAAGCCGGAAGCGGCAGAAGCGGAACAAGACGTTCGGCGCAAACAAAAAAAGATTCTCTTCAATTTCGTCCGGCAGGAGTTACGGTAATTTCCGATGACCAACTCGGGCAAATGACGAAAAATGAACAGGAAAAACAAGACCTCGAAAATTTATTTAACGGCTGTGTCAAATCTTATGCCGCGACCGCGCAAAAAGACGGTTTTCCGTTTAACGATCTCGCTTACGCTTTTAACTTTTTTATAGTCAACAATTATCACATTTATAAAAATGTTTTGGGAAAATATAAAGGTTACAGCAATTTTGGTGTCGTAGATGTTTCGCAACTGCCCGATTATATTGATTCACGCGGTGAACTAACGATTTACGATCAATTTCGAACCGTTTTAACGTCGAATCCGTCAGTTACCAAATTAACCGATGCCGAAAAAGAAAAATTTACGGCTCTGATGGCGATTATGACAAATGTTCCGTGGCAGATGTATGAAGGCGGAATCAAAACCGGAAATGACGAAGCTATCGAAAATGCGCGAAATCTGGCAAAGCAAAATCTCGAAAATCTTTTCGGAACATCGCCCGATAATATCGTAATTACCGAGTCGGGCGTAACTTTGAAGGGAAATTAAGATAAACGGAATTATGGCATTTTACATTGATTTCAATTTCATCAATATCAGAGATTTGGTTGATCTCTCTGAAATTGATCTGGAATTTGAAAATCAATTGCAAACTTTTGCTGAAGAAATACTTGAAAATCCGCCGAAGAAAAACGCTGACACCAAAAGCGATAATGAGACGACGGCAATGAAATTTCTTTCGGAAATCGTTGCCGAAAACGACACGACAATGACTGAAAAAAAGAGTGATAAAAATGTCGCCGATGTTATAAACTCGATGTCTGTTTCAGTTATTGCCGCGCCGAAAACGAGCATTGATAAAAAAAACGAGTCTTACATCAAATATATCAACAGCAAATACGAGCAAAACCAAGCCGACTACTTTATAAATGTTTTGCTCAATCCGCTGCAGACGCATCTGCGAAACAGGTTCGATTTCGCCGATGCGAGAAACAGTTATCTGACGAGCCGAATTCTCGGCACAGATAAAGATTCGGCTGAAAAAGCGCGGGAAAATCGTTTCAGACAAAGTGAAAATTTGCGAAACACAGAAAACGAACGCCGCGCCGAATCATTAAAGAAAATCGAACTTCACAAATTATTGGAATCGAAAAACGGCGAACGATACAAAAGAGTTTGATTCTTTGAAATTAGAAAATTTTTTGAAATTAGTGTTATCACAAAATTAAAGACTAGAGATTGAATTAGGGGGCTATCAATACGTTTTTAGCGGCGTGATAATACGATTGGGAGTGTTGAGACTTTTGTTTTAACACTCCTTTTTCATTTTGTAATATTCGGATTAAAAAACTTTTCACCGCAGAGTCGCGGAGACGCAGAGAAAAAATAGAGAATACTGAATTGAAAAAAGTTGAAGAATTTACATTCATAAATTACTTTTGAAATAAAAATATCTGCGTCTCGGCGACTTGGCGGTAAAGAAAAAACTAAAAAAGTTTTAGTAAAACATACTTGTAACTCGTCGCTCGTTTTTCTATCATTCATAGAAACTTCTGTAAAATAATAAACAATGAAACGAGTATTTTTGATTGATACGATGTCGCACATCTTCCGCGCTTATTTCGCACCGATGGGCGCACGGCAGGAACCTCTGAGAAATTCCAAAGGCGAAGTAACGCAGGCGGTTTTCGTTTTTACGAATATGCTGCGAAAACTCCTCAACGACGAGAACCCGGATTACATCGCCGCGATTTTCGATTCCGCCGCGCCGACCTTTCGCCACGATTCTTACGCCGAATACAAAGCTAATCGCGCCGATATGCCGGACGATCTTTCGGCTCAGATGCCTTATATTGTCAAGGTTTGCGAAGCGTTTAATATTCCGATCTTAATGCAGGACGGTTTTGAAGCCGACGACATTATCGGAACTCTGGCAAACCAAGTCGCCGCCCAAGCAATGCAGGCGGTCATCGTTTCAAACGACAAGGATTTGTGCCAACTCGTGCGCGATCCGAACATTGTCTGTATGCGGCAAAATTCGCAAAATGTGAAACGAAAAGTCGCCGTGCCGCCGATCGAATGGTGCGATGAAGCGTGGGTTGAAAATAAGTTCGGTCTGCCGCCGTCGAAAATCATTGATCTGCTCGGTTTGATGGGCGATGCGATTGACAACATTCCGGGCGCGCCGGGAATCGGCGAAAAAGGCGCACTGAAACTGCTTTTGGAATTCGGTTCGGCAGAAGAAGCGATGAAAAACGCCGATAAGGTGACGCACAAAACTTACCGCGAATCTCTGCAAAATAATCAGGAAATCATTCGCCAATCGGTCGAACTGGCAACCGTTCATTTGGAAGTTCCGGTCGAATTAAATTTGGATGACTTTAAATACGAATCGCCGAATCGTCAGCTTGCTTATCAGCTTTTCCGCGAACTCGAATTTTCGACCTTGACGCGCGAATTTTCCGATTCCGCGCCGCTGTTTGACGGAATTGGCGCACCGCTCGCCGAATCGCCGCGCCGTTATCATCTGATAAAAACGCGCGAAGAATTGGATAAATTAGTTCGCCGTTTGTGGGAAACCGAGCATTGGAGTTTTATCGTTGACGACTCGAACACGAAGGACAAAGCCGATTCGTTTGCGAAAAAAGAGCCGGTCGGACTTGCGATTGCGACCGGCGCGGGCGCGTCGTATTACATTGACATCGAAAATTTTGCGGAAGGCAAAGCAGATGTCACCGCGCAGTTAAAAGACATACTTTCCAATGGTTTTCTCGAAAAAGTAACGCACGATTACAAATGCAATCTCGCCGTTTTGGAAAAGATCGGCGTTTCGCCCGAAGCCGTCGAAGACGATACGATGATCGCGGCTTATCTGATTGATTCGGGCAAATCGAAATACGATCTCGCGTCGCTCGCGCAGTTTAATCTCGGACAGGAAATGGCGAACGAAATTCCCGAAGGCTGGACGGAAACTCAATACCGCACGACCGAAAAAGCGGATTTTTGTTTCCAACTTGCGCCGCAGTTTCGCAAAAAAATCGTCGAAGACGGACTCGAAGATATTTACAAAAACATCGAACTTCCGCTCGAATCGCTTTTATATGAAATCGAGATGGCGGGAATGAAAGTTGACGTTGCCGCGCTCAAAGGTTTTTCGGATTTCGTTTCGACCGAACTCGAAACTCTGAAAGAAAAAATTTACGCGATTTCGGGCAAAGAATTTAACATCAATTCGCCGAAACAAGTCGGTGAGATTTTGCAGGAATTGAATATCGAAACCGGCAAAAAAACCGCGACCGGACAGATTTCGACGAGCAAAGACATTCTGCTCGAACTCGCCGAAACTTACGAGATCGCACAGTTTGTCATTGATTACCGCGAATTTGATAAATTAAAAGCGACTTACGCTGACGCGCTGCCGCTGTTGATTGACGAAGACGGACGCATTCACGGCAATCTGAATCAAACCGTGGCGACGACCGGACGACTTTCTTCGACCGATCCGAATCTGCAAAACATTCCGATTCGCACCGAACTCGGTCAGCAGATTCGCCGCGCATTTATTCCCGAACCGGGCAATAAACTGATTTCCGCCGATTATTCGCAGTTGGAACTGCGCCTTTTAGCGCACATTACGCGCGACGAAGTAATGCTCGAAGCGTTTCAAAATAACGAAGATATTCACACGAAAACTGCCGAACTCGTCTTTAAAGCCGAAACGCCGCAGGAAATCAAAAACGCGCGGCGAATGGCGAAAATCGTCAATTTTGCCATCGCTTACGCCGTCGAAGCCTACGGACTTTCCAAACGCGTTGACCTTTCCCGCGCCGAAGCCAAAAAGGTGATCGAAGATTATTACGAAACCTACAAAGGCGTGAAAAAATTTATGGAAGAAACGCCCGAAATCGCCAAAGAACAAGGTTTTGTCACTTCGATCTACGGACGACGCAGATATTTTCCCTCGATCAACGACCGCAATTACAACCTTCGTTCACGCGCCGAAAGAGAGGCGATAAATATGCCGATTCAAGGAACGGCTTCCGATATTGTCAAAATTGCGATGCTCAAAGTTGACGCGGCGATCAAGCGTGAAAAACTCGAAACCAAGATGATTATGCAGGTTCACGACGAACTTTTGTTTGAATCGCCCGAAGCGGAAGTCGAAAAGGCTTTGGAAATTATCAAACGCGAAATGGAATCGGCGGTCGAACTCGACGTGCCGCTGACGGTCGAAATCGGCGCGGGCGATAATTGGATGAGCGTTAAATAAATTTGAATTTTATTTGCGAACAACCAAAAACTATGGAAAATTCTTCTAAGTATTGCTTTTTTTACAAAAAACAAAGAAAATAGCGATGTTCTTGCACAGAGATAATTTTTGAAACTTTGCCGCAGGCAAAGCGTGTAGATCACCCGTAAAAGAAACTTTTGCTCCGGCAAATACAATTTAGTTCAAACATTCAAAGATAAAGTTATGAAAAAATCTGTCTATTTCCGTTTTACGCTCAGTTTTATGCTGTTGCTGACACTTCTTTCGCCGACCGCAGTTTTAGCGATGGGCGATGGCAAAAAGTATTTCAATCAGGGAATAAAATACGAAACCTCCGAAGAATGGGATAAGGCAGTCGAATCGTTTGCTCTTGCTGTTTCCGATAATCCGAAAAATCCCGAATATCGTCTGCATTACGTTCGTTCGCTCTTTAACGCTTCGCAGATGTATATGAAAAAAGGTCGTTTGCAGGCGGATGAAAAAGATTATGCGAGTGCTTATGTTTCATTCAGAAAAGCCTACGCTTATGATCCGGTTAATGAACTGGCGAAATCGGAAATGGAAAGAATGGTTCGTCTCCAGCAAATCAGAGACGGCAAGGCGACAACCGAAATCAATGGTGTGAAACTCGTCGAAACCGGATACGCGAATACGGCTAAAACCGATGATGTCGTCGTGCCGCAAAAACTGGAAGTTTTACGCGATGTAGGTCCTTATCCGGCGGGCATCAAATTGATTACGATTATCAGAGATTTGGCGCGAAGTCTGGATTTGAATGTTTTATTCGATACCGAATCGAGACTCGAAACGCGCGATCTGAAAATCGAATTAAAAGATGTTACATCGGCAAAAGCTCTCGATTATGTCTTTTTACAGGAAAATTTATTTTTTCAAAAAGTCGGACCGCGCACGATTTTAGTCGCCAGCGGAAACCGCCGACAAAATTTTCAGCAACTCGTCTTGAGAACATTTTATCTGGCAAATTCCAATCCGAAAGACGTTGCCAAAGTCGTGCAGACGGCGATTCCCGCGCAGCCCGGAAGAACGCCGACGATTCCGCTGATTGACGAAGCGACCAACAGCCTCACCGTCCGCGACACTTCGGAAAACATTAGAATCATTTCAAGTTTAATCGCCGCGCTCGACAAAGACCGCGCCGAAGTCGTAATGGATGTGGCGATTTACGAAGTTTCCAAAACGGATTTACTAAAACTCGGAAATCAGATCGGCAACGAATCGCAATTAACCACTCTCGGCGGAACGACACGCGGCGTAGTCGGTCTCGGCGGAAACGATAATTTCGGCGGAACGGCGGCAAGTACGGCGGCAAGTATTCTCCCTCGTGCTTTCGGTGTCGGCATTGCGATTCCGGCTATAAATTTAGTTGCTTTTCAAAACAAACAAAATGCGAAACTGCTTGCTTCAACACAGATTCACGCTTTTAATAATGAAGATTCATCAGCGCGAATCGGTCAGCGCGTTCCGGTCAGAACGGCGACTATTTCCAACGGATTTAACGGAACAACCGGAGGAACAGGAAATTCGACAGGCTTTTTAAGCGATGTCATCAATTACGAACAAGTCGGTCTGACGTTGAAATTCAAACCGATTGTTTTTCCGAATCAGGACGTTCAGGTAGCAATGGAAATCGAATCGAAAGATGTCGTTGCCGGCGGCACGGATAATAATCCCGTATTTTCCGAAAGAACGATTAAAGGAACTGCCCGCGTTCAAAACAATAAAACGCTTTTGCTCGCCAGCGTCGCGCAAAACGTCGAAAGCACAGGTCGTCAAGGTTTGCCGCTACTCGGTTTGATTCCGATTTTGGGAAGACTTTTTACCGCGCCGACCAGAGATAATCGTCAGGTAGATATTGTCATCGCTATTACGCCGCGTGTCATCCGCGCGCCGTCTATCTTGCCCGAAGATGAAGAAGAACGCCCGACGGGAAGTCTTGCCGTTCCGACAAGCGGTTCGCTCGAAGCGTTAATCATCGAAGAAGAACGCGAAGAACAACTCGCCGCCGCCAGAAGAGTTCCGAATGTCGCCAGAGTTCAATTGCCCGATCAAAAGGTCGAAGATCAGCCGACATACGTCAAATCCAACGCCACTGGCGCGGAAACGTCGAAAACGGAAAGTGTTACGGAAAACAAAACGGCGGCAGTTTCGACAAAAAATGATGAAAATACCATTCAGAAAAACGAAACCGCTCCGTCAATGGTTAAACCGATTGATTCGGGAATCAAAACTTTGAATCTGACGCAAACTTCGGCTTCGCCGGATAAGAAGATCGAAACGAACCAAAAAACTCTGCCGATTGAAAGTGAAGAAAATACAACTAAACCGAAAACGGAAACTCTAACAAAACCGACGGCTTCGATTAAAATCTTGCCGACGCTTTCGGAAATGAAACGCGGCGAAAAAACAAAACTCGCCGTGATGGTGCAGAGCGGTTCGTCATTTCGTTCGGCAGTTCTCGGTTTGAAATTCGATGCGAGCAGAGTCGCCGTGCGAACGGTCGGTCTCGGTGATGTTTTCGGCAGGGAACTGGCAAACACGCCGCTGACTCCGTTTTTGAATCAGGACGGCAAGATGTTCGTTTCTCTTTCGACCGACAAAGATGTCGCGCAAAATAGTTCGGGCATTCTCGCTTATATCGAGATCGAAGCCTTAACGGACGGCAAACCGGACATTTCGTTCGACGCGGACATTCTTAATTTTCTGACCGCGGACGGCAGAACATTTTCGGTAAAATACTAACTTTATGAGTTACAGATTTAAGGTTGCAGTATCGAAATTCTTTAAATCGGCATTTTTCGCAGATTTACAGAATCGCCTAAATAATTTGAAAAGTAAGACCGGTTTTGAACTCGAAACCTTAAATTATAAATACGAAAAAGGTTTTACACTTTTCGAGCTGATCGTAACTTTGACCGTTTTGGCGATTCTCGTAATGGGAACCGTTCCGCTCGCGCAGAATGCCGTCAAACGGCAGAAAGAATTACAACTTCGAGCGACTCTGCGCGATATGCGAAATGCGATTGACGAATTTAAACGCGACACAATCGGCGCGTGTCCGCAAGGTTCTGTCACGACGACAAATCCGACGGCGCAGAGAGGTCAGGGAAATAATGTCGTCGCCGATCCGCGAAGCCGCGTTGTAGTTGATGACTGCACGATTTTTGACAATTCCAATCTTGATCGTTATCCGCCGACACTCGACATTTTGGTTGAAGGCGTAAAGGTTAAAGCGCGCGCACCGAATATCCAAGCCGGAAGAGGTTTGGGAAACGACACGACGCAGGCGACCGATTTGAATCAGGATCAGGAAATCATTAAACATTATCTGCGCGAAATGCCGATTGATCCGGTGACAGGCGAAAAAGATTCGTGGGAATTGCGTTCTTCTTATCAGGCGGCTGACGAAGGAAGTTGGGACAGCGTAAATGTTTTCGATGTGCGTTCCGGCGCGGGAGGCGAGTCATTGAGCGGGGAGAAATACAGTGATTGGTAAATTTAAATCAGTAATTAAAAATTGGAAACCGGAAAAAGGATTTTTGAATAAAAAAAATCACAATTTGCAATCCGCAGTCCGCCGTCAAAAGGGATTTTCACTGCTCGAACTGATGATTGCGATGTTTATTCTCATCATTTTGCTTTCGGTTGCAATTCCGACTTATCGCGTTACGGTTCAGAATGCGCGTGAAACCGTTCTCAAGGAAAATCTCTGGCAAATGCGCCGCTCTATTGACCAATATGCCGCCGACAAAGGCAAACTTCCCGATTCGCTCGACAGTTTGGTAACGGACGGTTATCTGCGCGAAAAACCGATTGATCCGATCACCGAAAAAGACGAATGGGATACGGTGATGGGCGAAAATATCAATCCTGACGACGGGCAAGGTCTGAAAGATGTCAAAAGTGTAGCCGAAGGCGAAGACCGCGAAGGCAAAAAATACAGTGATTATTAAAAACGGATAACGGACAATTAAAATCTGTCCGTGATTCATTATCCGTTATCCACTAATAAAAATGTTATCAGCTTTAACTCAACCGAATTATCCGAAAGCCGCGCTCGGCATCGAATCTAACAGCGTAACCGCCGTCGCTCTGCAAAAAGAAGGCAGAAGAAGTTTCGGAATTAAACAGGCGGCAACTGTCGAACTGCCCGATCATCTTTTAGAACCGAGTTTTCTCGAAAAAAACATTCACGGCGCGGACGAGATGCTTGAATTGATCGAAGAATCCGTTGTAACTGCCGGACTTCAAAAACAAAAACGCTGGTCGGTCGCGCTTCCGGGAAATACGGCGCGGAGCGTGATTTTAACGCTTGATGCCGAACCTGCTTCAAAACAGGAATTAATGCAGATTCTCGATTGGAAAGCCGAAAACAGTTTCGGTGCGCCCGCCGGAGAAATGCGAGTTTCGCGTCGTAAAATAAAATCGGACAAAGACGGTAAACCGCGCTATTTTGCAACCGCTGTCAAACTCAGCGTGATTGATGAATACGAAACGCTTTTTGAACGTCTCGATTGGCAAGCCGGACTTGTTTTGCCGCGTGCCGTCAGCGAAGCAAATTGGATTCTCGGCACAAAAGATGCGAATGATTCGATGCTCATCAGCGAACAAAGCGACGGTTTTACGGCACTTTTGATGCGCGGCGGCGAACCGACGGTCGTGCGGAGCGTAACTTGTAACGAAAGCGAAATTGACGATGAAATATTTCGGCTTTTGATGTTTTACCGCGACCGTCTCGGTGAAGGAAAAACAGAAAACGAACTGGAAAAATTACTCGTCATCGGTAAGAAATTTCCGTTTGCAAAACTAAAAGATATTGCCAACGATGCCTTGGGCAGAACGCTGAATATTCTGCGTCCCGAAGATATCGGCTTGAATATTCCGGTCAGCAATCTTAATTTCGATGAAATCGCCGCGCCCGCCGGACTTGCCGCTTTAGGCTGGAAATGAAAAAGGTTAAAAGGTTAAAAGTGACGAATTAATCTTTTAACCTTTTAACCTTTTAACCTTTAAAAAGACTTGCGTTGTGAAACTTTTAAAAAGACAATAACGTAAAACCTTGGCGTTATGGCAACCCGAACAATCTCGATGGAAACAATAAAAACTTTTACCGATGTCGAATTGATTGCAAGCGCGATCAAGGGACGCGAATCAGGCTTTGAAGAACTCGTGCGCCGTTATCAACGCCCGATTGTCGCTTACGTTTACCGGATGCTCAATGATTACGAGGCATCGCTCGATGTAACGCAGGAAGTTTTTATCAAAGTTTACAATTCGCTCGAAAAATACAGTTCCGAATACAAATTTTCGACGTGGCTTTACCGCATCGCGCATAATGCGGCGATTGACTGGATGCGGCGAAATTCTCAAAATCTGCAAAGTCTTGAAACCGAAAACGCCGACGGTGCGTATCAAATCCAGCTCGAAAGTCCTGCGCCGACACCGGAACAGGAACGTGAACGCAGCGAATGGCGAAACGAGATTGATACGGTTGTAAAATGTCTTCCGACGGTTTACAGAGAATTAATAATTCTGCGACACACGAAGGATTTGAGTTATGACGAAATTGCCGAAATAACCAATCTGCCGCTCGGAACGGTTAAAAATCGTCTTTTTCGCGCCCGCGAAATGATGCGCGAAATGTTTATCGAACGCGGTTTTGACGGAATTTAGTTGAAGTAATTTTTTTATCGGATGAAAGAGCAGTTGGAAAAAATCGAAAAATCTTGTCCGCACACGCAAATCGCCGCATATATTGACGGCGAACTTTCGCCGTCCGCCGAGATAAATTTGGAGAGACATTTTGCCGTCTGTAAAAATTGCGCCGACGAATTTAACGGGCAAAAAAAACTGCTTCGCGCACTGGATTTTGCATTTGACGAAAAAAGTGATTTCGAGTTGCCGGAAAATTTTACAAAATCGGTCGTTGTCAGAGCCGAAAGCAATGTCAGCGGCTTGCGTCGCCGCGAAGAAAGATTTCGTGCGCTTTACTTATGCGCGGCGTTGTTTTTATTGATAATCGCCGGATTGGGAAACGAAACGGAAGCTGTTTTTTCGACATTCAGAATTTTTATCGTTCAAATATATGCCGTCGGCAGTTTTGCGGGGCATCTGGTATTCGATTTTGCAGTTGCTCTGACCGCGATTTTACGAATCATCGGCGGTCAGTTTATTTACAGTCCGGTTTTCGCATTTTTGGCGGTCGGCGCGTTTTTGATTTTCTCCGGCTACGCTTTCTCGCGCCTGATCGCTTTATTTGTCCGCCCGAAAAATTTAGAAACAAGATAAATGTTATTTGTTAAGTTGTGGCTATTGCATCATCCGGCACATTTTCAGACTTTCACGTTTCGCGTCCGCTAATTTGGCGATTTCTTTTCGCAACGATTTTTCTGCTTTTCGTTTCTCTTTCGATCTACGCGCAAACTTCGCTTTCACAACCCGATGAAAATACGCTCGTCGTCGAAGAAGCGACCGAGATGGAAATTTTCGCTGTCGGCAAAACCGTCATTATTAAAAAATCGGCGAAAGGTGTTTTATCGCTCGGCGGCGATGTCATCATCGAAGGTCGCGTCGAAGGCGATGTCGCTACGGTCGGCGGTTCGATCACGCAAAAAGAAGACGCATTTATCGGCGGCGACGTGATAATTTTGGGCGGAAATTATAAACACGACCGCGAACAACCGCTTCGCAATGCGGAAAAGGAAACGGTAATGGTCGCCGTTTTTGAAGAAGAACTCCGTAGTATGTCGCAAAATCCGGCGCAGCTTCTTTCGCCTAATTGGTCTTGGTCATTTCTCGCTCAACGTCTGATTTCCGTTTTATTCTGGTTTTTAGTTTCTCTCGGATTGACGACCATTGCGCCCGGAGCGGTTTCGCGGGCGGTTTCACGTTTTAGAATTTCCACTCTGAAAATTTTCGGTCTCGGCGTAATCGGTTTGTTTGCCACTACTTTCGGCGTAATGGCGGCGGTCGGTTATCTGCCGGGTTATATTAATGCCATCGTCGGTCTGATGGCTCTTTTAACTTTAATTTTGACTTATGTTTTCGGTCGCGTCGTGATGCAGGCGGTTGCCGGAAAATGGATTCAGAGAATAGTTTTTTCAGATAAAAAACAATCGAACACTATCGCACTTTTTTTAGGCTCATTTATCTGGACGCTTTTGCTGTCACTTCCATATGTTTGGGCTTTTACGCTCGTCGCGCTTTTAATGGCGAGTTTCGGTCTGGTTCTAACCGCCCGCAACACCAACGGTTTATTCAAAAATCAGCCGTAAACATTTACAATTCTTTACATTAAATATCGAACCTTATCGGTTAAACTTACGTCTTACCACTTACATTTTCGCCAAAATGTGAAGTGTAAGTTTTAATAAAATTTTATTTCAATTCATAAAAGGTAACAAGATAATGCGTCAAAAATTTGTGTTTACGGCTTTTTTCATTTTAATTGCGGGTTTGAGTTCGTTTATCAACGCGCAGTCAACCGACATCGGAATTACAGCGAAATTTGCGGGCGGAGAAGTAACGGCGGTCGAAAGCGGCAAACTCGTTTTGAAAACCAAAGACGGCGCGATTGATGTAATGATTTCCGATAAAACGGCTTTTAAAAAAGTTTCACCGGAAAATCCGAAAATTTCTACGGCGGTCGAGGCTAATTTTTCCGAAATCGGTGTCGGTGACAAACTGCTCGTGACGGGCGAAATCGCCGCCGATAAAAAAAGCGTACCGGCGAAAAACATTTATCTGATGTCGAAAGCGGCAATCGCCGAAAAACAGCTGAAGGAATCCGAACAATGGAAAACGCGCGGAATTTCCGGTCGAGTGACGAATCTGAACTTTGAGAAAAACGAAGTAACGATTGCGGTTAAAAATTTAACGGGTGAATCGAATGTCATTGTCTCGCCGAAAGACAACAGCAAAATTTTGCGTTACGCGCCGAATTCGGTCAAATACAGCGAAGCCAAATCGAGCAATGTCAAGGAAATTTACATCGGCGACGTGGTTCGCGCACTCGGCGATAAAAGCGAAGACGGCACGAATTTCAAAGCCGAAGAAATTATTTCCGGCGCGTTTCAGACGGTCGGCGGAAAAGTAAAATCAATTGACGCGGCAAATAAGCAGGTCGTTATCGAAGATATAAAAACAAAAAAAGATGTGATCGTAACGGTCAGCGACGCTTCGACGCTCAAGAAATTTCCCGAAGATATGGCGCAGAAAATGGCGCAGTTTCAGACGATGCGAGCCGGCGGCGGCGCAAACGGCGGTTTCAGACCTCCGCAGGCAAACGGACAAAGCAATCCGCAAAATAATCAGGCAACTCCGCCGAGCGGAAACGGACAAAATCCGGCGCAACCCGGAACCGGCGGCGGTCGCGGAATGCGCGGCGATATTAATGAAATGTTCGAGCGTCTGCCCGTAATCACGGTTGCCGATTTGAAGGTCGGCGATTTGATCGCCGTTTCCAGCACGAAAACCGACAATCCGATGAAAATAACGGCGATCAGATTGCTTGCCGGTGTCGAACCTTTTCTGAGTTCGCCGCAAATGTCGAATGCAGGCGGAAGAGGACGCGGCGGACAGCAACAAGGCTCGGATTTAAACATTCCCGGTTTAGACGGTTTCGATGTTCCGTAAATTTTCAGTTAATGCGGTTTTGCCCGAATTTGAGCAAAATCGCATTTTTTTATTTTTAATACAAAGCAATTATTTATTCGATACAGGAAAAGGTGATGAAACAAATAAAATTTTTTATTTTTAGTGCAGTTATAATTTTATCTTTAATTGGAGGCGCGTTTGCTCAGACCAACGGCAGTTTGACCGGACAAATCGTAGATGAACTCGGACAAGTCGTTGTCGGCGCAACGGTAATCGCCGTTGATTCGACGGGAAAAGAAAAAAGCGTGACTTCCAACGGAAGCGGCAATTTTACGATTAACGGACTTGCGCCCGGAAAATATATCGTTCGCGTCACGGCGACGAGTTTTTCGCTCTATGAAAACACGGAAGTAACGATTTCTGCCGGACAAAGCGAAGAATTAACCGTTGCTTTGACGGTTCAGGGCGTAAATGAACAGGTTGATATTAACAGCGGAAATACGATCAGCACGGATTCGGAAAACAATCTCAGTTCGACGGTTTTAAAGGCGCAGGATTTGGAAAGTTTGCCGGACGACCCGGACGAACTCGAATCTGCACTTCAGGCACTTGCCGGAGCATCGGCGGGACCGAACGGCGGACAGATTTATATTGACGGTTTTACGGGCGGACAACTTCCGCCGAAAGAATCAATCAGGGAAATTCGCATCAATCAAAATCCGTTTTCAGCCGAATTTGATCGGCTCGGTTACGGCAGAATCGAGATTTTAACCAAACCGGGAACAGACAAATTTCGCGGTCAGGCGTTTTTCAATTTCAATGATGAAAGTCTCAATTCGCGCAATCCGTTTGCGCTGAATCGCGCGCCGAGTCAGACGAAATTTTACGGCGGCAGTCTCAGCGGTCCGATCAAAAAGGGCAAAGCATCGTTTTTTCTGGATTTCAGCAATCGTCAGATTGATAACGGTTCGGTTGTCAACGCTCAAATTTTGGATTCGTCTTTTAATATTGTTCCTTTCAGACAGGAATACACGATTCCGACCAGACGTTTTCAGATCGGTCCGCGAATTGATTATCAAATAAATGATAAAAATACATTGGTAGCGCGATACGAATTTACGAAATACTCGGCTGATTTGCAGAATGTCGGCGACACATCGCTTTTGTCACGCGCTTCTTCATCGGAAAATACCGAACACGAACTGCGCTTGACGGAAACAATGATTATCAATCCGAAAACCGTCAATGAAACGCGATTTGAATATAATCGTTCGCGCAACACGCAAAACGGCGATAATTCGATTCCGACGATTAACGTCGTTTCGGCATTTGTCGGCGGCGGAGCGCAAGTCGGTTTGAACTATTCGAATGAAGATAGTATCGAGTTTCAAAATTATACGACGACATCGTTCGGTGCGAAATCACAGCACGCCGTCAAATTCGGTGTCAGAGTCCGCAGCAACTGGCTGACAAATCGTTCGGAATCGAATTACGGCGGAACATTTACGTTTTCCGGTGCGTCAGCCGTTGTTGACACGACAAATCCGGCTTGTAATGTCGTTCCGTTTCCCGACAACTGTATTATCACTCCGTCAGTCAGTCCTATCGAGCAGTATCGTCAGAAACTTTTGGGAAACACCGATCCGCGCTTTAATCCGACGCAATTTACGATCACATCGGGAAATCCTTTAGCAGATGTCAGTCAAACAGATGTCGGTTTATTTATTACCGACGATTGGCGCGTTAATCCGGGACTGACTTTGAGCGGCGGTCTGCGTTATGAATATCAAACGAACGTCAGCGATAATTTTAATTTCGCGCCTCGCCTCTCATTTGCTTATTCGCCCGGTGCCGGCGGAGCGCGTCCGCCAAAAACGGTTTTTCGCGGCGGCATCGGTATTTTCTATGACCGAATCAGCGACAATCTGACATTAAACCAGAATCGTTTCGACGGTCAACAGCAATTCAGTTACATCGTTGACAGAAACTCGGCTGCCGGACTCGCGCTTTTAAGTCAACCCGTTTTTAATTCAAATGGTGTAACGAATGTGCCGACGGCGGCTCAATTAAATACGATCTCGCCGCTTTCAAATACGATTTACCAACTTTCGCCCGATTTGCAATCGCCTTATACGATTCAAACCGCTTTCAGCGTCGAGCGGCAACTTCCCGCGCGAATTAATCTCAGTATCAGTTATCTCGGAGCGCGGACTCTTCATCAGCTCAGAACGCGAAATATCAATGCGCCGATTTGTCCGACAGCGACGACTTGCCCGGTTGTAACTTCGGCAAATCCGAATGCTTTGATTAGTTTGCGCCCCGATCCGACGCAGGGAAATATTTATCAGTATGAATCGAGCGGCTATGCCGATCAGCAGCAGATAGTTGTTAATTTTCGCTCGTTTTACAGCAGTAAACTTTCGTTCTTCGGCAATTATCGCTTCGGCGTAGCGAAAAGCGACGCGGACGGCACGGGAAGTTTTCCGGCTTACAGCTATGATTTGGATGGTGAATATGGCGATTCGAGTTTCGACATCAGGCACTTTTTCGTTATCGGAAGTTCAATCAGTGCGCCGTGGGGCATACGTCTGAGTCCGTTTATTATTGCAAATTCGGGCAGACCGTTTAATATCTACACGGGTTCGGATTCAAACGGCGATTCGCGTTTTACGGAACGTCCGACTTACGCACAATTAGCCGAACGCTGTAATGCACTCGCTTTGACTAATTCTTTTTGCGACGTTACCGGCGTTTCGGATTTGAATCAAACGATTCCAAGAAATTATGGTCGCGGTCCCGGTTCGTTTACGGTCAATTTGAGATTGAACAGAAGTTTCGGCTTTGGTAAATCGCCGCAAGCACCTGTTCGTGCGGGAAATGAACAAACTAATGGCGGAACGACAGCCGCAGCAGGCGGACGCGGCGGACGCGGTGGAAATCGCGGCGGCGGCGGAAATCGCGGCGGCGGAGGCGGACGAGGCGGCGACTTTTTCGGTGGCGGTGACACGAGAAAGCCTTATAATCTGAATGTCGGTATTAATGTCAACAATTTATTTAACACCGTCAATCTCGGAAATCCGGTCGGAAATCTTAACTCGTCGCGCTTCGGACAATCCACTTCGCTCGGCGGCGGATTCGGCGGATTTCAGGGAAGAAACGGCGGCGGCGGTAATTCTGGAAACCGGCGCGTCGAACTTCAAATGAGATTCAGTTTTTAGTATAAAAAACTAAAAATTTTACATAAAAAAAGATGAAGGACAAAGTTAAAACCTTTTCCTTCATCTTTCGTATTTTATCTGTCATTTTAAATTTGGAAATTCGGGAAAATTTATGAAAAAACTTTATGCAGTAGTTTTAATCGCATTATGTGCAGTCGGCGTTTTCGCTCAGAAAGAACAAAAACCCACCGTTGCCGATACGAAAAAGGATTCGGGAAAAACCGTCAAAACCGATCAAACGCCGCTCGAATTGGCGAAAGCCGCGCTTGCGGCGCACGGCGGCGATAAATTTAAAAATATGAAAACGCTCGTCGTGCGCGGCTCGGCTGATATTGCCGGTTCGCCTTCGACGACATTTCCGGCGACGTTTGCGATGATACTTTCCGGCGAAAAATATCGTTTGGAAATTTCCAATCCGTTTCAACCTTTCAAACAGGTTTACGACGGGCGCGAAACTCATTCTTCGGTCAATAATTTTACGCTTCCGCCGATCAATCGTTTAGGTTTTCCGCTTTTGCAAAAAATAGACAGCGCAGGTTTTGTCGTTTCGGCTCTGCCTGAAAAATTTAAGAAGAAGAAAGGCTTTCGCGTCACATCGCCCGAAGGTTTTTATACTGATTTTTTCACGGACGACAAAAACGGACAAATCAAATCTTACGAGGCAAGCTACGATTATAACGGCAGAAACATTACGACTTCGGTCGAGATAGATAAAGTTTTAGATGTCAAAGGCGTGCTTGTTCCCGAACGCTATTCGCAGCGTTTCGATCTCGGACAATTGACGATTTACGCTAATTTCAAAGCGAAAGAGATTTTGGTTGACACGGAAGTTGCCGATGACGTTTTCAAAATCGGTTGAAACATCGTTCGTTAGAAACGCTAAAAATAAAACTAAACTCGTAAATAATAATTACCGCAAATATCGAACATTTTTTACTGGTTTGATATTTGCGGTAATTCGTGTTGAAATTATGGTTTGCTTGTAGAGTCGAATTTTGAAAAAACTCTTTCTTTTTATGCAATCTACGAAAACAATTCAGATGGTTGACCTGAAAAGTCAATACGAAGCGATCAAAACGGAAATTGACGCGGCGGTTTTAAACTGCATCGCCGAAACCGCGTTTATCAACGGTCCGCAGGTCAAAGAATTTCAAGCAGCGTTGGAGACATATTTAGATGTTGCTCACGTCATTCCGTGCGCCAACGGAACGGACGCTTTGCAGATCGCGCTGATGGCTCTCGATTTAGAAGAAGGTGACGAGGTTATCGTGCCGTCTTTTACTTATGTGGCGACGGCGGAAGTAATCGCGCTTTTGAAACTTCAGCCCGTAATGGTCGAAGTTGACGAAGATACTTTTAATATTACGGCGGAAATTATCGAACGCGCGATCACGCCGAAAACGAAAGCTGTTGTTCCGGTTCATCTTTTCGGTCAAAGCTGTGATATGTCGCCGATTATGGAAATTGCCGAAAAGTATAATCTTTACGTCATCGAAGACAACGCGCAGGCAATCGGCGCGGATTATATTTCGCCGGACGGAACGCGCCGCAAAACCGGAACAATCGGACATATCGGCTGCACATCGTTTTTTCCTTCAAAAAATTTGGGTTGTTACGGTGACGGCGGCGCGATTTTTACAAATGATGACGAACTCGCCGCGAAAATCAGGATGATCGCCAATCACGGTCAGGCGAAAAAGTATTATCATTCGGTAATCGGCGTAAATTCGCGGCTCGATTCGATACAGGCGGCGATTTTGAACGTCAAGTTGAAATATCTGGACGATTACTGCGATGCGCGTTTGAAAGTCGCCGAAAAATACGACGCGGCTTTTAACGGAATCGAAGAACTGCAAACTCCGGCGCGTGAAGAAAATTCGACGCACGTTTTTCATCAATATACTTTGCTCGTCAAAGACGGAAAGCGCGACGAACTGCAAAAATATCTGACGGAAAAAAGCGTGCCTTCGATGATCTATTATCCCGTGCCGCTGTATAGTCAGGACGCGTTTAAATCTTTCGTTTCCGAAGATTTCAGTCTGCCGATTACCGAAAAACTTTGCGATTGGGTTTTATCGCTTCCGGTGCATACGGAAATGGACGACGAAACGCAGGATTACATCATCGAAAGCGTCAGAGAATTTTTCAATGTAAAAGGACGAACAGCTTAAAATGAGTGAAGAAAAAAAATACTTCGCGCACGAAACCGCCGTTATTGACGACGGCGCGGAAATCGGCGACGGCGTAAAAATCTGGCATTTCAGCCACATTATGCCAAACTGCAAAATCGGCGACGACTGTAATATCGGTCAAAACGTCGTTATTTCGCCGGACGTAATTTTAGGCAAAAACGTCAAGGTGCAGAATAATGTTTCTATTTATACGGGCGTAACGTGCGAAGACGATGTTTTTCTCGGACCTTCGATGGTTTTTACAAACGTCATCAATCCGCGCAGCGCGGTTTTGCGGCGCGATCAGTATTTGAAAACGAACGTCGGGCGCGGCGCGTCAATCGGCGCAAATGCAACTATTGTCTGCGGTCACGACATCGGCGAATTCGCTTTCATCGGCGCGGGCGCGGTCGTCACGAAAAATGTTCCGGCTTACGCGCTCGTTGTCGGAAATCCGTCGAAACAGATCGGCTGGATGAGCGAATTCGGGCATCGTCTGAATTTCGACGAAAACGGCGAAGCGGTTTGTCCCGAATCGGGCGAAATATATCGTCTGGAAAATTCGGAAGTCAAAAAATCGAGTTAGTTATGAAAAATTTTGCACTCATCGGCGCGGCTGGTTATATTGCGCCGAGACATCTAAAGGCGATCAAAGATACGGGAAATAATCTGGTGGCAGCGTATGATCCGTTCGATTCGGTCGGAGTTTTGGACAGCTATTTTCCGCACGCAGATTTTTTCGTCGAGTTCGAACGCTTTGATCGTCACATCGAAAAACTGAAACGGCAGGGAACGCAGATTGATTACGTCAGCATTTGTTCGCCTAATTATCTGCACGACGCGCATATTCGTTTCGGTCTGCGACACGGCGCGGACGTGATTTGCGAAAAACCGCTCGTTTTAAATCCTTGGAATGTTGACGCGCTCGAAGAGATCGAACAGGAAACCGGCAAAAATGTTTATACGATTTTGCAGCTTCGTCTGCATCCGAGCGTTATCGCGCTCAAAGAAAAAGCCGATAAAGCGGAAAAAGGTAAAAAGTTCGATGTTAATTTGAAATACATCACGTCGCGCGGAAACTGGTATCATTACAGTTGGAAAGGCGACATCAATAAATCCGGCGGCATCGCCACGAATATCGGTGTTCATTTCTTCGATATGCTGACGTGGGTTTTCGGCGATATTCTGGAAAATAACGTCCGATTTCACGAATCCAGTCGCGCCGGCGGCGAACTTAAGCTCGAAAAGGCGAACGTCAAATGGCATCTCAGCATTGACGAAAACGATCTGCCCGAAGATGTGAGAAATGCAGGAAAAAGAACTTTTCGTTCGATTATGATTGACGACGAATCGTTCGAGTTCAGCGAAGGTTTTACGGATCTGCACACGATTTGTTACCAGAAAATACTAAACGGCGAGGGTTTTGCTCTTTCCGAATCCAAGAAAGCAATCGAAGTAGTTCACAGCATCAGAGAGGAAAATAAGATAAAGAAAAATTCTTTTGATAAGTCGGCGTAATAATTATTTAGCAAATTTCGTGAATTTAGATAAATTTGACGAAAAATTTATATCTGAATAAAATTCAAATCTTATCGAACGGCAAGAGCCTTAAAAATTGTAATGAATCCTAGTTTAAGTGAAGAAAAAAAGGATGTTTTCGACAAATCCGATTCTTCCGGGTTAAATAAAAAATCACCTGACACAAACTCCGCCGTGCAACTTCCCGAAAATCCGGTTGTCGTCATCGAGCCGAAAAAAGGCTGGATCGCGCTTGATTTGCACGACATCTGGCAATACCGCGATTTGCTGTATATTTTGACGATGCGCGATATAAAGGTGCGTTATAAACAAACCTCTCTCGGCGCAGCGTGGGCGATTATTCAGCCGCTTTTCACGATGCTGATTTTCACGATTTTTTTCGGACGTTTGGCGGGAATTCCTTCGGACGGCATTCCGTATCCGATTTTCGCCTACGCCGGACTTCTGCCGTGGACTTTTTTTTCAAATGCTGTGACCAACAGCGGAAATTCGCTGGTCGGAAATTCTAATCTGATTACGAAAGTTTATTTTCCGCGAATGATTATTCCGATGGCATCGGTCAGCGCGGGATTGGTAGATTTTGCGATTGCCTTCGTCTTGCTCGTGGTTTTAATGATTATTTACGGCGTGGCATTTTCGATAACGATTTTGATGCTTCCCGTTCTGGTCGTTTTGACGAGTCTTTTGTCAATCGGTATCGGAATGTGGATGTCGGCGTTAAACGTCAAATATCGTGATATTCGTCACGCTCTGCCGTTTTTGATTCAGCTAGGAATGTTTATTTCTCCGATCATCTATCCGCCGACCATCGTGCCGGAAAAATGGCGTTGGCTTTTGGCTTTTAATCCTTTGAGCGGAATAATCGAAGGTTTTCGTTCGGCGATTTTCGGCAGACCGTTCGACTGGTTCGCGCTTTTTATTTCGGCATTGATAACATTTGCGATATTGTTTTACTCGGTTTATCTGTTTAAGAGAATGGAAAAAAGTTTCGCTGATATTATTTAAATATCCGTCATCAAGTCAGAGTAAAAATTAGAATTAAAAATTAATGAAACCGATCATCAAAGTAGAAAATCTCAGCAAACAATACACCATCGGCGGTGCGAAAGAGCCGTATTCTACCTTCCGCGAATCGCTCGTCAACGCCGCGCGCGTTCCGCTCAGAATGTTAAAAAGAGGCAGAAAGAAAAACGGCGACAGTCAGTTTTGGGCGTTAAAAGATGTCAATTTTGAAGTAACGCCGGGTGAAGTCGTCGGCATCGTCGGGAAAAACGGCGCGGGCAAATCAACATTGCTCAAAGTTTTATCGCGCATTACCGAACCGACAACCGGAAAGATCGAACTTTACGGTCGCGTCGGCTCGCTTTTAGAAGTCGGCACGGGTTTTCATCCCGAACTTACGGGACGCGAAAACATTTATCTAAACGGTGCGATTTTGGGAATGAAGCGCGAGGAAATCACCAAAAAGTTTGATGAAATAGTTGATTTTGCAGAGATCGAAGACTTTATTGACACGCCCGTCAAACGCTATTCGAGCGGAATGTATACGCGGCTTGCCTTTGCCGTCGCCGCCAGTTTAGAGCCGGAAATCTTGGTTATCGACGAAGTTTTAGCGGTTGGCGATGCGGAATTTCAGAAAAAATGTCTCGGAAAAATGAGCGCGGTCGCTAAAGCCGGACGGACGGTTTTATTTGTCAGCCACAATATGACGGCGGTCAAATCGCTCTGCACTCTGGGAATTTATCTGAAAAACGGTCAGATCGTTGATTTGGGTGAAGTTCAAAAAGTTATAGACAATTACGTTTCTGCCGAATCGCTCGCTTCGAGAAAAGATATAAACGCGACAAACGAAGGTTTTACCGTAGATTATCTGGAATTTAACGACAACGGCATTCCGGGAAGTTTCAATATCGAAGACGATTTGATTTTCAACGTCAAAGTTACGAGCGAAAGAAATTACGCTTCGATCAACGTCAACATATTTTTTAATGCGCCCGAAGGCGGAATTATTTTTGCGACCTGTTCGCTGGCGGAAGAACTCAAACAAGGCGAATATATCTATGAGTGCAAAATTCCGGCAAATATTTTGAATGATAATCTGTATGCGATAGATTTGATGGTCGTCAACGAACATTCGCAGGCGGTTCATAATATCAAGGATATTTTACTGATTCAGGGGATCGAATCTTACAGAGATGCGGCGTGGATGGGGAAATTTCCCGGACTTGTCAAACCGCTTTTTGATTGGAACAGAAAGAAGGTGAGCGAATGAGCAATACTGATTTTTTAAGAAGACTGAATCACAAAGTTTTCGAAAGTTTATTTAATAATTTCGGCAAAGAAAATTACGACGAATATCGTTACGGTTCGTTTCAAAAACAATCGTTTCGCGGGAAATTTTTGGATTCTCTGCGCGAGCGCGTGATTTCGACTAAGGAACTCAAAGAATTTACGGAAAAATACGACCGGTTAACGGCTGATTACGCCGATTCTCTCGATTACGTCTATCAAAATCTGGATCAATCGAGCCGCGAACTTTTTTTAACAATTATCGCTTACAGAGTTTTAGGTTATAAAAAAGTAAAACTGCCGCTTAACAGCGATCATTACCGGAATGCTCTCGAAAAAGTGAAAGATTTAAAGGATGCGAACGACACGGTTGATCCGCATTTTATGCACTTTATTCTTGAGAAATTCGATCTCAAAGACATCGGTTACGACGTAAAATTATATTTCAGCGATATCGGCATCGTCACCGATTATATGATCGAACAATATGCTTATAAAATCGGCGATGAATATGTCGTCGAAGCGGAAAAAGGCGATGTCGTTTTGGATGTCGGCGGTTGTTGGGGCGATACCGGATTATATTTTTCGCATAAAGTCGGCGCGGCGGGAAAAGTTTTTTCGTTCGAGTTTATACCGAACAATTTAGAGATTTACGAGAAAAATCTGAATCTCAATCCCGAATTAAAAGAGCGCATCAAGGTCGTCCAGTTTCCGGTTTCGGACAAATCGGATCAAAAAATGTATTACCTCGATAACGGTCCGGGAAGCACTCTGTCGGACAAACCGTTTGAAGGACAAAACGGCGAAGTTTCGACCGTCAGTATTGACGATTTTGTCGAAAGAGAAAACTTGTCGAAAGTTGATTACATAAAAATGGACATCGAAGGCGCAGAACCTTTCGCCTTGCGCGGCGCGATAAATACGATAAAAAAATTCCGACCGAAACTCGCCGTGGCGATCTATCACAGCCTCGACGATTTCGTAAATATTCCGAAATGGATCATTGATTTGGATTTGGATTACGAATTTTATTTAGGTCATTACACGATTCATTCGGAAGAATCTATTTTCTTCGCCAAACCGAAAAATAAATAGATCGAATGACATTTTTTTACAATCAATTCAAATAAATCAAATTTCGGGATTTACGAAAATATTCGAAAATCGTAGAACTTTTTAGACAGGTAAATGATAAACGTAACTCAAACATTTCTTCCGCCGATTGAAGAATACACGCGACTTTTGCAACGTGCGTGGGATTTGAAATGGCTGACAAATCGCGGCGAAATGGTCAGAGAACTCGAAGAAAAACTCGTCGAATTTCTCGGTGTCGAACATCTTCTTTTGGTTAATAACGGCACGATTGCGCTGCAAATCGCCATTAAAGCACTCGACTTGAAAGGCGAAATTATCACTACGCCGTTTTCGTATGTGGCGACGGCGAGCAGCATCGTCTGGGAAAATTGCCAGCCGGTTTTTGTTGATATTGAAAAGGATTTTCTGACGATTGACGAAACGAAGATCGAAGCGGCGATCACGGAAAAAACTTCCGGCATTTTAGCGACGCACGTTTACGGAAATCCGTGCAACGTCGAAGCGATCAAAAAAATCGCCGAAAAGCATAATTTGAAAATCATCTATGATGCGGCGCATTGTTTCGGCGTGAAATACAACGGCGAATCAATCTTGAATTGGGGCGATATTTCGACTCTGAGTTTTCACGCGACGAAGATTTTCCACACGGGCGAAGGCGGCGCAATCGTCTGCAACGATGCGAAACTCGCGCACAAAATATTTTATCTGCACAATTTCGGACACGACGGACCTGAAAATTTTTTCGGTCTCGGAATTAACGCGAAAGTTTCCGAATTAAACGCGGCGATGGGACTTGCGTGTTTCCCGTATATTGACGAAATAATTTCAAAACGCCGCGAAATTTCAAATCTTTACGATGCGCTTTTGCCTTGTGCGAACTTGCGAAAACCGACTCTGCGCGAAGATACGCAGTGCAATTATATCTATTATCCGGTGATTTTCGATTCGGAAAAAGATTTGCTGAAAGTAAAAGACGAATTGAATAAACACGAGATTTTCCCGCGCAGATATTTTTATCCGAGTTTGAACAAATTGCCGTATGTGGAAAAACAATCTGCGCCCGTTTCCGAAGAAATCAGCGAAAAGATTTTATGTCTGCCGCTCTACGCGGAACTCGCCGGACAAGACGTGCAACGAATTTGCGCGATAATAAATAGTTGTCTGTAATGAAAACCGCAATAATGCAGCCTTATCTTTTTCCTTACATCGGTTATTTTCAGTTGATAAATGTCGTTGATAAATTTGTCGTTTACGACAATATCGAATACACGAAAAAAGGTTGGATCAATCGCAATCGCTTTCTGCAAAACGGCGCGGACGTTTTTTTTACCGTTCCGCTGAAAAAAGATTCGGATTTTTTGACAATTAGAGAAAGAAGTTTGGCGGCGAATTTTTATCAGCAGGATTTGCCGAAAATTTTGGCGCGTTTTAAAAATTCATATTCAAAAGCACCTTTTTTCAAAGAAGTTTTTTCGCTCGTAGAAAAATCTTTTTCAAATACGAAAGACAATCTTTTTGAATATATTTTCGATTCGATCAAAACCGTTTCGGAATATCTCGAACTCGAAACGGAACTTTTGATCTCTTCGGAAATTTCTGAAAACGCGCATTTACGCGGCAAAGAGCGCGTGATGAAAATCTGCAAAGATTTAGGCGCGGAAACTTATATCAATCCGATTGGCGGAACGGAAATGTATTCGAAAGAAGAATTCGCCGAAAATGATTTGCAGATATTTTTTCTGCAAACTAAAAATATCGGCTATCCGCAATTCAAACACGAATTCGTGCCGCATCTTTCGATAATTGACGTTTTGATGTTTAATTCAAAAGAAAAAGTGATCGAATTTTTAGATTGCAATTACGAACTTATTTAAGCCGACGAGTTTATTTTTATTAATGTTTAAGTGGAAAAAATTAGGATTATTGTTCGATCCGACGAAAGAAAATTACGCCGTCTGGATGAAGGAATTCGCGCAGGCTCCGTCGGTTTTGGTCTTTGATGAATTCGTTCGCGTCTATTTTTCGTGTCGTCCGCCGGCGGATGAAAACGGTCAATACGTCAGCCGTTCGGCATTCGTTGATCTTGACCGCAAAGATTTATTTAACATTTTAAGAGTCAGCCAAAAACCGATTCTCGAACTCGGCGAACTCGGAACATTCGATGAATTCGGAACTTATCCGGCTTCGGCCATCGAGGTTGGCGACGAACACAGAGTTTATTACGGCGGTTGGACGCGCTGCGAATCCGTGCCGTTTAACGTCGCCATCGGTTACGCCGTCAGCAAAAACGGCGGCGAAACATTTGAAAAAATCGGCAGCGGTCCGGTTTTGTCTTACAGTTTCGATGAGCCTTTTATTCTGAGCGGACCGAAAATCCGGCGTTTTAACGATTTGTTTTATTTATTTTATATCGCCGGAAAAAAATGGATTTTGGATAACGGAAAACCCGAACCGATTTATCACATCAGATCGGCGACTTCCGCCGACGGCGTAAGCTGGACGAAACAAAACGCTGATTTAATCGCCGAAAAATTTGCAGACGAAGCGCAGGCGAGTCCCGATGTTATCTTTTGGGAAGGTAAATATAGAATGTTTTTCTGCTATCGTCACGGCAAAAATTATCGCGGCAAAGAAAACGGTTATCGCATCGGTTACGCCGAATCCGACGATCTGATAAATTGGAAGCGCGACGACGCGCAAGCCGGAATTGACGTTTCCGGCAAAGGCTGGGATTCGGAAATGATTAGTTACCCGCACGTTTTCGAGCTTGACGGCAGCGTTTATATGCTCTATCTCGGAAATCAGGTCGGTCGCAACGGTTTCGGCATCGCCGTTTTGGAAAAATAATTAAAGTGAATTGGATTAAAAAGGGAAAAATTTTCGACCCGACGAAATACGAAATGGCAAACGACTGCGCCGAATTTGCCCAATCGCCGCAGACTATCGTGTTTGACGATTTCGTCAGAATCTATTTTTCGACGCGCGAGAAAGACGCGAACGGAAAATTTTTAAGTCATATTGCGTTTGTTGATATGGGCAAAAATTTCGACGAGATTTTAAATGTTTCGAGCCGAACCGTCATCGAACTCGGCGGTCTCGGAACTTTTGACGAACACGGGATTTTTCCGATCAATCCGGTGCGCGTCGGCGATAAAATTTACGCTTACACTTGCGGTTGGAGTCGCCGCGTTTCGGTTTCGGTCGAAACGTCAATCGGTCTGGCGATTAGCAATGACGACGGTTTGACGTTTGAAAAATACGGCGCAGGTCCGATTGTTTCGTCTTCCGTAAAAGAACCTTTTCTCGTCGGCGACGGTTTCGTGCAAAATTACGACGGCGCGTTTTATATGTGGTATATCTTCGGAACGCGCTGGAAAAAAGCGTCGGAAACAGAGCCGCCCGCGAGAATTTATAAAATCGGTGTCGCCAAATCTTCCGACGGCATAAACTGGCAGAAAGACGAAGGAAATCAGATAATCTCCGACAGTTTAAACGAAGATGAATGTCAGGCTTTGCCGACGGTCGTCAAAGTCGGCAATCGCTGGATAATGGTTTTTTGTTACCGCGAGGCGACGGATTTTCGCGCAAATGCCGCACGCGGTTATCGTTTGGGTTACGCTTATTCCGACGATTTGCAAAATTGGACGCGGGACGATCAAAATATCGGAATTGACGTTTCGCAAAACGATTGGGATTCGGAAATGATGTGTTATCCGCATCTTTTTCAAAGCGACGGCAAAACTTATCTGCTTTACAACGGCAATCAATTCGGCAGATACGGTTTCGGTCTTGCCGAACTCGAACAAAATTGATTTGTGATGGAAAAATCCGAACTCGTTTACAAAACAAATACGGCTTCGTTTGAAGATGTGAAAACGCATCTGACGAGTTGCGACAAAAATTTTACGCCGCCGTTGAGCGAAAAAGTCGATATTGCCGAATACGCGAAAAAAATTGCCGACCGCGCCGTCAATTTTGAAAGTTGGGATGCGGAAAAATTAGCCGGTTTAATCGCCTGTTATTTTAACGACGCGGCGAAAAAAGGTTTTATCACGAACGTCAGCGTTCTCGGCGAATACGGCGGAAAAGGAATCGCTTCGGCTCTGATGACAAATTGTATCGAGCGCGTCAAAGAGCAGGATTTTCAGGCAATCGAACTCGAAGTCAATAAAAGCAACAGCGGCGCGATCGGTCTTTATAAAAAATTTAATTTTTTTGAAATCGAAACGAAAGACGAAAGTATTATAATGAGATTGGAAATTGAATAATTATGGATGCAAAAAGAGATTACGACAAAGAAGCGCGGGACACGACCGAACATAAATACGAATATAATTTCGACACCGTTTTGCGAAAATATATGATGCGCTCGTTTCTGCCGTTCATTCCCGATTTCAGCGGCAAGGCGTTGGAAATGGGCTGCAATAAAGGCGAATTTACAGAGATTTTAGTCAAGCATTTCAGAGATATAACCGTTCTCGAAGCGGCGAATTCTTTGGTCGAATACACGCAAAACCGCGTCGGCGATAAAGCGAAAATCGTCAATACGACGTTTGAAGAATACGATGCGGAAGAAAAATACGATTACGTTTTTCTGATGCACACGCTCGAACATCTCGATAATCCGGTCGAAGTTTTGCGAAAGGTTGATTCGTGGCTTTCGGACAAAGGAAAATTGTTTCTCGTCTGTCCGAACGCCAACGCGCCGTCGCGTCAAATCGCCGTCAAAATGGGTTTGATAACGCATAACGCGGCGGTTACGCCAGCCGAAGCCGAACACGGTCATCGCATAACTTACAGCCTCGACACGCTCGAACGCGAAGCCCTCGCCGCCGGATTGACGGTCGTTCACCGCACCGGAATTTTCTTTAAAGGTCTCGCCAATTATCAATTCGACAAACTTCTGGAAATGAAGGACGAGATTATTTCCGAAGGTTATCTCGAAGGCTGTTACCAACTCGGAATGGTTTATCCAGACCTTTCCGCGAGCGTTATGCTGGTTTGCGAAAAGGGACGTTAGCTTAAATAAATCCGAAATGTCCGAACCGACATTGAGCGTCTGTCTCATCACATACAATCACGAAAAATATATCGCGCAGGCGATAGAAAGTGTTCTGATGCAAAAGGTGAATTTTTCAATGGAATTCATCATCGCAGAAGACCGCTCGCCGGATTCGACGCGCGAAATTATTAGAAAATACGCGGCGCAGAATCCTGAAATCAAATTGATTTTGCAGGAAAAAAATGTCGGCGCGGCGCGAAATTTTATGGATTTGATAAACGCCGCCAAAGGAAAATATGTCGCGTATCTCGAAGGCGACGATTTTTGGACAGATTCTTTAAAACTGCAAAAGCAGGTTGATTTTCTCGAAAACAATCCGAATTTTGCAATCTGTTTTCACGCGGTAAATGTCGTTTTGGAAAATGATCCGCAGAAATCTTACATCTCGAATCGAGATCAAAAAGAAGTAACCGATTTCGACGATTTGGCGTTCGGCAATTACATACATACTCTGTCGTGCGTTTATCGCAACGGACTTTTCGGCGATTTCCCCGATTGGTATGCCGCAATGGAAATTGGTGATTATCCGCTGCATCTCTTAAACGCGCAGCACGGGAAAATCAAATTTCTTGCCGACGTGATGGCGACTTATCGCATCCGCGACGAAAGCACTTGGGGACATTTGCCGGAAAAGCGTATGAAGATAAAATCGGTCAACGTGATGAAAAAATGTATGGAATATTTCGCGCCGCTCGGAAGTGAAAATTTCGGCAAATCCATTTCAAATTCTTACAAACGTCTGGCTTATCTCGAATATCTGGAAAACAATTACAAAGAATGCCGCCGTTATTATTTCGAGAGTTTGAAAAACATAAATGTTTACTCGGCGCGGGAATTTTTGGTTTTGACGACAAAGTATTTTTTCGGCTCGATTTTCGGTTTAACGAAGTTTCGCAAAAACTGAAAAATGCAGACCGATTACTTCTAGAAGCCGAAATGTTGTAAAATTTAACGGATAAATTTTCTGAAAATTATTAAAGTATTATGTGCGGTATCGTCGGAAAAAAAGTGTTCAGCGGCAGCGCGGTCGAACACGAAAAGCTCAAAAAAATGACGGACGCTCTGTCTCACAGAGGTCCTGACGGAGAAGGCGTGTGGGTTGACCAAAGCGGTCGGACGGGTTTCGGTCACCGCCGTCTGGCGATTCTCGATTTATCCGAATGCGGACATCAGCCGATGATTTACGAAAATCTGACGATCACTTTTAACGGCGAGATTTACAATTTTATCGAAATCAGGGACGAACTCGTCAAACTCGGCTACAAATTCAAATCGGGTTCGGACACCGAAGTTATTTTAGCCGCTTACAAACAATACGGTTACGATTGTCTGAAACATTTCGACGGAATGTTTGCGTTTGCGATTTGGGATGAAAACAAAAAAGAACTTTTTATCGCCAGAGACCGTTTCGGCGAAAAACCGCTCTATTATTTTCACGACAAAGACAGATTCGTTTTCGCGTCGGAAATAAAAGCTCTGTTTGCCGACGGCGTGAAAAAAAAAGTTTCCGACAAGATGATTTTTTATTATCTGGCGTATGATGTCGTCGAAAATCCGAACGATAAAACCGAAACTTTTTATGAAAATATTCGACAGCTTCCGCCCGCGCATTTTCTGACGCTGAATGATAAAAACGAACTGAAAATCAGAAAATACTGGGACATTGACCGCGATCAACGAAGTGATTTGAGTATCGCACAAGCGACGGAAAAATTCCGCGAATTGTTCGATGAATCGGTTAGAATTCGGCTGCGTTCGGATGTTCCGGTCGGCTCGTCTTTTTCCGGCGGCATTGATTCTTCGTCGGTCGTCGCTTCGATCATCACGCAAAATCCGGGCATAAATCTGAACACTTTCACTGCGCGTTTTGACGACGACGAATACGACGAGGGAAATTTTATCGAGTTTATGTCGGACAAATACGATTTCGAGCAAAATCTTTGTTATCCGAAAGAAAATCTGCTGATTGACGAACTCGAAAAGATATTTTATCACCAGGAAGAACCGTTCGGTTCGACGAGCATCGTCGCGCAATGGGAAGTGATGAAACTGGCGAAGGAAAAGAACGTCACGGTTTTGCTCGACGGACAAGGCGCGGACGAAACGATTGCCGGATATTACAAATATTTCACGCCGTTTTTGATGGAATTGTATAAATCGGGCAAAAAAAATTACGCGGCGCAATTAAATGCGATTGATGAAAATCTGGGCGAAAATTACGCTCTGAGCAAAAGTCAGTCGCTTTATACGAAAATGCCCGCCGTTCACGGTGCGCTCAGTAATCTGATTCGACCTTTGACTCTGAAAAAAAACGTCACCGATATTTCGGAAAATTTTTATCAAAATTACCGGAAAGAATCGTCGCCTTTCAAACATTTCGACAAACTCGATGATTCGCTCTATTTCGACACTTTTCAATACGGTTTAGGCAAACTTTTAAGATTTGCCGACCGAAATTCGATGGCTTTTTCCAGAGAAGTCCGTCTGCCGTATCTTTCGCACAAACTCGTCGAATTCGTTTTTTCGCTGCCGAAGGAATACAAAATCAGCAACGGCTGGTCGAAATATATTCTGCGGCTCGGTCTGGAAAACATTTTGCCGAAGGAAATCGCTTGGCGCAAAGACAAAAAAGGTTTTCAGGCTCCGGCAAAATGGATGCAGGACAAAAAGGTTAAAGATTTGACCGAAACGAGCGTCGAATTTTTGAAAGAGCGCAAATATATCGAAACGCCGGACGCGAAAAACTCTTGGAAATATATAATGATTTACTCCGCATTGACGGTTTGAAAACTTGTTATGAAAATTGTTAATGCGCTTTTGCTTTTCTTCAGTTTTTACTTTTGTTTTGTTGTGGTAAAAGTTGCCGGTTTATTTATTCCGCGAGCGAAGGCGGCGAAAAATCCGAAAAAAATTTTGTTTCTCAGCGCATTTTTCCCCGAAAATGCAGGTTACATTTACCGCGAACAAAAATGGGCGGAAATTTTTCGGGAAAACGGTTTCGAGGTCGAAATAAAAAACACGCTCGACAAAGACCGCTTTTACAAATACTTGGAGACAAACGACGTTCGTTTTCATTTAACAAATCTTTTCAAAAGAGTCTGGCAGGTTTTAATGTCCGGCAGATACGATGTCGTGATCGTGCGCCGCGACCTTTTGCTTTTTAACGATTACGGGAATTTGTTTCTCGAAAAATTGTTGTTGAAAATTCATCCGAACGCGATGTTGGATTTTGATGACGACATCAGTTTTGCTAAAAATGAACCGCGTGAGATTACGAGTTCATTCGGGAAATTAATGCTCGAAGACGGGACGAAATTTGAAAATTCGCTGAGACTTTACCGCAAATTCGTCGCCGGAAGTAATTATTTGAAAGAGTTGGTTTTGTCGAAAAACGCGCAAGCCGTCGAACGGGATATTTGCGTCGTTCCGACCTGCGTTGATTACGAATCTCATCCGCAGAAAATCTACAAAAGTGAAAACGATAAGCCGCTCGTTTTCGGTTGGATCGGCTCGAACGGAAATCTTTGGCTGTTGGAAAAAATAATTCCGCAGTTAAACGAACTGCATAAACATTTCCCGTTAAAACTTCTGGTTATCAGCGGCAAAAACGTAGTTTATGATGTGGATTTTGAAATTGAAAACCGTATGTGGAGTTACGAAACGCAGATTGACGATCTGCGCGACATTGATGTCGGTCTGATGCCGCTCGACAATACGCGCGAAGATAAAGGAAAATGCGGTTTCAAATTGATCCAATATATGGGTTTGGGAATCGTCAGCATCGCCGGCGCGATCACGGTCAATGCGGAAATTATTGATGACGAAAAAAACGGTTTTCTCGTTTCGCCCGATAACGATTGGTCGCGTGAATTATTGAAAGTCGTCAAATCTCGCGGTGAATTTGAAGAAATCGGCGATGCGGCGCGTCGGAAAATTTTTGAAAATTATTCGTTTGCGGCGAATAAAGAAAAATATATTGATTTTATTAAAAATACTGCAAAATCATAAATAAAATCCAAAAACAGTTATGAGCGAAAAAAAGAGAGTTTGCGTTTTATCTTTAGCCGGAATAAACGACAGTCGGGCGCGGCGGACGATTTTGTCTATGTCGAAATCGGCGACGATTGATTATTTTTTTGTCGCTTCGCCGAAAGATAAAATTGACGAGACGGTTTTCGGCGAAAATGTAAATTTATTTCCGCTAAATTTGAAAACGAGAAATTCCGTCTTCGATAAAATCGTCAATCACAGTTTTTTTTTCTCGAAAGTCGGTTTTTAATTGATAAGGTAAAAGAAAAAAATCGTCGTTACGACCTAATTTTCGCGCACGATCTGATTACGAGTTACGCTGCAAATTATCTGGCTAAAGAGTTTAAGACGAAAATAATCTACGATGTTCACGATCTCTATATCGAAACCTTGAATCAGCTTTTTCCGAAAGACGCATCTTTTTTCAAAAAACAATTATTTAACGCATCGCAAAATGCAATGCGCGTGTCGGGCGTTTTCTGGGAAAAATATTTTATAAAAAAAGCCGATCTGGTTTTAACGGTCAACGAATTTTTGAAATCTTATCTCGAAAGTCGTTACAAAATAAAAAACTGCATCGTTACGCCTAATTATCCCGCACTCGTCGAAGTTGAAAAAAGCGGCAAACTGTGGGACATTTTAAACTTAAATAAGAACAGAAAAATTATTTTGTATCACGGAACTCTGAACGAAGGACGAAATCTGGAGTTGATCGTCAGATGCGCCGAATTTTTCGGTGAAGATAAGATTTTGGTTATCATCGGCGAAGGAAATCTAAAAGAAAAACTTGAAAAAATAGCTGAAAAAGGCGGATTTGCGGCGAAAATCAAATTTCTCGATTTTGTAAAATACGAAAATCTTTTGAGTTTTATTTCGGCAGCATCGCTCGGATTGATGCTGCTCGAACATATCAATCTTTCCAAGACGAACGCTTCGCCGAACAAAGTTACGGAATATATGGCAGCCGGAGTTCCGGTTCTCGTTTCCGATTCGCCGGAAATCGGGAAAATGATCGAAAAAGCAAAATGCGGTTTTGTCAAAGATTTTGAAAATCCCGCCGAATTAGCTTTATTTATTGATAAAATTTTTATAGAGGAAAATCCCGCCGAATTAGGCGAAAACGGACGCAGAGCTTTTGCCGAATTTTATAATTGGGATAGATACGAACCGGTATTTTTCGAGAATTTTAGAAAACTGATCTAATTGAAATGCGTGCGGAAATTCCGTCGGATTCAAATTAAAAGTTGATTTTAGCGCGTCACTCATTTAGTCGGGGAATTTTTAGCGATAATGAACACACTCGATTACAGAATTTGCAGCCGTTGTATTATGGATAACGACAGCGATCCGACGATTTTCTTCGATTCCGAAGGCATCTGTAATCACTGTCGTATCTACGATAAAATCCGGCAGAAAAGATTACTTTACCTGAAAACCGGAGAAGACGAACTCCTGAAAATAGTAGAAGAAATAAAAAGAAAAGGTAAGGAAAAAGAATATGACTGCATCATCGGTGTCAGCGGCGGTTTGGACAGTTCGTATGTTGCGTATTTGTGTAAAGAATTGAATTTAAGACCTTTAGCGGTTCATCTGGACAACGGTTGGAATTCCGATCTGGCGGTTAAAAATATCCGAAACGCTTTGGATAAATTGAATATAGATTTATACACTTACGTCATCAACTGGAAAGAATTCCGCGATTTGCAGATGGCTTATATCAGAGCTTCGGTCGTAGATATTGAAGCATTGACCGATCATGCGATTGTCGCAACTTTATTTAATGCCGCCAAAAAGTTTAATGTCCGATATATTCTAAGCGGAGAAAATATGGAAACCGAAGGCATTCTGCCGGATTCGTGGGTTCATATGAAACTCGATCATATAAATATCAAAGCGATTCATAAACGATACGGAAAGGTGAAAAGAAAAACCTTTCCTTTAATGAGTTATCAAAAATTTCTGTTTTTAGAAAAGGTTTTCAAAATTAAATATGTTCCGATCTTAAATTATGTGCCGTATGAAAAAGAAAGAGCAAAAAATATCTTAAAGGAAAAGTTAAATTGGAGCGATTACGGCGGAAAACATCACGAATCTGTTTTCACGAGATTTTATCAGTCTTACATTTTGCCGAAAAAATTTAATATAGATAAGAGGAAATCGCATTTTTCAACGCTTGTTTGTGCCGGACAAATGACGCGGGAATCGGCTTTGGAAGAAATATCGCAACCGCCTTACCCGGACATTTTATTGCAGGAAGAAAAACAATATATATTGAAAAAGTTTGACATTAGCGAAGTCGAGTTTGACAAAATAATGCGGGACGCGCCGATTGTTCACACGCATTATCCGTCTATAATCAACATCTTTTCGATGTTCAAAAAGATTCTCAGTCCGATCAGACGTAAAAACTCGACTATAAAATAATCTTCTGCATCTTAATTTTTATAAAACGCGCAAGTTTTTTTAATTTGCTCATAAAAATTTATAGTTTACTTTGTTCCGGCGATTGAAAACCGAAAAGCGAGTTTAGGAATTGCGTTATAAGATTTGATTGTTTGAAAGATCGTCTGCAATAAATTTTGTGATTTTTAAGAAATAATTTTTTGGCAAGACCTTAAATGAAAAAGATAGCTGTAATTTTAAACGGACCGATTATCAATGACGGTCGCGTCCAGAGAAGCATCAAGGTAATGCTCGAATACTTTGACGTTGATCTGTTTTATTTAAATGGATCGGAACACGACAAAGAATTGTTTGCGAACGGCAAAGGCATAATAAATCTGATTTCCTTTAAGCACGATGACGAAGCGAGCGGCTGGCTGAAAAGAAATTTTTCGATTCACAATTCCTTTACCGTTTTTGAAAAGAAAATAAAGGATTTAAGTAAATATGACGTGATTTTTTGCAATGATTATCCGACACTTTATTACGGCTGTGAAGCCAAAAAGTTAAATCCGCAGTTGAAACTTATCTACGATTCTCACGAAATATTTATCGAAACATTTAATCAGTTTTATCCGAGCGAAGGAATCAAAGGTTTGATCTGGTCGGGACTTATTTTCGGTCTGAAAAAATTTCATCACCGAAAGGAAAGCGAATTTATCACAAAGATTGACCGGATGATTACCGTCAATTCGTCACTAGAAAATTATTTCAAAGAAAAGTTTAAAGTTGATTCCGAAGCGGTTTACAATGTTCCGTTTTTAGAAGATACCGAGCGCAACGTCTCTATCAGGGAGAAATTGAACTTGGATGAAAATGACAAAATCATTTTGTATCAGGGAGTTTTAAACGACGGTCGCGGTTTGACACAACTGGTCGAAACTTTTTCCTTTTTACCGGCGAATTATCATTTGGTTATCATCGGTTACGGCGTATTGGAAAATAAATTGAAAAAACTGGCTGCCGATTTGAAATTGAAAAATGTTCATTTTCTAGGCAAAGTAAATTATGAAGACCTGCATTCATACACCAAAACCGCCGATCTCGGAGTTTTTCTTTTAGAACCGCTCAATTTGTCGAAAAAACTTTCCTCGGCAAATAAAATATTCGAATATATGAAAGCCGGACTTCCGGTTTTGACTACCGATCAGCCCGAAAATAAAAAAGTCGTTGATTCATCAGGTTGCGGTTTACTTATCAAAACTACTGCGCCGGAAAAGGTTGCGGGAAAAATCCGTGAAATACTTGAAAATACCGAACAGTATCGGGAAATGTCTGAAAACAGTTTGCGCGGATTTTTGAAAAACTATAACTGGGACAAAGAGAAACAAAAATTGGAAAAAATTCTCATAGAAATTTGATTACAATCAAGCAATAATATGACCAAATTGCTCATTCTTGCATACGATTTTCCTCCGTATGTTTCGGTCGGCGGTTTAAGACCCGACAGTTGGTATAAATATCTTCACTTATACGGCATTCATCCGGTCGTCATAACCCGTCAATGGACAAACAGATACGGAAACCATCTCGATTACATCGCGCCCGGATATTCCGATCTAACGGATCGTGATGCGGATTCAAACGGAACTTTGATTAAAACTCCTTTTCATCCGAATCCGGCGAACAAAATGCTTCTGAAATACGGCGAAAACAAATACAGGATTTTCCGCAAAATCATCAGTTCGTTCTATTTGTTCGCGCAGTATTTTTTGCCGGTCGGAAATATGCGTGAGATATATTCGGCGGCGGATGAATATTTGAAAACCGACAAAGTTGACTGCATCATTGCCACGGGCGATCCGTTCGTTTTATTCAAATATGCGTCGAAATTAAGCGAAAAATATAATGTTCCGTGGATCGCCGATTACCGCGATGCGTGGGTTCAGGACAAAACCGTAAAAAGTCGTTTTTACAGAAGTTGGTCGGCGTTTTTTGAAAAACGGTTTTTGAAAAACGTCTCGCAAATAACGACCGTTTCGACTTTTATTCAAAAACAGATCGAGCAGAATATCAAAGACAAGAACTTTGAAATCGTTTTAAACGGTTTCGATCCGAAAATACAGGAAATTACGAAAGATGTTCGGCAAACGAATGACGGCATTTTATCAATCGCTTTTGCCGGCACGATCTACCAATGGCATCCGATTGAAAGTTTTCTCGGAGTTTGCAATGAAATCGTCGAAGAAAATCACGATATTAAATTGCAGATAGATTTTTACGGCGTAAATAAAGCGGATGAAATCAAAGAACTTCTCGGCTCGAGATTTAAAATGCTCGAAAAAACAGTTAGATTTTTCCCGCGAATGCCGAATCTCGAACTTGCCGAACAATTAAAAAAACACGATCTTTTCCTTCTCTTTAACGATTATTCGATTCTCGGAACGAAAATTTTCGATTATCTGGCACTCGGTCGAAAAATAATTTTATGTTATGAAAATGACGACGAAGCGCGGGAACTGAAAAGAAATTTTTACAATCTGGTCGAAATGGAAAGCGAAAGTAAAAATTTGCAGGCTGATGTGATAAAAGCGACAAAATCTGGCATAATAATAAGCGATTCAAAGCATCTGAAAACAGTAATTTTGCAATTATGCGAAGAATTGAAAGCAAACGAATTTATCGAATGCAAATCCGTCAACACCGATGTTTATTCGAGAAAGAAACAGGTCGAGCGTTTGGCAAAACTGGTCAAAAAAATAGTCAAGGAGTGAAAGTTTATGTCGTCCGATTTGGTGATCGTTGATTACGGAATGGGAAATTTAAATTCCGTCAAAAGAGCTTTGGACAGAATGAGAGTTGACGCGCTCATTTCTTCCGATCCGAAAGAGATTGCCGGCAGCGATAAAATAATTCTTCCCGGTGTCGGTCACTTTGCCAAAGCGATGTCTAACTTAAAGGAATTGAATCTTTTGGACGTTTTAAATGAAGCCGCGCTTGTCAAAAAAAAGCCGATTCTCGGTATTTGTCTCGGAATGCAGCTTTTGGCAAAACACAGCGAAGAAGGCGACAGCGAAGGTCTCGGCTGGTTTGACGCGGATGTCGTCAAGTTCGAGGTTTCCGATAAATTGAAATATAAGATTCCGCATATGGGCTGGAATCAGGTTTCGATCAAAAAGCAAAGTTCGCTGATGAAAAATATTCCGGAAATGTCGGAGTTTTACTTTGTTCATTCGTATCACGTCAAAACGAAAACGCGGACGGACGATTTAAACGAAACCGAATTCGATTACGTTTTTTCCTCGGCAATTGAAAAAGACAATATTTTCGGTGTGCAGTATCACCCGGAAAAAAGTCACGATGCGGGAGCGCAGTTGTTAGAAAACTTTATTAAACTTTAATGTTTCGACCAAGAATAATACCGGTTTTACTGCTGAAAAATCTCGCACTGGTAAAATCAATCCAATTTAAAAATCACAAATACATCGGCGATCCGATCAACGCCGTGCGGATTTTCAACGATCTAAAAGCCGACGAACTGGCATTTCTCGACATCGAAGCCTCGAAAGAAAATCGTCTGATCTCGCTCGATTTCGTCAAAAACGTCGGCGAAGAAGCGAATATGCCGTTTGCCGTCGGCGGCGGAATAAAAACCGTCGAAGACATCAAAGCCGTCATCAGCGCGGGCGCGGAAAAAGCCGTGATAAATACATACGCGGCGCAAAATCCTGATTTTATCAAAGCCGCTTCGGACACTTTCGGCTCGTCAACGGTCGTCGTCTGTATTGATGTCAAAAAGAAATTTTTGAAAGGTCAGCGAACGTGGATTTTGAGCGGCAGTAAATCAACCGATTACACGCCGGTTGATTTTGCTAAACTGATGGAAGAAAAAGGCGCGGGCGAAATAATTATTCAGTCAATCGAAAAAGACGGAATGATGGAAGGTTATGACATTGATCTAATCAAATCTATTTCGATGGCGGTCAGTATTCCGGTCATCGCGCTCGGCGGCGCAGGCAAAAAACGAGATTTGACGGACGCATATAAAAACGCCTACGCCAACGGTTTAGCCGCCGGAAGTCTTTTCGTTTATCAGGGAACAAAACGCGGTGTGCTTATCAATTATCCCGACAAAAACGAGTTGAAATTTGACTTGCCATAAAAAACTATCTGTAAAAACCGGATAATCATTTTTGCCAAACTTCACTTTTCTGAAAAAAATGCCTTATAGAAATTGGCGAATTGCAACAGAAAAGTTAAACTTTCAGATTGCACTTTATGAAGACAAGAAATTATCAGCAATGCGTTAGGTGTGTAATGGACACGACCGACCCGGAAATCACTTTTGACGCGGAAGGTTTCTGTAATCACTGTACCGAGTTTTTGGACAAAAGAGCCAAACATAAATATCAGGGCGCAGAAAGCGACGAAGCTCTGGCGCGTATCGTCGGAGATATGAAAGCCGCCGGAAAAGGCAAGGAATACGACTGCGTCATCGGCATCAGCGGCGGCACGGACAGTTGTTATGCGGCTTATATCGCCAAACAAAAAGGTTTGCGCGTGTTGGCGGTTCATCTGGACAACGGCTGGAATTCGGAAGAAGCGGTACAGAACGTCAAGAACGTCGCGCAAAAATTAGAGATTGATTACGAAAGTTACGTTCTCGATTGGGAAGAATTTAAAGATTTGCAGTTGGCGTTTTTGAAAGCGTCAGTTCCCGAAGCCGAAACGCCGACCGATATGGCGATTCCCGCCGCACTTCATTATTACGCCGCAAAATACGGCGCGAAATACATCATCAGCGGCGGAAATTTTTCGACCGAAGGTATTTTGCCCGCCAGTTGGCACTACAACGCCAAAGATATGCGGTATTTCAACTATATTCAGAAAACTTTCGGTCAGAAAAAACTCAGAAAATTTCCGACCTTCGGATTTCAGAAAGAGATGTATTACAAAGTAGTTAAAGGAATTAAAATCATTTATCTGCTTAATTACGTTCCCTATGTCAAAGAAGATGCGATGGAGTTTTTGAAAGAAAAACTCGGCTGGAAATTTTACGGCGGCAAACATTACGAATCGAAATACACGGGATTTATTCAGTCATATTATTTGTATGAAAAATTCGGCATAGATTATCGCCGCGCGACGCTTTCATCGCAGATTCTGCTCGGCGATGCCGACCGCCGCGACGCTCTCGAAGAACTCGAAACCAAACCTTACGATCCGGTCAAGGTCGAAGCTGAAAAACAATATATCGCCAAAAAACTTCAAATCTCGAACGAAGAATTTGAGAGCCTTTTAAGTCTTCCGGCGAAATGGTATTGGGATTATCCGAACGATAAAAAGAAATTGCGCTTTATCTACGACACTTACCGGAAAATGTATAACAAGGAAAAACTGGGAAGTTTTTAGTTTCCGACACAACAGCCAGATGTCCAATCACACCTTATATTTATGTTATTTCGGATTACGCGAACCGCTCGTGCAGACACAGGTTTTGCCGTATTTACGCGAGATCAAAAAAATTGACGGCTTGAAAGCCAGCATTTTGACTTTCGAGCCGGATTTTAAGGAAAAATGGTCTGACGACGAGATCGAAGCGCAAAAACGGAAACTAGCCGCCGAAGGAATCAGTTGGTATGCTCTGCCGTATCATAAAAGTCCGTCAGTTCCGGCGACGCTTTACGATACTTTTAAAGGCGCGATGCTGGCGCGCAAACTCATTAAGGAAAAAGGCGTGAATATTTTGCACGCGCGAGTTCACGTTCCGGCTTTGATGGGCGCGATTGCCAAAAAACTGAGCCGGAAAAAAGTAAAATTGCTGTTCGATATTCGAGGTCTTTTTCCCGAAGAATATACCGACGCGGGACGTTGGAAAAAAGACGGAATGCTTTATCATTCGGTGAAAAGAATCGAGCGTTGGCTTTTAAAGGTTTCGGACGGTTTTGTCGTGTTGACCGAAAGAGGAAAGAAAATTCTTTTCCCCGAAAACGAAACCAAAGATTTGAATGGATTTTCAAAGCCGATAGAAGTAATTCCGTGCTGTGTTGATTTCAAGAGTTTTGAAAACGTCAACGGCGAGACGCGCCGGAAAATCCGTGAACATCTTAATATCGAAGACAGATATGTAATTATCTACGTCGGATCGTTTGGCGGTTGGTATATGACGGACGAAATGCTCGAATTTTTCGCCGCCGCGCGTGAACATAATCCGAACGCTTTTACACTCATTTTGACGCAACGCGATCAAGACAAAATCGCGGAAAAACTCAAGGCGAAAGGTTTTTCGGAAAACGATTTCCTGGTGACGAGCAGTTTGCCGGCGGAAATACCGGAATACTTGAGCGGCGCGGATGTCGCGCTGTCGTTTATCGAAGCGTGTTATTCAAAACAAGCGTCGTCGCCGACTAAAATCGCCGAATACTTAGCGGGCGGATTACCTGTTATCTTAAATCCCGGAGTCGGTGATTTGGACGAATTGGTCGAAACTGATAAAGTTGCCGTTGCCGTCAAAGAATTTAAAAAAGAAAATTATTTGCAAGCCTTGAGCGAAGCCGATAATTTACGAAAAGAGGAAACTTTCTCTGACAAATGCCGGATGAGCGCGAGACGGCGTTTTGATCTGTATGATGTCGGCGGGGAAAGATACAGACGACTTTACAAGAAGTTGTTGGATGAATAATAATTTATAGAAATGCGAGTATTGGCACTTTGCTCATATCCGGTGGAAGCCGCCTGCACGAGATACCGGTTGATTCAATACATCGCTCCGTTGGCTGAAATGGGCATTCATCTGACCGTTATTCCGTTTTTGGGCAAGGATGAATTTTCCGCTCTCTATAAACCCGGAAACAAATTTCGAAAAGTCGGTTGGACGTTTAATTCGGTAGGCAAGAGATTTTTCGATTCCGTCAAGATGCGAAATTTCGACGCGATTTTAGTTCAGCGGGAAGCAATGCTTTTCGGTCCGCCGATGTTCGAGTGGTTGTCTAAAAAGGTCGGAAACTGTCCGATGATTTTGGATTTGGATGACGCAACATATATACGATATATCAGTCCGACATACGGACGTTTGGGCAGTGCGTTAAAGTTTTTCGGAAAAACCGATAAACTCATAGATTGGTCGGAATCCGTTATTTGCGGAAATCGTTTTATTGCGGAATACGTCCGGCGGCGAAACAAAAATGCGGTCATCGTGCCGACCGTCGTTGATACGGATAAATTTTTTCCGGCAGAAAAAAGCGCAGCAAGCATTCCGGTAATCGGTTGGATCGGAACGCATTCGACATTTCCTTTTCTCGAATCGCTTTTTCCGGTTTTTAAGAAATTAGCCGAAAAATACGATTTTATTTTGAAAATCGTCGGCGCGGGAAAATCCGAAGTTTCCGTCGAAGGTGTCAGAGTTGAAAATTTGCAGTGGTCTTTAGAAAGGGAAATCGAGGATTTCCAATCTTTAGACATCGGTTTGTATCCGATGCAGACGACCGATCTCGTCAATGAAGAATGGCTGATGGGAAAATCCGGCTTTAAAGCCATTCAATATATGTCGGTCGGTATTCCGTTTGTCGTTACGCCAATCGGAATCACGACGGAAATCGGTCTGGAAGACAAAACTCACTTCACGGCTGTTAATAATGACCAGTGGTATGAGAAATTGGCGTTACTTTCGGATTCTTATGAAACCCGAAGACGAATGGGCGAAAACGGCAGAAATTTTGCTCTCGAAAATTACACTACTTTGCGTCAGGCTGAAATAATAGCCGAAACATTACGCCGCGCGGTCGAAACTTTCGAGTAAGGACATTTTATAAATAATAGGTAGTAAATTTTATGGATAAACGCCTTATACTTCTTACAGTAGTAACTGTTTTAGCATTGACATTTTCGTCTTTTCCCGACGGCGCGCTTTCCGTTTTGTTAGTTGCCGCTCTTTCAATTCCGGCAATTTTTATAATGCGTAAATTTCCGGCTAAAGGCGATTTTCTAGTTAATGTTTTTCTGTTAGGTCTTATTTTGAGAATCGCATTGGGAGTTATTATAGACCAATTCGACTTAATAAATGTTTTTGGTCCAGATGCTTATACATACAACAATCTCGGTTTAAGATTGAGCGAAATCTGGGCTGGTGTGCGTGTTCCTGATGACGGACGAACACTATTGGCTCTTAGTCCGAGCAACACCGGATGGGGAATGATTCGTCTGGTGGCGGTTTTGTATACGATATTCGGTCAGAGTTTGCTCGTCGCCCAGTCATTTTGTGCTTTTTTCGGAGCTTTAACCGCTCCGATGATTTATTTCTGCGCTGAAAAAATCTTTAACAACAGACGTGTTTCGACGTTTTCGGCTTTAGCGATTGCCGTTTTTCCGTCGTTTATTATTTGGTCGTCGCAGTTATTAAAAGACGGTTTAATCGTTTTTCTGTTGGTTTGTACGATGGTTCTTACACTGCAACTCCAGAGAAAAATGAACTATTTGTATGTTTTTCTGTTGATCTTGTCGGTTTATGGTGTGTATGCTCTGCGGTTTTACATTTTTTATATGTTGGCGATTTCCATCGTCGGCAGTTTTTTCATAGGTTCGGGAAGCACCATCAATCTGATGATTAGAAACATTGTCATCATCGTTTTTATCGGATTGGGATTAACATATCTCGGAGTAATCAGGAGTGCGAGCGATAATTTTGAACAGTTCGGTAATCTCGAAAAGATTCAGCTAAGTCGTCAGGATTTATCGAGTTCCGCCGACTCCGGTTTTGGCGGTGATGCCGACGTATCTACGGTCGGTGGGGCAATTTCCGCTATTCCTATCGGTCTGCTCTATTTGATGTTTGCGCCTTTTCCGTGGCAGATCAGTAAAATGAGTCAGGCGGTCATTGTGCCGGAAACATTGGTTTGGTGGTGTTTGATACCGATTATGTTTATCGGCATTAAATATACTCTGAAAAATAAATTTAGGACGGCAATACCGATTATTATTTTTTCGCTGATGCTGACGCTCTCTTACTCGCTCTTTCAGGGAAATGTCGGTATGCTCTATCGGCAAAGGATTCAAATTCAGGTGTTTTTGTTTATTTTTATTGCCGTCGGTTGGGCATTATTTGCTGAAAAGAGGGAAAATAAAAAATTGGCTTTACAGGCTAAAAATGCAAAAATCAATAAACATCTTAAGGATTTAAGCATCTGAAACGGTAACTTATACAATATTAAAATATGTGCGGCATCGTCGGTTTCACCGATTTAAAAACCGGAGTTCACGGTCGTGAGATTCTGGAAAAAATGAATTCCTGTATCGTTCATCGCGGTCCCGATGATGACGGATTTTACCGCAATGAAAAAGTTTCGCTCGCTATGCGGCGGCTTTCGATCATTGATCTCGCGCACGGCAAACAGCCGATTCACAACCGCGATAAAACGAAATGGATCGTTTTTAACGGCGAAATCTATAACTTTCAGGAACTCAGAAGCGATCTGGAAAAACGAGGTTACGAGTTTTATACAAATTCCGATACCGAAGCGATTGTCCATCTCTACGACGAATACGGCGCGGACTGCGTTCGACATCTGCGCGGAATGTTTGCTTTTGCAATCTGGGATGAAGTTGAAAATACTCTGTTTATCGCCCGCGACCGCGTGGGAAAAAAACCGCTTTTATATTCGCATCAACCGAACGGAGATTTGATTTTCGGTTCGGAATTTACCGCGCTTTTAGCGCATCCGGACATCTCGCGCGAAGTTGATTATCAGGCGATTGACAGTTATCTTTCGTATCTTTGCATTCCCGCGCCTTTGACGGCTTATAAACAGATTCGCAAGCTCGAACCGGCGCATTATTTGATCTGGAAAGACGGCAAAATCGAAATGAAACGCTATTGGCTGCCGGATTTTTCCAAAAAAATAAAAATTTCCGAATCCGAAGCGATTGAAGAAACGACGCGGATTTTGCGCGAATCGACCAAGCTGAGAATGATTTCCGAAGTTCCTTTGGGCGCGTTTCTGTCCGGCGGCGTTGATTCTTCGACAATCGTCGCGCTGATGGCGCAGGAAAGTTCGCAGCCGGTGAAAACTTTTTCAATCGGATTTGAAGAACAGGATTTCAGCGAACTGAAATACGCGAAAATAGTCGCCGAACACGTCGGCGCGGAATATAACGAATTTATCGTCAAACCCGACGCGCTCGAAGTTTTGCCGACGCTCGTCGAACATTACGGCGAACCTTACGCGGATTCTTCCGCGATTCCGACCTATTACGTTGCAAAAGAAACGCGCAAACACGTTACGGTCGCGCTTAATGGCGACGGCGGCGACGAATCTTTCGCCGGTTACGAACGCTACGCGGCGATGCGTCTGGCGGAAACTTATCATAAAATCCCGTCGCTGCTCAGAAAAACATTAGTCGAAAACGCCGTCAATTTAATTCCGACTTCGGAAATCAAACGCAGTCGCGCACGGGATTTAAAGCGTTTCGTCAAAGCGGCGAGTCTGCCGAAAGTAGAAAGATATTTCCGTTGGGTTTCGGCGATTGACCGCAATTCTAAAGCGGAACTTTATACGAAAGATTTTGCAAACCGCGTCGCTTCCAATAACGCCGCCGATTTTATCAGCCAATGGTTTGCCAAAGCGAACGGTTCGGGCATTTTGGACGCGACGCTTTTGACCGATCAGATGACTTATCTGCCGAACGATCTGCTCGTCAAAGTTGACATTGCTTCGATGGCAAATTCGCTCGAAGCGCGTTCGCCGCTGCTCGATCATAAAGTTATCGAATTTGCCGCGACTTTGCCGGAAAGTCTGAAAATGAAGCGGACGGAAACGAAATCGTTGCTCAAAAAAGTTGCGGCGCGGCTCGTTCCGGCGGAAGTGATTTATCGCCGCAAAATGGGATTCGGCGTTCCGGTCGGAAATTGGTTTCGCAGTAATATGAAGGATTTCGTGCGCGGCGTTTTGCTCTCGGAAAAATCGCTTTCGCGCGGCATATTTAAACCGGAAGTAGTGAAAAGATACGTTGACGAACACACGAACGCGACGCGCGATTACACATATCAGATTTGGACGCTGCTGATGTTGGAACTTTGGTTTCAAAGATTTATTGACTAGATTTTGCAAAACCTGCCTGTTGATTTTTATTTTACCTGTGATTTTCGCGTATATTAGTTATCAGTTTTATGAAAAGCCGTTTTTGAAATTAAAAAATCGTTTTTCTTTTATCACAAAAAACAAGATTTAAAATTATAAAATTATGAAAGGTGTAGTATTAGCAGGCGGTTTAGGTTCGCGTCTTAAACCTTTGACAAAAGTTACGAACAAACATTTGCTTCCGGTTTACGATCAGCCGATGATCTATTATCCGATCAAAACACTGATAAATGCCGGAATTGACGACATAATGATCGTCACGGGCGGAAATTCGGCGGGCGATTTTCTGAAACTTCTCGGTAACGGAAAAGATTTCGGTTTGAAACACTTGAATTATACATATCAGGAAGGCGAAGGCGGCATCGCCGACGCGCTCGCGCTGGTCGAACATTTCGCCGACGACGAGCCGATTTGCGTCGTTCTCGGCGATAATATTATCGAAAACAACATTCGTGCGGCGGCGGACGATTACAGAAATCAGGGCAACGGCGCGAAAATTTTGCTTAAAGAAGTTCACGATCCGCAGCGTTTCGGCGTTCCCGAATTAGACGGCGACAAGGTTTTACAGATCGAAGAAAAACCGGAAAATCCGAAATCCGATTTCGCCGTCATCGGAATTTATTTTTATGACAATACGGTTTTCGACATTATCAAAACATTAAAACCGTCGGAGCGCGGCGAACTGGAAATTACCGATGTCAATAATCATTACATCAATCGCGGCGAGATGACGTGGGGCAAACTCGACGGCTGGTGGACGGACGCGGGAACTTTTGAAAGTCTGCTTCACGCAACAAATCTCGTCGCTAAGACCGGCGCAAACAATCTGGAGGGCAAACGTGCAAACAGCTAAAGAAAACTCGCCTTTTACAAAAGGAAAAATTCAGGATGTCATCGTTTATCCTTTGAAAAAATTCGTTGACGAACGCGGCTGGCTCGCCGAACTTTTCCGGCACGACGAAATCGCCGAAGAATTTTATCCGGCAATGTCATATATTTCCGTGACCGAACCGAATGTTCAGCGCGGACCGCACGAACACGTTGACCAAGCCGATCTTTTTTGTTTTATCGGTACGGGAAACTTTAAGATTCGCCTCTGGGACAACCGCGAAGATTCGCCGACTTATCGCAACGTAATGACGTTATTTGTCGGCGCGGACAATCCGCAAGCCGTAATCGTTCCGAAAGGTGTCGCACACGCTTATAAAAATATCAGCACGACCGAAAAAGGTGTCGTCATCAATTGTCCGAACCGTCTGTTTATGGGCGAAGGAAAAAAAGAGGAAATTGACGAGATTCGCCACGAAGACGATCCCGACACGATTTTTACGATGGATTGATTTCACCGATTTTTCGTTTGACTGTAAGAGATAATTTTGACAGATTTATAATTCGGAAACCGGCGACGTGTTTCCCGCACATTCGTATGACCGAACGCCACTTTGTGAAAAATCAAAGCCGCGTTTTGTCTGCCGGTTTCCGAAGCCTCTTTTATGAAAATCGTTCGCATCATCGCGCGCCTCAATGTCGGCGGTCCGGCGCGTCACGTCGTGTGGCTTACGAAGGCTTTGAATAATTCCGAATTTCAATCGGTTCTGCTTGCCGGAACTGTTCCCGCAGGCGAAGAAAATATGGAATACTTCGCCGAGGAAAACGGTGTCAAACCTTTGTATATCGAGGAAATGAGCCGCGAACTCTCGCCGAAAGATATTGTATCTCTCTGGAAAGTTTACCGATACATTTGCCGCGAAAAGCCCGACATTATCCACACGCACACGGCAAAAGCCGGAACGGTCGGACGCGCCGCCGGATTTGTTTATCGCTGGCTCAACTGGAAAAACGTCAAAATAGTTCACACATTTCACGGACACGTTTTTCACAGTTATTACGGCAATTTAAAGACGAAAATATTTCTGCTGATCGAAAAAACACTCGCCTTTTTCGCCACCGATAAAATCGTCGTCATTACGCCGCAGCAATTTGAAGAAATAAATAAAGATTTCGGTGTCGGTCGTGAAAAACAATTTGAAATAATTTCGCTCGGCATTGATCTGGAAAAATTTGCGGACGCGGAAAATAAACGCGAAATCCTGCGCCGCGAAATAAATGCAAAAGAAGATGAAATACTCGTCGGCTTTGTAGGCAGATTTACCGAAATAAAAAATATACCGCTTTTTCTAAAAGCCGCCGAAATATACAGCAAAGGGAAAAAAGCGGATTCGCCGAAATTGAAATTCGTCTTAATCGGCGACGGTCATCTGCGTTCCGAACTCGAAAAAAAGGTCGAAGAATACGGCGTGAAAGACAAAGTAGTTTTTCTCGGAAACCGAAACGATGCCGATATTTTTTACGCCGGATTAGATATTATCGCTCTGACATCTTTTAACGAGGGAACGCCGCTTTCTTTGATCGAGGCGATGGCAAACGGCAAGCCTTTTATTTCAACATCGGTCGGCGGCGTGGCGGATTTGGTCGGCAAAATTAGAGACGCGAAAAAAGGTTTTAATATCTGTGAACGAGGTTTGACGATTTCTTCCGGCGATGCCGAAAGTTTATATCAAGGATTGATTTATTTGGCGGCTGATGAAAATCTGCGTAATGAATTAGGCGAAAAAGGAAAGTCATTTGTTACTGTTAATTATGCGAAAGAACGTCTGATTAATGACATTGAAAGTTTATATCGAAAACTGACCGAAACTTGATTTTTAGACGTGTTTGTTTTGTAATAAAAAATATTTTGTCATTATTTCCGTTGATTTTTTCGATTATAAGTTTACTCGGAAAATTATTTGCAGCAGTCTTAAATTTCCGACTTTTAATTTTTGTTACGGTCTTTCACACAAAGATTAATAAGTTATTATATTTTATCCAAATCAAGCTGGATTCCTCTATGAAAGATTTTATTCATAACCCTTTATTTGTCGCGCCGATAAGTTTTATTTTCTCTATTTTTATTACTTTCGGAGTTCGTGCTTTTGCGAGAAAACAGGGAATTGTCGCCAAACCGAAATCAGACCGCTGGCATAAAAAACCGACCGCGATGCTCGGCGGTCTGGCGATTTTTTTAACAACCGTCATTGTTTCTTTGCTCTTTGTGCCGCAATCAAACGATTATTGGGTGATTCTCGGCAGCAGTTCGTTTATGTTTATGCTCGGTTTGATAGACGACGTTTTTCACATTAAACCGTATCAAAAATTAATCGGGCAGTTTATCAGCGCGGCGATCATCATCTCTTACGGACTGATTTTGCCGTGGACGGACTCTCAGATAATAAATATCGGCATCACGATTTTTTGGCTGATCGGTATTACGAATGCGATAAATCTGCTCGACAATATGGACGGTTTGGCTGCCGGAATTGCGGCGATTGCGGCATTTGCCTTAGCCGTCAGCGTCGGCGACAGTCTGAATTCATCCGAAACGCTTTTGCTTGCCGCATTTATCGGCGCATTAGCAGGGTTTTTGGTTTACAATTTTAATCCGGCTTCGATTTTTATGGGCGATTGCGGATCGCTTTTTGTCGGTTTTTTGTTGGCGAGTTCGACGATGATGCTGAATCAGGAAGGCGGGCGTTCGAGAAGCGTTTTTACGATTCTCGCCGTTCCGGTTCTGACACTTTTCGTGCCGATTTTCGACACGACTTTTGTCACCGTTTTGAGAAAACTCTGGGGCAGAAAGGCTTCGCAGGGCGGACGCGATCATACTTCGCACAGACTTGTCGCGCTCGGACTGACGGAAAAGTCCGCCGTGCTTCTGCTTTACGGTTTGGCTCTTTCCGCCGGTTTGATTTCTATTCTGGTTCGTGAACTGCAAACCACGCAGAGCATCGCGCTGGTCGGTCTTTTTACATTAATACTGACGCTTATCGGCGTTTATCTGGCAAAGGTTAAAGTTTATGAAGAGCAGGACGAGGAACTCGCACTGCGAAATAAAGCCGTCTTCGGATTTTTACTAAACCTTTCACACAAACGCCGCATTTTTGAAGTTTTTCTCGATGCGGCTTTGATTTCTTTGGCTTATTACGGATCATACATTATCTTGTTCGGAGATTTCGAGCATACGTCGGATTGGGATTTGTTTATTCAAACGCTTCCCATTCTGCTCGTTTTGAAACTGGCGGCTTTTCTTTTGGTCGGCGTTTATCGCGGTATCTGGCGATACACGAGCATCGGTGATTTAATGACTTTTCTGAAAGCCGTAATCATCGGTTCGGTGGCGAGTATTTTGGCGATTTTACTGCTTTATCGTTTTAAGGATTTTTCGCGCACACTTTTTTTTGTTGATGCCGTTCTGCTGCTTTTTGCGCTTTCGTTGAGCCGGATGACATTTCGGCTTTTTCGCCAGTTAATACCTAATCCGATTAATAAGGAAGGTCGCCGAGTTTTAATTTTCGGCGCAGGTGACGGCGGCGAACTCGTTTTGCGCGAACTTCACAATAATCCCGATTGGAATTATAATCCGATTGGATTTCTCGATGACAATCCGCTTAAAAAAGACAAATTGATTCACGGTCTTCGTGTTTTCGGCGGAAACGGTTCTCTAAGATCCATCTGCCGGGAGAAAAAGGTAGAGGAAATTTTGATTTCCTCGACTCAGATTTCAACTGCGAGGTTGAATGAAATAAGAGAAATTTGTCTGGAAGCGAATATCAATTTAAAACGGGCATCGCTCAAAATAGAACCGCTCGACTTCGGATAATCCGCGCATTTATGTCACTTAACTCAATTTATATTAAAACCGGACTACATCGTTCATTGCTGTTGTTTGCCGCAGTTTTTTCCGTTATTGCCGTCGGTTTTTTTGCCAAATGGTGTTTTGCACACGCCGTATCGCTTCGCGCCGGACAGGTTGAAATTGCCGATTTCAGCGTTGCCCTCGCGCCTAACGATCCGCAGACGCACTTTGCTTCAGGAGTTTTGAACGAAAAAAATTTTCTGCCGGAAAGTTTGGAAAAAGCCGTCGCGGAATATAAAAAAGCCGTCGCTCTTTCGCCAGACGATTATCTGCTCTGGATCGCATTTGGCAGAGCGTCGGAAAAAAACGGTGATGCAGAAGGCGCGGAAAAAGCGTTTCATCGCGCACTCGAACTTGCACCGAATTACGCCGATACGCATTGGGCATACGGTAATAATCTTTTGCGGCGCGGCAAAACCGAAGAAGCCTTTAGTGAAATCAGGCAAGCCGCCGCATCGAGTAATGTGTTTATAATTCCGGCGATTTCAATCGCGTGGCAGGTTTTCGACGGCGATAGTTCACAGGTTATTCAAAACATTGGCAAAGAGCCGCTATTAAAAGCACCGCTCGCCAATTTTCTTGCAAATCGACAAAAATATACCGAAGCCTTTGATGTTTGGAAAGGATCGTCACCGGAAATGAAATCCGATGCGGATAGAGTCGAAATAGAAGCTCTGTATAACCAATTTATTGCCGCCGGAAAATATCTCTATGCCCGTCAAATCAGGTCTTCTCTTGACAAGAAAGATGACACGAATGTTTTTGGTAAAATCAATAACGGCGGCTTTGAAAATAACGTCAAACAGCAGCAAGCCGACTTTTTCGATTGGCGAATCGCCGACGGAGTGCAGCCTTTGGTCGGTTACGATGATAATATCAAACACGGCGGCAGCCTGAGTTTGGTGATGATTTTTAACTCGCCTGACGGAAAGGATTTTCGTTCGATTTCGCAAATCGTCGCTGTTCGAGAAGGGCAATCTTATCAACTCGAATCTTTTTACAAAGCCGATCTGAAAGCATTGGGAACGATGCGTTGGGAAGTAATAAATGCTTCCGACCGAACCTTGATTGCCGCTACGAAACCGATTGAAAGCGTGGCGGATTGGTCAAATATCGGTGTGGAATTTACCGCGCCTCAAAACTCCGAAGCGGTTATCATCAATCTTGCGCGCATCAGTTGCGGCTCGACAATTTGCCCGATTAGCGGCAAAGTTTGGTTTGACGATTTTAACATTAGCGAAAAATAAAATGTCAGAAGACAGTAAATCTTTAAAGTATAACGAACCGGAAGAATCCATCGAATCCGCAACTACGGCAATCCGTAAAAAAATCGCTTACGATGATAACTCGACCCTTTTGAGCCGCGTAATTCTTATTCTTCTTACGGTAATGATGATTTTTTCCGTTCTTGCGTATGGTGCGGTTGATGTCGGAATGATCGGTGTCAATTCTATTTTAGCCGGTTTGATCGCCATTTTTTGGCTGATGGATGCGTGGAAGAGCGGAAGATTTGTTTTTAATAAAAACTATCTGCAAATTCCTTTAATCGGTTTGCTTGTCATAGGTTTGATACAGCTTTTGCCGCTCGGAAATTCGGCGGCGGCAAGCGATATTCTTTCGATTCCGGTCGTCGGTTCGTTATCGCTTAATCCATATTTGACGCGGCTTTTTTTAATTCAACTGCTGATTGCGTTTGTCTTTTTCGCCGCGTCTCTGACCTATATTAATAATCGAAAACGCTATCAGAGCATCGCGCTGATGATTATTATTTTCAGTTCGATAATGGCTTTTTTCGGGATTTTGCAGTATCTCGCAAATCCCGAAGCAATTTACGGTTTACGTCTGCCGAGACAATCCAGCCCGTTTGCTTCATTTTTCAATAAACATCATTTTGCGGCATTTATGGAAATGACGCTCGGCTTGACGCTCGCGCTTTTATTCGGCAGCGCAACACGCGACAATAAAAAGATTTTTTTGATTATCGCCGCTGTGATAATGGGTTTGGCTTTAGTTTTGACGGGTTCGCGCGGCGGAATGATCGGATTCTTGAGCGTTTTGGGTTTTGTCATTCTGACCAACTACTTTTTGAACCGCATAATAAAAAACAAAAATGCCGGAGAAGATTTGAAAAAAGTCGTATTGCGAAGAAATCTCATATTATTCGGCGGCGGTTTTGTCCTGATTTTGGTTTTACTTTTTTCCGTCATTCTCGTCGGCGGCGACCAGTCGCTGATGCGCGGTATCGGTTTGACGACTATCGAAGGCGATATTAGCACGGGCAGAATACATTTTTGGGGAATCGCTCTGCAAATATTTCTCGATCATCCGATTATCGGCGCAGGATTCGATGCTTACGGTGTTGCTTTTACGCAATATGACAGTTGGAGCGGAGCCTTTCGCGTCGAACAGGCTCACAACGATTACCTGCAAATTCTCGCCGATTCGGGAATTTTAGGATTTTCTTGTATTGCGGTATTTATTTATTTGTTGTTCAAACAAGGTTTTTATACGATCCGAAAAGATTCGGACAAGTTTGTCGTCAACGGAGCGGTCGGTGCATTAGCCGGATGCGTCGGCATTCTGATTCACAGTTTTTTCGATTTTCCGCTTCGCACATATTCAAACACTCTCTTCTTTCTGATGTTAGTTACGCTTGCCGTCGTTCCGGTAAACTTTCAGCCGGTGCGTCGAAAAAAGGTCAAAGTTATTGACGATTTGATCTAAACGGTGATTTGAATGACATTTTGACCTTAGATTTATTAACTGCAAAAAAAAATCAGCGCAGAATAGATTCGAGATTTGGCGGCAAATCGCTCAAATTCGATAAAGCGAAAAATGAAACGCTTGTCTTTAATGGCAAGCGTTTTTTATTTTGCCGGTTTGAAAATAAATTTTTTCAAATGATAGGTTTTCAGAGAAATTTTCGCATTAGTTAACAGAGGCGGAAAAAACGCCTGACAATATTTATTTGAGGAAAAAATTATGAAAAATCATTTGGTTAATAAATTATTAGCATTCATCGCATTAGCGTTGGCGGTTATAAATCCTTTGGCGGCGAGCGGCAAAGAGTTGGGAAATTTGCCCGTCAATAAAGAATTTGACGTAAATAAATTTGAAAATTATCTGCGAAGCAAACTGGACGGAAATGCCGTCGGTTACACTTTCGTCGTTTATCAAAATGGGAAATATGTGCGAAGCGGAAATTACGGCTACGCGGTTTTGAAAAAAGACGATCCGAAAATATTTAGTGATTTCGGCGAATCACTGATGCCGCAGACGCGGATGAATATCGCCAGCGTAACCAAGCCGATTACCGCGACGACTGTTCTCAAAGCGATACAGGACAAACGGACGGGCGGTTATCCGAACCTGACGATAGACTCGCAAATCGCTGATTTTCTGCCGCCGAACTGGACACGCGGACGCGGCGTTTCGACATTGACTTTTAAGGAACTGATGTCGCAATACAGCGGAATGTTCGACAATAATGGAGATACGAGCATAAAAGGTTTACGCGCGTGGATAAAATCAGGCGTTACGCGCCCGAAAACTCAATACAAATATATCAACGGCAATCTCGCCATTTTTCGCATCGTTCTGCCGTATATGCTGGCATCGGAAAAGACGCGCAAAGACTGGAATTATCTGGCGGAAAACGACGACGTTGCATTAAATTCGGCGGTTAGTGATCGTTATAAAGAAATCGTGCGCGAATTGGTTCTTACGCCGTCAGGTATCGAAAACGTAGATATGAAAGACAAATCCGAAACGCCGACACGTTGGTATAACCAAAGTAATAAAGCTGCCGGTTATCTGGATACAGACTGGACAAAGATCGGCGGCGGCGGCGGTTGGGTGATGTCGGCTTATGAATTGGCGGATTTTATGGCGCATCTGCGCTACGACGACAAAATCTTGAAACCGGCGACCAGAAAATTGATGGACGACAACTTTTTAGGTTGGGAAGACCCGGCGGCGTGGAAGCAGTTTCAGGGAGATTACGGGAATTATCTCGGACACGGCGGCGGTTTGAATTACGGCAAAGCCGAAACTCTCGTCGGAATGAACAGCGTCATTATCAATTTTCCAAGCGACATTCAAGGCGTTTTGTTGATAAACTCGCTTGGAAATTATCCGCACAAAGCGCAGTTGATGCGCGACGCTTTCGATGCGGCAATTGTCACCAAACAGATCAAAACCAAATAAACGCAAAAAGCAAAACCTATAAATGAAAGTTTTGGCGGTAAAAAAAACGCATATATAAATAAACGGCGGAAAACGCCGAAAATTTATAAACGGAGAAATTAAAAAATGGCAAAAAATTATTTACATATTCCGGCAGTCGGGCAACTGGACGATAAAGCGTGTTGGGCGGCGAGTTTGAAATGGTGGTTTCGCGCAACGAAATCGGTTTATAAATCGCAGAAACAACTGATCGGAAAATATAATTATCTGACCGATGAGTTTGGCGCGATGAGCATTAGCGGAATCGAGAGTCTCATTGATCTCAATAAAATGACGAAACAGGTTTTTTGGCAGGCATCGCAGTTTACGCCGGACGCGCTCTGGCAGCATCTGCAAAAAGGTCCGGTTTTCGTCGCTTTTACAGAAACGGCGTTTAATATGCGTCACGTCAACGTCATCTGGGATTTGGCGGGCGTTTCAAACGTCACAGTCAAAGTTATGGAGCCGCAAGCGGAGACAAAAGCCGATAACTTAACTTATCGCGGCGAACATCAGATAAAGAAATTTTCCGAATTTAACCAGTTCGGCACGGTTATCGTCGGTTCTTTATAAACTTAAAATCAATACCGGCAAAAAAATTTTCACCGGAAAACTGCGAAAATGCAGAATTTTGATCGGCTTATTCAAGTGTATTTAACTCATTTAACAAGCCGGATTCAAATCGAATCAAATCAAATTCTTTTATTTTCTCTACATTTTCACGGTGAAATTTTTTTGCCGGATTTATCAAATCTTCGGCGGCTCAAATTTCCATTATTTAACAAATCGAATAGTTTCCGTCGCTAATTCGTTTCCTTGACGAACAATTCTTCGAGCGATTGTTTAACCGTTTGGACGGAGACGAGACTGCCGCCGTTTTGTCTGGTCAGATGTAAAATACGTTCGATGTCTTCTTCGCCCAAAACGTGAATATTCGCGCCGTTGGCTTTCGATGAAATTTCCGCACCGGCGATTTTTTCGATTTCACTTTTTAATTTTTCCGCCGAAACGCCTTTGACGACGATTTCAAATTGCTGCGTTTCGCCGCTTTTTGTCAAAAGCTCGTTGAGATTTCCGGTCGCGGCGAGTTTTCCTTTTCGCAAAATCGCCACGTTATCGCACAAGGCTTCGATGTCCGATAAAATATGTGTTGACATAAAAACGGTCGTGCCTTTTTCGCGCAGATCGGCGATCAATTCGCGGATTTCGCGCCGTCCGAGCGGATCGAGACCCGACATCGGTTCGTCGAGAAAAACGATTTCCGGTTCATTTATCAGAGACTGCGCCAGACCGACGCGCTGGAGCATTCCTTTAGAAAATTTTCGCAGTTGTTTGTTCCAGTCTTTTTCGTCAAGACCGACTTTGGTTAAAAGTTCTTCGGTTTTTCGTTTTCTTTTCGCCGCGTCGAGACCGAAAAGTTCGCCGAAATAATTCATCAGTTCGCGGGCGGTCAGATAATCGTAAAAATACGGATTTTCGGGACAATAACCGATTCGCGCACGCATTTTCGTATTGGAAATATCTTCGCCCAAAATCTTCGCGCCGCCTTCGGAAGCAAAAATCAGCGACATTAAAATCTTGATCGTCGTCGTTTTTCCCGCACCGTTGCCGCCGAGAAAACCGAAAATCTGTCCGCCGCTCACGCTCAAATTCAAACCGTCGAGCGCGCGAACTTTCCGCTTTTTCCAAAAGCCGATCTCGTAATCTTTCGATAAATTTTCTATTTCGATAATCATAATTTTTTTGTCCGGTTAAATGCGGAATACATTTAACCCTGATGAACGGTTTCGGAAGTATTTTTTATAAAAAGCTTTTTCTCGACGTTTTTTCGATAATCGAGAAAAATTTTCTCGATTAAATAATATGAAATCAAAGATGTGATCAAAATACAAAATAAATTTAGCGGAAAATGCGTCCAGAGTAAATGTTCTTTGTAAAACGAGAACGGCTGTTGCCAAAGATATATCGAATAACTCAAAAGACCTAAAAGACAAACCGGGCGAAGATTGAGAATAATTCCCAACAGTGATTGAGGATTGACGATCAGCCAGTCAATTGAGATCATAATCAAGAGATTCATCATCGTCATTCCGACAAGATAAAATAACGCGATATTATAGTCGGCAAAAAATGCCAGACAAATTATCGAAGCGACAGAGACCGAAAATAAAACCGGCGATTGAAGAAATCGTTTATAAAACCGATTTTCGTGCAAAGAATTTTCGTATAAAGCCAATAAGCAGCCGCTGGCAATAATATCCATATTAGTATGAAAATTCCAGGCGATTTTCAGTTGGTCGTAACTTCCGACGGCGGCAGTTACGTCGGCGGAAAAATATCTTAAAAGCGGTGTCAGCAAAATAACTGCGATGATAAATTTTCTGAATGTTTTCAGATTGGTCAGCCATAAGATTAAAGGAAAAACCAGGTAAAACTGTTCTTCGACGGCAAGCGACCAAGTGTGCTGAATAGTTGGCTGAGAAAAAAAGTAATCCGTCGCGTAAAAAACGGCTGGGGAAAAATTCTGTGTAGAATTCGTCGGATAGAGGTTAGTGAAAAAGTAAATTACAGCCAGATAGAAATAACAGGCGGGAAATATTCTAAGCACTCGACGGAAATAAAATGTTTTGAGATTTACGGCTGACGCTTTATAAATTTCATTGATTAATATTCGAATAATCAAAAAACCGGAAATCACAAAAAAAATCCGCACTCCTAAATTGCCCGTTATATAAAATTTATCCTCATAACCTCGGCTGAGAAAGATATGACTGACTACCACGATAATTATGGACATTGCCCGTAGTCCATCCAAACTGGAAATTCTTTGTCTCGTGGTATCCATTTTAATTAGATCGGCTTACTCAATTTTTAGCGGATTTTTGCTTTAGATTTTCCATTTCAGTTTCAGCTTTTAATCCGATAGTGTGAAAAATCGGGTTTTGTTCGGCAAGTTTCAAAGCCGTTTCAATTTCCTGTCGGGAATCTTCCGTCTGATTCGTCTGCGCCAGCGCGATTCCGAGCATCAGATGAGTCTCAGGATCATTAGGCGATAATTTAAGTGCTTCACGTGCATCAATTACGGCATTTTCAAACTGTTCGTGTCTGACGAAAAATGCGGCGCGTTCGGCGCGGCTCGCCGCCGCTGCAAACGGAACTTCAAAGCGTCCGCGATAGACGAAAACCGAACCGCCGATTTGAGCAATCGGCTCGGCGGTCTGCGAAATCGAAAGATATTCGTCGCCGCGATACGGCGGAAATGCGCCGGTGCTTAACAGAATCGTGCCTTCGATAATCGGCGGCACGACATCAATCGGCGCGGTCGTATAATCCGATCCGAAACCGCCGGGAAGCAGACGGCACGGCTGTCCGACGCGCGCCAGTTCGCCGCTGCCGAATGACGCGAACCAGCAATCGGTAATGTGTTCCTTTTCCAGATATTCATTGACGAGTTTGAGATTTTGTCCCCAATCAACATTCGAATCCGAAAGCGAAAGATACGTTTTGTTCGTCCCGCCCGTCAAATCGTTTGAATACGCGATATAATTCGGCGCGTTTCGCAGGTTCATCGCCAGACTCGAAAGCAGAAGCGTTACCAGAATAAAACGTTCGCGGCGCGATTTCCTGATCGCCGCGCAAAATCCGGCGGCGGCAATGATGATAAAAAAAGCGTAAACGGGCAGAATATGACGAACTCCGATATTCATTTTCGAGGTCGTAGCGAGCGCGAAAAAGAAAAACGACGGAATTATCAGAAACATCATTTCGCGTGTTTTATGGCGATAAAAACTAAATGTAAACAGACCGATAATCATTAAAATCAATAACGCAATGCTCGACTTGATAGTAAAAGCAAACGGGAAATACAACCATTTTCCTGACGAATAGACGCTTCCGAAAAGATACATCGCGCGTTTATTGGTCGCCACGACATCCGCCAAACCGAGAACGTAAGACTCGGGCAAAATATGAGTTCCGGCGATAAATTTAACGACTTTGCCTGAAAAAGTGTTCGCCGTATCGGAAAATTCGACTTGTTTGTAAAATTCGTCAATCGAAACGACTGCTCGATGATCGGCAGGCAACGCCGAATATCTGAAACCGTACGCCGTCCACAGCAGAACCAAACCGATCACGACGATTCCCGAAAATGCCGCCGCGTGATGCAGACAACGGCGTTTTAAGCGTGTCAGACTTTCTGTTTTCGCCCGAAGAAAAACGTCGGCGGCAAAAAGCAAAAATATAATCGGGAAAACCGCCGCGCCGGAATGTTTCGAGCAGATCGTCCATCCGACGCTTAAACCGATCAGCAGAAAACGTCCGGCGGAAGGCATCTTTAAATAATTATAAAGCGCGAAAACGGTCGCAAATAATCCGGCTGATACCGCCATATCGGTCGTTACCAATGAGCCGTGTGCGATCAGGTTAGGCTCGAAAGCAAATAACGCGAGCGCAATGACGGCTTCCAAATCGCCGAACATTTTCCGCGCCGCCAGAAAAACGAGCGTCGCCAAAAAAAGGCTGATTAATGAAGCGGCAACTCTCGCCGGAATGACGATCCGGTCGGGATCGTTTTTCGTCAAAAAAGTAAAACCGGAAATCCAACTGTCATATTTGGAAGTCATCTGCGAACCGCATTCCAAATCCGGTTTTTGCAGATCAAGCGCGAGCAGAGGACTTGCCGCGATCATTTTTAACAGCGGCGGATGTTCGGGATTGATGCCGAAATCGCCGCATTCGAGATGCTGATAACCGGCGAGAATGTGCGGAACTTCGTCAATCGTCACGCTCGTGCGGACGGCGTGATACCAGAGCTGAAACGCGAAGACGAAGAAAAGCGCGGTGACGATGAAAACGAACGGTTTTCGTCGAACAAAATTAGGCGTTTGATCTTTTGTTTCATTCATCGGAAGTTAATTATGCGGCGCATTTCGCAGCGAAAAAAATCAAGTTTGAATTTCCATTTCGTCCATTAATTTTCATTGGCGGGAAAATTTATCGCGGCGTGATTATCATCTGCGAGAGAGTTATTTTGACATACAAAATCTTGCGGTCGCTGTGATATTCCACAAACTCTCTGTTTTCATCTTCGCCGAGATCATAAGCCCAGATTAACTTGGAGTTTTCAATATCGGCTTTGTTGAAAACGATCTCGTCGTGCGGTGTGTAATTGGAGTCGTAAGAAACCAAAGCCAGATATTTTCCGGGAAGATTTTCCGCGTATTTTTCGATTTCCTGTTTGAGAAATGTCGCTCTTTTGGGAATTACCAAAGATACGGGTTTTTCAAAATTGAGATTATCAATGTGATAAATTTCGCCCGAATACGCTTTAGCCGGAAAAAACGTATCGGTCGTTCGCATCAGCGAATCGTAAAAGGAGAAAAGAGTCAAAAAAATCAAACAAACCGGAACGTATTTTCTCTGTGCGCCGTTTCGCAAAACCGCCGCGCAGTATCTGAAAGTTTCGATCAAAAGCAGATAAAAACACGCCGTCAAAGGCGCGGAATAATGGGCGTTATCCCAATATGTAGCCAACGCCATTCCGGCAGATGTAAAAACTATCGTTCCGGCGACAAGCATCAGCCGTTTATTTCTTTTAACGACCGGGATCAACAAAACATACAGGAAAATCGTCAGCGGCAGCGAAAATAAAAAAAACGGCAGCCTGATTATTATAAATAAAAACGCGTAGAGCGGCTGAATATAGACGGATTTCGGCAAACCGTAATCGTCCAAAAGTAGCAGCGGCGGACTGTACGAAAGTTCCTGATATAGATTTCGAAGACGAAGATGACCTTTTAATTCGGATTTTACAGGCGATTGGAAAATAAACAACGGCGTGGAAAAATACTGTTTTTGATGCGCGTTGTATGGAAATGTAAATGCGTCGCCGGTTACTCTGAAATTGTAGTAAGCCATTCCCGACAAGGCGATGAAAGTCAGCAAAAATGCGGGCAAAATCAACCGGCGGAATTTTTGCGGAAAACTGTAATGTTCATCGCGGATGAGATGAACGAGCAAAACGAAGAGCGAAGGTGTCATCGCCAGCAAACCTTCAAACGGACGTGAATTCATTAAAATTACGCCGCCCGCAATCAGCAGAAAAACATTAACGAATGACAACTTTTCCAGCAATCGGCGAAAACTTCCGAAAAACAGACAGCCGCCCAACGCCGCCGCCATTCCGCCCCAATAACTCTGTGCCCAATAACTGTTGATGCCGATAAAAACGAGCATCAAAACCGTTCCGAGAAAAGCCCAGCGCGGACGCGTCCAGGCGGACAGCATCCAGAAAAGTGCCGCCGCCGTCAAACCGCACGACAGCCACACGCCGAAAATTGGATGACCGAAAATTACTTGCCCGAGCGCGAGAAATATTCCCTGCACCGGCGGATATTTGGAAGCGTAAGTCGGCGTAAAGAGCAAATGCGGCGACTCGTAATGCTCGTAAAACTTCGGTGTCGGATTAGACAGTCTGCCGTGAGCAAATGTGTCGCCCGCCACCAGATAACTGAATTCGTCGTGAACGTATGGAACGGGAAAACCGTTGACCAAACCGTAAATCGCCGGAATCAGAAATCCCGCCAAACCGAAAAATAAAACTACCGCCAAACCCCGCCGATAGATCAAACCGGCGAGAAACGATCCGTTTTTTACAGATTTTGCGGTGTCGTGATTTTCGTCTTTCACAATAGTTTCGTCTTTTTCGGCAAGCTAACGTCGAAGATATTTCCGGGCAATTACAAACGCTTTTCCGCCAGAGTGTAGGCGGGAACGGCGATTTCCGGCAAATTTAAATCAGATTTTTCGAGTCCGGTTTCGTTGATTTCGGCTGATTCCTGATATTCGTAATCGGTGTTGATTTCCCAGAGATTATGTTTTGCACCGTGCGCGATATTTTCCGCTGCGAGCATTCCCATCAAAATGCTGTGATCCTGATTATTGTATTTGAACGCGCCGTATCTGCCGATGACGCTCAGATTTTCAATCGAACTCAAGTATTTTTCAATCGGCTTGACGTTTTCCTTGTAGCCGCGATTATACACCGGATAACAGTTTTTGACGCGGTGAATAAAGCCGTCGGAAATTTTCGCGTCGCCGATCAAGCCGGTTTTTCGCATTTCTTCGCTCGCCAGTTCGATGATTTTCGCATCGTCGCGCGTCCAGATTTCGTCCTCGTCATAGCACCAGTATTCGAGCGCGAGAATACTGTTTTTTTCGCTGCCGCAGAGCTGCGGCGACCAGTTGCGGAAATTCGTGATGCGTCCGGTTTGCAGATTATCCGAATGAATATACAGCCAATTGTCCGGGAAAAGATCGGTCGCTTCGACTTTCAGATAAGCGAGAATCGTGTTTCGGAATTTCAGAGATTTTGCCGCGCTGACGATTTTTTCGGGAACTTCCGCAAGCTGCGTCACCATTCGCGTCAGCGGCATTGTCGAAATGATCCGGTCATATACGAGATTTTCGCCGTTCATTAATTCGATGCCAACGGCTTTGCCGTTTTCCGTGCAGACGCGCTTGACGGGCGTTTGACAAAAAACATTGCCGCCGGAGTTTCTGACGAAATTTGCCATTCGTTCGTAAACCACGCCCGAACCTTCGTGCGGATAAGCGAAACTGTCCACGAGCGTTTTGTGTTTGTTGTCTTTGCCCTGTTTGAAAGCGTTGATGACGGCTTCGAGAAGCGAAAGTTTTTTGATACGCTGGGCGGCAAAATCCGCGTCGAGTTCGTCGCAGGAAATTCCCCAGAGTTTTTCGCTGTAGGTTTTGAAAAATATCTCGAATAAACGTCTGCCGAACTTTTCGACGACCCACGATTCGAATGTTTCGCCGTCGCTTTTCTTTGCAAAAATCTGTTCTTTAGCAAAACTCAGAAAGCAATTCGCCGCTTCGACAACGCCGAGATTGGCGAGCGCGTTAAACGGTTTCAGCGGATAATAAAAGAATTTATTCTTGTAATAAATCCGCGTCAGGCGATTGACCATATCGTAATCTTCGCCGACGACTTCGAGCCAGATTTTGTTGACGCGCGGATCGCTGCTGAAAAATCGGTGCGGACCCAAATCAACTTTCTGATTCCAAAGATCAATCGTCTTCGCCATTCCGCCGACTGTTTCGCCCGCTTCGTAAACATCCACGGCGATATTTTCTTTAGCCAATTGGTAAGCCGCCGTGATTCCTGCCGGACCGGCTCCGATAATCGCAATTTTCATTTTTGCTCCTTTGATTTCGTGGTTTTTAGATAAGCATCGATCGTCTCCGCAGAATGCGAAACGAAAGAAGGTTTTCAGCCTGTGGATTAAATTTTGCAGAGAAAAGACTAAAGAAATGTTTGCGTTACCAAACGACTGTTCGCCAACGCTTCTAAATAATAACTTAACGCAAAAAAAATGTAAAGTGTGTTTTAACTCTGTTTATTAATAAAACTTAATGTTTTTCGTGCGAGGTGATTAAACAAAACCAGAAATATAAAAATCCAGCCGACGACGGAGATTTTCTGCGCCGACTCAACCGATTTTTCTTCTTCAAAAAATAGGTTGACTGTTGATTCTGCCGCCGTAACCGGAATCAAAACCGCGCCGCCGGAATCGGGCATCGTTTCGACGGGAAAGCCGTTGACGAGCGCGTGCCAGTTCGGATGATAAAATACGGCGATTCGCACGTTTTGCGCGTCTCCTTGCGATATTTGAAATTCTTTCGCGTCCGGCTGCCAATTTTCGATATTGAAATTTCGATTTGCGGCGGTTATCTTGTTCGTATTTTCGAGAAATTCAAACCGCGCCCATTTCGTCCACCAGAAGGGAAGTCCTTTGGCGGTCTGGACGCTTTTGATCGTGATTTCCGTAATGTCGGTCGGAACGTAGAGTGCGCGTCCCATCAGATATGTGACGGAAAAAACGGCAGTTGCGAAAACGAAACCGGCGGCGATCAGCGCGAGCGGACGTTTTTTTGTTTTCAGCGCAGCAAATAAAAAATCCAGTTTACCCGCCGCCAAAACCGGCGCGGTGACGCTGACGACCGACAGCCAACGCCAGGGAAACTGCAAATCCTGAAGAACGGTCACATTGTCCCACAGAAATTTGCTGAACGGCAGCGTCAAAAATACGGAAATTGCAAAAACGAGCCATATTCCTTTGAAGTTTTTTTCGAGTTTTCCTCTCGTCGAAATAACAAACGGAACGGCGCAGACGGCGACGAGTCCGGCGGCGCAGAAAAGCGTCCAATCGTAGAGCGAAGTGGCGTATTCATAGACGTTGGTCGCCATTCCTGCGGCGTATGTCTGGATCGGCGTAAGCAAAAAATGCAGCCTGTAATCAAGCCATAGATCGGGATAAATCGTCGTTCGCGCCATCAAATCTTTTTCGAGCAGAACCTTGATCCAGAAAAAAGAACTCGCCGCCAAACCGATTATTACTCCGACGGAAAGTTTGACGGTTTGTGAAAATAATTGTCTGCGTTCGAGCAGCGATAATCCGTAAATCGCGCAGCTGACCGAACCGATCACCGTCAGCGGCAGATGCGACAGAATCAAAAGCGCGAAAGCGGCGGCAAGTCCGGCAATATCAATTAGTCTGCCGCGTTTGGCGACGCGATAAACGAACAGAAATGAAAACGGCAGGAGCGATGTTCCGACATATTCGGCAAAGAAAAAAGTCCCGTAAATCTGGCTCAGATGATACGGCAGAAAGGCGAACCCGCATCCGGCGAAAGCGGCTTGTTTCGACGGCATCAGTTCACGCGCCCAGATGAAAACTCCGAGACTTCCCAAGATGCTGTAAAAAGTCAGCGTTACACACGCGGCAATATGCCAATTGTGAAAAAACGCGTAAAAAACGGCGAGCGTGTAATGCGAAAGCGGCGGATAGAGTCTTAATTCCATACCGCCGAAACCGAGATTTCGCGCCGCCGACCACGAAGGGTAAAAATCGCCGGAAACGATGCCTTCGTAAAAAGAATAAGCACATTGATAATGATGCAGAAAATCAATTGACCACGGCAGACCGTAATAAAAAACCGGCAGAAAAACCGCGACGGCGATAAAAATGACCGCCGAATAATCGAAGTTTTCGCTTGTCAGAAATTTTAGAAGATTTGATTTCATCAAATTATCGAGCGGGAATTTTAGAATTGATTTCGTCGAGACTGACGGCGCAATTGCCATTTTGATTTTTCAGCAGATAAGGCGTGCCGAGCGGATCAATCAGATTATTTTTGTCGTCGAGGTGAAAATCTTTTTTGCCGGGAAGTTCGATGTTTTTTAACAGCGGAATTATTTCGCGCCATGAATCGGTACATCGCCCGTTTTGATTCTGAAAAGTTTTGAGTGCGATTTTGATCGCATCCTGTTCGTCGAGCGAATCGAGTTGTAAAAGCCGCAGTTCGGCACTTTTTTTAGATTGTTCGTCCTGCGCTTCGGCAAACATTTGAGTATAAATGGCGCGAGCGGTTTCGCGGCTTCCGCCCTGCGATTTCATATTCGCCGCCATCATCAGCATATAATTCGGTGCGTCCGGCAATCTCGCTCCGGCGGCGTAAATTTCGGCGGCTTTCTCGTAATTTTCCATTCGCCAGTAAATAAAACCGAGATTCCGATAAAGCTGCCAACTGTCGGGATTTTCCGCGATGCCTTTTTCGAGCAGTCTGATCGCCTGATTTTTATCAATCGCGGGCAAAACGGTCGCGCCGAATTCATAGACGCTCATAAATTGCGGATCGAGCGTAGTTGCATTGTCGAGATACGGGTAAAGCAGACGCGGATTGAGCGCATTGAGATTATCAATACTGATTTTGGCATCGGGATTTTCGACGATTTTATTGCCGAGATATTGCAGCGACTGCATCCAGTACCAATCCGCGATCAATCCGTCAAAACCGAGCTTATAACCTTTCAGACGTGCGCCCTGAATCGCTAAATCCTGATCTTCGAAACCTTCGGGCAGCGGCGGACGTGTTTTTTCGATTGACGGTATCAGCAGAAAAATCAGCACATATCCGAAGACCAGTATGCACAGAGAAATTAAAAGAGATTTTCCGCGATTGAAAGACATTTTATTTGAAATTGCGACGGCTGAAGACGAGAATCGTCACGGTTAAAAGGATAATTATGTAAATCAACGCATAGACGACCGCGTCGCCGAGCATCGAAACCGGCGGAGTATCGCCGTGCGCGGCATTTGTACGAAAACCGTAGAGCGAAAGATTGGGCAGCAGATAATATAAAAAGCTGAAAAAAATCTTCGCCGCCGCCGAACCGAGATTTGCCGCAAATTCGCGCAAAGACTGGCTGAAATGTCCGATAATAAAGACAAAAAATGTCAGCAGCGCGGACAAAGCAGGCGATGAAAACGATGAAAAAAGAATAGCGACCGCCGTTAAGATCGCCAGTTCGAGATAGATCAGAAAAATCGCGCCCCAGATCGTCAAAGCCAGATTTCCGCCGCCGACGTAGAGCAGAGCGCACGATATGCCGATGCCCATCACCAAAACATTGACCAGCATCGTCAGGCACAAACCGAGATATTTGCCGATGATAAATTCGCCGCGTTCAATCGGTTTCGAGAAAATCGAAAATACCGTGCGTCTTTCTATTTCTTTGGAAACCAGACCGACACCGACAAAAATCGAGATAAATACGCCGAATAAAAGCATCGCGTTCAAACCGAGATCAATAATCGTTCGCGCTTCCTGTCCGGCGGTCAATTCGCCGAGAAAGATCGCGGCTGCCGTAATCAGCAGAACGAAAATGACGAGATTATACAAAACGCGGTCGCGGACGGCTTCACGAAATGTGTTGCGGGCAATCGGAAAAATTTTCATAGAAAATTTATTATATGTGTCGGGAAGTTATCTGAAGAGCCTCAAATACGAGGCGAAATTTATTATATTATTTTATGTGGAAAATTGGAAGAGATAAATTTGCAGAAGGTTTGACAAAAAAGCAAGCCGCGCTGAATTCCTGATGGAATCAGCGCGGTTTAAGTGTGATTTATCCGATTTTCCGAAATCTTATTACTGAACGACACCGCCCGATCCTAATGTCGGAGTAGCACAGGTGACATTTACACCGTTTATGCCGCCGGGTGTTCCGAGATTATTCGTGTAAGCGTAAACAATGCCGTTGGTATCAATGCAGAAACGGCGTGTGCCGGTTTGAGTAACTCCGGTTGTCGCGCCGCTCGCCGGATTGGCATTGACGGCGAAACTCGGCGGCGCGGTTGATGTTCCTACATTAATCGTAAATATGTAACCGCTTTTGCCAGTAATCTGATCGGCAACCTGCGTGTCAATTAATTTTTCGGTATTCAGGTCGGTTATCGAACCGTATTTACCATTTCCGTTGGTCGAAGCGTAGGTGGCTTCCGCGCTATGAACCGAGCGGGAAGTTGACTGCGCCGAACCTTCGTTGGCGGCGCGACGGGCAGCGATTAAATTGGGAATAGCGATAGCCGCGATAATTCCGATGATGACCACTACGATTAAAAGTTCGATGAGCGAGAAACCTTTTTGATGGTGTTTCATTATTATTTACACTTCCTTTTATATTTTCAGTAAATTGCCGATTGGAGTATGAATTTTTTTTGGTAAGTGCATCTGCAGTGAGTAAATTCATCGGATAATTTTGTGAATAAAAAATCCCGCTGATTTTTCAATAAACGGGATTTTCAAGATTAAGTTTGACCGAATCGGTTATTGAACAACGCCGCCGCTACCTGCTGTCGGAGTTGCACAAGCCATTTGAGCTGCTGCTGTTGCCGGAACAGTTGTTAAAGCGTCAGTATAAGAATAAACTACGCCATCGGTTGCAACACAGAAACGACGTGTTCCGGTTTGCGTAACGCCTGATGTTCCGTTTTGCGGAATTGCAGTAACTGCGAATGTTGCAGGTGTACCCGTTCCGAGAACAGCACCGAATATATATCCGCTTTTACCGGTTGTTGCGTTGGCAACCTGTGTATCAATCAAACCGGCGGTATTAAGAGCGGTTAAATTTCCGTATTGACCGTTTCCGCTGGTCGAAGCATAAGTCACTTCGGCACTGTGAATCGTTCTGGAAGTTGACTGCGCCGAACCTTCGTTGGCGGCGCGGCGGGCGGCGATTAAGTTGGGAATAGCAATAGCAGCAATGATACCGATGATGACGACGACGATTAAAAGCTCGATGAGCGAGAAACCTTTTTGATTTTTCATTTTAATTTTACAATCTCCTAAGTTTAGTTTGTGTTTGTTTGTTTTAGTCTTTTTCTACCTTTCTCAGGTTACAGATACTTTAATCAATCACCGTGCCAAAAAAGCGTAGAATCTGAGGAGAAAATAAAATGATTGTAAATAAAGGAGTTCGACTATTTTAGAGGTTTTTGTTGAGCGTTTTTATATATATCAAAAACTTGTCGAATAACAGATTTTGGCAAAAGTGGTGTGACAGAATTTGTCATCAGAGTCGTTTATAAAAGTTATAAAAATTTTTAAGAAGTAGAAATCTACAAATGCTTATAGCCGTAAAAAGCACGGAAAATTAAAAAAAAACTAATTTATGTTGCTTCGCATCTGCGCCGAAAGTGTTCTGATGTCGTGTTTGTCGAGCAGATGTCTGAGCGAACGAACCGGCATTTGCAGGAGTTCGGCGGCGCGTGTTTGATTTCCTCCGCTTTTTTTCAAGGCTTCGACGACGTAGATTTTTTCCAGATTGCCGAGATGCGTAAAAAAATTGATTCCTTCGTCCGGCAGATCGAATTCGGCTTTGATACGCGTCGGATTGTAATCGGTGATATGTTCGGGCAGACGTTCGGGCTGAATCTCGCCGGTCGGTTCGAGCGCGACGGCGCGTTCGATGGTGTGTTCGAGTTCGCGGACGTTGCCGTGCCACGCATAATTTTCCAACATCTGCATCGCGCGGTCGGTAATCGAAAGGTTTTTGCCGGTCTGACCGCAAAATTTTTGAATAAAATGTTCCGTCAGTTCGGGAATATCTTCGCTGCGATCACGAAGCGGCGGCAGGGAAATCGGAATCACGGAAACGCGGTAAAAAAGGTCTTCGCGGAAAGTGCCTTCGTCCGCCATCGCTTTCAGATCGCGGTTGGTGGCGGCGATAACGCGCGCATCAACCGGCAATTCGTCGTGTGCGCCGACTGCGCGAACTTTTCTTTCCTGCAAAACTCTGAGCAGTTTGACCTGCATCGCGGGCGACATTTCGCCGATCTCGTCGAGAAAAATCGTCCCTTTGTTAGCGGCTTCAAACAAACCTTTCCGATTGGTATTTGCGCCTGTAAATGCGCCTTTGACGTAGCCGAAAAGTTCCGATTCCAAAAGCGTTTCGGTAAACGCGCCGCAGTTGATCGAGATAAAAGGTTTTTCGGCACGCGGCGACAGATCGTGAATCGCCCGCGCAACGAGTTCTTTTCCCGTTCCCGATTCGCCCGTCACGAGAACGGTTGACTGAACTTCGGCGACGGTTTCGATCATCTGAAAAATCGCCTTCATTTTGTCCGAATGACCGATGATATTTTTGACGCTTCCGCGTTCGCGTTGGGCGCGTTTAAAAGCGCGGTTTTCGTCAATCAAGGCTTGTTTTTCGAGAGCTTTTTTGACGATCAGTTTTAATTCTTCGACATCGAACGGTTTTTGAATAAAATCGTCCGCGCCGAGTTTAAAAGCCTCACGCGCCGTTTCGACCGAGGCGAACGCGGTCATCAAAACGACCGCCAGATCGGGCAGAAATTCACGCGCCGCACGCAAAAGCTGAATCCCGTCCATATCCGGCATTTTGACATCTGAAATCATCAGGTCAACGGCTTCGCGGCGCAGCATTTCAACGGCTTCGCGCCCGTTGCCGGCGGTTTTAATATTATGACCGTCGCCCTGAAAAACAAGGGTTAAAAGTTGTCTGTAACTTTGTTCGTCATCAACGATTAATAAATTTGACATCGGTTATTCAATTAGAAAAACTTTGCGGATAAATTCAGATTTTAATAATGATTTTTCTGCGGTCGAAGGAAACGACACATTCATTTTGACAAAAAACTCGTTCATATTTCAAGAACAAATTTCAGTTAATGTGTTTTAGACCTTTACCATTATTTGTTTTGGACGTTCAGAAAACCCTCAATCCGCGACGATTTATAGCTTTTGTGAACATCATTTTCAGTCAGCGCATTTTGTTCGTTATCGGTATTTTGAACTAAACGCAAATCCGATGGAAATTCGACGGAAATAGTCGTTCCGGCATTTTCCAGACTTTTGACATTAATCGTTCCGCCGTGGTCGCGGACTATTTGATAAACGATGGAAAGTCCGAGTCCGGTTCCGCCGGTCGTAGATTCGGAAAAAGGCTCGAATAATTGTTCGACCTGACTTGCAGACATTCCGCAGCCGGTGTCGCTAAATGTGATTCGGCTGCGATTATGCGAAAAACTTTCGCATTGTATTACCAACTCGCCGCCGTTCGGCATCGCGTTTAATGCGTTACGCGCCAGATTCCAAAAGATTTGCTTCATTTGTGTTGAATCGGCGGAAACGATTATCGGATTTTCCGGCAGATTGGTCGAGATTTTGTGAAAATCTTTGACATCAGGGCTGTGTTTGAGCAGCACGACGGTTTCGCCGATAGCTTGGCAAACATCGAGTTCGGAAAAATTTCCGGCGCGTGGTCGCGCGTAAGTTAAAAAATTAGTGATGATTTTATTAAGACGATCAGATTCGCGCAGAATAATATCCATCAAACTCGCTTGCGTTGATTCTTTCGGCACACTCGATTCCAAAACCTGAATCGCGCCGCGCATCGCGCCGAGCGGATTTCTGATCTCGTGAGCCAAACCTGCGGCGACGCGCCCGACGGCGGCGAGACGATCTTTCCGCCGACTGCTTTCTTCCATCGAGCGAATGTCGGTCAAATCTTGAAACGTCACGATCAAACCGCTTTTTTCGCCCTTTTCGCTGAAAAGCGGCGCGATGCCGTAACCGATGCGAACGGCAAATCGTTCGGGTGTCATTAATTCCGCTTCAAATCGCGGCTGTTGTTCGCTATTGTCAACCGCCGCAAATGATGTAATGATCGGCTGTTCGATATTTCCGAGAAGCAGGGAAATATTTTTCCCGTTCATTTCCTTGGCTGTGTAACCCGTAATTTCGGTCGCGGCGGCGTTAAAAGTGTAAATATTTCCTTCGAGATCGGTTGTAATTAGTCCCGAACGGATTGATTCGATAATGCGTTCGTGCAAAAGTCGCAAATTTTCAAGCGATTTTTTCGTTTCGATTAAATTTTCGCCGTGTGCCGAACGGTCGGAGAGACGCGCCGCAAGTAATCCGACGACGAAAAATGCCACGACGTGAAAACCGATGATCTGCACGATTTTCGGCGGATCGGGCAATGAGCCGAACGAAGTTATAAACGAAAAAGTTACTCCGATGGAAACTGCCGTAAAAAACAAGGCGCACAAAGATGCAAGAAGCAAAGTTTCGCGCGCCTTCGTAAACACGCTCGAAACACCGATTAATATGATATAAAGCGTCAGATACGGCGATGTCAGAGTTCCCGTGCGCCAGACGAGCCAAGTTATCAAAAGCGCATCAACTAAAAACTGAATTTTGATTTGCCATTCGAGATTTTTACTCAGCCGGAGAACGAAAAAATAAACGATGGTCAAACCGACCGCTGTAATGAAAGCGATAAAGAGATCGCGCGGAAAAGTTTCAAAAGATAATTTAAGCTGACCTTCGTGCCACAGCCAACCGGCAATCAAAAGCAGAAAAATCGCCATCAAACGCCCGATAATCAGTGTTTGAACCTTCTGAGCTTTTTTCGGGAATTGTTTTTCTTTCAAACTGAACATATTTTTCGGTGCGGATAAAGAAAATTAACCAAAAAATGTAAAAAATAAACCGGAATATTTTTCACATTAAATACTAAAACTGAAAAAATAGTTAAGCGTTCGGAAGTCGGGGTAAAAGTTGCCGGGAAATAAAACTTTTTCGTTCGGCACTGCTAAATTAACATTAATTCGCTTGAAAATGCTAGTCGAAATCGAGAATCCCGTTAATTGCTTGCAGAAGATTTTCGGCAATAATGTCGGGACTTTTATTTAAATCTTCGACTGCCTTGCGTCCGTAGCCGGTTAAAACGAGCGCGGTTTTTAGTCCGGCGTTAAATCCTGTTTCGACATCAATCGCTTTATCGCCGATCATCCACGATTTTTCAAAATCTACCTCGAAATTTTCGGTTGCCGTTTCGATCATTCCGATACTCGGTTTGCGGCAAGAGCAGCCGTCGGTCGGCAAATGCGGACAAAAATAAAAAGCATCAATCTTATCGCCGATTTTTTTGTTGATTTCATCGTGAATTTCGTGCATCGCCGATTCGAGGAAAATCCCGCGTCCGATGCCCGACTGATTGGTCACGACGATCACGATAAAATTATTTTCTTTCAGTAATTCGACGGCTTTTTGCGTGTATGAAAAAAAGCATAAATCTTCGACGCGGTGCAGAAAATTCACTTCTTCGATCAAAGTTCCGTCGCGGTCTAAAAAAATGGCTTTTCGTTTCATCTCAGGGAAATTTTAACGCAAAGACGAGAAGACGCAAAGATGTCAAGTTTTTTAAATGTGGAGTTGAATAATTCCGGTCTTTATAATTTTTCTGCAAATTAATGTTTGAAACGATTGATTGTTCCACTATTTAGTCACAAAATTAATAAATAAATCCGTGTAGTTATTTCATCGTTATTCCTTTACATTGAAAATTTTTTCAACTTTTTCAAATACATCTCGAGCAGAAATGCGCGTCATACAGCGATGGTCAATCGGGCAATCGCGGAGCATACACGGCGCGCAATCTACATCTTCGCGGCGAATGATTTCCGAACCGAGCGGCTGCGTCGTCAAAGGATTTGTCGGACCGAAAATGACGAGCGTTTTCGTCCCGACCGCCGGAGCGATATGCGCGAGTCCCATATCATTTGCCACAAGCAGATCGATTTCGCTCAAAACGGCGACTGCTTCCGACAGCGAAGTTTTGCCCGTTAAAATTATCGGTTTAGATTTCGATTTTTCGTAAACTTCGTCTGAAATATTCAATTCGTCGTCTGCTCCGACTAAAATTACATTTGCATTCAGATCGTTTTGCAGTTTGTCGTTTAATTCGGCGTAACTTTTCGTCTGCCAGCGTTTGGCGCGTGAGTTGGTCGAACCGACACCGAGCGCGATTGTTTTTTTCGATAAATCAACGCCGTTTTCTTCAAGGATTTTTCGCGCCGCAACTTTTCTTTCTTCCGAAACTTTTAGATTTATATGCGATCCGGTTTCTAAAACCGTTTTCGTTTGGAAAAATGCTTTTTCGATTTCGGCGATCAGATTCAAATAAAAATAAACTTCGTGTTTTTCATTTTTCCAAACGGGAATTTCCGATTTATCGGTCAACAAAAAACTTCTGCCTTCTTTTGCATAACCGAAACGGAGCGGGATTTTTGCGAGTTTTGCCGTCAGCGCGGATTCAAACGAATTGGGAAATAAAACGGCAAGATCGAAGTTAAATCGTTTAAGGTTTTTCGATTGTGCCAACGCGGTTTTAAATTTTGAATCCAGATTTTCAAACGTCAAAATTTCATCAATAAAATCCGCGTCCTGAAAAATCGCTTTCGCCCAAAATCGCGTGTGCAGAAAAATTTCCGCGTCAGGAAAAATGCGCCGAAGTTCACGCAAAGCGGGAATCGTCATCACCGCATCGCCGATCCAATTTGTTCCGCGCACGACTATTTTCATCAAATTTAAATTTAACGCAAAGACGCGATGATGCAAGGACGCAAAGGTTTTTTTGGCTGTTCAAATAAAAGTGCAGAAAATTCTTTGAAAGAGATAGACAAAAAAACGCTTTAAAAGAAACTTAAAAATTAAAACTTGCACAGCCCACTTTAAAACCTTTTGCGCCTTTGCGTCCTCGCATCTTTGCGTTAAAAAAGCATTTTTAATCCGTCGTCGAGATTAACCGAAGGTTTCCAATCGAGTTCCTGTTTAACCAAACTTAAATCCGAAACATAATTCATCGGAACAGGCGCGGGCGCGGGATTTTCTTCGTCAATAACGGCTTGCAGATTTGTGATATTTTCCATTTTGGCGACGAGTTCGCGCATCGAAATCGTGTTTTCAAAACCGCCGCCGAGATTGTAAAGTCCGTGACGAATGATCGAATCTATAAACGCTTTGCACGCTTCGGCGAAATCTTCGACGGCAAGCAAATCGCGTTTTGGCGAGCCGTTTGCGGGCAGAGAAATTCGTTCGCCCATATTAATCGCATTTGCGTAATGCGATACGAAATTCGGCATATTGTTTGGCGAGTTTGGCGCGTAAACGGTTGAAAGACGAAAGATACACGAGCGAAAATTCTTCGTGTTCGCATAAAATTCGACATAGCGTTCGGCGATCAGTTTCGACCATTCGAGCGCGGATTGTCCGGCGAAAAGCGTCGGGCAATTTTCCGAAACTTCGCGGTAATTGTCGGCAAAACGCCCGTAAACATCTTTCGTCGAAGCAAAAATAAACACGGAATTTTCCTTCATTTCGCGCAGAACATTGATCGTGCCTTCGACATTTGTCAGAAAAACGCTTTCCGCATTGTCCGGCGATTTATCGAGTTCGGCGGCGAGATGAATCACCACGTCATAATTCTGAATAATCTGTGTGTCCTGCAAATTTAAAATATCCAAACCATTGCGGCGCGAAAAATCATCCGCATTAAAAAATTTGCGAACGTGCGTTCCGAGAAAACCGCTGCCGCCTGTAACGAGAATTTTCATAAATTGATTTTAACCTGAAATAAACTGTTGATGCGAAAATTATAAACAATAATTCCTCTGTGAAATCTTCAAATATCTAAACATAACTAAACTTTTTCCAAAATCACCTGCGCCGTCGCGTGATCGGTCGTGTGCGACATCGAAAGATGAATTTTATTTGCGCCGAGCGATTGTAAAATTTTGTCGGCTTCGCCCGAAATCTTCAAACTCGGAACGCCTTGTTCGTCGTTTGAAATTTCGATGTCGCGCCACGTTATTTTTCCTCGCCAGCCGGTTTTCAGAGCTTTTAAAAACGCTTCTTTGGCGGCGAAACGCGCCGCGTAACTTTGCGCCGAAGCCGCGCCTTTGGCATCGCAGTAATCTCTTTCTTTTGACGTAAAAACACGCTCGGCGAAACGCGGCGTTCTGGCAAGCGTGTCCTTGATGCGGTAAACTTCGATTATGTCTATGCCGATGGAAACAATCACTGATTCGGTTGAAAACTCAAAATTAGAAATTAAAAATTTCGCCGCCGAAAAAATTTTATCAGAAAATAAATTTTTGTGGCGCGAATCGGGCGGCGTGAAAATTCTCGTATCCGAAGTTTTAGAAGAAAACGGTTTTGTCAACGGTTTTTCGACGCGGCTCGGCGGCGTTTCGGCGTTTCCCGAAAATGATCTGAATCTTGCGGGATTTGATGAAGATTTACACGAAAATATCTATGAAAATCGGCGAAGATTTTTAAATGTTTTCGGTAAAAATTACGAGCTTGCAACCGTCTGGCAAGTTCACGGCGATAATGTAAAAATCGTTAAAACGGATGAAGACGTGAAAAACAGCGACGAAAAATACGATGCGCTCATTTCTAATCCGGAAAATATTTTGATCGGTGTCAAAACCGCCGATTGCGTTCCGGTTTTGCTCGGCGATGTGAAAACGAAATCTTTTGCCGCAATTCACGCCGGCTGGCGCGGAACGGTCGAATCAATCGTCATCAAAACCGTCGAAAAAATGCGAAAGCAATTCGGTACGCATCCGAAGGATTTGATCGCCGCAATCGGTCCGGCGGCGGGTTGTAAAAACTATGAAATCGGAAAAGATGTGATAGACGCTTTTGCGGCAAGATTTCCGGAAAGCGCAAAACTTTTTATGCCGACACGCGACGGACACGCGCTGATTGATCTTCATCTGGCAAATAAAAATCAGCTTTTAAGCAGCGGAGTTTTCGCCGCAAATATTTCCGTTGCGCCGTTTTGCACGATGGAGCGAACGGATTTGTTTTTCTCGTATCGCGTCGAGAAAAAACTTTACGGAAAAACCGGAAGACTGCTTTCCGTTATCGGCAGAAAATAATTCGGTTTCCCGAAAACCATTGACCTTTTAGGGAATTTTAAATTAAAATTATCTGCATAAATTTCCCGGAGGTTACCTTTACAAATGAAAAAAAGATTTTATTTTCTCACGTTTTTCTGCGTCTGTTTTTTTATTTTCTCAAATCAGATTTCAGCCAAAGATACTTGGATAAATGTTCGTTCTAAAAACTTTAACCTGATCGGCAATGCGAGCGAAAAAGATATTCGCGGTGTGGCGACCAAACTCGAACAATTTCGGGAAACATTTCATCAGCTTTTTCCGAAAGCAAAATTTAATACTTCGATTGAAACTAATGTCGTCGTTTTCAAAAGCGATTCGTCTTACAATCCGTTCAAACCGAAACGCGCTGACGGAAAATCCGATAAATGGATCGCCGGATATTTTCAGTCGGGCGAAGACTTGAATTACATCACGCTCTCGACCGAAGGCGATAAAGAAGACACTTACGGCACGATTTTTCACGAATATGTGCATTTTATGCTCGATACGAATTTCGGAAAATCTGAGGTTCCGCCTTGGTTTAACGAAGGTTTAGCCGAATTTTATCAGACTTTCAAGATCGAGAACGACCGGAAAGTAAGTCTCGGATTATTGCAGGATAGTCATCTGCTTTTGCTTCAACAAAATAAACTTATTCCGCTGAAAACCTTTTTTGCGATAGATAATTATTCGCTTCACCAGAACGGAAATCATTCGCGCAGTATTTTTTACGCGCAGGCGTGGGCGTTGATTCATTATCTGATTCAGGGAAATCAGGGCGCGAATAATAAAGCGATGAATACTTTCCTTAATCTCGTGATGAAAGATGTCGAGCCGGAAAAGGCTTTTCAGCAGGCGTTTCAGCGAGATTACGCGGCGATGGAAAAGGAATTGGAAAAATACGTCCGGCAGAGAAGTTATATGGGAACTTCCGTTATGCTTAAAGAAAAACTCGTCTTTGACTCCGATATGACGACCGTTGCGCTTTCTGAAGCAGAAGTCAACGCGTATCTCGGCGATCTTTTATATCACACGCACGAATACGACAACGCGGAAAAATATCTCAATAACGCGCTCGCGCTCGACGCGAATTCGGTGATGGCGAATACGTCTTTCGGTCTTGTCAAAATGCGTCAACGCAAGTTTTCGGACGCGAAAAATTATCTGGAAAAAGCTATCGCGGCGGATGCGAAAAATCATTACGCGCAATACAATTACGCTTTTATTTTAAGCCGCGAAGATATGAACGAAAGCGGATTAACAATGGGATTTGCGCCGGAAAAAGCCGCACTGATGCGCCGCGCACTGCAAAAGGCAATCGAACTCAAACCGGATTTTAGCGAAAGTTATCGCCTTCTGGCATTTGTCAATTTGGTCAACGGCGAATATCTGGACGAATCGCTCGCAATACTGAAAAAAGGTTTGGCGTTTCAGCCGGGAAATCAGGATTACGCGTTGCTCGAAGCGCAGATTTTATTGCGGCAGGAAAAATTTGCCGAAGCCAGAGAAATCGCCGAGAAACTTTCCAAAACTGCGAGTGAACAATATCTGCGCGTCAATGCGGAAAATATTCTGCGTTCGATCAATCAATTCGAGTCGGCGAAAAACAGATATCAAAAACAAGTGGACGAGATGAGCGCGAACAATATTTCCGTTGATCCTCCGACGATTTTAAAACGAAATGATCTGAGCGCGGAAGAACTCGAAAAAATCAAAGCCGAAGCCGTTATTGACGGTTTGAATCGCTCAATCGGGAAACCGAAAGACGGTGAAAAACAGGTTCTCGGTTATCTGGAAAAAATAGCTTGTCCGAACGGCACGGTCGTCTATTCGGTAAAAAATGAAACCGAAACGATGTCGCTGGCAAGCAAAGATTTTGCGTCGTTAAATCTCGTTTCGCTAACGCCCGAATCCGAAAATTATCAAATCGGCTGTGATGCGAACTTTAAGAACGCGTTGTCGGTCATCACTTATCGCCCGAATGCCAATCCGAAATTGAAGTCGAAAGGTGATTTGACCGCTATTTATTTCGTGCCGAACAATTTCCGTTTTAAAACCGAAGATGAAATCGCCGCGTCCGATGCGAAACGGGAAATCGCGCAGGAAAATTCGTTGAAAGATCAGATGGAACAGTCCATTAAAAGTATGCTCCGCAAACCCGAAGCCGGCGAACAGCGCGAACTCGTTTACCCGGACAAAATAGAATGCGCGGGAAAATCGGTTATCTTTCTCGTAAAAAAGGATTCGCAAATCTTGAGACTGAAAACCGATTCGCCGCAGAATGTGAGAATGGCAATTTTCGCACAGGGAATCGGCGCGATGCAGATGGGCTGCGGCGTAAAACTTCCGCCGCTTCCGGCAGTCGTTACATTTCGCCCGTCAAATGACGCGAAAGAAAAAATAAACGGCGAAATAATCGCTTTGGAATTTGTGCCGGAAGGTTTTAAAATCGACAATTAAAATAAAGAAAGCGTTTCGTAGTTGAACTGAAACGCTTTTTTTTATTTTTAAATTGCGATTAAGGGTTTTATTTAACATTTGCCGTCAGATTTATCGTCTGAGTTTTCGGCGCGTAGCAGACTTCGTTTGAACACGCCTGATAGCGAACGACAGCGCGAACTTTTACACTGTTTCCGCGATAATTTTTCGGCACGGTGACATTAAAACTAATCGTCGTGCGACCTTCATAAATATTTAAAGTGTCTTCCGAGAACGGAAATTTTTTATTTTTCCCTCGCGGATAGATCGCGCCGCTTACTTTGCCGCCCGTCGCGTTCAAACGCACCGCTGTCGGAATCGCGTATTCGCTGTTCGGATTGTTGGAATTAACGTGCAGACTGCCCGGAATATTCAAAACAACCGAACCGCGCGTCGTGCCGCCGCGTTTGACCGTGCCGAGATTTCCGCTGACCGGAATATTTTGCGCGTCAGCCGCGCCGCCGAGCAAAATCACGAATGCCAATGATAAAATCGCCGTAAATAAGTATTTTTTCATAAATTAAAAAATCGAATCCTCTCGTTTTTCAAGATGAACATTTAAGCGGTCGGGATGCTTTTATTTTACTGCAAAACTTTCGAGCATCAAATTTATGCGTTCCTCAAATTCGTCGCGGTATTCTTCCAAAATGGAAATTTCCAGATCGAAAGTCTTTTTTAAATTGCGGCTTTCGACGAGTTTGTTAAAGAAAACGGTCTTAATTTCGTTTTCCTCTTTTTTCGTTTCGATCAGACAAATTTTTTGATCTGCGGGCGCATTTTCGGTAAAAACGGTGGAAATAAATTCCGGCGCATTCTTTTTGATTTCCCTGCGCTGTTCGTCAAATTTCAAACCGTCGGAAACAGTTAATTTGACGAGAGATTTCCGCAAACGTCCCATCGAACGCTCGCCGAGTTCGCGCGTATAGGCTTCAAACGGCGCGGCGGTCGTAAATTCGACCGGAGTCAAATATCCTTCGGGTTTGAAAATCCGAAAATCATCGCGTTCGATCCGTTCCGGCTGATAAGCAGCATCGGCGGCATTTCTGATTCTCGACGAAATAAACAATAAAAGCGCGATAAAACCGGCGATAAAAAGCAAATAAAATAACATATAACGAAGGGAAAGCGGATTATTCGGAATGTTAGATTTATTCGCATTCCGGGTTAAAAACGTGTGACTGAAATTTTCATAAGTGCAATCGGTCTGCACAATAAATCAAAGAAAAATTTTTCCGCCAAATGCCCAGTATAAAAGAACATTCTACTTTACTCTACTGCACAGCAGAGTATTTATTAAAAACATAATTTGCAATAGTGTTTTGCTCGTATCGAGTAACTTGAAAAGTCGGAAAAGCAAAGTTTCACAAGCAAATTTGCGCTTGGGTTAAAAATTCTTTATTCTCACATTAATAAATTCCGCCCCGAAAACGATAAATTTTATAATTGAATATGACACCGAAAAAACAGGTTGCTTCGTTTTCCAAATTTGATAAGCCGGTAGCGCGAAACTATTTTCCCGTTCTTGTGATTTTAATTCTCGTCGTTTGCATTGTGACGGGTTTGGCAATAGCGTTCGCCTCGCAGTCAATGGACGCGATCCAGCGTTGGACTTTGATCTTTTTCTTTATGGCGTTTTCGATCTGCGGATTAATCTTTGCACTGTTCGGCGCAACCGCTTCCGAATGGTTGACGATGCGCGAATGGCGAAAGGTCAAAGCTCTCGAAAACAGCGACAAGATCGCGTGGGATGTGCTTCCGCCGCTCGCGCAGAGACGAAAATTGACGACCGAAGTCAGAGAACTTGCCGCGATTCTCGATGTTCCGTCCGAAAATATGTCCGATCTTTTGTCGGCGTATGTCGTTGCCGAAGATTTGGCTTTGCGGCAGATTCAGCAGGAAGAAAAAGTTCCGCTGATGCGCCATATTACAATCGGCAACGCCGAATTTGACGCGATTCTCGTCAAAGAAGAAATCATCACATTTATCGAAGCCACATTTCTCGTAACTCCGAAACTTTCAAAAGAAAAATGCACCCAAATTCTCAAAAAAGTCGAAACGGCAAAACAAATTCTCGCAAAAGTGCGTCCCGAGTCGAAAGTCAAACTTTTAATGATTTTGGTGACACAACTGGACAAACAATCCGAAACCGAACTCCGCTCGCTGATCGGCAAAAATTTATTTCCCGAAACGCCTGTTGATATTGATATTCGTCTAAGAGATTTTGAAGAATTGCAGAAGACTTACGCGCTTTGATTTTAGCAGGGAAATCGGCGCAAATTTACAAAAAATCCGGCTGAAACTTAAAATTTTCAGCCGGATTTTTGTCGGTTGTATCGAAAAAAAACTGCTTTATCTTACATTAGAAAAGTATTTAGGAAAGTTTGGCTTTGACGGTTTCGCTGACCATTTTCCCGTCGGCGTTTTTACCTTCGAGTTTGGCGATGGCTACTTTCATTACCGCGCCCATTTCCCGCATCGAAGACGCGCCGGTTTCGCTGACAGCTTCGGCAACCGCTTTATCAACTTCTTCTTGCGAAGCGGCTCGCGGCAGATATTCTTCGAGAACGGCGAGTTCCGTTTTTTCCTTTTCGGCGAGTTCCGTGCGACCGCTCGCGCTAAATTGTTCGATGGAATCTTTACGCTGTTTGACCAGAGTTTGCAGTATTTTCGTCACTTCGTCATCGGTCAGAACCGTTCCGATACCGCGTTTGTTTTCTTCATTCATCACGGCGGATTTCGCCATCCGCAGAGTCGAAAGTTTATTTGCGTCTTTGGCTTTCATCGCCGTCGTCATATCGCTGACTAATTTATCTTTTAAGCTCATAATTAAAATTTCCTGCTGCTGATTATTTTATTAGTTTGAATGTTTCCCGTCCAGAACGATTACTAATTTTAACGGATAAAAAAGTTTATCCGCGAATTTGCGCGAATTTGCGTGAATGAACACGAATGCTTTTTTAGTTTTCATAAAGTAAATTTCTCCTTATTCGTGCTGATTTGCGGACAGTTAAAATCATTTTTTTTCTGTCTTTTTTATAAATAAAAGTTCGTTTATGCTAATCTGTCAATTCTTTTTTATGTTAATTCGTTGGTCAATAGCGATTTCGGCAGGCGTGATTTTGGGTATTCTCGCGCTTTATCCGCAGTATAATCTGCAAAAAAATCTGCGCGGCGCGGAATTTTCCGGCGCGTTCGCTTCGTGCGATCTCGATGAAATGGCGTATGCGTCGTATTTGCAGGCGTTGATTGACGGCAGACCGCGCAAGAACGATCCATATACCGGACGAGACGATTCAAAAGATTCGCCGCAATACGAATCGCTCTTTTCGATACAATTTTTCCCTGCCTATCTCGCCGCAATTCCGGCGCGAATTTTCGGACTTTCAGCTGCCCAAATGATGCCTGTTTTATCGTTCGCGTCGGCATTTTTGACCGCGCTTGCGATGTTCTGGCTGATTGTCTCGATTACGGATGATAGTTTTTTCGCCTTTGCCGGAACGCTCGTCGTTTTGGTCGGCAGTGCGTTAATCGTCGGGCTTGGCGCGATTAACGGTTTTTACGAAGGCGGCGCGGCTTATCCGTTTTTTCCGTATTTGCGGAGATATATTCCGAGTCTCGCATTTCCGTTTATGTTCGCTCTTTTTGCGTGCTTGTGGAACGGTTTGAAAAGCGAAGAAAAAAATAAACGGATTATTTATTCGATTTTGTCGAGTTCGTGTTTTGCGGCGATAGTTTTCTCTTATTTTTATGTTTGGACTTCCGCCGCCGCCGTAATGTTCGTCTTAACGGTTTTAGTGTTGATTTTTAGAGCTGAAAATTGGCGGAACGATTTCGTATTTCTTGCGATTACAGGCGTGTTTTGCGTTTTTTCAATCGGAATCTACGGACTGCTTTTATCAAACCGTAATCCGGTAATGGATAAAGCACAACTTTTGGTTTTAACGCACAAACCGGATTTTTTGCAAAAAGTCGAGATTATCGGCTATTTCGTTTTAACATTTACAGTTCTTGCACTTTTATTAAAATTGACAAAACTTGCCGAAAGGAAAGTTTATTTCATTGCGGCTTTTGCCTTTGCGCCGCTGTTCGTTTTTAATCAACAGGTTTTGACCGGAAAATCTCTACAGCCGTTTCACTATGAATTTTATGTCATAAATTATGTGGTTTTACTGGCGATTGTCTTAATTGCAAGTATTTTCTGGCAAAAGTTTTTCGGGCAAATAAAGATACTTTCGATAATTTTGCTTTCGATTTTAAGTATCGTTTCGATTTATTGGGGTTACATCGAAGCGTCGGAAACGACGCACTTTTGGGATGATGTAAATGTTCAGCGTGATGAAGCGATGTCTGTAAATTTGCGTCTGAAAGAATTGGCGCGGGGAAATGTCGAAAATGCAAAACAACAGACGACATTAAATCTCGAACCTCTGCAAGCCGACGGTCAGCCGACGATTGCGCCGCAAGCGGTCATTTGGGCGCGTCACCAGCACGTTTTTTCAGGTCTGAAAGATTGGGAAGAAAACAAGCGCAGATATTATCAACTGCTTTATTATTCAGATTTAGATGCGGAATATCTGCGAAAATCGCTGACCGGATGCCGCAATATCGAAGCGTGTATGGCTTTGTTCGGTTGGGACAGATTCAACGCGAAACTTTCCGCCAACGCCAGACCTTTGACATTGCCGGAAATCGAAGAAGAAGTCGGAAATTATGAAAATTTCATAAGAAACTTTTCAATTGCCGACGCGGAAAGTCCGAAAATTTCTTACGTCATCGTTTATTCGGATGCAAACGACGAACTGAAAAATTTGGATCTTTGGTATCGGCGCGACGATGGCGAAAATCACGGCAAATATATTCTTTACAAAACTAACCTGAAATAGGTCTCCAAACAATAAATTTTGTTTTTATCGAGTGTTAGCCGGAGCATTGATATTTGCTGTATTCGTGTTCGCTGTATTCGCGTTCGTCGGTGTTTGAGCTTGAGTTTCCGTTTTTGCTTCGCCGACTGTATGACGATAAATCATATAAATGTCGGTCAGGCGTTCGACCGAAGCCGGGTCGCGTTGGGCGAGCATCGTAATAATCGCGTCACGGTCTTTGAAAACCGATTTGAATTTTTCGTTTTCTGCGCTCGGATACGCGCTTGTTTCGCCTTTTTCCGTCTCCGTATCGAGCCTTGTATAAAAATTGCTCGTTTTTTGCCGCGCCGATTCATATTCGCCGCGCTTTGCGTCAACAATAGCGGTTGCGATAAGATTTGCAATTGTCAGACGGGTAAGGGCTTTTTGGGTAACTTCATTTTGCGCGGCATAATTATTGGCGCGCATCCACATCGGTATAAATCCGACCAGAAAAATAATTAAAATCGCAATCGCAAATGATCCCCATTTTATTAGAGTTTTGTTTCCGCCTTCATTGATATTTGTTTCGTTAGCCATCTTTCTCTCCTTGGAAAATGTTTTAAATTATAGAATGACAACATTATAGTCTTAAATCGGTCACAAAAAAAGACCGCCGGATTTCGGCGATCAAATTTGTATTACTAAAAAATTATAAAAGCTATTATTTATGCGGCTAAAATGTCATTGGAAGTTTCCGCAAAAACTCGTCTGCCGTTTAAGGCATCGTCAATAATTTCACGAACAGCCGAAGCATCCGGGTTTACATCCATTCGAGCGCAAGCTCTCAAGTGCCGGATAATTCCTTCTGTCGCAATTTCCAAGGTGTCGCTCGTCAATTTTCCAAAACGGCGCGCCTGGATATGGTCAATTTGCATGATTCTATCATGTAGTGTCATCGGTTTTGCTGCTGCCATATATTCTCCTTCAAATATAAATTAACCCCTTGTTCTATTTTTTGTGAATTTTGTCGCAATATGCGGCAAAATTTAAGGAAAAGGCATAAAATACACGCTTTTCCAATAAAAATCAGTTGAATTATTAAGTTACCAAAGGTTGTTAAAAATCTTAACCTTTAATGAATCTGCAACCTTCTATGTAGCAAATCGTAACAAAATTTTAACCTTTTGTCATCATTTTTTTTTGCAGTTTGTGAAAATATTTTTTAAGTCCTTTGATTTCTTTGTTTTTACGGCAATGGAGAGCGATTTTTTAGAATTTAACACGGGTTAAAAAACCGAAAAATGCTCAAATAATCAATCTAAAAGGTGTTTCACGCCTCTTTTCTTGACACATTCATTTTATGCAATTAGTATTTATAGTTTCGGCTTTACTGCCTGAAGTGTGTTTATATGTTCGAATCTTTATCAGACAAATTAAAGAAATCGCTGAAAAATTTGCGCGGCGAAGGGAAACTCACGCCCGAACACGTTGACGCGGCTCTGCGCGAGATTCGGATGGCTCTGCTCGAAGCGGATGTTAATTACAAAGTCGCCAAGGATTTTATTGACACAGTGCGCTCGAAAGCCGAAGGTCAGGAAGTTTGGCAAGACTTAAAGCCGCACGAACAGGTCGTTAAAATCGTCTATGACGAACTCGTAAATTTAATGGGCGGCACGTCTTCGCGGCTCGTATTTACTAAGCAAATTCCGAATGTCGTAATGATTGTCGGTTTGCAAGGTTCGGGTAAAACTACTTCGACCGGAAAAATTTCGCGTTGGCTAAGAGATAATCAGGAAAGAAAACCGCTTTTGGTTTCGGTTGACGTATATCGTCCGGCGGCGCGTGAACAGTTAAGAGTGGTCGGCGGCGCAGTCGGTATTCAGGTTTTTCAAAATCGGGAAACGAATGATCCGATGACGCTCGTCGAAGGTGCGATGAAATACGCGCAGGAAACGGGTTTCGACACGCTTTTGATTGACACGGCGGGTCGTCTTCATATTGATGACGAACTGATGATCGAACTCGAAAAAATCAAAGCGGCAACCAAACCTATTGAAGTTTTATTCGTCGCCGATGCGATGACCGGACAAGATGCGGTTCGTTCGGCGGAAGTTTTCCACGAACGAGTCGGAATTACGGGCGTTGTGTTGACGAAAATGGACGGCGATGCACGCGGCGGCGCGGCTTTGTCTATTAAACAAGTTATCGGACAGCCGGTAAAATTTGTCGGTGTCGGAGAAAAATACGATGCTATCGAGCCGTTTTATCCCGACCGCATCGCGCAGAGAATTTTAGGAATGGGCGATGTTTTGTCGCTTATCGAAGAAGTTCAGGGAAAGATCAGCGAAGATGAAGCGGCGAAACAGCTCGAGAAAATGACGAGCAATCAGTTTACGCTCGAAGATTTTCGCAGTCAGCTCGGACAATTTAAAAAACTCGGCTCGATGTCGAAAATTATGAAGATGATGCCCGAACAATTAACGGGCGGACTTCAAATTTCCGATGAACAATCGGAAGAAGTCGAAGCACAGATGAAACGCACCGAAGCGATTATTGATTCGATGACCAAAGCCGAACGCCGAAATCATAAAATCATTGACGCGAGCAGAAAAACCAGAATCGCCAACGGTTCCGGTTCGACGATTAGTGAAGTCAACGGCTTGATTCGCCAATATGAACAGATGAAGAAAATGATGCAGCAGATGAATCGCGGCGGACTTTTCTCGAAACTCGCCGGCAAAGCGATGGGCGGACTCGGCGGCGGTTTAGGCGGACTTCTCGGCGGCGGAATGGGCGGACTCGGCGGACTTCTCGGCGGCGGTGGTTCGGGCAATGATTTTGATAACGATTACGAAGAAACCAAAGATAATTTAAGCAAAAAACTTAAAAAGAAAAAGAGACACAAAAAGAGGAAATAATGGTAAACGGTAAATGGGAAATGGTAAATTCTGCCGTTTGTTTATCATTTACTGTTTACCATTTACCATCAATAAAATATGTTAGCAATAAGTTTAATGAGAATGGGCGCGAAAAAAAGACCTTTTTATCGCGTTGTCGTCAAGGAAAAGCGTTCAAAGCGTGACGGAAAATATTTGGAAAACGTCGGCACATATAATCCGATGGCTGATCCGGCGGAAGTCAATCTGAAACACGACCGTATTTCATACTGGATCGGTGTCGGCGCACAGCCTTCGGACACGGTGGCGAGTTTAATTAAATACAATCCCGAACAATCCGAAGAAGAAAAAGCGGCGGCGGTTCAGGCGAGAGCGGATAAAAAAGAAGCCGACAAACAAGCTCTTTTAGAAGCCAAACGCGCTGACGAAGCGGCAAAAGCTGAAGAAAAACGCAAAGCTGACGAAGCGGCAAAAGCCGAAGCCGATGCCGCTGCAAAAGCTGAAGCCGATGCCGCGAAAGCTGAAGCCGATGCCGCTGCTGAAACGAGTGAAGAAGTTCCGGCTGAAGAGTCTGCAACCGAAGATGTTGCAACGGAAGATTCGGCAAAAAACGGCGAATAATTTCGGCGTTTATTTAACTTGATGAAAGAAGCCGTAGAAAAAATTGTCAAAGCGATTGTCGCCGAACCTGACGCAGTCGAGATTTCCGAGTTTGCCGACGGTAAAAACGTGAAGATCGAAGTTCGCGTTGCCGTTGGCGATATGGGCAAAGTCATCGGGCGCGAAGGCAGAACCGTCAAGGCGATTCGCAGTATTCTGTTTTTCGCCGGACAAAAGCAGGGAAAACGGTTTCAATTCGATCTCGTTGAGTAGCTGACAGAAGTTTGCAGAGTTTGCAGAGCAAATAACTTTCTGTCAACTATCTGCAACTATCCGATAACTTTCTGCAAACTTTCTCAAGTGGAAGATTTAGTCGCCATTGCTAAAATTGCCAAACCGCGCGGACTGCGCGGCGAGGTTTCAGGCGATGTGCTGACCGATTTTCCCGAACGCTTTGAAGATTTGGAAACAGTCATCGCGCTTTTGCCGAACGGTGAACGGCGCAACTTGATAATTGAAAATTTTCGTTTTCAGAAAAACCGCGTTCTTCTGATTTTTGCTGAAATTGACTCGGTTGAAAAAGCCGAATTTTTGCGCGATGCAGAGATTTGTATTCCCGAATCCGAAGTCTTTGCGCTGGAAGACGGAGAGTTTTACGATTGGCAATTGGAAGGTTGTTCGGTCGAAACGATTGAAGGCGAAAAGATCGGCGTGGTCAAAGAATTACTGCGAACCGGCGGCACGGAGATTTTAGTGGTGACAGGCGCGGAAAAGGAATTTTTGATTCCGTTTGCGACGGCGATCTGCACGGAAGTTGAGATCGAAAATAAATTGATTCGCGTTGATTTGCCGGAAGGTTTGTTAGAATTTTAGATTTCGATTTTAGATTTTAGATTGAAAGAAAAGTCGAAAATCCAAAATCTAAAATCGAAAATGAAAATAGATGTTTTAACAATTTTTCCCGAATTTTTTCGAGAGGTCTTTGATTTCGGTATTATTCGCCGCGCAAAATTGGCGGAAATCGTCGGGATAAATATTCACGACATCCGCGAATACACGCTCGATAAACACAATAAAGTTGACGACCGACCTTACGGCGGCGGCGACGGGATGGTTTTAATGTGCGAGCCGATCTTTCGGGCGATTGAAAATTTAACCGGAACGTCCGAAAGAGAAAATTATCCCGAAAAAACGCGCGTCATTTTATTAACGCCGCAGGGAAAAGTTTTCAAACAAGCCGTAGCAGAGGAATTTGCAACGGAATCCGATCACATTATTTTGATTTGCGGACGCTACGAAGGCATTGATGAGCGCGTAAATGAAATGCTCGTCACCGACGAAATTTCCATCGGCGATTACGTTCTTTCGGGCGGCGAACCGGCGGCAATTGTTGTTGTTGATGCGATTACGCGGCTTTTGCCGAACGCTCTCGGAAGCGAAACTTCCGCCGAAAACGATTCGTTTTCAAACGGAATTTTGGATTTTCCGCACTACACACAGCCGCGCGATTTTCGCGGAACGAAAGTTCCGGAAATTCTTTTGAGCGGCAATCACGCCGAGATTGCAAAATGGCGCAACGAAAAAGCGTTGGAAAAAACGCGAAAAGTTAGACAGGATTTATTAAAAAAGGAGAATGGCTGAAAGTGAGTAGTTAAAGGTTTTCAAAGTAAAACTTTTCAACATTTCACCTCTCGCTCAACAAAAAATATGAATCGTTTAGACAGCATTGAAAATGCACAATTGAAAGACAACATTCCGAATTTTCAACCGGGCGATACGGTCAAAGTTCACGTTCGTATCAAAGAAGGAAATAAAGAGCGTTTGCAGGTTTTTGAAGGTATTTGCATCGCCCGCAAACACGGCGGAATCCGGGAAACTTTTACGGTTCGCAAGATCAGTTTTACGGTCGGCGTGGAAAGAATTTTCCCGCTTCACGCAACCGTCATTGACCACATTGACGTAGTTCGACGCGGTAAAGTTCGACGCGCGAAACTCTACTATTTGCGTAGTTTGCGCGGAAAAGCGGCTCGTATTCCCGAACGCGATATGCGCGCGAAAAAGAAACAAGCCGGAAAATAAAATTTCGAGGTTTCAATTTTTTAGGTTTTAAGTTCCAAGTTGATTGCATTTGCAGTTTGCTTGGAACTTTTGTCTTTTGATATAAAGTTTTCAATGAAAATAGAAACGAAGATCGGACTTGATTTTGAAAATCAGGCGATTGCCGAAGGTTACGGATTTATCGCCGGCGTTGATGAAGTCGGGCGCGGCTGTCTCGCCGGAACGGTCGTTGCGGCGGCTTGCATATTGGATTTGACGAAACCTCTTCCCGAATTTTTAAATGATTCCAAAAAGATTACGGCGAAAAAACGCGAAATAATCGCCGGAGAATTAAAAGCCAATGCTTTATGTTACGCCGTCGGCGAAGTTTCAGCCGGAGAAATTGACCGCATAAATATTTTGCAGGCGACCAAAAAAGCGATGCGTATCGCCATCGAAAAACTTACGCCGAAAGCCGATTTTCTGTTGATTGATGCATTGCAGTTAAAGGAAATTTCCACGCCGCAAAAAGCGATTATCAAAGGCGACGCGATTTCCGCATCAATTGCCGCCGCTTCGATTCTTGCCAAAACTTACCGCGACGCGCAGATGCAGGAACTCGACAAAATCTATCCCGAATACGGTTTTGCAAAACACGTCGGCTACGGCACGAAAGCGCATTTCGAAGCGATCAAAAAACACGGCGCGTGCGCGATTCACCGCAAGTCGTTTCGCGGCGTTGTGTAATGTTCAAGCATCAAATGCACTTTTGACAAAAGATTTATTTTTCAAAACGCGCGTGTAGATTTGCGTCGTGCAGATGTTTTTACGTCCGGGAATTTTCTGAATAGCGCAAATATCGTAATGATTTTCTAAAAGATGCGTCGCAAAACTGTGGCGCAAAGTGCAGCAATTGCCGTGTTTATTAACCTCAGTAGCGGATAATAATTTTGCCCGCGAAAGACACGAAAAGAACGAAAACTAAAGTCTTTTTAGTCGGTTTTCAATTAGTGTTTTTTCTTTTTTCGCTTGTTTCGTGTCTTTCGCGGGCAAATATTCTTTTCTTTGGTTTTTCATTTTTTTTATCCAAAATTTCCGCCCCCCCCCCCCAAATCTTTCGGATGCGTGATTTTATGAAAGTAAATATATTTTTTGATCCGATGAATATAAGTCTTTTCGGTTTGGTAGCTATAAATGTCTGACACGCATTACATTTCGCACATTATCGAGTAAAACTGACATAAATTTTATAAGGCGCGTTAAAATTATTCAACGGAATTCCTGTTTCAACGGAATTATGAGCCTGAAAATCTACGGCTGTCAAATAAACATTGACTTTCACTTCAAAATTAAGCTATAAAAAGTCGGTATAACAAAACTAAAAGTCGGCTCAATATAGAGTTAGGCATCTATGAAAATCCTACTCGTCATCATTGTTATTGCAGGAATTGTTGGATTACTTTTCTTTCTGCTTCGTAAGGGAACGACATCTGAAAGTTTGGCAAATCCTGAACAAACACCTTACGAAACTTTGGCAACTCCTATGCAAACATCTGACGAAAGTTTAGTAACTCTTGAGCAAATGCCTACCGTAGTTGCCAAACTTCAGCGTGAGGGCAAAAATTCATCTTTCGCAGTTTTTATGTTCGTGCCGACGACAGGAGAGCCAAATGGAGTTCCGGTTAATTTGCAATACTCAATCGAAAACGGCGTAACGGGACTGGATTGGGTTTTGCTCAGTCCGCGTAACATTGCTGACCAAAAGGCAATTTCGACTTTTATCACCGACTCTGGTTATAAAATTTTCGAGCGTGAAGAAAACGATGTAAGATATTTTCGAGTGGAAGGCAACGGAGTTTCTGAGTTGGGAGTTAAAATATGCCGCGAATTTTATCATTTTCCATCTGATGAAAAGATAGAATTGCTTACGGATGGTTTCGAGTGGTAGCGGCGATGCCTAACAAATCAATGGACGTGAGGGCGAAACAGCGACTTTGTTATCGAACATTTTTGGTTTATTCGGAGTTGCGCGTCGGCGGTTTCGCCCCACGTCATCTCAAGCGTTATGCCCTTATCCTTTGAAATAGAAGTTGCCTTCTAGTATGACTAATGGTATTACTTTAGTTATGAGTGTTGCAAAAGTTACAATCTCCATCGAATCAAATCTTCTGAAAAGAGTTGACCGCCTTGTTAAAGAGCGCGTTTTCTCGAATCGCAGCCAAGCCGTTCAATCTGCCGTCGAGGAAAAAGTTTCGCGCCTTGATAGTAATCGGTTGGCGCGGGAATGCGCCAACTTAAATAAAACGGAAGAACAATCTTTAGCTGATTTAGGGTTGGCGAGCGAGGCGAAAGAATGGCTCGAATATTAAGAGGCGACATCGTTTGGGCTGACCTTGACCCGACGCTCGGACACGAACAGGCAGGCAAACGTCCGGTGCTGATTTTGAGCGAAGACATTTTCAACGACCGTTCGGGAACAGTTATCGCCGTTGTCTTGACGAGTCAACAACCGAGCGCGAGATTTCCATTGACGTTTGAACTATCCGACGCGAAACTGCCAAAGAAGTCTTGGGTGAAAATCAGTCAGATTCGCACACTTTCGACGCAACGCTTGGGCAAGAAAATCGGCACAGCGTCCGATGAAGAATTAGAAACAATTGTCGAAGGGTTGAATGAAATCATCGGCGGGGCATAACAAATCAATGGACGTGAGGGCAAAACAGCTTCTCTTTAAAATCTTGCGCGGTTCATTTCACGTTGTCTGTTGCCGGTTTTGCCCCACGTTAATTCAATCGTTGTGCGCTTTCTATTTGCGATGGTTATGAAACCGCCTGAACATATCGAAACTGAAAGATTAGTGTTAAGACTTCCGTCTGTCGCAGATGCCGAAGCAATCTTTACCTCGTATGCTCAAAACGAAGAAGTTACGCGCTATTTGGTTTGGCAACCTCACAAACATATTCAAGAAACAAAAGATTTTCTTGCCGGCTGTGTTGCCGCTTGGAAAAAAGACACGCGGTTTCCTTATAATGTTACCATTAAGGAAACCGGCGCAGTCGCAGGTATGATAGAGATTCGCCTTAATAGTTTCAAAGCTGATGTCGGCTATGTTTTGTCGCCTCAATTCTGGGGAAAAGGTCTGGCGACCGAAGCGTTACGCAGTCTTGTCGAGTGGGCATTGAACCAAACTTCTATTTACCGAATCTGGGCGTTGTGCGATGTAGATAATCCAGCGTCGGCGCGTGTCCTCGAAAAAGCGGGAATGCAGCGCGAAGGATTATTACGCCGCCAAATAATTCATCCTAATATCAGCGATGAACCGAGAGATTGTTATTGTTACGCTATTGCAAAGTAGTCTTTTAATCACGTTGTTTCATTTCCATAAACGACGCGCACAACAAATCAATGGACGTGAGGGCGAAACAGCGACTTTGTTATCAAACATTTTCGGTAAACTCGGAGGTGCGTGTAATTGGTTTCGCCCCACGTCAGTTCAATCGTTCGACGGCTTCTTGTAAAATTTATGCTTGCTTTTAGAAAAACAATACTTTTAATGACGTTCTTGTTTTTGGCAAGCATTTGCAATGCTCAACAACAAGCTGATACTGCGCCTGTTTATGTTGAGAGTTGGAAAGCTGGCAACAAAATTCGTGAGCAGGTTTTAAAATTTAATCTCGGTTCTACTCAAAACCCAAATCCTGAATATATCCGCGATGTTGGATTCGGTTTTTACAAACTATCTTTGATTCACGTTCCATCGGGCGAGAGCAAATATGATTTCGAACATTGGGCGGTTCAACTGCAACAAGTCTTGTCCGAAAGGAACAAAAAGGAAAAATTGACTTGCAATTTATTGAAGGCGGAAGGTTGCGGAGTTGGCGACAATTTTCCAAAGGAAGATTATGTCGGCGTTTTGTTTCCGGCAGAAACTCCGAAAAATTCAGTTGAGAAAGTTTTTGTCGGGCGTTATTATCCAATCAGTGCCAAGCGTGTAGTTAAAGTTCAAAATTTTTACGTTCTTATCCAAGTGAACAATTACAAAATGAACGAAGCAAATCCAAAGAGATTAGATTCTATGGAAGTTACGATTGAATTTAAGAACGAATATAAACCAATCAAAGAGTGTGAATGAAACGCGCCGTCGAACAAATCAATGGACGTGAGGGCGAAACAGCGGCTTTGTTATCAGCGCCCTTTGGTGAACTCAGAGTTGCGTGTAATCGGTTTCGCCCCACGTCATCTCAGGCGTTCGGCAGATTCTCGTTGCTCTTTGACAGTTCGGAAATTTTACTGAACAAATGCTACAATTTATTTGAGGTGAAATTATGATAACGATTACTTTTCCAGACCGCGATACTGAAAAACGCGCACTTGGCTTTTTACTTGGGCGTTTCTCCGGGCGCGTTCTAAAGTCGGGCGAACATCTTGTTCCCGAAGCCGCGCTTGAGGCTTTGGCAAATCAAAACATTCCTTTTACAGTTCAAGGCAAATCAACTTATGAGCAACAAATTGCGGCGATTCGAGATACTGCTCCCGCTACAATTTAACGACGGGCGCGAAGTTCCGCCCGATTGGTTAGCCGAAGCTGTTTTGGAGATTGTCGAAAAGTTTGACGCGGCGAGTTACGAAACTCAAAAAGTCGAAGGACATTAGCGGCATCAAGGTATTTTGTATCGTGACAGTTTAGTAAAAATCGTGATTGACGCGGCGGACGAAGAAGCAAACCGCGAGTGGATGCGCCAATACAAGGGTCATTGGAAACAAAAGCTGGAACAACTTGAATTGTGGCTTGTCAGTTACACGATTGACGTGGATTAAGAACGGTTCTTCTAATCCAACATCTGCCGAACAAATCAATGGACGTGAGGACGAAACCGCGACTTTCTTATCAACAAGTCTTTTTAACTCAAACTTGTGCGGTGGCGGTTTCGCCCCGCGTCATTTCAGCCGTTAAACTTTTATGAAAACTGTAGAGATTCAAAATTTAATCGAAAGCTTGCGCGAGATTCCCGAAGCGGAATTTAAGTGTGATACCGTCTATAAATTTTTAGCCGAAAATCCGGTGTGCGTTGATTCGATTGCGCCGTATTTTTTCTGGAGCGAAAAATTTTACACGCGCAATCTGCTGTATAAAGACGAGCGGTTTGAATTGATGGTTTTATGTTGGGATCGCGGGCAGGTTTCAAAGATTCACAATCACAACGATCAGATGTGCTGGATGACCGTTCCGGTCGGCAAACTTCGCGGGCAGAATTTTCGCGCCGTTGAAATGGACGAGGAAAAAGGTTTCTGCAAATTGGGCGAAACCGACCAATTCGATCTTTCAGATTGTCTCGCATCAAAAGTCGAACTCGAAGAGCCGATTCATCAAATCTTAAATCTTCCCGAATTTAACGAACGCGCCGTCAGCGTTCACATTTACTCAAAACCTTTTGAAACCTGTCTCTGCTATTGCCGCGAAACCGACACATTCAAAGAAGTTAATTTGTCGTATGCGAGCATTCGCGGCGAACTTTGCGACGGAATAGAATTGTAAAATTTTTTTGCAGATTTTAATAATAAAATCCATAACGAATTGAAAATTTATTCAGATTCGCTATGGATTTTTTGCAGATTGGAAAGCATTAAAGTAAAAGTTTAGTGATGTTCCGCCGGAATTTCGCCGGGAACTTCTTTATGTGTTTCCGCCGGATCGGTCGTGTGATTTTCGGTCGAATGATTTTCCGAATGCGAAAGACTTTCGCCGGTCGGAGTTTTGATGTTCCAATCGCCGTTCCAATAAAAAAACGTCAGGAGCAGCGTTAAAATAACGACGCTGAAAAGTCCCGCGCCGGCAACCAGCAACAGTTTGAGATTGTCCGGTTTCGGTCTGAACTTTTCGCCCAAAGCACTTAAATGATCGCCATACAATTCTTCGTTATACATTTTTTCAAAACCTCGTCTAAAAATAGAAAAATCAAAAAATGATTTTAACAGTTGTCCGTTTTAGCGACAAACGCAATGATTGTTTATAATAAATTATTCCAAAAAATCGAAAATATTCGCCGTTTGAATATCGAGACCGAATGCAAAATAAAAAAATAATCTGGACTCTGACTCTTTCGGCGTTGAGCGTCATCTACATTCTGCTGAGATTTTGGCATCTGACCGATTCGTGTCTGTGGTTTGACGAGCTTTTCGGCGTTCACGCGGCAACGCTCGAATGGCGCGAGATGCTCTGGTTTGTCGCGCAGGATTTGATTCATCCGCCGCTGTTTTATATTTTGCTGAAAATCTGGATCGCGCTCGGCGGCGCAACGCTTTTCTGGCTCAGATTTTTTCCCGTTATTTTTTCGGTGTTCGCGCTGTTCGCGTTTTATCAATTCTGCAGACAATTAAAACTGAGTTATCCGGCGATTGCGATTGCCTTTACATTTTTCGCCGCCAACGGCGCATTAATAAAATACGCGCAGGAAGTCAGAATGTATTCGCTCGTAATGTTTCTGGCAACGCTCTCGATGTGGCTTTTTACGCGTTTTCTGCATCTCGGAAAAAACATCTGGCTGTTGACGATCTGCAATATTCTGCTCGTTTACACGCATTATTTCGGCTGGTTTGTCGTCGCGTCGGAAGTCGCCGCGATTCTTTTTTTGCAGAGAATCAAGATCAGGCAGATTTTGATAATGTGCGGAATTTGTTTATTGAGTTTCGCGCCGTGGATTTTTGCAATTTTCAAAGCCGCGCAGATAAATTCCGATCTGTCGCAAAACATCGGCTGGATTGTAAAACCGAATCTTTACGTCATCGCGCAGTTTATTTTCGATCTCGTCGAACCGTTTTATTTTCAGGCGAGCAGTGCGGATTTTGCTTCAAATTATCTGCTGTGTGTGCCGATTTTATTGTTGATCGGCGCGGCGAAAATATTTTATTTAATCAATTACAAAGAGCGCACCGAAACCGAAAAAGTTAATTTTCAGATGCTCTCTATTTTCGTTTTAATTCCGCTGTTGCTGTCAATTATTCTAAGCTGGATTTTGCCCGTTTCGATTTTCGGAACGCGCCATTTGATTTTTATTTTCCCTCCTGTCGCAATTTTCGCCGCACTTTTTTTCGACAAAATAAAACCGTTTATTTTGAAAATCGTTTTACTTTCGATTTTATTTTTCTTTTTCGCTCTTGCTTTTATAATCGAATCAAAACGCCCGAAGCAAACTTTTATTTGGTGCGCGTGGGAAAATTTCGCCGCCGAAATTCCGAACAATCAGCCGACGAAAATCTACGTTTTCGAAGATTTAGTCGCCTATCATTTCTGGTTTGCCGAACGCAATAATCCGAATGTGGAAATAGTCAAAACCGAAAATCTCGCAGGCGTTTTAGAAGACAAATCGTATTTTCTGCCGCGCGGTTTCGACGGCGTGAAGAAAATAAATTTTGACGAAATTACGGACGAAAATTTTTACATTGCGTTTCGTGATCCGCAATTCGATTTACAAAAACCGCCGCTCAAAAACCTGATCGAAAAAGGCTACAAAATCGGCGAACCGAAAGTATTTGAAGCGCAGGGTTTGAAAGCATTTTTAGTAGAAGTGAAAAAATAATTAACGATTTCTGCCGAGTTGTTCGTGCGACGAAACCCATTCGTCGGCGACGACCGCACTGCCGAGAGATAATTCGCCGCAGAGAACCGTCGCGGCGACGATCTCGGCGAATTTTTTCACTTTGCCCGCGCCGTAACAATCCATCAATTCCAGACATTCGCGCTGTGTCGGCAAACCCGTTCCGCCGCCGTATGTGGCGACGATCAACGCCGGAATCGTGATCGAAAAATAATAATCGCCGTTCGCGTCAATATGTGCGTAAGCGAGCGCGGCGGAAGATTCGGTGACGTTTGCCGCGTCTTGTCCGCAGGCGATAAACATCGCGGCGATGCCGTTTGCCGAATGCGAACCGTTGTTATTTGCGCCCGCCAAAAATCCGCCGAGCTGTGAACGAAGCCGCGCCGCAAAAATTTGTTCGACCGAAACGTGCATAATTTCTTTCAAAATCTGCGCCGGAATTGTTGACTCGGCGATGACTTTTTTGCCGCGCGTGTGAATGCGGTTCATCCACGAAGATTTTTTGTCGGTGGCGATGCTGCCTTCGAGTTGATAATGCTCGATTCCATCGTAATTCTGCATTATCCAATCGCACGCCGCTTTGGTCGCTTTGCCCGACATATTTTGTCCGGCGGCATCGCCCGTCGTGTAATTAAAACGCAGATAAAGAAATTTTGCGGCAGGAAATTGCTGAATGTCGCGCAGTTTGCCGACGCTCGTCGTCGTTTCCGATTGCGCTTTAATCGCGGCGAAACTTTCCTTCACCCAAACGCCGAATATTTTCGCTTCACGCGCCGACCGGAAGACAAAAACCGGTGCGCGCTGCATCGCGTCGTCAACCACCGTCACCGTCACGCCGCCCGATTCTTTTAATAATTTCATCCCGCGATTATACGAAGCAACGAGAGTTCCTTCGGTCGTCGCCATCGGCACGAAAAATTCGCCTTTGGCATATTCGCCGTTGACCAAAATCGGTCCCGCGATTCCAATCGGAACTTGCGCCGCGCCGATAAAATTTTCGATATTTCCCGGCAAAACATTCGGATCGAACGAATATTTTCCGACGTGTTCGAGTTCAGCGTTCGTCTGTTCTCTCGCAAATTCGCGTCTGTTTTCGGCGGCTTCGCGTGTGTAATCGTTTTCTTTGTTTCTCGGTATTTTTGCGGTCATAATTATTCTAAAAATCCTGATTCTTGCAATGCTTTTTTGAAAAGACTTCGATGAATCAAATTAACTTTAAAGTCGTGATTATCAAACTTGGAATCGAATTTGAATTTCAAACCGAGCCGCGCATTTTCGACTTCATCAGCCGCAAAACGCATCGGTTTCGGGACGGAATCTTCTTCAAATTTCAAATTTTCTTTTTTCGTCTGCAAAATAAAATCGTCTAAAATTTTTTGCAGATTTTCGTTCGATTCATTTCCTCGCCACAAACCATTTTTTCGTATTCGCGGCGAATTAGTTGTCGGTCGAAAATTTCGTTTTAGTAATTTTCCTGTTTTGATGCTTTTGTCGGCGGCGACGCGAAGCCACGGAACAGTTGCGAAGATCGGCGAAAGATTAACGAGAAGATCGAAAATTACCATCGTATCTTCGCCGCCGATTTCGTCAGCGTGTCGCGCATATTTTACCCGCGTGTGCGGAAAATAATACATAACGCCTTTCGTAATAATTAAATCGCCGCGATATTCGTTGTTAAAATATGAAACTTCTTCAAATGAGATAGGTAATTTCATAATTCAATATATTTCTTTGAACTTGTGCATTATACAGTTTTTATTCGGCTTAAAATTAGCTTGTCGCAATCGGCGCAAAATTTATTTTGCTACCAAAATAAACAAAATAGGGAAGCGATTCCGTTTTTTTACGGTAAATTTAATTTTGCTTTTGCGGCGGCGAGTTTTTGCGCGTCGGGAAATATTTTTTGGCAATTTTCTAATGTCGCCCGAGCTTGTTCGGTTGCGTCGCGGGCGATTTGCGCTTCGGCAAGCGCGTAACACGCTGTGCGCTCGTAGGGCATTTGCCGCAATGTCGCATTAAAATAATTTTCCGCCTCGTCGTAGCGTTTTTGTTCGGCGGCTTTTACGCCTGCGGTTAAACTCTGATATGGAGAATCGGTCGGTGCATCAGAACTTTGGACGGCAACATCGCTGCGGATTAAAAGAACGCTGATGTAATCTTCGGCGAGTATGCGCCATTTGCCCGACTTAACGAGCGCGGCGAGCGGCGCACTCGTTGAATCTCGCGGAAATAAAATATATTGCGCGTCGGAAGTTTCGATCACCTGCTGCCAGCCTTCACGAAAATTTTGCAGCGCGTAATAACGAATCAGTGTTTCATCCGAATAGACCGTATCGGCGCGACCGTCTATAAAAACCTTCATCCGTCCGTCGGTGCAATATGTGACGAATCCGCTCCAACTGTAATAAGCCAGCACATTGCCTCGCATTTGATTGCGATTGAAAAATTCGCAAACGCCCTGCGGCATTTCATCCTCCGCCGTCAAATAATGAAACGCATACGCGCTCTGCGGATACGGCGCAAGACGAAACGTGGCGAACGCAATTGCGGCAAGCGGCAAAATGATCTGCGGCACACGATTCTGAAATTTACCGGAAAAATATTGAGCGACAATGCGCTGCAGCGCGAGAGCGAAAGTCAAACTTTGCATCAATGCAAACAAAGTAATGAAACGTCGGCTCGTCACAGACATCGCCAATGTCAATGCGCCGAGTGCAAGCGTCATCCACAAATCAACAGTATTTTGTTCGATTTTTCGGAAATCTTTTGCTTTGATCTTGGGCGATTTTTTTAGCGGTGCGTCTTTCCGTATAAAAAGTAAAATCACAGCACTAATTACGAACAAACCGATCAAATACGGATAGAAAGGCGAGATGATGCCGCCGTTGCTTTGAACAAAAGGTGAATGCCATTCCGAGAGCGCGACGCGATACGGTGAATTACCGTTAAGCGCGTATTTTAACGGATAAAAGAAAACTTCCGCGCCGTTCGGATTGATAAAACAGACAAACACGCACGCCGCAAAAACAATCGCGGCGCGTTTGCGTTCGGCAACCGCGCCGCGCCAAAAAATCGGCGCGAGCAAAAAAGACAAAAGTATTAAACCGAAGAAAAAACCGCCGTGAAGATTAGACCTCTTGCATAAGTAATTTAATGACCGATTTCGTAATTATACAATCCGGCGATCAAGTTGAACCGCAGTCCAAATCGGCGGCGGCGGTTGCGATACCGCTCCGAGATGATGCGAAAGATTTTCAAATGCCGAATCACGTTCTCGACCAGTATTCGTTGCCGCGACAAAAAACCAACGGCAGCCAGACGGGCGGCGCGAACGACTTTCCGGCATTTTCTCTCTCAAACGGATTTGTTTTTCTGTCGCCGCGTCGCCAAAGTAAATTCAGCAAAAAAGCGCAGCCGAGCAATGTATAGAGTTGCGGACGAAGATCGAGAAACGGAGCGGAAACGATAATTGCAGGTGTCACAATACCGCAAGATAACTCGCCAATGCGCTGCGAGTCGCGCGAAACAGCGTGTCGAAAACCAAAACAAAGGTTGCAGCGATAATCAGCCATTTCCAGTAAACCAAACCGTAGAGACCGAACGCGCGAGTCCATAATTCATAAATTACATCCGACAACCATTCGTGTTGCAGCCAAGTCCGTCCCGCGCTCGTAAAAGACCAAATATCAGTGAGCGGCAAACTGCGCGTCGTTACCACATATTTTCCGATTGCCAGATGCCACCACAAATCACTCGCGCCGACCACTGCGTAACCGAACGACCAAGCCGCCAATGCGACTGCCGCAAACCAAAAAAATTTTATCCGTTTGCCGTGACTCCGGGAATTAGTATCGGCTTGGTCAAAATTAATGTCATCTATTACGAATTTACGACCGACTTTGGCTTGATCGGCAGATTGTCGGACTTCATCGCTCGATGTTTCAGAGTTGCGAGCCGACTTATGTTTGGTTTTACGTTTCATAAAATCGAACTAAACCGATGTAAAATTGAAGACTTGTGAATTGTCACTGTTTTTAGCCTGAAATTTTGCGCTTTAGGCAGAAAAAATCAGTATTTTCGTTAAAACTACTCGGATCGAACGAATATTTCCCGATGTGATTTAATCTGATGTTCGTCTGTTCTTTCGCAAATTCGCGCTTGATGTTTGCGGCTTCGCGTGTCTAGTCGGTTTCTTTATTTCCCGAAATTCTTGCGCTTATAAAGTTATTTCTTGATTTATTTTTACATAACTTTTCAAAATCGGAAAAAGTTTTTTTGACATTTCTAAAATAAAAAAACAGGAAACGCTTTAACCTTTTTTATAAAACTTTTGTCGTAATATTAAGTAAAAAAAGGGCAATCAAAAGCCGCGTTATAATTTTTTTTGTAACGCGGCTTTTGAAAGCGTAAAATTTACATTGTTTTAATCTTCAGTAACCGGCAATTACTTGCGGCTTGAAGATTCGACATTTGATGCCGTCATAGATTTTTCACGCTTTGATGTTCTCGATTTTCCATTTTCGGCAACTGTTTTGCCGGAATTTGAAACATTTACTGCGACCGGCTCTAAACTTCTTGTAACAGAGATGTCGGCAACCGGAATATTACTTGCATATGTGCCTAAATATCGCTCTGTTACTGAGTTAATATCCCGCACATACAGATTATATGATAAATTAGAATCCTGATGCGTAACATACAGATAACCTGTTTTGCCGCTTATATCCATTCCTAAACTCTTATTATAGGTCAGCACGACAGAAGGCGCATTTACGGTAAATACTTGTCCGCTGCTCGGACTCGGCGAGCCGTTTTGTCCGCCGATTGTGACGAGCGAATCATTTTGATAATTCCACGCATAAAGTGTCGTGGTCGAAGCACCGATAATATTATTGGAAAACGCGCTCCCGACGATGACGGTATTAGTTCCGCCTGACAAAGCGGTATCGGTTGAAATCAAAGTTCCATCGTTCGGATTTGCCAGAAAATTGTTTGAACCGCCGGTATCTGCCGTGACGATGCGAATAAGTTCGGTCACCGGATTAAACTCCATTTCGACAATCGGACTCGTATTCGAACCGAGTGTAAATCCCGAACCGACCGGCGTAAGTGTTGCGGTCGCAAGATCAACTATGTATAGTTGCGCTGCCGCCGCGCCGTTAGTGCTGATCGCATATAGCTGATTGGATGTCGGTCGAAAATCTATACTGCGAAGGCTGTGTCCGGCAACCAAGCCTGTAAACTTGCCGACGGTTGTTGTTGCATTGGGCGTATCGCTGTAAAAATAAACCAGATTCTGGTCGGCATTTCCATTTTCACCGTCCGCCGCCGTCATTCCGTATATTAACTCGTGGTAATTTACATCCGGTCTTCCGCAGGAAAAACTGTCTATCCACGCACCGTTAACGCCCGATGCTGAAAAAGCATTATCCGTCCCGACACGGAAACGAAGCATTAGCGGTCGTCTTTGCAGTGCCGGCGGAAAATCCAGCGTCGTCGTCACAAAAGCGGGATTGGCGGTTGATCCGGCGGATAATCCCGTCCAGGCAGGTCGCCCCTGAATCGGACTTTGATTGGAGGAAACATTACTGATCGTGCGGTCATAGCCGCCTTGCCTGAATTTGATTCCGGCAGTCATAATGTCCTGAAAGTTTCTGCCGTCATAAGAAATCTCAAGCACCATTCCGTCAAAACCGTTTTCGAGGTTGTTCGCTCGTTGAAATGAAAGTGTTGACCGGACATTTATCGGCGGCAGATAAAGCATATTATCCGTAACGAAATTCGGACCGGGCGCAAACACCGAGTTGGGCGTTGTATTAGACTTACTGTTCGTCGTCTGCCATTCAACCGCGTTAGCGTTTCCTGTCGGATTGATTAGCTGAGCCGTCCAGCCAGCCGGAAGTGCCGGCGGCGTTACCGTATCGAATTTCTCGGAACACGGCTGTGAAAGAGATTGTCCGCTGACGCTAATTAGTGCAATCGAGCCGAAGATGGCGATAGATAAACAGGAGATGACGAGTTTGAAAAATCGGGGGTTTAAATTATATTTTTCCATTTTGTTTTTTCCTAAATTTTATTGCTAAATTTTTAGCCGAAACCGATTGAGTTTTAGAAGATAATATCTCCAAAAGCGAATTTGCCTAAACTATCCGGCAAATTCACACCGCTCTGAACACTGAAACGGTTGGGTGATTAGAGTGCCGGTCAGGAACAAAGTTCTTTAAATCTGTTTGTGATAAACGGATAATAAAATTTTTTTTATGAAAAATCAATCTAAAAATCGAATCTTCGAATGTCTTATTAAGTAGAATAAACTGCGTAATTTGTAAGATTTTCAAAAGAGGGGAAATCAAAATTGAGGAAATTTCAGACAGTAATCAAAGCAACGTAAAAAAAAATGGAAAAAGACAACTTCCAAAATAAGATCCGTTTACTCTTACGACTCGAATTTCAATAAAAAGCATACTTTTTTATTGAAATTCGCTCTTTTGAAATGGTCGAAATCAATGAAAACTTTAATCCGGTGAAAGTAGTTTAAGTATTAATTCATTAGAAATTCGTAGTTTTCATACTTCCGAACTTTCTATCATCCAAACTTGAATTTTCTCGACATCTTTTTTCACCGTGCGCGAAGCGGCGTATAAAACTATCGTCAAAATAAAACTTAAGATCGGCACGAGATACATTGCCGAACGCAAACCTGCGGCGCGAAAAGGTTCGAGCGCGGCGGGCGAAAAATCGGCGATTCCGGCGGCGAGTGCGGCGTTGTGCGTGAAATAATCGCTGATCGCGCCGATTACATACGGACCGAACGACGCTCCCAAAAGATACATCGCCATAAAATAAATCGCCATCGCTGTCCCGCGTGATGCGGGTTCGGTGACTTCGGCGATGGTTGCGTAAGTGATCGAATAATAAAAATACATCAGCGCGACGCTTGCGCCCATCAATGCGGCAAATCGGACGATGTTTCCGGGCGCGGTTTGCAGCGCGAAAAAGAAAAACGGAATCGAAAGCAGAATGGCGACCGTAACGACGAGCAACGCGCCGTCTGTCCGCCGTTTATTCGCCCAATCGCCGAACGCGCCGCCGCCCAAAAGTCCGGGCAAACTCAGTGCGCCGTAAATAATCGTCGAAACGAATCCCGCGCTTTGAATGTCGAGACCGTGAACGCGAATCAGATACGAATTCATAAATGCCGAAATCGCGTAGAGATTGAAATTGTGCAGTGCGCCCGACAAAATCAGCCAGCGCATCGTCGGTGTGGCGAGAATATTTTTATACGCCGAACCTTCGCGGATTTTCGCGCCGACGTTCGTTTTTTCGACCGCGCCGCGTTCCGGCTCTTTGATAAAAAACGCGAGAACGACGCACAGCAAACCCGGAAGTCCGGCAACGAAAAATGCCGCCCGCCAACCGTAATTTTTCGCTACCGCGCCGGAAATTGCAAAACTCAGAGCTAAACCGACGGGCAAGCCCAACATAAAAATCGAAGTCGCTTTCGCGCGATTTTCCGCCGGAAAATAATCGCCGATCAGAGAGTTTGCCGCCGGAGCGCACGATGCTTCGCCGATTCCCACGCCCAGACGCAGCGCGAAAATCTGCCAAAAACTGTTTGCCAAACCCGAAGAAGCCGTGAAAATGCTCCACACGAAAACGCCGACCGACAAGATTTTCCGCCGCGCAAATTTATCAGCCAATTTGCCGAGCGGTAATCCGACAAACGCATAAACGAGCGTAAACGCAACATTTAATGCGCCGAGTGCCGTGTCGCCCAAACCGAATTCCTTGCGAATCGGTTCGCCGACCGCGCCGATGATCTGGCGGTCGAAAAAATTCAGCGCGTTGATGACAAACAAAACTGCCAGCGCATAATATGCGGCTTGTTTCCGGTTCATAAACTTATATCTTCTTGAAAAGCGTGAAAGAGAATTTAATCATCAATTTTGACGTTACCACAAATGAACAAAATGATTTTTATATCTTAAAGTCGTCTGAAAAGTTTTTGGAAACTCATTATATGCAATGTCACAAAATCATTTGTTAAAAATAAAGATTGTTTTTCCGGCTAAATTGATTTTTACAATGTGTTTTTAGATCGAAAATTCGTGAAAATACTTCAATCGCCTGCGTCTTAATATTTCCATTAAACCTCTACTCGAATATAGGTTGCAGTATTAAAAGCGACGTTTAAAAATGTTGACTATTATTAAATGTTTATGTTTTAATTTTAGTTGGGTTTTTTAATTAAGTCTGATATATCTTATCGGTTCAAATACATAATCTCTTGATCTCAATTCGATAATTTTACTTTACAGTCGGAAATTCTTTTCCGATCTACCAAATTTTTATGAATCAATCCTTGAATATTTACTCGATGATTTCGCGTCTTCGACCTTTGCAGAAATCTTATCAAGGCAAAATAATGGTTGTCGCATTTCTCGGCACACACGTTCCGCTTTTGTCTCTGCTGGTTTATTTTATCGTCGTCACCTCGCTCGATTTTTATATGGCGATGCGCGTGATGGCGATTGCGCTGGTTGCAACTCTGATCGGAACGGCGGCAACGATTTACGCTTTATATAAACTTCTCGCGCCGATCCGCGAGACTTATTCGAGTTTGCGCGAATATCTTAACAACCGGACTCTGCCTAATTTGCCGACCGAATTTATTGACGAAGCCGGAATTTTGATGGCGGACACGAATCACGCAGTTCGCAAACTCGACGAGGTGATTGACCATCTCGAATCTTATGATAAAACGACTTCGCTGCCGAATCGGACGCTTTTTACGAGTCGTCTGAATTACGCGATGCAGCTTTCACGACGAACTTCAAAACCCGTCGCGCTGTTGAGTGTCGGACTTGACGGAATGCAGGATATTACTAACGCATTCGGTCAGGAATTCCGTGATCTACTGCTTAAAGCAGTCGCCCAACGGCTCGCAGCTTGTGTCCGCGAAACCGATCTGCTGTCGCGTTTAGACGGAGATTCGTTTGCGGTAATGCACGAAAATGTAGCTTCGGTCAGCGACATCACGACGCAGGCGGAGCGAATTAACAAATCTATTGCACAGCCGTTTTACATCGGAAAGGAAAAAATACACATTACGGCGAGCGTCGGCATTACAGTTTATCCGACGGATGATAATCGCGCCGATTTATTGATCGGCAACGCCGATGCGGCGATGAGTCTTTCCAGAGAAATGGGCGGCGATTGCTTTCAGTTTTATTCGGCTGATATGAACGAAAAACTGCGTGCGCGTTTGTCGCTCGAAAATGACTTGCGCGACGCGCTTCAGCGTAACGAATTCGTTTTGTATTACCAGCCGCAACTCGATGTCGAGACGCGCCGCGTGATCGGAGTCGAAGCTCTGATTCGCTGGAATCATCCGGTGCGCGGTTTTGTTTCTCCGGGCGACTTTATTCCGGTCGTCGAAGACAGCGGTTTGATCGTTCCGATTGGCGAATGGGTTTTGCGAACCGCTTGCCGGCAGGTCAAAAAATGGCAGGAACAAGGCTTGCCGCCGATGCGCGTGGCGGTCAATCTTTCCGCCAGACAATTTCGCCAGCCGAATCTGTTTGAAATGGTCAAGGAAATTTTAAATGAAACGAAAATTGATTCGCATCTGCTCGAACTCGAAATTACAGAAGGTTTGCTGATGGAAAACATTGATGAAACCGTCGAGGTTTTGAGCCGTTTGCGAAAACTCGGAGTTTTCGTTTCGCTCGATGATTTCGGCACGGGATATTCTAGTTTGAGTTATCTGCACCGTTTCCCGATTCACGCGCTCAAGATTGACCAATCGTTCGTGCGCCGCATCAATGACCGCAACGACACCAACGGCGAGATTGCCGCGACGGTTATCAATCTGGCGAGAAGTCTTAATTTATCGGTAATTGCCGAAGGCGTGGAAACCGAAGAACAATACGAATTTCTCAGAATGCGCGATTGCGATTATATGCAGGGTTTTCTGTTTAGCCGTCCCGTTCCGCCCAAAGAAATCGGCAAACTGCTCGAAACAAGCGACATAATCGAATACGTTCTAGAAACGGTTTAGACTTATTCGTTTGCCCGCGAATAAATGCGAAAAGGCGAAATCGAGTATTGAAATAATTTGATTCTGAATTATTTCAATACTCGATTTCGCCAATTGCGTTTTTCGACTTTTCTCACGTTTTCGACATCTTTAAGAATATCCAAATAAAGCATCAATTTCTCAAACTCATCATCGTCGATTTCGCCGAAATAAGGTTTAACTCTAACCAGATTTCCGTAGCTGTTGCGCCACATTTGCGGCGAGTCGTCAACAACGATTACGTTTTCGAGTTGGTAACCGCGCCGACGTAATTTCGTCAGCTTTTTCTCCCAAAATGTTTCTCTCGTTTCAAAGTCGAGTGAAGTCGTACATCTTGCTCTTGACCAAACAAACGACAATTTATTTTGAAACGGAGAAAAAACATTTTCAACAATTTCTGCGGCGTAATTTTCCGTTGCGGATGTCCAAACTGCAACTTTGAAATTATCAAAAGCCCAAGTTAAAAATTTTTCGACAAGCGGACGTTTATAAACGAAATACTTGTTGACGACGATAAAATCAGATTCTCTCGAAAGTCGTTTTTCGCTCGCGTGAATCAAAGTTTCATCGAGGTCTAAAATTAAAAGTTTTTGCGTCATAAAGATTTTAAAAATTCGCGTAAATTCGCGGGAAAAATTATGCTTTTGCGTTTTACAAATTGTTCACAGATTCGGCAGAATAAAAATTTAGTATAACCGATTTGAAAATTTTTACTGCCCGCGAAATACGCGAAAAGAACGAAAATAAAACATTAAAAATTTTCTTATTTTCGATTCTTTCGTGTGTTTCGCGGGAAAAAATAAACAATATGGCATTTACAGAAAATAACGGAACGAAAATCTTTTGGACGGAACAAGGCGCGGGCGAACCGCTTTTATTGATCGCCGGACTCGGCGCACCGCACAGAGCGTGGCGGCGAATCGCACCGCTTTTGGCGAAAAAATACCGAGTGATAACTTTTGACAATCGCGGCACGGGCGCAACCGAATTTCCCGCCAGCGAACTTTTTACGATCCCGCTGATGGCTACCGACGCGAAAGCGGTTTTAGATTCTGCCGGAATAAAATCGGCGCACATTCTCGGAATGAGTATGGGCGGAATGATCGCGCAGGAATTTGCGCTGCAATTTCCCGAAATGACGCGCTCGCTCATTCTGACCGTCACTAATTGCGGCGGCAGAAATTCCATTCCTGCCGCGCCGGAAGTTTATTTTGCGCTGCAAGGCGGCGGTTCGACTACGCCGGAAGAAGCATTTTGGGCGATGGCGAAATTTATTTACGACGCAAACACGCCGCGCGAAATGCTCGAAGAAGACATCGATTCGCGCAACGGGGAATTTACCAAACCAGAAAATTTTATGCGCCAAATGCACGCCATCATCAGTTGGCAGGGAAGTTTCGACCGTCTCGAACAAATCAACGCGCCGACGCTCGTTCTGCACGGAAAAACCGATCAACTGATTCCATCTGAAAACTCGAAAATTATTGCCGACCAAATCCAAAATGCAAAACTCGTCGAACTCGAAAATTCGAGCCATATTTTCACGACCGATCAAACTGAAAAATCCGCCGAAGCGATTTTAGATTTTTTAGAAGAAAATTAAGCAAGTTTTCTGTTTTCTATTTTCACAGAACACGGATAAAAATACTTGTATTATTTGTCTATATAGAAACTTCGCCAAGATTTTCGGCGCAGATTTTTATTAAATTATAATATTCTTAAATTCCTTAACCGCAAAAGTTACGAACTTTTTGCGCCGAGTTTCATCAGGCGACGCGGCGGATAAATTAAATGTCACAAAATAAACCGATATATGTTTTAGGAACAGGACTTTCTCACGACGGTTCGGCTTGTCTGCTTAAAGACGGCGCGATTTGCGTCGCTATCGAGAAGGAACGCATCACGCGGCGCAAACACGACGGCGGAAATGACACGGCGGCGATTCGGTATTGTCTCGAAGCCGAAGGAATTAATTTAAAAGATGTCAGCCTCATCGTGCAGAACGCCAACTTCGGGATGTTTAAAGAAGGCAACGGTTTCTGGCATAAACAGCCCAGAATAGTCGAAGACGGCGGCGCGCCCGTCGTGACGATCTCGCACCATTTGGCTCACGCTTACAGCGCAATCGGAACTTCGCCTTTTCGTGAAGCGGCGGTTTTGGTGATAGACGGCTGCGGCAGCAGTCTGGCTGACTCCATAGATGCGCCGCCAAGCGTTACAACGGAAAATCCGTCCGAAACTTTGCGGCATCTCTATTTTGAAAAAGACAGTTATTACATCTACAAGGACGGAAAAATGACACCCGTCTTCAAGGATTTTTCGCCGTGGGGAATGCACGTCAAACAGTATTCGATGCGCCCGAATACGACGATGCATTCCATCGGCGGACTTTATCTCGGCGTCAGCACATACGTTTTCAGCGGCTTTGAAGACCCCGGAAAATTGATGGGACTTGCGCCGTACGGTCAGGCTGGAAAATACGATTTCGAGATTTTCGACCTGCGGGACGGCAGAGTTTTTGTCCGTTACGACTGGATGAGCCGATTTGTCGAGCCGTGTTTTTCCTACGAACAGCTCAAGGAAAATTTCCAGTATTACGCGGACATCGCTTTTCATGTGCAGAAAGAAGTCGAACGGGCGATTCTCTACGTCGTCAATTCGAGATACGAGATCGCGCCGAGTCGTAATCTGGCTTACGCCGGCGGAGTCGCGCTCAACGCGGTCGCTAATCGGCGAATTTTAACCGAAACGAATTTCGAGAACGTCTATCTTCAACCCGCCGCCGGAGACAATGGCATAGCGGTCGGCTGCGCTTTCTACGGCTGGCTCGAAGTGCTGAAAAAAGAGCGCGTATTCGACAAAGGTTCGATGTCGCTGGGAAAAATTTACCAACCGCCGACTATTCTTAAAGCTCTCGAAGCGCACGCAGATGATTTGGAATTTTCAAACTCCGAACATTACATCGAAAAGACGGCGGAACTTTTAGCCGACGGAAAAACGGTCGGCTGGTTTCAGGACGGCGCGGAATTCGGACCGCGTGCGCTCGGTTTTCGGAGCATTCTCGCCGACCCGCGCCGACCGGAAATGCGCGACTTTATCAACTCCAAAATCAAATTCCGCGAAGATTTCAGACCTTTCGCCCCGTCGGTTTTGGCGGAAGACGCGGCAACTTATTTCGATTGCGATTACGAAAGCCCGTATATGATTCTGGTCGCGCCCGTCCGCCCGGAATGGGGCGAACATTTATCGGGCGTTACTCATTGCGATCAATCCGCCCGAATCCAAACCGTCACCGCCGACGCAAATCCGAAGTATTACCGGCTGTTGCAGACTTTCAAACAACTGACGGGCATTTCAGTTTTGCTCAACACCTCATTCAACCGCAAAGGAATGCCGATCGTCGAAACGCCGCAGGAAGCAGTCGAATTCTTTTTAAAATGCGAACTAGACGTGTTGGTTTTGCATAATTACATCGTCCGTAAAAAAGCCTCGCAAGACAAAAAATCATCATTAAATCTCTGAAACTTTTCATTCAATTCAATGATTTAACCTCATCGAACTGGAAAATTCGAGTCATATTTTCACGACCATAAAACGGAAAAATCTGTTAAGGAGATTTTGGACTTTTTGAGCGATAAATAAATCTCGCGCTAAACTTCAAAATAAAGTTCATAATGATTAGCGCATTTCGGGTTGAAATTGCTGCGGCAATTCGGGCAAACCGCATCGCATCCGAGATATTCCGCAATCGTCAATTGATGTCCGCAAACTCCGCACAGAATCGCGCGTGTTTCGTGTTCGTCCGAATTCCAAATCTGCGCCGAATGTGTAACGCATTCGGCGTGGCATTCGTAACACGGAAACCAATCGCCGCAGCATTTAAATTTAATGGCGATCACATCAATTTCGCTCTTGTAATGCGAACACCGCGTCTGCGCGTCAACGCCGCTGCCGTGAACTTCTTCGCCGTGAATTAAAATCATATTAAGATTGGTAAAACTCGAAAATTCGAGCCAAATTTTTATGACCAATTAAACAGAAAAATCTGTCAAAACGATATTTGGAGTTGTTGGAAAATCTTTAAATTCACTGCAAATGTTGTTCGGTTAAGAAAAGACAATTTTTTAGGCATCCTCAAAAAAGTTAATTACAATTTTGTTATCGTCTTTCCATTTAATCCAACCGAAATCCGAATTGTTTTCATCTTTGACTTTGTTGAGGTCAAAAGGTTTAACTTTCAACCAATTTCCTCGTATTTCTTTCGGTTGAAATGATAAACCTTTATCTAAATTCTTAATGATTTGTCCGTTAATTTCTTTGCGTAAAGGATTGTTTTGGTCGTCAAATTCAACGGCAAAACAATTTAGAACATAGTTTTCCCAAGAATCAGATTTAAAGTGCGGATCGTCTTTTTTTACAAATTTATGGAGTTTTGTTTCTTCGTTTACAACAACTTTATAAAATTGTTTATTTTCTGCTACCCAATCAAAATAGAAATGAAAAGAATCAGGATCGGCTCGAAAAGGACTAAAATCAATGTTTTGCCGGATTTTTTCATAGACTTTTCCATCGTCGTTTTCGTCAAAAAGTGAAAATTCATTCCAAAGATTTCCGTCTTCATTATAAAAACGAACAATTTCACCTTTACGAAAACCTGAATCTGTAATTTTTATTAAACCTAAACTATTGCTGATGTCTAGATATTCAATTTTCGCTGGTTTATCTTTTTCTGATTTTTCCAAATTTTTCTGATTTTGTTCAACGGAATTGCCGCTAGAAGTCTCGGAATAAGTATTTTTATTAACAATTTCGCCGGAATTATTTTTTTCAACAATATTATTTTCTGTGGCTTTTGTTGTGCAGGCTTGAAAAACTAAAGAAAATAACAATAAAGCGTATAAATAAATTTTTCTGTACATTTTAAACCTCTGTATCAAATACTTTACCAAAATAATCGGCAATTTCGCTCGATAATTTTTCTTTGTCGCGTTCGTCAATTCCGGCTAATTCTCTTGCCAGTTGTTTTTTGAATTCGATCTGCATTTGGCGGGCGATTTGGATGCGTTGGGCTTGGGGCGAGCCTGCGCCGTGCATTGATTCGGTGAGATAGCCGACGGCGTTTCTGCCGAGCGTCATATTTTCGATGAGGCGCAGGATTCGCATACGGTTTTCGGTCGAAACATCGGCGCGTCCTTTTAGGTATTTTTCCAAAAGATGCCCGACTTCTTCGCTGCGGAAATCTTTTTCCGACGGCAGTGTAACAACCAAACCGCCCGCCAAATCCTGCGCGAGCCGAGCTATCTCGTAGGGCATTTTTGTGACGTGATGTTTGCAGACGTTGGCGATCATATCGTCGTTGAGGTATGCGCCGCTTTTGGTTGGTTTAGACTGATAGCTCGACGCAATTCCCGTTGCATAAATTGTTTCGTTGAGATGCGTCATTTCGACGAGTTTGTCTTTGATGTGCGAGACTTTTTCCACGCCGTTGTATTCGGCGATCTGCGCCGCCGCGCCGATCATCACGTCGCCGAGACCGCTTTTGCAGACATACGAACGACGATGATAACAGGTGAATCTTTCGACCAAGAGCGACGCGAATTCCGTTTCGCCGTCCATAAAAATCAGCTCATTCGGGATGAAAACATTCTCGAAAATGACCATCGCTTCCTGTCCGCCGTAAATATTATTTCCCGTGTCAATCTCGCCGCCTTCCATTGAGCGCGTGTCGCACGATTGGCGACCGTAGATGTATGTGATGCCTTCCGCTTCGACCGGAATCGCGCCGACGATTGAATAATCTTTGTCGTTTTTCGTCAGGCGCATCGTCGGCATCACGATCAGCCAATGCGAATTTAAACAACCCGTCTGATGCGCCTTTGCGCCGGAAATATAAACTCCTTCGTCGGTGCGTTCGACGATGTGGACAAACAAATCTGGATCGGCTTGCTCGTGCGGTGTTTTACTTCTATCGCCCTTCACATCGGTCATCGCGCCGCCGATGACGAGATTTTTTGTCTGAACTTCTTTGATAAATTCTTTTAGGCGTTCGTGATAAAACGTGCCGAATTTTTCGTCAATCTCGAACGTCGTCGAATACAAAGAATTAAGCGCGTCCATTCCGACGCATCTCTGAAAACAAGTTCCGGTTAATTGCCCAAGCCGACGCTGCATTTTGTTCTGCAAAACAACGCTGTCCCTGTCCATTACAATATTTAGAAAACGATTGACCTTTTCGCCTGTCAGATGCGAAGTCGCGGTTGCGAGTTCAGGTTCGCGCATCGCTAAATCGTAAGTTTCCGCAACGGCGTTGATGCTCGGGCGAATCATCGGATGTTCGACAATATCTTCGACGAGTTCGCCGAAAAGGTAAACTTTTAAGTTACGGTTTCGCAGAGAATTGATGTAATCTTCGCTCGTTACAATCGCGTTTTGAATGCGTGGTTTAACTGCTGAAATAGTCATTGTATTTACTTAATTTTTGAAATAGTATTTTTGAAAAATGAAACGCTAGGTTTTGTAAATTGGTTTGACCAATTATATCTTTAATTTACGGTAAAAATGCCTTGACATTCAACAAAGATTTAATTAAATTTAGAAAATTCTACCGAACGGTAGGTAAAAAATAGCATAATCCTAAAGTTGAAACAATAAAATCTATTGAGACGCGGAAATTAGCGATAAATATGTCTAAATTTCGTGCAAAAAAAATGTAAATGGCGAGAAACGGGACACGAAAAAGTCTTGATCGCGCGCAGGAGATTTATCTCTCTGCGGCGCAGATTTTTTTTACGAAAGGTTATAGTGCGACCTCGCTCAATGACATTGCCGTTTCACTGAATATAACGAAAGCCGGACTTTATTATTATGTCGAGAGCAAACAGGATTTGCTTTATCAAATAGCAAAACTCGGTTTGGATGATGTAAAAGGAGAAGTTTTGGATCCGGCGCGCGAAATCGCCGATGCAGAAGAAAGACTGCGGTTTATTATTTTCAATCACGCGCGGCTTTCCGCCGGCGGAAATCACGCGGTAATTATTATTTCTCACGAAGTCGAAGCCTTGAATTTCGATCAGAAACAGGAAGTTTTGAAGCGTCGGCGCGAGTATTTCGAGTTTATTCGCAACACTTTGATCGAACTTGAAACTCAGGGGAAATTACATAAAATTGATTTGACAACCGCAACTTTTACGATTTTGGGAATGATTATCTGGCTTGCCCGTTGGTTTAGTCCGAACGGGAAAATATCGGTCGAAGATGTGTGCGAAGACGTTTGCGAAATGGCTCTGAGAGGTATTTTGCATCAGCAATAATTAAAATTAATTAAGATATAAATTTTGGCAAAGGAGTTAGTTTTTATGAGAAAGTTTTTAATGTTTTTCATTTCCTGTCTGCTTTTGACGGCAGGCACGGCGGCGATCTTCGCGCAAGCGACGGCGACGGCTGAATTGCGCGGCAGAGTGACCGATCCGAACGGCGCGGTCGTCGCCGGTGCGACCGTTACGGCGACCGATAATTCAAAAGGAACGACGCGCTCGGTCATAACCGATGACGGCGGCAACTATGTCGTCTTGTCGCTGCCGCCAAGCACTTACACGGTCAAAATCGAATCTTCGGGATTCGCACCGAAAACGGTCAATAACGTCCAACTCGAAGTCGGTCAGCAATTGGCTCTCGATGTTGATCTGGCGGTCGGCGATGTCGGCGTGGTCGTTGACGTGACGGCGGGCGAACAGCAGCTCGTTGATACGGAAAGAACGCAGCAGTCAACCGTCATCAGCGCGCGGCAATTGAACAATCTGCCGATCAACCGCCGCAATTTTTTAGACTTTGCGCTTTTGACTCCGGGCGTTTCCGATGCCGACAATGTTAATGATTCGACCGATTTTCGCGTCGCGCAAACTCCGCAGTCGGGTTTGAGTTTCGGCGGCAACAACGGTCGCGGCAACTCGATCAATGTTGACGGTTCGACTGCCGACACGGCAGCCGGCGGCGCGAGAAACGTCGTCAGTCAGGAAGGTGTGCAGGAATTTCAGGTTGACCGCAACAGTTACAATGCCGAATTCGGCGGCGCGTCGGGCGGTGTGGTCAACATCGTGTCTAAAACCGGAAGCAACAAATTTCACGGCAGCGCGTTCGGTTATTTCCGCGATAAAAGATTTGACGCGCGAAATGCGTTCGACTTTAACCCGAACGGCAAATCGCCGTATAATCGTCAGCAATTCGGCGGTTCTATCGGCGGTCCGATTGTTAAAAACAGAACATTTTTCTTTGCTTCAGCCGAAGGTTTGAATCAAAATCTGACTTCATTCGTAACTTTGAACGACTCTTTGGGCAACGGAACATTTACACTTGCTTCCGACACGGCGGCGAGCAGCCAAAATCAGTTTTTAAATTATCTCGCGTCGAAACCGCAATTTGCCGCGACCGCCGCCGGTTTGCGCTCGATTCTGACAACGCCGAACGCACGAACTTTAAATCTATACGCTTCGACCAGCGGACAATTTCCGGCGAAAGATAAGAGCGCGTTGATTTCGGGAAGAATTGACCATACGTTCGGCGATTCGGACACGGCTTTTGTCAGATTAAATTACGCGAAAGAAAACAACGAAAATCAGGCGACCGGCGCGTTAAATGCCGTTTCGCGCGGACGCGCCATTGACAGTCCGAGCGGCGGCATTCTGCTCTCGGAAAATCATACATTTAACAGCACGAGCATCAACGAACTTCGCGCCCAGCTTTCATATTATCGTCTGACGGTTACGCCGAACGATCCGATCGGACCGGAAATAAATATTCTCGGTTACGGTAATTTCGGACGCGACATTTTTCTTCCGTCCGACAGCATCACCAGGCAATTCGATCTCGCCGATACGGTTTCGATGGTGCGCGGCTCGCATACGATAAAATTCGGCGGCGTATTTCAATTCAGCCGCGTTTCGACAAACTCGGAAACTTATCTGCCCGGAACATTCCGTTTCGGTTCACTGCCGTTCGGCGTATTTTTCCCCGATCCCGACATCAGAACGACGGCGAATGAAAATCCGGTATTTGTCCAGATTCAGACCGATGCCGCAACCGGTGTGATTTCGCCGCAACTCGCCGGACTTTTAATTAATACCGCGCAAAATACGACGATCAATTCGTTGCAGGCTTTTAACGCCAATCTGCCGCAAGTTTATCAGCAGGGTTTCGGACTTCCGGGATTTGCCAGCAACGGTCAGAAATTTTCACTCTTCGCTCAGGACACATGGAAAGTTCGACCGAATATTACCTTGAATTACGGTCTGCGTTATTTTATTCAAAACGAAGCCGATCCCGTTCCGACCGATAAAAACAATTTCCAGCCGCGTGTCGGCATTTCGTGGGACGTTTTTAATAACGCAAAAACGGTTCTTCGCGCCGGCGCGGGAATTTTCACCGGACAGATTGATAATCAGATCACGAACGTCACGAACACGCTCGCTTCCGGCACAGAACCTTATAACATCAACATCGTCGTTTCGGCGATCAATTTGCCCGGATCATTCGGCGCGGCGCGAATTTACCAGACATTGCTCGCGCAGGGCGTGATCGGACAACGACAGATTCAGGCATCGGATTTAACGCAGTTCGGTTTGATTACGACTCCGGGCAGACCGCTCGAAGCGCGTATTCGCATCGGGCAAAATTATCAAAATCCCGAAACATATCAGGTCAGCGCGGCGATTCAGCAGGACTTGGGCAGAGGATTTACCGCCGAAGCAAGTTATTTGTTTACACGCGGCATACATCTGGTTCGTCCGGTTGACGTGCGTAAATACAGGACGACGGGAACGAGTCCTTATACCGGACTGCCGACTTTGGCGGCGACTGAAACCGGCGTGTTCAATGTTCCGGGAATTACTCTTCCGGGCGTTCCGGGAACTTTGACTTTGCCGATTCCGCTGCCGCTCTACGCGCTCGATGCCGAATATCAATCGGTCGCCAATTCGTTTTACAACGCCGGAACGCTGCAAATCAGCAAACGCTTTTCGCGTAATTACAGCATCAACGCCAATTACACGCTTTCAAAAACGATTGACGAAGCGACCGATTTTAACACCGATTATCTGGCGCAGAATCCGTCTAATATCCGGCAGGATCGCGGTCTTTCATCATTTGACCAACGCCATCGCGCCGTAATCAGCGCGGTAATGACAAGTCCGTTTGAAAATGCGATTTTGAAAGATTTCGTGTTTGCGCCGATTTTTACCGCCGGAAGCGGCAGACCGTTTAATCTTCTGATCGGCACGGACACCGACGGCGACAGCCGTTTGTATAACGACCGTCCGGCACTTGCGGGCAGAAACACCGGCAAAGGCGAACCGTATTACAGTTTCGATATGCGTCTGGCGCGAAGATTTTTCGCCAAGGAACAGCGTTTTCTCGAACTGACGTTTGAAGCGTTCAACCTTTTCAACCACGTTAATTACAACGGCATCAACAACGTCGTCGGAACATCCTGCGTCGCCAACTTCGCAACCAATCCGCGATGTGCCGGAGCAACGAACGTCATTCCCATCAATGCTCGCGGAATCAAAGGCATTTCATCAATTTCACCGCTCGGATTTACGTCCGCCGCGGCGGCTCGTCAACTCCAATTCGGTGTCAGATATAATTTCTAAAACCGAAATAAATTATAAAAAAAAAGTCTTGCCGAATTTTATGTTCGGTAAGACTTTTTTTTATAAATTCGATGAAGTTATTTGCGTTTCCATCTTACACCGTCTTTTGTATCTTCTAAAATTATTCCTTTTTCGGCTAACAAATCTCTGATTTCGTCCGAACGCGAAAAGTTTCTTTGCCGCCGTGCTTCTTGACGTTCTTCAATTAGATTTTCGATTTCCGCGTCGAGCATTTCGGTTTTTTCTTCGCCGAAAATGCCGAGAACCGAATCGAATTTGTCGAGCGTGTGCAGAATAAACGAACGGTCTTCCGTGCAGACGGTTTCGTGCGCCAAAGCTGTATTTATTTCCCGCACCAAATTATGAAGAACGGCGAGCGCGACCGAAGTATTTAAGTTGTCGTCCATCGCTTCTTCAAAATCGGCGAGCGATTTTTTCGCTTTTTCTTTCAAATTCAAATTTACGCCGTCTTTTAATTTCGCGTTCTGCAAACGCTTTTTGAAATCGCGCAGTCTTTCAATCGTCGTTTCCGCGCCTTTCAGATTTTCAAACGTGAAATTCAATTGTTTGTCATACGGCACACTGAACAAAAGATAACGAATCGCCAACGGTTTTACGCCGCGATTGATAATTTCGCGCAGAGTAAAATCGTTTCCCAAACTTTTCGACATTTTTTCGTTTTCGATTTTCAAAAATTCGCCGTGCAGCCACGTTTTCGCAAACTGTTTTCCGGTCGCGCCTTCGCTTTGCGCGATTTCGTTTTCGTGATGCGGAAATTGCAGGTCAATGCCGCCCGCGTGAATATCGAAAGTTTCGCCCAAATATTTCATCGCCATCGCCGAACATTCGATGTGCCAGCCCGGACGACCGCGACCGAATTCTGCGTCCCACGCCGCCGCGTCTTTTTCGCCGACGAGTTTCCACAAAGCGAAATCGCGCGCATCTTCTTTTTCGTATTTGTCCGTGTCAATGCGTTCCGAACCGCCGACGATGTTGCCCTCGAATTTTATTTTCGAAAGTTTGCCGTAATCGGGAAACGCCGAAATGCGGTAATAGATCGAGCCGTCGGATTCGTATGCGTGACCGTTTTCGAGCAGCGTCGAGATGATTTCGATCATTTCCGCGATATGTTCGGTCGCCCGCGGCGCGATTTCCGGTCGCTCGATATTCAGCGAATCAATGTCCTGCCAAAACGCTTCGATAAACGGCGCGGTCATTTCGTCAATCGAAATATTTTGTTTCAAAGATTCGTTAATTATCCGGTCGTCAACGTCCGTCAGATTCATAACGTGCGTCAGCTTGTAACCTTTGAATTTCAGATAACGCCGCAAAATATCGCCGAACGTAAACGTGCGAAAATTACCGATATGCGCGAAATTCCAAACCGTCGGACCGCAGATATACATTTTCACTTCGCCGTCTTTCAGCGGATGAAATTCTTCTAATTCGTTTGATAAAGTGTTATGAAATTTAAGCATAAAAAATCCTGTTTGAAAAAATAGATGATACAACAAAACGCCGGACAATTGGATTTAGCAAAGTTAAATTCCAAGAGTCGAAAAATTAAAAGCGTATTTTGAAAGGGAAATTAGAGACAACAGGATTCTTTCGGCGCGATGCCGAGTTCGGCGAGAAATGATTCGGTTGTTTTGGAAGCTGAAATCATAGAAAGTTTATAGCATATTTTTTTCAACAACGCATTACAAAACAAAATTATAAACAATGATTCGCTGTTGTTTTAAGGCTTTTTTGCAGTAACGAACAGGCGTAAATATCGAAGCGCAGGCGGCTTTTTCGGCGGAATTGTAAAATATTTTGTTTCCTTTGACTGCTTGAGCGGAGATCACAAAACCTTTTTCATCAAAAATTACTTCGACAAAAACCGTTCCGAAAAATTTATTCTCGCGGGCAAAATTCGGATAAAAAGGTTTGACCAAACCGATTGCCGAAGGTGAAAGATGACTGATTATTTTCGGCAATGTTTTTAAATTATCCGGCAAGTTTTCCGTGCTTTTCAAATTGCATTCGTTTATAAAATCATTCTGTTGTTCGATCTGCCGGAAATATTCAATGACCTTTATTCTATCTTTTGTGGAGCAGACATTTTTTTCAGTTTGGGCAAAAATTGATGATGCAAAAATAAGTAAGACAAAAATTATTTTCATAAAGATTTAGACAAATGTCGGAAAGAAAAGTTCCGTCAATTTTTTTAAAGTCTATTTTTCGATTATTTATGTTTTATAGATGCTTTTCATTTGCAAAATAAAGTCTATAATTAAAATGAAAATTTAATTTTCAAATGTTTGGAAAATTGAAAACAATAAAACGGACACAGGGAGAACGAAAATAAATTTATGGGACAATTTTTAACCGATATTAAAACGATCCGCGAACGTGCGCGCAGGGAAATCAACGAAGGCGCGGTTACGCCGGATTACGCGCTCGATCAGGATCAGGCTTGTAAGATTTTAAACGAAGCTCTGGCGACGGAAATCGTCTGTGTGCTGCGTTATAAATTTCACTATTTTATGGCGAGCGGCATTCATAAAGAAGGCGTGGCGGCGGAGTTTTTACAGCATTCCAAAGAAGAGCAAATTCACGCCGACAAGATCGCCGAACGCATCAAACAACTCGGCGGCAAACCGGAAATGAATCCGGCGGTCGTCGCCGGACGCGCACACGCCGAATATGTCGAGGGCGAATCGCTCGCCGATATGATTAAGGAAAATCTCGTCGCCGAACGCATTGCGATCCAGACTTACCGCGAAATGGTCAATTATTTCGGCGACAAAGACCCGACGACGCGCGTGATGATGGAAGGGATTTTAGCGCAGGAAGAAGAACACGCCGACGATATGGCTGATCTGCTTTTCGCTGTTAATCCGACAACCGAAGAGACGACCAAACTCGTCAACGCGGACGAAAAAGACGCGGGCAAAAAGATCGAAACCGTCAACGCGCCGCAAGCGCAGACGAAAACTCCGGGCGTAACGAAAAATTTCGATAAAAAAACATCAGCAGGTAAGAAATCTGCGAGCGGTAAAAAAACGACGAAGAAAAAATAAACCTGTAATTCTTACGCGAAAATCTAAAAAGGAAAGCGAATTGTATTTTGCTTTCCTTTTTTCCTTTTTTTAAAGGCAATAATTAAATTAATTTTGTGAAGCGTCGAGCATCCAAATGTCGGATTCCGAAGTAGAAACCGTAAAGTAAATCAGATTGTTTTCACGATTTATTCCAACGCTCGCTATTTTGTCCTGCGGAAGCGCGAACAACTCGCGTTCTTCTCCGCTAATCGTGTCGGAGACGATGATTTTATTGTCTTGTGCATAGATTACGCGCTTGTTATCCGCCAACCAGGTCGGTACTGCCGCCGCCGCCGCATCTATCATCGCTTCGCTCGTGCCGGTTTTAAGATAATAAACGCCGCGATAAGATTTGTCCTGTTTCGGAGAAAACAAACCGAAAAGTTTTTCGCCGTCGGGCGACCAATCCCAAATCATACAATATTTGTATATTTCGCTGTTCGGAATCTGCTGCGAAGTTTGCTCGCTCCAGCTTTTGGTCAAATCCAAAATTTGAGTTTTATGATTGATATCATAGAGAAGTTTCTTCCCGTCGGGCGACCAGACGGGAAGCGAAGCCGTGGACGGCGTGTTGAAAGTAACTTGGTGAAGATTGCCGCCGTCGGCATCAATCATCCAGATTTCATATTTGCCGCTTCTGTCGGAAGAAAAAGCGATCTGTTTGCCGTCCGGCGACCAGCGCGGATAGCGGTCGAAATATTCATCGTTGGTCAAATCCCGCCATTTTGTTCCGTCGCGGCTGACCAAAACTATATCTTCCTGTGTCAGACGTGAAAGCCGCATTACATAATTTTCTCCGTCGGGCGAAAGTTCCGGGCGGACAATGCCTTGATCGCGGCGCGTAATCCAGTAAGGTTCTCCGGTAATTCTTCCGGTTTTTTCATCGAAGCCGACGGCTTTGATATTAGATTGATTATCGGTTTGAACATAGATCATTCGTTTGCCGTCGCGCGAAAAAGACAAATGCTGATTAAATTTGGCGGGCGTGGCGACGAGTTCCGGCTCGTCCAGCGTTTCGCCGGTGTCTTGATTAATGGCGACGCGCCAGAAAGCCATATTGCCGCCGCGGTCGCTTGAAAAATAAAGGTAACGTCCGTCGGGCGACCAAACCGGATTCCAGTTGGTATTGGAGAAACTCGTAATCAAAACCGGCTCGCCGCCGCTGACCGAAACCGTTGCGACATCGAGTCTGCCGCCGCGTTGCGGCATCCAGAAAGCTATTCTCTTCCCGTTCGGCGACCAGTTCGGCTGAGTTGCGTAACCCGTAATGAGAAGTCTTTTCTCGCCGTTGGCGACATTTACGATAAACAAACTGTTGGTATTGCGCGTTAGAGGAAAGTCGAAATTATCAATTGAAACGACGATTTCTTTACCGTCCGGTGACCACGCCGGATTGTATCCGAAATCACACACACGGCGCAGATTTTCGCCTGTTGATTCCATTATGTAAATTCCTTCGGGTTTCCTTTCGGAGCGAAAAACGATATATTTTCCGTCGGGCGAAAAAGACGGCTGAGTATCTTCTGCAGGCGAACCGGGTGTCAGATTTCTTACGTTTCGACCGCCGACGCGCTGTTCTAAAATATCGTAGCTGCCATTATCCGATTTTCCGGCAAAAACAAATGAATTTCCGTCCGGCGCGAGACTCGGATAATACTCCGTTCCCGCTTGATCGGTCAGCGGAACATTTTTAGCGTTTTTCCATTCGTCCGGTTTATTGTTGTAAAAATACCTGACGTAAACAAATGCGCCCGCGCCGCCGATTAACAGTAAAATCAATAAAGCGGCGTAAATTTTCAGATGTTGCCTTTTAGCCTTTATCTTTGATTTGACGGCTGATTGTCTGGAATTGCTGTTCCACGACGGCGACGAATCTAGTTCGCGCCGCGCCCTTTTTAGATCCGCTCGTAGATCGGACGCGGTTTGATAGCGCAGATCAGATTCTTTTTCGAGTGCTTTGATTAAAATATGATTGAGTTCGGCGGGAATTTGAGCGTTCGATTCGGAAAGCGGCGCAGATTCCTCAGACAAAATATTCTGGTAAGTCAACTGCCGATTTTCGCCTTTGAATGGATTTTTTCCGGACAGCATTTCATACAGCACGACGCTCAAACTCCATAAATCCGTGCGCTGATCGATTTTGTCGCCGCTAATCTGTTCCGGCGACATATAAGCTAACGTGCCGATAATCGCGCCTTTCATTGTCTGTGCGGTTATTGCCGGATTATTCAGGTCGGGTTCGATTAATTTTGCCAGACCGAAATCGAGAACTTTGACATAACCGTCGGGACGCACCATTATATTTTCGGGTTTGATGTCGCGGTGAATTATTCCGGCTTTGTGCGCTTCGGCTAAGGCTTCCGCCGTCTGTAAAATTATCGAAAGCGTTTCTTTGATGCTCGGGTTATTACCGATTAATTCGCGGACGGTTTTTCCCTCGACGTATTCCGTGGCGATATAATTGATGTCTTCGATCTTTCCGACATCGTAAACCGTGACAATATACGGATGATTAAGCGCGGAAACGGCGCGCGCTTCGATCTCGAAACGCCTGACTCTTTCCTCGCTGGAAACAAATTCTTTCGGCAAAATTTTCAGCGCGACTTTGCGGTCGAGTTTTATATCGTGCGCCAGATAAACTTCGCCCATTCCGCCTGCGCCGAGCGGTTTTTCGATTTTGTAATTGCCGAGAGTTTTGTTGTAAAGAGAATTGTCCGCAAAATCCGTCTTTTCGGCGGCGAGTTCTTTGCCCATCAAATTCATCGCGGAAATTTCCATAAATTTGATCGTTTTTTCCTGCGCTTCGACCAAACTCAAAACTTCCTTTTTCAGATCATCGTCGCCGTCACATTTTGACGACAAAAAATCTTCGCGCCGCGCTTCGGGGATTTCCAAAACGGCATCGAAAAGTTCGTCAATTCGTTTCCATCTTTCGGCATTCATAATTTAGGGAAAAAGGTCTCGAAAAAACACGAAAATTCACGAAATAAAATCGAATAATCGAACAAAAAGAAAAAAGATAATTCAGTTACCGACTTTCACGGATTAATTCATATAATTAAAAGACTTTTTGAAAATTTTATTGCATTTACGAAACATATTGTATCTATGCGTAAAAATCTATGACTAAAAACTATTCAAATTCTTTTTTTGTAGTTTTTGTTTCCATTGGCGGCGAAAATCTTCACGCCTTATTCAGTTCGCGGTAAAGCCAAGCCTTTGCTTTTTGCCATTCGCGCATCACGGTCACGCCGGAAATCTTTAAAACTTCCGCCGTTTCTTCGACCGACAAACCGCCGAAAAATTTCAGTTCGACGATTTTTGCTTTGCGTTCATCAAAAGTTGCCAATTCGTTCAACGCTTCATCGAGCGCGACCAGATCGGCATCTTTTTCGGTCGTTATCGTAAACGCTTCTTCGAGCGAGACGTGATTGACAATTTTTTCGTCAATTGTTGGACGTTTGCGCGCGAAATCAACCAGAATTCTTCGCATCAATTGCGCCGAAACACCGAAAAAATGGGCGCGATTTTCCCATTTGGCGGTTTTCCAGTCAATCAGGCGAACATACGCTTCATTGACCAGCGCGGATGTCTGCAAAGTGTGATTTTCGCGTTCGCGGCGCATATAACTTTTGGCGATGCGGTGCAGTTCGGCGTAAATTACAGGCGTTAATTCTTCGAGCGCAGCAGCATCGCCGCCACTCCATTTTTGCAGTAACTCCGTAACCTCTTTTGTTGAATCGGCAGACATTGATTTGGAGTAAGTTTCTGCAACAAATTTAGCACATTCGGCAAAAATAAAAAATAGTTTCCCGGCAGATGATATTTTTCAGCAATCAGACGTATTAATCATCATAAATATAAACCGAAATTTATTCGATCTTTGCGTTTCGACATCTTATAAAATGTCCGAATCGGATTGTCAATAGTTTGAGCAAAATCCGGCTTTTTATTTTTCCGTGTAATTTGCTACATTTGCCTAATGGCATTAGAAACCGATTTTATAGTTATTGGCAGCGGCGTTGCCGGACTTCGCGCTTCGATTGAACTTGCGCGAACGGGCGCAAGAGTTACCGTTTTAACCAAAGATAAAGCGAGTGAGTCGAATACCGAATATGCTCAAGGCGGCGTGGCGGTCGTTTTATCTGATGATGACAATGCCGAACTTCACGAAGAAGATACTTTGATTGCAGGCGCGGGATTGTGCGACGAAAAAGCGGTCGAAACGCTCGTCACCGAAGGCACGAAATATATCAAACAACTGATCGAATGGGGAACGGAATTCGATAAAGAAGGCGGAAAACTGGTTTTCACACAGGAAGCCGCGCATTCGCGCCGAAGAATTTTGCACTCTCACGGCGATTCGACGGGAAAAGAAATCGTTCGCGCTTTGATCGCCCGCGCCCGTCAGGAAAAAACAATCGTTTTGATGCCGTTTGCCAACACGGAAAGTTTGCTGGTCGCCGGCGGCAGATGTGTCGGCGTTCGTTTTCTCGATCCGATTCTGTGTGCGCCGCGCGATATTTACGCCAAAGCCGTAATTCTCTGCACGGGCGGCGCGGGACAACTTTATCAACACACGACAAATCCGCCGGTCGCGACGGGCGACGGAATGGCGATGGCATTTTTCGCAGGCGCGGAAATGGCTGATATGGAATTCGTGCAGTTTCATCCGACCGCTCTGAGTATCGAAAAAGCACCGAGATTTTTACTTTCCGAGGCGATGCGCGGCGAAGGCGGAATCTTGCGAAACAAATTCGGCGAGAGATTTATGGGAAACTACGACGAACGATTGGAACTCGCGCCGCGCGACATCGTTTCGCGTTCCATCGTTGCCGAAATGCGAAAAACCGGAACGCGCAATGTATTTCTCGATATGACTGCGCTTTCAGAAGATTTTCTGCGCGACCGATTTCCGAAAATTTACGAAACCTGTAATTTTTACAATTTAAATATTGCCAAAGATTTGTTGCCTGTTTCGCCCGCGTCACATTATTGTATGGGCGGCGTGCGGACTGATCTTCACGGGCGTTCGACCGTTCCGGGACTTTACGCGGCGGGCGAAGTTACCTGCACGGGCGTTCACGGCGCAAATCGGCTGGCATCCAATTCTTTACTCGAAGGCTTGGTTTTCGGCGCAAGAGCAGGCGAAGCCGCCATTGCGGATAATCGAAACTCCAAAATCGAAAAATTGAAATTGAACTTTGGAAACGAAATTCCGAAAGCCGGCGACCGTCATTTTGAAATTTCGACTTCGGTAAAAAAGCGTGTCAAGCGCGTAATGTGGGAAAAAGTCGGCATTTTGCGCGAGGTGAAATCATTGAAACGTGCTTTACGCGAGTTTGAACAGATTGAAAGATCCAATCTTTCGACTGCCTCGCATAACTTCGTAACGCTGGCGATTTTAGTGACGAAAGCCGCGCTCTGGCGTGAAGAATCGCGCGGCGGACATTTTCGCTCGGACTTTCCCGAACAACGTGAAGATTGGCGCGTTCATTCGATTCAAAAAAAGGACGCGGCAATTTCTTCGAGCGGAAAAATCAATTTTCAAACTGAATCTGAAATTGAAAAAACCGAAATCGTCTGACACGACGTTTTTACGGTTAATCAATATTTCAATTGAAACAGAGCCGTCAAAATTTTGCTCCGGTTTCAGGTCATTTATCCTTACTTTTTTTCTCGATTTGTTTGACAAGTCTGGCGGCATCATTACGCGTGATTAAGGGAACGCGTTCGTCATCACTCAAATCACGCAGAAACGGAATCATCTGCGGCGGATCGGAAATCTCGCTGCGTCTCATATAGCCGTCCAATGCTTTCATAATGCGCGGCGTTTCGAGCGGCTGATTTTGACGTGCGACCGTAATATCGAATATCCAGATATATTGATTGGCGAGTTTGCGATACTCGTCGGCGACGGCTTTCGCCTCTGCATTGGTCGTCCAATTAAACGCGGCGGTGCGTTCTTTTCCTTCTTTCGAGCGCATCGTAATTTTTATATTGCCGAGATGCGGGAAATCTTTTTCGTATTGGTAATCTTCCGTTGATTCGAGGAAATTCAGCGCGTCGAAATGAGTTTCCAGACTTCTCATCGTTACATCCGAAAGCTGAACCGGATCGGTAAATTCTTCGTCAAAATCTTTTTTCAGAAACGTGATATTTCCTTTGCCGTTTTCGTCGTGTTCGATGCGAATGTGTGAAATGACAAATTGCGGTTGGGAAAATTCATAGACAAAAGCAGGCGGTTTTTTCGTGTCGTCTTTTTTTATTTCGCCGCTCGAATTTTCCGTCGTCGGGCGCGAATTTTTCTTTAGTGTGTTGACCGGAGTCGGAGTCGGTTCGGGATTCGGTTCTTGCGGTTTTTCACTCTGAATGGCAGGATTTGAAACGGGCTTTGTTCGCTTATTGCGTTTCGTTTGCGCCGAAACTGCAAAGACCGATCCGAGCAATACAAATAAAAATATAAAGTTGAAAATTTTTCTATCCGGCATCGTTAAATTTTTGTAATCGTCGTCTCTAAAATTTTTGCCGAAAAACTTTCGGCAAACGGAAAATATAACTTAACAGATGTATTTTTTCTACGCGAAGTTTGTAGAAACAAAAATTATTACTCGAATTTTACGGAAACGACTTTTGAAACTCCGGCTTCCTGCATCGTTACGCCGTAGAGCGCACGGGCTGTTTCCATCGTCCGTTTGTTGTGCGTGATGACGATAAACTGCGTGCGTTCACTCATATCGGCGACTTTATTGACGAATCTTCCGACATTCGCCTCATCGAGCGGCGCGTCAACTTCGTCGAGTAAACAGAAAGGCGCGGGACGATATTTGAAAATTGCGAGAACGAGCGCAATCGCCGTCATCGCTTTTTCGCCGCCGGAAAGCAGCAGCAGATTTTGCAGACGTTTGCCGGGCGGTTGCGCGACGATTTCGATTCCGGCTTCGAGAACATCGTCGGCTTCGAGCAAAGTCATCTCGCCGCGACCGCCGCCGAAAAGTTCCTGAAAAAATTGAATGAAATTGGTGTTGATCGCCTGAAACGCTTCACGAAATTTTTCGCGCGAACGGCGTTTGATTTCCTTTAACGCGGCTTCCGCCGCAAAAATGCCGTCAATAATATCCTGTTTTTGAGTCGTTAAAAAATCAAATCTTTCTTCGACTTCGGTTAATTCTTCGAGCGCGAGCATATTGATCGCACCGAAATTTTCGAGCTTTTCGCGTAAATCCTGCGCTTCGGCGAGCGAACCGGACAGATCGAAATCTTCTTCGATTGCCAGATTTTCGACGAGTTCGATAAACGACAAATTCAGATCGCGTGAGCAGTTTTCGTTCAGGTTTTGCAGCCGCGTAATTGTTTCCGTCTGGCGAATTTCGAGCGCGGCGCGTTCGTTTCGCGCTTCGGCGGTGCGTTTGTTTAGATCGGCAAGTTCGTTCGATTTCTTGTCGGATTGTTCACGCGCCGATCTTAAAGCATTTGTCGCTTCGCCGAGTTCGTTCTGCTCGCGCATTTGTTCGTCTTGAGCCGATGCGATTTTCGTTTTTAATGCGGCGGAAAGTTCGCCGAGAGATTTTAATTTGCCGTCGTTTTCGAGCGTTTCCATATCAAAGCGCGTCAGCCGCGAATCGAGTTCGGCTTTTTCATTTTCGATTCGGCGCAGCGAACCTGCGGCTGAACGGCGGCGTTCTTCGCTGGTTGCGGCAAGAGTTCGTTTTTCGTTGAGAACAATGTTTTCAGCTTCGAGACTGCGGCGAGCTTCCGCAAGTTTTGTATTAATTTGCGCCATTTTTTCGTCCGCCGTTTTGCGAGCCGTTTCCGCATTTTTGGCATTAGTCCGCGCTACGTCTTTTTTGGAAATAATTTCCTTTATTTCCTTTTCGATCTGGACATTTTCTTCGGCGACGACTTTGCTGTGCCGCTGGGCGCGTTCGATCTCCTGCGCGAGCGATTTCGCCTGAACTTCCTGCGCGTGCAGATCGCGTTCGGCTTTGACGATCAGCGATTGCAGATTAACCGATTTCTCTTCTTTTTCTGCTAAAATCTTTCGCGCTTTTTCAGTTTCATTCTCATTTTTTTCGATTTCCTTTGAAAGTTTTTGAGTCGCCGCACCGAGTTCGCGCAGTTCACGTTTGAAAGCTAAAAGCGACGAATTTTTCTCGTTCGTCTGCGCTTTTCCGCCGACAAAAAGTTTGCCGCCGAAATTTAAATCGCCTTCCGAATTAACAAAGTTTTCGTCCGGTTTAGATTTCAGACTATCGAAATTATCTAGAAATTCCGCCGACATTTCACGCGGAAAAATTTCCGAAAGAGTTTTTGCCAGATCGCTCGAAACGCCGATCAGCTCCAAAATATTTTCCTCGACTTTTTTATTTACCTTTGCGTCTTTCTCACTTTGCGTCTTTGCGTTAAAAACCAAAATCGCTACGCGACCGAATTTATTCTGATTTACAAATTCGATTGTTTTGAGCGCGTCTGTTTCCGTTTCGGCGATAACGGCTTGCAGGTAATTTCCCAAAATATTTTCGACCGCTTTTTCGGCTTTTTCTTCGACGTTCAGATGATCCGCCAGAGTTCCGTTAAATTTTACGCCGATTTTGTTTTGTGCGGCGAAAAGTTTCTGCACCGACGGCGCGTAAACAGCGCGTTTTTCGTCCAGTTCGCGCAATGTTTCAAGGCGATGTTTTTTGCCCGAAAAATTTTCGCGGACAAATCTCAAAGCAGTTTCGGCTGATTTCAAATCAGCTCGCGCTTCGGTGATTGATCCTGAAATCAATTGTTTTTCGCCGTAAAGTTTTTCGGTTTTTTTGCGTTCGGAAATCAAATTTTCCTGCAAATCTCCGGCTTCTTTTTGATGTTCTCTATATGTTTCTTCGGCGCGGATGCCTTCGCGTTTCAAGCCTTCGGCGCGTTCGTGCAGACGTTCGGCATTGTTTTCGAGTTGGCGTTCGATTTCCGCAAAACGCTCGACCGCCGCCGTGTGCCGTAAAAGTTCGCCGCGCACGGTTTCGAGTTCTTTTTCGTTTCCCTTAACTTCGGCGAGTTTTGCCTGATATTTTTTCTCGACTTCGTTTAGTTCGAGTCCGGCTTTTCCGGCAGCATCGCGTTCGGATTTTTCTTCTTTTGAAAGCCGTTCGATCTCGCTTTTTATTAATCCGACGCGCTGATCGGTCGCTTCGATCTCGCCCTGCAAAACCGCCGAACGCTGTTTAATGTTTTGGATTTGCTCTTCCTGATAACGATGTTCACGCGAAGCACGGTCGCGTTCCAAAAGATTTTCGGCGTGACGTGCGCGAATATCCGACAGATTTTCTTCGAGTTCACGCGCCTTTGCCGTCGCCCGGCGAAATTCGTCTTCTTTTTCGGAAACTTCGGCGAAAAGTTTCTTTTCGAGTTTTTGCGCTTGTTCGAGATTCGTTTCGATTTCTTCAAGCGCGTTTGAAAGATGCTGACCTTCCGCCGCATAGACATTTTTTAAAAGCACGCGCAATTCTTCGCGCATAATTTTGTAACGGCGCGTTTTTGCCGCTTGACGGCGCAGGGAATTAGCGCGTTTTTCGATTTCGGAAACGATGTCCGCGATACGGCTAAGATTTGATTTCGCCGATTCGAGACGCGATTCGGCGGCGCGTTGGCGTGTGCGAAACTTGGAAATTCCGGCGGCTTCTTCGATCAAACCGCGCCGGTCGGCAGGTTTCGCCGACAAAATCTGACCGATGCGACCTTGTTCGATGATCGCGTAATGTCCGCCCGAAAGTCCCGTGCCGGCGAACAAATCCTGGATGTCGCGCAGACGGCAGGATTTGCCGTTCAAAATATATTCGCTCTCGCCCGAAAGATACAGACGGCGACCGACCGAAACGGCTTCGCCCGGCATAAATTCGAGCGCAACCGAACGCGGTCGCCAATGACGTTTCGCTTTTTTAACCTGAATCGTCTGAACCGAACCGACCTGCGCCGACTGCGCCGTTTCGATTTCGATATTTTCCGAATGAAAACCGTTGCCGTTCGTGCCGGCTTCAAAGTTCTCACTTTTTACTTCTTCATTTTCATCTTCATTTTGATTTACTTCTTCGATTTCGACGGCGTGTCGGTCAATCGCGCTCAAACTTTCGTCAATGTCGTCGAGTTCGGATTCTTCCGTATCGAACTCGCTTTCATCGCGCACGAGATGCAGAATAACTTCCGCCATTCCGCTCGCGCTGCGTTTTCCCGAACCTTGAAAAATAACGTCTTTCATTTCCTCGCCGCGCAGAGATTTAGCGCGCTGTTCGCCCAAAACCCAACTGAACGCATCACTTACGTTGGATTTTCCGCAGCCGTTCGGACCGACGACTGCCGTGATTCCGTTGTCGGTAAAAACGATTTCCGTGTAATCGGCGAAAGACTTGAAGCCTGTTAATTCGAGACGCTGAAGTTTAAACATTTTCTTGTATTACGGGGAAAGAATAGCACTATATTTTGTGTTTTTGATCGCGTTTAGTCAAATCAGGACGCGAACGGAAAATGAAGAAAACAATTAATGATGCGCCGATAAAATAAATTTATTGCAAATCGCCTTGAAATTGCATAAAATCAAACAACTACCGAAACTTTGTGAAAAAAGAACAACTGCCTTTAACGATTGAAATAATAAAAACTGCTTACGGCGAGAGACGCGATGACATTCGCGCGCGCATCGCCGAATTTGAAGATGTTTGGAAAAACGGAACGGACGAACGGCTCTGGGAAGAAATGGTTTTTTGTTTCTTTACCGGCGGCTGTTCGGCAAAAATGGGACTTCGTTCGATTGAAGCGGTGCGCCCGCTTTTGCTCGACGGAACGCACGACGAACTGATGAACGCGCTCGTCGGCAGACATCGTTATCCGCGAGCGCGTTCCGGTTATATCGTCGCGTCGCGCGAATTTTTGCAGGAACACTGCAATCTCGAATTGCGTAAAAAACTGGAAAGTTTCGACGACGATCTGGAAAGACGCGATTGGCTCGTTAAGGAAAAACGCATCAAAGGTCTGGGTTATAAAGAAGCGAGCCATTATCTGCGAAACATCGGTTTGAAAGGTTACGCGATCTTGGACAAACATATTTTGCGAAGTTTGGCGGAACTGAAAATAATTTCCGACCCGAAGCCACCAAATACGCGGTTGAAGTATCTAACGATTGAAAACAGTTTAAAAGAATTAGCCGTGCGGACGGGAATTGATTTTGACGAACTGGATTTAGTCATTTGGTCGCTCAAAACGGGCGAAATACTAAAGTAAAATTCAGGCTTTCGAACTTGAAAATTTTTTCCGAATTTTCGGGTTTTCCTGCCGTCAGAAGTTTTAAACATATTTTTCTGAAATTTCAATTAATCGAGCAAATGTCCAATTAACAAAACAAAAATTAAATCGGAAAGGAGGCTTTTACGTTATGCAATCTATTAAGTATTTGTCGGAGTTGTTTCAAGTTTCATTCCGTAAAAAGCGTCTGATCGCGATTATTTTTTCGCTGCTCGTTTTGTCGGCGAGTGTTTTTGCCGCCGAGGATGTTCAGCAGAGCGATATTCAGAACATCAGAGAAATGCTCAAACAGGCGGAAAAATTATCGCGTAAAGGTGAGTTTCCAGAAGCCGAGAAAATTCTGCGCCGCGCCGTCGCCACATATCCGCAAGATAAAAACGCCAAACTCGATCTGGCTTATATTCTTCTCAAACAAAAACAACTTCGTCCGGCTTATGATATTGCTTACGAGGTTGCCAAAACAGACCCGCAAAACTCGTATGCTTTTGCCATCTTGGGCGCGGCGTATTTGAACGCGGGAAACTTTCCCGAAGCCAAGATTTTACTGGTCAATTCGCTCAAATTAAACAAAAAAGAAGCTCTCGCGTGGGCTGGAATCGGGATGCTCGATTTTTATGAAAATCGAATTTTTACCGGACTTGAAAATTTGCGCGAAGCGGTTTATTACGATCAGAAAGAGCCTGATTTCGTTTTTGCTTACGCCCAAGTTGCAGCGCGCGCCGAAAAATATAAAGAATCCGCCGCCGCCTACGAGAGATTTTTGGAAATCTCTCCGCGTGCCGATGCCGAAAGACGTGACCGAATCAAAGGACTTATCCGATTTTTGCATTTTTTGGGAAACAGAGAATCGCTCTATAACGTCACCGGCTTGGAAAAAACATTAGTTCCCATAACTTTGATAAATGACCGCCCGATTATCGAGTTGAAAATAAATGGTAAGGAAAAACCTTTAAGATTCGTTTTAGACACGGGATCGGGAATTTCGGTTATATCGCAGGAAACGGCGCAGAGATTAAAAATAAAATCAATCGCCAAAGGCGGTTTGGCACGCGCCATCGGCGGCGACGGCAAATTTCAAATCGTTTACGGCTTTTTAAAGAAAGTCGAAATCGGTGATGCCCGTATCTCGAATGTTCCGGTTTACATTCGTAAATTTCACGACAGTAACGAAAGTATTGACGGATATATCGGATTGTCTCTGATTTCAAAATTTTTAACGACGATTGATTATGGAAATTTGACTTTTGCTTTGACTCGAAAAGATTCGCTTCAAAATCAGAAAACGGAGAATGAAAAACTGACATTGCCGCTTCGTTTGACTTCGAGCGGTTTTTTAAGCGGCGAAGTGCAGTTGGAAGGCGTGAAAAATTCGTTCAATTTTATCGTTGATACGGGCGCAAGCATTTCGGTCATATCCGTTGATGTCGCCGGTTTGGACGAAATTCGCGGCTTTGTGCGGGAAGAAAAAATGCGCGTCATCGGAGCGGCGGGCGTTACCGAAGATGTTTCGGCGTATCTTTTGCCGCGCGTAACTTTCGGCACACATACGCGCGAACAGATTAAAGCCATCGCGCTCGATCTGGATGTCATTAACGAGGCTTCGGGTTTTGAACAAGCCGGAATTTTAGGCGGAAATTTTTTGAAAAATTACAGCGTGACATTCGATTTTCAAAATTCGAGAGTAATGTTTATTCCGATTATCGGAAAATAAAATGTTATAACTGAAAATCAAAATCTTCGATTTTTATACGGATTTCGCGTTATGAAATTCGCGCCAAAATTGGCACAATATAAAAAACCGAAGATTTTTTTTATTATGAAACTAAGTATTTATCTGGAAACATCGGTTGTCGGCGCGTATCTCGATAACGGCGATGCGTTTCGCCGCGATCTGACGATTCGTTGGTGGGAACGCGAATTAGCGGAATATCGTGTCGTCACGTCTCTGCTCGTGCGCCGCGAACTCGAACGTATTTCCGAACCATATCGCAAAAGTTATTTGGATTTGATAAAACCTATCGAGAATCTCGAACTTGCCGAAGAAGTGACGATTCTCGCCGAAGGCTATATTTCGCGCGGGATTTTTCACCGCAAATTTATCGCCGACGCGATGCACGTTGCTTTCGCCGCGTATCACAAGATTGACTATATCGTAACGTGGAACTTCGGACATTTGGCAAATGTCCGCAAACAGGCGCGTTTGAAAATGTTCAATACGGCTGCCGGATTTTTCTCGCCCGTCATCATTACGCCCGAATTTCTCGTTCATACGATTTAACCGCACATTGACCAACCGACTTTTAAGATTTACCATTTAAAACAGATGTATCGCCGTTCAAAATTTATGGAAGTTCTTCTGGAAATCCGCGAAGAGATGTCGCGGGAAGCCGATTACGATGTTGATCTGTTTGCCGAAACGATCAGATCGGGAAATACGAACGGAACAAAAAAAATCTATGATTTAAACAGCGCAGACGGTGAAAAAAACGTCGCGCGGACAAACGGAAAATCTTCGCTGAAATAATTATATGGAAATTGCTTTTAATGCCATCGGTTTGAAAATTTCAAACGAAAATACATTCAGTGATATTGCCGCCAACGCCGATAAAAACGGCGAATCTTCTATACTTTTGAGAAAAAGCGGCAAACTCCACGGTCGCTGCTGGAAACTCGGCGCGGGACTCGAAGTTTGGTCGGTTTTATACGAATCAACGACGGGCGAGATTTTGAGAAACGATTGTCGTCCGGCTTTTCGCGCACGTTACGCGCAGAAAATAAATCCGTGGCTGTTGTCCGAATCAGCCGAACAGGGCGAAGCCGTAATTCACGGATTTATCGAAAATACGGATGCGGAAATTTTATTCGAGCTTCAAAATCTGACGGAAATCGGCGCGGAGATGTTTCAGGAAAAAGTTTTACAGGTCGGTCTGTGCGGTCTCGCTTATCGCGCCAAAGTTTTCAGAGCCGAACAGATTCCGTTTTGGCAATCTTATGATGAAATAACTCTGAACGTCATTGCCAACGAACGTGATTGGAGTTTATGCGGTCGGATTATCGCTTTCGACACGGTTCGAAATTCGTTTTCGGGAAACGATCTCTATTGGATGTATCTTGATCTGGGCGAATTTAATCTGGAAATTATGGTCAATCAAAGCGATCTGTCGGGAACAAAACTGCGAGCGGGCGCGTTTATCAAAGCGGATGTCTGGCTGCAAGGTCATATTATCAAACAATCGAAACGCGCAGCTTATGAAGGCGTTGACAGAAAGTTCAGAACGGTAGATTTCTGGAAAAAATTTAAGCGTGTAAACTAATCGTCTTGTTGAGAATTTTCTGAAAACCCCTGATTTCAAATGCGTCGAATTATCATCATCGGTCTGATCTTTGCGGCACTGACTTGTGCCGCCGGACTTTATTTTTTTAATCAGTATTGGATTCATCGTTATGACGAACTCATCGCACGTCACGCAGGCGTTTATCGTCTCGACGAAAAACTCGTCTGGAGCGTGATTTATGAAGAGACATATTTTCGCGCCTGGAAGATCGGCGATGCCAAAGAAGTCGGTCTGATGCAGATAACGCCGACCGTTGCAGGCGAATGGGCGGCGGAAACCGGTCTGAGAAATCTCAAAACTCAAGCCGAAAATGATGTCGTTAATCTTTTGATAGATCCCGAAACCAATATTCAAATCGGCTGTTGGTATCTTGAAAAACTTCGGACGAATTATCGCGGATTTCCCGCTGAAAGATCGATGATGCTTGCCGCTTACAACGCCGGAGCAAGCCGCGTCACAGAATGGACGAAAGACACGGACGCATCGAAGCTCACACGCGAAGAATTTATTTCCAGAATCAATATTCCTTCGACAAAAGCCTACGTTTCTTCGATCATTACGAGATACGACGATGAGCAGAAGAAACTTCAGAATAAATAAGTTCGCCCGCGCCGAAATAAACAAATTACGCTTTACACTTTAGTTTTTCGATTGCAAAATTTTAATTGATGAAAATAATTTCCGCCCGATACGTCTTGCCGATCTGCGCCGAACCGATAGAAAACGGCGCAGTCGCATTTGAAAACGATAAAATTATCGCCGCCGGCACAATCGAAGAAATCCGCCGAAAATTTCCCGAATCGAAAATCGAAAATTTCGGCGATGCGGCGATTCTGCCCGGATTTGTCAACGCGCATTCGCATCTCGAAATCACGGCGATGCGCGGTTTTCTGGATAATGTCGAAGACGATTTTCTTGCGTGGCTGATGAAACTCACCAAGGGACGCGCCGAACATCTGACCGAAACGGACGTCAAAAACGCCGCAATCTTCGGCGCACTCGAAGGCGCACGCGCCGGAGTAACGTGTTTCGGCGACATCGGACGAATGGGAATTGCCGGATTTGAAGCTCTGGAAAAAAACGGTCTGCGCGGCATCGTTTTTCAGGAAACCGAGTTTTCGCCGGATGACAAAACCGCCGCCGAAGATTTTGAAAATCTAAAAACGAAATTTTTAGAATTGAAAAATACTGAAACCGAACTCGTCAAAATCGGTCTTTCGCCGCACGCGCCGTATTCCGTAAGTTCAAAACTTTTTCAAAAAATCGCCGAATACTCGATC
>CBDCJY010000008.1:0-78016 GCA_965217985.1 Pyrinomonadaceae bacterium
AAAGATGCGCCGAGGCTTTTTTCGTAGCCGGCAAATTTTGAAAATACTTCGCCACATTTTCCGCCGTGTCCGGCAGTTTCGGGGCTTCCATCGTGTGAATAACGATGACGCGAACGGTTCGTTTGCCGGTTGATCTTGTGAACCATTTGGCTTTGATAACGGGGAAAATATCTGTTTCGTATTTATGTTCCATTGAAAAATTTCTCCTTTTTCGGGACACAGAACATCTGCAAAACATTAACCTCGAATTTGAAATACGCGGATTGTTTTCGTCCCGAATACTGAATTCCTATTCAATTACTAATGAAAAAAAGTCCCGAAATCTTACATATATTTTGTAGAAAATAATTATTTCGTGATTTTAGCGTTGGTTTTGGGCGAAGGAATTGTAGTATTCGACAGGCGCGAGTTCGTCGGTGAGAATCGGTTGCGTGAGAAGAAATTCTTTTGTGTAGAGATGTAAAAAAAGGCGTGAGATTTCTGCGTCGCGGGATTCAAAAGATGTCGGAATTTTATTTTTGGAAGCGACGATGATTAGATTTTGAACTTGAGAATTTTCCTTTTCCGCATTTATTTTAAAGATAAAAACCTGCGGGAAAATTTTTTTATAAGTCGCGTATTCGGCTTGCAGAAAACGGCTCGCATCGCCTTCAATCGCACCGCCGACGTTGAAGATTATTATGCCGTCATCTTTTAGAACGCGGCTGATTTGTTCGACAGCTTCAACCGTTGTCAGTTGAAAGGGAACTGAAAAAAGCGAACCGAACGCGTCCATTAAAACCGCGTCGTATCTTTCGGTTTCGGCGTTATTGAGAAAAATTCTGCCGTCTTCGTGAACTATTTTTAAGCGCGGATTTTCTTCGAGACGAAAATATTTTTTGGCAGATTCCGTCATCTGCGGATCAATTTCAACGACCGTCATTTCTGCGTTCTGATAAGTTTTCAGATATTCTTTCGGAAACGAATATCCCGCGCCGCCGATCATTAAAGTTTTTTGAAAATCGGGTTTGAAATGTTTTATCAGGTGATAATATTTCGCATATTCGGAAACCATTTCGTCCGAATCGAGATACATTCTCGACTGCGTAAAATTCGGATCAATTGATAAATTGCGAATTTTTCTTCCGCTTTGCCCGTCGGTCGTCGTGAAAATTCGAACGCTGTTATATTCCGTATCGAATTCGTGAAAATCCTGCGTCGAAGCGAGATAGTAACTTTTGAATTCATTAAATGAAATGCCGAAAACGAATAAAACTAAAAGCGTTAAATTCGTGCGCGAAAAAACGAACGGCACGAGCAAGATCGAGAGGAAAAATCAAACTCGCGGCGATAATGTAAAGTGCGCGCGTCGCGCCGACGAACGGAATCAGAAAAAATCCGGCGAGAAAAGTTCCGAAAATGCTGCCGACGGTCGAGAGCGCGTAAAGTCTGCCGACGGTTTTTCCCGCGTCGGCGATGTCGGACATTTTCAGTTTGACGGCGTAAGGCGTGACAAATCCGAGCAGAATGCTTGCCGGAGCGAAAAGTAAAAGCGCGGCGAGCAGAGATTTTATTTCCAGCATCAGCGGACTTATTCCGATAAATGACAGAATCGAATCTTTAAAAAACATCGTCACGCCGACCGCGCCGCCGGCGAGAAAAATAATTGACGCGAGAATCTTTAGATCAGGTTTTTTATCCGCCGTTTTTCCGCCGAGCCAATAACCGAGACTCAACGCCGCCAAAATCACGCCGATCAAACTCGTCCAGACGTAAGTCGAAGTCCCGATATACGGCGCGAGCAGACGCGAACCGACGATCTCGTAAATCATCACGAGCGCACCGCAGACAAAGACCGTAATTTCTAAAATAAATTTTTTCATAGAAAGGGAGAACAGAGGAGAAAGAGAAAAGGAGAAGAAGAGATTCTATATAATTTTCTCCCCGTCTCCTTGTATTTCTTTTTTCCGCATCTCTAACTAAGCGTTAGCCGTTTTCTTTTCGTCAACGAATGTCAACCATTCGGCATTTTTCGGTGCGGGACGTTCGGCGCGAATTACTTTAAAAAATTCTTCCTGTAATTTTGCCGTTATTTCTCCGCGTTTGCCCGCGCCGATGGTGATCTTGTCAACCGAGCGAATCGGCGTAATTTCCGCCGCCGTGCCGGTGAAAAACAGTTCGTCCGCAAGATATAAAGCGGCGCGCTGAATCGTCGTTTCGATGACTTCGATGCCGAGTTCCTGCGCGATTTTGATAACCGAATCGCGCGTGATTCCGGGCAGAATAGATGCGCCGAGCGGCGGCGTGATGAGCTTGCCGTCGTTGACGACGAACAGATTTTCGCCCGAACCTTCGGAAACCATTCCGCGATCATCGAGCGCAATGCCTTCGCTGTAACCGCTAAGGAGTGCTTCCATTTTGATAAGCTGCGAGTTCATATAATTTGCGCCCGCTTTAGCTACTGCCGGAAGCGAATTCGAAGTGATGCGCGTCCAGCTCGAAACGCAAACGTCAATGCCGTTTTCCAATGCTTCTTCGCCCAAATATTTGCCCCATTCCCACGCGCCGATGACGCATCTGACCGGATTCGGGAACGGATTTACGCCGAACGCCGGATTGTCTTCGTTGAGACCGCGAAAGATGAGCGGGCGAATGTAGCATTCTTCCAAACCGCTGTCGCGGACGAGTTCGACCGCCGCGCTGCAAAAATCTTCGCGTCCGAATTCGGTTTCCATCCGGTAAACTTTGGCGGAATTACAAAGCCTCTGCATATGTTCGGTCAGACGGAAAATCGCCGAACCTTTCTCGGTTTGGTAACAACGAATGCCTTCGAAAACGCTCGTGCCGTAATTGACGACGTGCGACATAACGTGAACTCTCGCGTCATTCCAATCAATAAATTCGCCGTCGCGCCATATTTTCGGCGCGATCTTTTTCGTATTAACGTCTTTTGATGCCATAAATTTTTATAAATACTCCTTGAAAAACGATTTTTAAATAATGGGTTAGAATAAAATTTTCTAATGGATATGAAACTGCGAAAAATGCTCGTTTTTTGGAAAAACTCAGGGAAATCTTTCGCTCTTTCGGAAAATTCAACTTCCGTTTAAGAATAATATATCGCCGGATGTTTAGCAAGAATGAGGATTTAAACAGATTGGTCAAACAAAAAGACGGACAAAATAACTGCCCGTCTTTTTATATTGTCAAATTATTCAGCCGCAAAAATCATAGAATACGCAAACGTGGCGCGGTGTCGTCTAATCTGGCATCGTATGTCACTCCGTTTGCCAGAATCGAAATAATAATCGGCTGATCGCCCGCTTTATCGAGACTTGACGGCAGAGTGAAATCAACCGAATAAACGCCCGGTTCGCGCAGGACTGCTCCGGTTAAAATATTAGTTGCCGGAATTGTTACGCTGCCGATGCGAATCACGAAATTCGCTGCTCCTGCGCCTTCGACACCTGTCAGATAGAGGCGCAAAACCGTAGGCACACGCAAACCGCCTTTATATTTCAGCGTCGTGACGTTAAAAGGTTCGCGTGTTAAAACGCGATTGGTCGCATTTAGAACCCACGCTCGTCCGCCCGGTCCGGGCATTGTGTTAAATGTAAAAACGTCCGGTCTGGTGATAACTATTAAAATAGTTCCTTTGATAACTTCACCGTTATTATTGATAACTATCGAATACGGCGTATCGCTGGCGGGAATTGCGCGCGGGACGACGAATATAACTTCGTTTGTGCTGACCTCTTTTATTCCGCTGGCAACACCGTTGATTGTTACCGTTACGCCGCTCAACTCAATCGGCAGAGTAAAGCGTCTATTGAGCGAACCGACCGCCGTCTGAGAAACTACCGGCTGAGTAAATCCGGTGCTTAAATTGGCGATTGCCAACATTCCCGGCGAAACTCCCTGAACTGCAGTCGGCGTTTGCGGAGTCGGACTCGGACTCGCCGCCGGAGTCGGAACAGGCGAAGCCGTCACCGTGATTCGGCTTGCTCCGGTCGCGTAACTCAAAGTTGCCGTGGTGTTTTCCGTGGTCTGCGTCGGTGCAAGCAGATAAAAGGCTTCGGCTAAAAGATCGGTATTTCCCGTGCCGGGTTCGGTCTGCGAAAGATTAAATGTAATACGCTTGAGCGAATCACTCGTAAAAGGCTGAATAAAAGCCAGAAAGAAAGACGGCGCGGGCAGTTTTGTCAATCTCGTAAAAGTCGGATTCGCATTGTTTAGAGGAAACGAATAAACCTGTGCCGGTCGCGTCGTATCGGAATTTAAACCGTCCGTTGCGGTCGCCGGAACAGTTCCGGAGGCATTTATGTTGAGCCTTGTTTCCAAAACCAATGTGTTCGGAGCTAAACCGTTATAATCGGTAAAAGTCGGAAAGCGCGGAAGATCGCCGCCGGTCGCCGCCGCATCGGCATCGCTTCGAGGTCCGATTTTTCGGAACGTCGTTGCGCTGACATTGTAGAGATATGTTGCAAAAGACGATTGAATCGGATTGTTTACGGCTTCCAGATCGGCATACGAATCGAATGCGATATATACTCCGTCGCGGCTCATTCTTTTGCCGTAATTGAAGTTATTGACGACATTTCCGAGCGTTGCCGGAGTCGTCCGCGTCACTTGCCCTTGTCCCGTCGGAGTTCCGCTCGCATCTACGTCGGCGTAGAAAACTTCTTCATTTCTGTCGGTATTGTTACCGCTTCCGGTAACTCCTCTGACCGGATTATTTCCGGTCGAACTGAAAGCGATTCGCAGACCGTTGCCGGAGATTGACGGATTATCGTTATTGCTCGGAATCTGAATCGTGCCTTGCGGCGTTGCCGTTATTTGTTTGAGCGAAACCGAGAAATTAGAACCGTTCGGAGTTAAAACTGCTAAGAAAATTTCATCATTATCAAACCCTGAAGCGTTTCCGCAGGTCGCCGATGCCGTCGTCGGACACGGTTGAAGATCGCGGTTAGACATAAAGGCGACAAAACCGCCGTTATCATTGATCGCCGGAACACGGTTGTCATCGGCGATAAACGGTGCGCTCGTGTCTGTTCCGGCAACTGACGGTTCGCTCGGCAAACTGTTTGTTGCTTGAACGAAAGTTCCGGCACTCAAATCTGTTGCGGAAAGTTCCGTTCCTAAAGCGAGATTTACGGATGCAACATCGGGAATGCGATAAAACCACATCTCGGTATTGCCGTCGTTCGGAAGATTGTTTTTCGCGCCGGTGCCTGTTCCCACAACACAGGCGGGCAATGTGTTCGGATCGAAACTGCCCGGATTGCCGCCGTTCGTGATTGCCGAAATCGCGGTCGTTCCGGGAAAATTACAGGTTGCATTCGAGCCGAAAGCGATCCATTTTCCGTCGTTGCTGATAACCGGACGTGTGTTGAGAACGGAAACCTGTATCTGAGTAGTTGTCGTTGTCCCGCTGGTTGTAGTAACCAGTAAATTTCTCGTATCGGTAATTTGAAAAATTCGTCGTTGGGCGTAATCGAAAAGAAAAATTTCCAGATTGCCGTCCGCATTTCGCGGATTTTCAGTGGCAATATCGCCTGTTGATTCAAAAACGACAAACCGACCGTTGCCGTTGATGCCGCCGACAAAAGTCTGTGTAGCAGACGACGTGATTTGACCGATAGCCGAATCAATCTGAGCCGAAACCGCCGTCAAACTGCTGAGTATAAAAATAATTGCTGAAAAAACTGTAAAACGAAACTTCACAAAATCCTCCGAAAAGAGTTGAATAATAAAATTGCTATTGTAACAAGCACAAAACATTGAATTGTAAGGGTAAATGTTTTGTGTTGCAAGCTAGCCGCACTGTCTGAAAATCTGTTTTAGAATTAAAAACGATTGGTTTGATGCCGACGTGCGCCGAAATGGTTGACTTCGTGAAAGAAAAAATAAAAATAATGCTGGTCGCGGGCGAAGCCTCCGGCGATGCTCACGCGGCAAAGTTGGTCAAAGCGTTAAAAGAACTTGCGCCCGAAACCGAATTTGAATTCTTCGGCGCGGCGGGCGAAAAAATGCGCGAAATCTCGGTCGAGCCGATTGTCAATTCCGATCATTTGTCAATCGTCGGACTTCTTGAAATCGGACGCGCTCTGCCGATGTTCTGGAAAGTTTTTCAAAAATTAAAACGCGCCGCTATCGAGCGAAAACCGGATGCCGTGATTTTTATTGATTTTCCCGATTTCAATCTCAAACTCGCCAAATCTCTCAAAAAACAAAAATTAAAAACTATCTATTACATTTCGCCGCAAATCTGGGCGTGGCGCAGTTATCGCCTGAAAGCTGTCAAACGCGATGTTGATCTGCTTTTGACGATCTTGCCGTTTGAAAAAAATTGGTATCAAAAGCGCGGTTTTTCAAAAGTCGAATATGTCGGAAGTCCGCTGGCGCGTGAAATCAAAGCGCATCTGACGAAAGAACAATTTTGCGCGAAATACGATTTGAAAATTTCAAAACCGATCATTTCTTTACTGCCCGGAAGTCGTCACAAAGAGATTTCGCGCATTTTTTCGCCTTTACTCGAAACGGCTTCTTTAATGTCGAAAGAAAACTCCGAAATCCAATTTATTATCGCGCTCGCTTCAAAGCAAAATTATTCAGACATCGAAAACGTATTGAGTGAAGCGAAAAACAAAAATCTGAAATTGCCCGAAAAACTTTTTATTATCGAAGGCGAAACGCTCGACGCGCTCAATGCTTCGGACGCGGCGGCGGTGACGAGCGGAACGGCAACTCTGGAAACCTCGATAATCGGAACGCCGTTTGCCATCGTTTATAAAACTTCGCCGGTAAATTATAAACTGCTTCGTCCGATGATTTCAGTCGAACATTTCGGACTCGTAAATTTGATTGCCGAACGCCGCTTGATAAATGAATTTATTCAGGACGATTTCACACCGGAAGTTTTGAGCCGCGAATTATTCGATCTGCTCGAAGCGGAAAATAATAAACGGATCAGAAGCGAATTGAACGAAGTTGCAGAAAAATTAGGTCGCGGCGGCGCATCGAAACGTGCGGTACAGGCGATTTTACGCGAAATAAAAAAGTGAAAAATCAAAGCGCGGCTTTGACACTTTCGATGATTTTTTCATCTGACGGAAATCTTATCCATCCTTTTTGTGCAACAATTTCATCGCCGACGCGAACAGAAAATTCGCCGCGTTTGCCTTCGATAATTTCAGTTTTAATTCCCAATACTTTTTCTATTTCTGCCGCCGCACGGACGGCACGAGGTCGAAATGATCCTCAAACTTTGCAGAAATGGATGGTTACTTTTTTCATAAATTATTTCTCGTTTTCAGTATTTTCGACCGGCGATTTTTCGTCTAAAACTTTTTGTAATTCGCCGTTTCTCAAACGCAAAGGCACGAGAAAGACGGGACACAAGGTTTTTTGCAAAATGCGCTCGGCGACGCTGCCGATGGCGATATGTTCCGAGCGTTCGATACCGCCGCGACCGTGCGAAGCGACCATTATCAGATCAACTTTTTCTTCTTCGCTGATGTCGAGAATCGTCCGCGCCGGACCCGAACCCGTGACCAGAGTTATTATATCGTAGCCTTCTTCGCGCAGAGATTCGGCGATATCGTTCAAGTATTTTTCGACCGTTTCGCGGTAATTTTCCGATTCCGAACCTTCGGGAACTGAAAGCAACAGAACTTTGCTGGCGAATTTGTCGGCGAATGAACGAATAAACGGCAAAACCTGTTCGGCGGCTTCCGAACCGTCGAGCGCGACCAAAACACGTTTGAATTTTGAACGCCGACTGCGCCAACTGTCGGTCGGTCGAATCAGAAGTGCCGGAGTCGAAGTCGCTTCGAGAACTTTTTGCGTGACGCTCGTCGAAAGCAATTGTCCGACTTCAAATTTTCCGCGCGTACTCATCACGATCAAATCGGCATCTTCTTCACGCGCAAAATTAGCGATTTCTTCGCTCGGTTTGCCTGTGCGAACCTGATAACTCGCTTTCAGACCGTCGCCCTGAATCAAACCGCTGACCATTTCGAGATATTCGTCCAAGTTCGCCTGCGTCTTTTCGCCGCCGCCCGCGCCTTCAATCGCCACGATCTTGATCTCCGCATCATAACTTCGCGCAAACGCCCGCGCCGTCGCCAGAACCTGTTCCGCAATCGCCGAACCGTCGAGCGGCACGATGAGCTTTTTAAATTGCGCCGTATCGCCTTTTGTTTCTTCCAAGATCGTCGGCAAATATCTTTGTTCGCAAAGAATTGCGCCAAGTCGCTCTTCGACTTGCGGCGGCGCACCGAGACGATTTCGATAATATGTGAAAGCAAAATAAAATGCCGGAATCAAAAGAAAATAAATCCACGCGCCTTCGGCAAATCGTTCGTCAAAAATGATAAATGTCGCGCCGGTCGTTAAAAGTGCGGCGATAATCGTGCCGACAAGTGCGGCGATTTTTGCGGGTGTTGATTTTTCTTTGCGAATCTGGCGGAAAAGTCTTTTTGAAGCCGCCCAACCCGTCATACTCAGCAAAATAAATACGCCCGCCGCATACAGTGCGAGATAAGTTTCTTCGCTTGTCCCGAATGCCAGAAAAATCAGACATATCATTATGCACATCAGCCAGACGGGTTTTCCCGCGACATCGTATTTATTTCTTTGTCCCAAAGACGCGGAAATGTAATGACGATAACGCAGTCCGAGCGCGAGATTCTGAACTCCTTGCGAAGCCGCCGCGCACGCTGAAAGCAAAACGGCAATCCCGATCAGAGTTCCGGCGTAAGATGCCCAAGCCGGAAGCAGAGCATTCATCGTCTGCGTAAAAACGGAAACCTGTTCGTTCGTCGGATCGGAAAGACCGTAGATCGCGGGACCGACGACGATCATCGTCATACAGGTCGTTCCCATAATGATTATCAGCGAGCCGAATGCTTTGCGGCTTCGTTCGGCGCGTTTGCCGTCATAAGCCGCAACGAGATTGGCGAAAATTTCGATGCCCGTCATCAGCGCGAGAATTCGCGCGTAACCGCCGAACGTAAAGTGAATATCCGCCCAATTAAACGCCTGCAAATTAAAATCGGGAATATAAACTCCGGCGATGTTCCACAGATTAGGAAATTTGCTGCCGTCAAATTCGATGATCGCGGCGAATATCATTACCCAGAGCAAAAGCAAAACGGCGGCGGTCGCCGGACCGAATGTTCGCGCCGCTACTTTCGGACCTTGATTGACGAGCCAACCCGTAAAAATCGTTAAAACGATGGCGACGAATGTTCGATATTGTATGCCGAGAAAAGATTGATTGAGCGGAAAACCGAATTCGGTTGCGCGGTCGGCGATAAACGTGACGAGTGCCGCCATACTTACTAAAAATGTCAGCGTGTATTCGATGACGGTAATTCCGCCGTTGATCTTGACCGCCCAGCCGCCGAATTCTTCTTCCGACAAACCGCTGCCGCCGCTGCCGTCCGTGATCCACGTCATCACCTGACGATACATCGCCGAAACCATCACGACGGTCAAAACGACCATCCAGATCGTCGCGCCGAATGTGATCTGCGCGATACCCGCGACGACTATTAATTTTAAAAAAGGTCCGAAAACGTAAAGCGGCGAAGTCGCCGGATCGCCGCCGCCTGCCAATGCTCCTTCAAACGAATTTGAAAGTCTGCGAGAAACTTGTCCTGCCATAAGCGTTAAATTATATGTGATTTATCGGGAAAGTGAAAAAGTAGTTTGTTAAAGTGTCAACAATAAAAAAATAAGTGAAGGGAAAATGAAGATCAAAAATTCTGTTTTGCTTCGTGAAATTTCCGCGAACTATGTGCTGAAAAAAAAATTATTTTCAACACAGAGTCCATAAAGTTCTTACATAACGGAATTAGATTTTTGTTTGAATTTTTATCTCCCGCCAAATTATACTTCCAAAAAATCGCCCGCGCTGCTCATCCATTCAAATTTAATATCTTCTTTGTCGAAGTATTTTTTGAAATTTTGATAGCGTGATTCCAAAAAGAAGTCTTTTGAATAACCGTCGTGAATCGGCACGATATATTCGGGCGACATTTCGACGGCAAAATCGAACGTCTGCAATTCGGTCGTCCAAGGTGCCATCGTCGGCAGACACAAAATCTGTGTGCCTTTTCGCTCATACAAAATTTTGCTGTAAGAATCACCCGGATGCAAAATTTTCTCATCAACGACATACGCCGTGTTCTGCGGCAGTTCGTCGGCTAAAATCGCTTCGTGCGGCGCGTCGAACGCCTCGATGACGAAACTTCCGACCGTTCTTTCGCCCGCCTCGAAAAGTTCCGCTTCGATTTGTTTTTCGGCGAGCATTTTTTTTATATCCGAATTTGCCAAGACGACCGTATTTTCGTTTTCGTCCAAAATTTGCTGCAAAGCGTCGCCGTCAATGTGATCGGGATGTTTGTGCGTGATGATAATCGCTCGAATATTTTGAAACTGCGAAGGTTTGATAAATCCTTCGTTAAACGTAAAAATTCCCGGATCGAAAAGTATGCGGTCTGAACCTTTTTCGATTAGCAGACACGAATGGATATATTTTGTGATTTTCATTTTTCTCCTTTCATCGTTTGGTGATTATTTTAGCATTTGAATTAAAAACAAACCAAATTTAAGGTATTTGCCGAACGCGGTAAATGACGTAGAAATAAATGAAAAGATTAAAACCGACGAGCAAAAAGGCGAGAAAAATATGAATATACGGCGATATAAAACCGGGATAAATAATCGCCGAAATATAATGTTCGATAAATCCGCCGTCGTATCCGGCTTCGCCGCCGCGTGTGCGAAAATAATTTTCCAGCGTCGTCAGCGGACAAAACCAGACGAAATACTGCACGAGAAAACCCCAGACGAGCGCGGGAATATGAAGTTTCCAAACCCGATGCCAACGCAAGACAAGCAATCCGCCGAAGATTGCAAAAAGCACGAAGCAGAGATGAAAAATCAAAATAAAGTTAGCTGAGAAACGGTAAATCATTTGAGATTATTTGAAAATTTTATCACATCTTAAAATTTATTTATCCGTTTTGTTTTGCTGTGAAATTTGTTTTTTTAACTCTTTTATTTCGTCTTTCAGTCTTCCTAAACCTTTGACCATCGCATTCTGGCGTTTGTATTCGCCTAAAGGCTGAACCGGCGTTCCCCACCAAACTCCGGCGCGGACGATTTTTCCGGGCAAAACTCCGGCTTGCGAACCGATGATTGCACCGCTCAAAACGCGAGCGTGATCGCCCATTCCGACTTGTCCGCCGATGACGCAATCGTCTTCGATGACGGTCGAGCCGGAAATTCCGGTTTGCGAGGCAATAATTACTCTTTTTCCGACTTGGACGTTGTGCGCGATTTGGACGAGATTATCAATTTTCGTTCCTTCGCCGATGTGCGTTTCGCCGAGTGCGCCGCGATCAATGCAGGTATTTGCGCCGATTTCGACATTATCTTCGACAATCACCGTGCCGATCTGCGGAAATTTCACATAACCGTTCGCGCCGTCGCGGACATAACCGAAACCGTCCGCGCCGATGACTGCTCCGGCGTGAATTACGCAGTCGTTTCCGATTGAAATATTATCGTAAATGACGCAGTTCGGATGAATAATTGAATTTTTTCCGATTGAAACACTGTTGCCGATTCTTACGCCGTCTAAAATTTGTGTTCCGTAATTAATAAAGCAGTCTTTCCCAATCGTTACAAATGCGCCGATGAAATTTGCGAGAATATCTTCGGTCGGAGAATTTATAATTGCTGTTTTGTGATTTTCTTCGGTGCGCCAATTAAACGGATGAAGTTTTTCGGCGATTTTAGCGAAAGCGAGTTTCGGATTTTCGACTTTGATAAATGCACAGGAAATTTCCGCGTCGAAATCTTTTGGAACGAGCAGACAAGACGCTTTTGTGTCGCTCGAAATTTCAGCTTTTTCAACGAATGAAAGTTCATTTACTTTAGCAGATTCCAAACCGGCGACACGCAAAATCTCCGTGCCGCCGTTTCCGGCAAATTCGGCATTTAAAAACTCGGCAATTTCCTTAATCTTCATCTTTTATTCTATCCGGCGAGATCGAAATATCTATGTCCGGCGTTTTCGAGTTTTCCATTTCTTCGTGAATGTCCACGGCTTGCAAAATCGGCGATAGCGGCGAACGGACAACGCCGCCGCTCGTGTCGGAGATATTGGTGACGACGACGAAAGCGTTTTCGTCAATCGCTTTGACGGCATCCTGAATTTTGGGAATTTCAAAACGCGTCACGACGCAATATAAAATTTCTTTCGATTGTCCGTCGCTTCCGCCGCTGCCTTTAAAAGCCGTTACGCCGCGTCCGAGTTCTTCGACGATTTCCTTTTTTATTCTGCGGCTTTCGTCGGAAATTATCATCACGCCGTTATATTCTTCGATGCCGTGAATGATGAAATCAATCGTCTTTGAAGCCGAAAAATACGTCAGCATCGAATAAAGCGCAGGTTCGATGCCGAGAAAAAATGCGGCGAACGAAAATAAAACGATGTTGAAAATAAAAATAAAATCGCCGACCGATAACGCCGTATTTTTGCTCGCAAGAAGTGCGACGACTTCCGTTCCGTCCAAAACCGCGCCGCCGCGAATCGCCAGACCGATGCCCGTTCCGAGAAAAAATCCGCCGAATACCGCTGCGAGAAGTTTGTCGTGCGTGATTTCGGGATACGGAACGATGAACACGACAATCGCCAAACCCAAAATCGCAACTGCACTGCGAATCGAAAATTTTCTGCCGATCAAAGTCCAGCCGATGATGACGAACGGCGTGTTAATCAGCAAGATCAAAACGGAAAGCGGAAAACCCGCAACCTGCGAAATAAACATCGAAGTTCCGGTCACGCCGCCGTCAATAAAATGATTCGGAATCAAAAATCCGCGCAAACCTAATCCGGCAGAAAAAATACCGAGAACGATTAGAAAAATTCTGACGGCTTTACGAATAAAATCCTGCATTGCTTAGGATTTTAATATTTATAAAATTTTAACGAAAATCGAATTTGCCGAAATGTCTCAAAAGATTTTGAAACAACTATGAAATTCTGTTTTCGGTTTCGGTGACGACGGTTTGCACGAAAAACTCGATGCCTTCGATTTCAAAACCGTGTTCATTTTGCATTCTTTTTAAGATCGGCGCGCTATCGCTGTCGAGAAAATCGAGATCGGCAAGATCGAGCGTCAGATTTTTCCCGTTTTGTTCGCGCAAATCGAGCGCGATTTTTTCCAGTAAAATCGCGTCCGCTTCCATCATTTCGCCTTCGACGCGCAAAATGGTTTTTCCGCGTTCCGTATCTTCGATTTGTGTTAGATTAGTCGGCATTTGAATAAATTTATTAAACACTTAGAGCGTCAATATCAATACGCGGTTGGCTGGTAAAAAGTTATTTATCAACATTAGAAAAGGCTCTGCACTTTTTACCGAGCAAAGCCTTTTGTTTTAGGCAGGTTTTTTGGCGAGTTGCGGGAAATTAGTTTGTGAAATCTTCGGTCTGCGCTTTAGCATTGCGTCGTTCCTGACGTTTTTGCATACGTTCCTGCATTTTTTGTTTGAAATTCGCTTTCATTTCAGCCGCTTTTGCTTTTTGTTCCGGCGTTAAGACATTGAAAATCTGCGATTTTACTTTTTCTTTTTGAACGATCATCTGCGCCGAAAGATTTCCTTGCTGTGCGGCGATTGCCTGAACCTGCGCTTCGTCAAAATTTCCGTTTTCGGAAAGAGTTTGCAGTTTTTGGCGATTGGCTTTTACCTGTTCACGAATCGGTTTTGACGTTTCTTTGCTCGTTTGCAAGATCGATTTGACCTGCGCTTTTTGTTCGTCCGTCAAATCGAGTCCGCGAAGCATCATTCCGTGTCCGCCGCGATGCCGACCTCCGCGTTTTCCAAAATGACCGCGTTTGCCGTCTTCGCGTTTGCCGTCTTTATTATTTGTTGCTCCGTCTTGAGCGAAAATAAACATCGCGCCCATTGCGACTAATACGATAGATAAAATTGCTACTGTTAATTTTCTCATTTTTTTCTCCTGAAGCTTTTTATAAATTTCTCGAGCGGTTAATTTTTCCGCGTTCACAGACTTAGACGAATTTTCGAGCGCGTCGAACGTAAGTTCTTCGTGATGAAATGTAAAGAAATGTAAAACGCCGGACTTTAACGAGATTTTTGCGATAAAGTCGGATATAAATAAGCATCAGAAGAACGGTTTTGAGCAGATTAGGAAAAGTTTCACCGCGAAAGACGCAAGATACGCTAAAAGAAAAGTAAGAAGATTTTCGCGCTTTTCGCTTCTTTCGCGGTCGGATAAAAAATTATGAGCAGAATTTTAATAATTGATGACGATGAAGAACTTTGCGAACTCGTCGGCGAATATCTTTCGGTCGAAGGTTTTGAAACGGAAGAAACGCACGACGGCGAGAGCGGACTGAAAAAGGCATCGGAAAATAATTTCGATCTGATAACGCTCGATGTAATGCTTCCGAAAATGAACGGTTTCGACGTTTTGCGCGAATTGCGGAAAAGTTCGACGACTCCGGTTTTGATGCTGACTGCGCGCGGCGACGATATGGAACGCATCGTCGGCTTGGAAATCGGCGCGGACGATTATCTGCCGAAACCGTTTAATCCGCGCGAACTCGTCGCCCGAATTCGCGCCATTTTGCGCCGCGTCGAACAAACCGAAGAAAACAAAAAAGGCGAAAACGAAAAACTTTCCGTTGATGATGTCGAATTGCAGACGGCGGCGCGTTCGGCAACGCGAAACGGCGAAGATTTAAGTTTGACTTCGGTCGAATTCGATCTGCTCGCCGCACTTTTGCGCGAAGCCGGTTCGGTCATCAAAAAGGAAGATTTGAGCCGCAATGTTCTTGACCGCGACATCTCGCCGTATGATCGAAGTTTGGATATGCACATCAGCAATCTGCGGAAAAAACTCGACAACGACCGCATCAAAACGATTCGCTCGGTCGGCTATATATATACAGTGCAAAACGCATAGTGCAGAGTTCGTTTTGAAAAGTGTTGAGTTTTCTAAAATATTTCAAAATTTTTGCACTTTGCACGACAAAGTTATGAGTTTATTTTTAAAAATTTTTCTTTGGTTTTGGCTTTCGATTGCATTAGTCGTCGGAGTTTTGACGTTTGTCAATTGGTCAACGCAAAGCGAACCTTTGACAAGACAATGGCAGACGTTTGTCGGCGAAGCCGTCAATATTAATTCGCAGACGGCGGTGCAAATTTACGAGAACGAAGGTCGCAGCGGTTTAGACCAATATCTGAGTCGTGTGGCAAGTTCGGAAAGAGTTGTCGCGCTGGGAATTTTCGATCAAAATCGCCGCCAAATTGCCGGAAACGAACTTTCTGACGAAGCAAAGGAAATGCTCGGTCGAGATTTCGACGGTGACAATATCGAATTTAATCGCCTGCTCGACCAAACGATTGCCGCCAAGAAAATTCCTCTCAACGGTCAGACGTATTTTTACATTATTCAATATAAACGACCGACACAGACGACATTTTTAAATGAAGCGAAAAATCGCATTTTGCAAATTCTCGCCGTGATTTTTACTGCGGGATTAGGCTGTTATTGGCTGGCGCGTTATCTTTCGTCGCCAATCGGAAAACTTCGCACGGCGACACAGAAACTGGCGGGCGGCGATCTGCAAACACGCGTTGCCGACGAGGTTGGAAATCGTCACGACGAACTCGCCGCACTCGCTAAAGATTTCGATGAAATGGCAGAACGAATTGAAACGCTTATCGATTCGCAAAAACGCCTGACGCGCGACGTTTCTCACGAACTTCGTTCGCCGCTTGCACGAATGAACGTCGCGCTCGAACTCGCCAGAGCCAAATCGAACGGTGACAGCAACAAATTGCTTGACCGCATCGAACGAGAAAGCAAACAGTTAAACGATATGATTTCGCAGATTTTGACTTTATCGAAACTCGAAAGCCAGTCGGAAACAATCGAAAAACACAATATAAATATCGGCAGATTAGTCGAAAGAGTCGTCGCCGACGCGGATTTTGAAGCCGCAAGTCAGAATAAAAAAGTCGAAATAATTCAAAACTCCGAAGCTAAAATTTTCGGCAATGAAAATCTTTTGAAAAGCGCGGTTGAAAATGTTCTGCGAAACGCCGTTCGCTATACGAACGATAAGGTCGAAGTTTCCGTCAACGGTTCGGAAGCCGAAACCGTCATCAAAATCCGCGATCACGGCAACGGCGTTCCGAACGACGAACTCCTGAAACTTTTCACGCCTTTTCACCGCGTCGCCGAAGCACGCGAAAGAAAATCCGGCGGTGTCGGTTTAGGTTTGGCAATCGCCGAACAAGCCGTTCACGCCCACAAAGGAAAAATCGCCGCCCAAAATGCCAAAGACGGCGGTTTGATCGTAGAAATCAAACTGCCGCTTAAAATTTAATGCTCCGTGTAAAGATCAGGTGTTAAATTCAATTTCAGATAATATTTTTATTTTGATACTTCACGCCGTCGCGGTTGCGCGGTATTGGAATTATTAGTCGTGCCGTTACCGACGCTGTTTAGATTGCCCGCGCCCGCGCCGCGAAAAAGCGGCGTGAAAACCCATTTCGAGTGATTTTCGATGCCGTAATACGCAATCAGCGATTTACTTTGATTTTGGCTGACGACTCCGATAAACGGCGTGTTTTCAGTCGTGAAAGTGTCCTGATCGGTATCGTTTGCCGATGATCGAGCATCGTCTTCCGTTCCGGTATCAACCGTCGTCACGATTTGTCCCAATTGATTGAGAACATTGCGCGGCAGATTGTCCGATGACGGCAGAACGCCGCCGTTATAAGATTGGACGCGGCGCGTAAAGGTCGCAATTTTATTGATCGGGACGAGATTCCATTTGCCGTCTTCACTCAAAGGATCAACCGCCGCCGAAGGTCTTAAAATTTGCCGTTTTTTTGTTCCGTCCGGCAAGCCTTCCAATAATTCGTCCATCGAATCGGGATATTTTGCGCCATTGTAATAAACCAGATATTGACGTATGGCTTCGGCAATTTCTTCGCCGCGCCGGATGGTTTCGAGTTCTTTTTCGCGCTGCACTCCGTTTTGTATGGTCGGCGCGACGGCGAGCAGAGCAATCGCAAAAATCGTCATCACCGCCAAAATTGCGATCAGAGAAAATCCCTGCTCCGAGTTTCGATTTTTGATTTTTTGCGTTGTCTGTCTCATCTGTCTTGTTTAAAACTCTAAATTTTTAATTATCCCCGTCGTCCGTATCCGAATCATCAACATTATCGGGTGTTTTTTTCTCGTTCGGATTCGGTCTTGTCTGAGCCGGATTATAAGGCTGAATATTGTTCGGAATTCCGGGAATATTCTGCGGATTTTGAATCTGCGCGGGATTCTGATTGACGGGCGGCGTATATGGAACATAGGTATTTCCGCCGTTCGGTCTTATTCCGCCGCCGGTCGAAGCGGTTTCGCTAACTAAAGCTACTTTATGACGGAAACCCAGAGTCAAATCTTCGACGACCAGTTCTTTGGGCGAAATACTCAAAAGTTTGAAGCGTCCTTCGATTACGTCATTAAGTCTTGCGGCGGTCGGATCGGTCTTTCCCTGCTCTTTAATATAAGCCGTATCGTTGTTGTAACGCTTGCGGGCAACTACGCCGAGATATTGAAACTGCGGTAGCGGCGGTGCTTGAACATTTAACAAAAATTGATTTGAAAAAAGTCTTCCGTCGGGCGTGATGACGGAAATCTGTCGCGCGCCTTCGCCCGAAATCAGATTTGCCGGAACATCGGCGTAGAGTTGATTTTCGCTGACAAAAGTAGTCGGAAGCGAACTGCCGTTAAATAAAATCTGCGAATCGGGCGTAAATCTTTCGCCGTTGACTTGCAGACGAAAAGTTTTCGAGCCGGCATAGACGCTCTGCGGATTGATAAATGTTACATAAATCGGCGGAGTCGGAGCCGGAGTCGGCAGAACATAGACCGCAGGTTTTTCGGTCGGAAGCGGTGTCGGCGAATAAGGTGTCGGCGGCGGCGGCTCGTAAAAGGCGAAAATATTTCTGCCCGCGTCCGGCGCGTAAAAACTGTCCACTCGGTAATCAATCGGTGTCGAAGTCCATTCACGCAAAATAGCTTCGTCATCGGGAACGCTGATCGGTGTCAGATTCGCCTGATTCGGTGATGCGCTCGGCGAAGGTGACGGCGAAGCCTTAACATTAATACTCGTCGTGCGGCTGAAAAGATTGCCGCCGAAAGCGAGATACAAAGCAAACAGAGCCATTATGCCAAGCACCGAGGCGGCAATGATTTTATTTCTTTCGGTCGGTGATTTTCCTGCGAAAATGTTCATTTCGATAATTTCCGTTACTGTGCCGGATTCGTGTTTTCCGTATTTGTCAGACCGAAGTTCGGACGGCGAAAATACGCCGCCATTTCCAATCTTAAACTGACCGTTTCGCCGTAGGTTTTTCCGCGATTAACGCGCACGGCGTTTGTCGTCGTTGGCTGTTGCTGCTGCGGCTGAACTATTCCCGGAATTTGTCCCGTTTGATTTTGCGTATAAATGTCCGGCTGAACAGTCTGCGGCTGATTCGGGCGATTTTGAACGGTCGGCGTTTTGTTTTTTTTGTCTTCGCCTTCCGCCGGTTCGAGTTCAATCGCGCTGATGATGACGAACTGTCCGCTCGTTTCGACTTCGCGGATAAAACGGCGCAGATTTTGATACGAACCTTCGACCGTCATCGTAATATAAACGCCGGGAAATAAACTCTGAAACTTGGATTTTCCGCTTTCGGTCTGCGAAACTTCGACCGCTTGCCGCGAATCGAGTTCGAGCGGCGCGTAATCCGGTCCGGTCGTATTGACGAGTCCGTAACCGCTTATCAAACTGTTAATTCTCTGATAAAGCGCGGTTTTGCCGACGGTCGGATTCGGCAGAAAGCGCGTCTCGAAATCCTGAACGCTGTCTTTTAATTCCTTGACGCGCTCATCAACTTTCGTAATATCACCGTATTTGGAGCGCGCCGCTATCGTTTCACGTTCCAATTGGTCGCGTTTGACACGGTTTTCGTCGAGTTCCTTTTGCGCCGGAAGGACGAGAAAAACGAATAATAAAACGGTCGTCAAAACGGCTAACAGCGCAACTGAAACGGTCGCAATCTCGGTCTGTCCCCACATTCCGGCGTAAACTTTACGCGGACGGTTTTTCGGCACGACATCAATCGCCGGAGATTTTTCGATGATGACGGTTTCATCTTTCGTCAAAAGAACGGTGCGGTCGGCTTCTTCGACGACGACCGTCGAATCCTTTGTCGCGCCGTAATCATTGACGACGATCTCGGTTTCTTCTTCGGAACTTTCCGCTTCCGGTTTTTTAAGATTTTCGTCCATTATTACTGTCCGCCTCCTTGATTTTGCGCGACATCGCTCGAAGGCGCGGAAACTGCATAACCGCCGCCCGCCGGACGATAGATCAAATGCAGAGTGTATTCGGTGTATGTAAAATATTCGCTCTTTTGTAAATCCTGACCGCGCAGTTCGGCTTGAAACGATCCGCTGTTGTTCATCCGTTCGATCATCGCCAAAACGCTTTGATAATCGCGGCTCAAAACGGCAAAGTCGAGTTCGGCTTGTGTTCTGCCGTCGGTCGTTTTATAGACGTTTTCGACCGCGATGCGCGAAACGCTGACGCTGCCCGGCAAAACCGATTCGAGACTGGCGAAAAGTTGCGACCAGCCGAAATTTTTATTGGCGACGAGTTTATGTCCGGCGATTAAAACGGCGCGTTCTTCCGGCGATAATTGCTGCTGCACGAGATCGCCTTTTTGATTCAGGCTTTTCAAATCTTCCTGCATTTCCTGCATCTGGGATTTGGCGATTTCGTTTCGCGCTCTTATATCGTTTAATCTGGAAAACGACAATATCGCTCCGGCGACGGCAAACGCAACCAATAAAAGTGCCAGCACATACGGCAATGTGCGATTGCGAAAAGGATGACTGGAAAGGTTTAATTTGGTAATCACGATTTAAATAATTTAAGGTTTCGGGTTTAAATTTCGTATAACGAGGACGAAAAATCAGCCCGGCAAAATCCGAAATTAAAATGTCAGTCTAGCACGAAAGACTTGGATTGTCGTTTTCGCAGATAAGTTGTGCATCCGTTTTAATTTAAAATCAAACGCGGCAAAAACTTAAACTGCGACATTTTCGATTCGTTCTCACGCATTGCGAGTTATAAAGGTTGCAAAATTTTTAATCTTCGCGGGGCGGCAGAGTTTTATTAATTTCTTCAACGGGCAAATCCTGATAAACGCAGACACGGTTTCTGCCTTCGCGTTTGGCGCGGTAGAGAGCCGAATCAGCCATTTCGACGAGTTCGATTGGGTCTTTTGAATCGTTCGGAAAGCAGGAAACGCCGAGGCTGATCGTGATTCTGTGCTTTTCAGAAGGTTTTCCGCGCCGGATTACGCTGAAATTTTTGTTTTCGATTTCCGAGCGAATGCGTTCCGCCGCGACGATTCCCTGACCGAGTTCGGCATCGAGCAGAAACGCCGCAAATTCTTCGCCGCCGAAACGCGCCGCCGCATCGCCGCTCCGCAGATTTCCCGTAATACATTCGCCGATTTCTTCGAGCGTTTTGCTGCCCGTCAGATGTCCGTATGTGTCGTTGACATCTTTGAAATGGTCTATATCCATCATTAAAACGCAAAACGGCTTTTTAGAATCACTTGATTTGGCGGCTTCGCGGCGCAGTTCGGAAAAAAACGAACGGCTTGAAAGAAGACCGGTCAGATCGTCGTGCGAAAGCAGACGGTGAATCTGTCTCTGATATTCGCGGTCAATCTCATCGAGCATTTCAAAGCGCAAAATATGTTCACCGATAGTAATTTTATCGCCGTGACTTAAAACTTCCTGCGTCGCTTTTTGACCGTTTAACAGAGTTCCGTTTCGTGAATCGAGATCGTCGAGAATATATTCCGTTTTTCCGTTTTCGGAATTTGGTGCGGTGATAATCCGCGCGTGTCGGCGGGAAACTTTCGAGTCATTGACGCGCACATCGGCTTCGAGTGCGCGACCGAGAATAACTTCTTCGCGTTCGAGCGGAATCGGCACGGCGATCAGGTCGCCGGTCAAAAATACGAGTGCCGGACGCAAATCTCGCTCTTTTCGTTTTGTCCTGTTCATAACAGTTTGGCTTACAGGCGGGCGGTCGAGAGAAACCCTAACTAATAAAATAAAACATTTTATCAGAAATGTGCCAGAAAATTATTCATTTTTGTTTTTTTGCCGGATTGAATTAGTATTAATGGCAATATCCAATTTTTATAAATGAAGATTCTGATTGTCAAACTCAGCAGCATCGGCGACATAATTCACACTTTACCCGTATTGTCGGCAATCAGCCGCGAACTGCCGGAAGCCGAAATCTCCTGGATTGTCGAAGCGCGTTCAGCGGAAATTCTGCGCGGCAATAAATTATTGAAAAATCTGATCGAAGTTGACACGCGCTCGTTGCGCGGCGGAAAAATCGTCGAAGATATGTTGCTCGATGCCGGACGACAGTTGAAAAATCTGCGCGGTTACGATTTTGACATCGCCGTTGATTTTCAAGGTCTTTTAAAATCCGCCGCCGTTGCTAAATTATCGAAAGCGAAAAAGCGTTACGGCTTCGATAAAGAAAATTTGCGCGAACCTTTGAGCAGATTTTTGCTGACCGATACTTTCGATGTCGAAAAGGGAATCAACGTCATCCGCAAAAATCTGGCTCTGACGAAAAATGCTTTGAATCTAAAAATGCCGCGCGAAAATTTCGATTTTCCGATCTTTACGAGCGAAGAACACGAGCGCGAAGCCGCACGATTAATCGAAAAATCGGGCGAAAATTTTGTCATCTTAAATCCGGCTGGCGGCTGGGAAACGAAACTCTGGAACGCCGGATGTTTCGGAGAATTAGCGGATAAAATTTGGGAAGAACTGAATCTCTTTTCGATTGTCACGACCGCGCCGAACGAAAAACATTTAGCTGAAAGAGTTTTAACCTCGAGTAAAAGCGCAAAGATTTTTCACGCCGCGCCGACGCTCAAAGGATTTTACGAATTAGCCAAACGCGCAAAAGTTTACGTCGGCGGCGACACCGGACCGACGCATTTGGCGGTTGCGGCAAACACGCCCGTAGTCGGCATTTTCGGTCCGACTCGATGGCAAATAAACGGCAGTCCGAATCCGAACGATATTTGTGTCGAAAGAACCGACTTGGAATGTCGTATAAACTGCAATCGCCGAAAAACCGGCAACTGGAAAAAAGGCAATTGCGGCAACTGGATTTGTATGAATATTCCGGTCGAAACGGTTTTTGGTGCGGTATCGGAAAGACTAAAAATTTCCCGAAAATATGAAAACGAGCGCGGCGTTTGAAATTCCCAAAACCGAAGGCATAAAATATGCGGGTTCAAAACTGAAACTTTTGCCGCATATTCTGCGGCTGGCAAAAAAAGTAAAATTTGAAACTTTTTTCGACGGTTTTGCCGGAACGACGCGTGTTTCTCAAGTCTTTGCTCAAAACGGCTGCAAAGTCGTTTCAAACGACTGCGCCGTCTGGTCGAAGGTGTTCGCCGAATGTTATTTGAAAAATAAACGCAGCGAAAAGTTTTATCTCGAAATAATCGAACATTTAAATAATCTAACGCCGAAAGACGGTTGGTTTTCGGAACATTACGGCGGTTTGTCGTCGGTGAAAAATTCGGCAAAAAAAGACGGTTTGAAAAAGCCGTGGCAAATTCATAATACGCGGCGGCTCGATGCGATTCGCGCTGAAATTGATAATTTGAATTTGGCAGAAACGGAAAAAAGTGTTTTACTGACGAGTTTGATTCTCGCGCTCGATAAGGTTGACAGCACAATCGGACATTACGCGGCATATTTAAATGATTGGTCGCCGCGCTCTTTTAAAACTCTGAAATTAAAAGTGCCGAAACTTTTTAAATCTGAAAAACGGCATAAAGTTTTCTGCGGCGACATCTTTGAAATACTTAAAAAAGTCGAATGCGATCTCGCCTATTTCGATCCGCCGTATGGCTCGAATAACGAAAAAATGCCGCCGTCGCGTGTGCGCTACGCGGCGTATTATCATCTCTGGACGAGCGTTGTGTTAAACGACAAACCGGAATTATTCGGCAAGGCGAAACGCCGTAACGACAGTTCGGATAAAATGTCCGGCTCGGCTTTTGAAGATTTTCGCCGAAATGAAAACGACCGATTTATCGCTACCGAAGCGATAGAAAAATTGTTGGCGAAAACAAAAGCGCGATACATAATTTTGTCATACGGTTCGGGCGGTCGCGCAACGCAGACTGAACTTTTCGAGATTTTGGAAAATTCGGGAAAGATTCTCGAATTTGTTAAAGTTGATTACCGGCAAAACGTGATGGCTTCGATGCGCTGGACAAACGACTGGACGCGCGAAGACGAAAAGCCGAATCAGGAATATTTGTTTTTAATAGAAAAACGATGAAAACGGATAGTTGATAATCGATAGTGGATAATGAGAAGTTGAATATTATCCACTATCGATTTTCAACTGTCCACTATTTTTTATGAGTAAACGCGGCGGGACATTGTTACAACGATTTCGTGTTCCTTTAGGATTTTTATTTGCGGCGGTTTTTTTAATATTTGCGCGACCGCAATTTTGGACGCTGATTATCGGCGGAATTATTGCGCTCGTCGGCATTTTGATTCGTGCGTGGTCGGCGGGACATATTCGTAAAAACCTCGAATTGGCGGTTTCCGGTCCTTACGCCTACACGCGAAATCCGCTTTATCTGGGAAGTTTTATTCTCGGTGTCGGATTTACGATCTCGGCTGGTGTGTGGTGGCTCGCGCTGATTTTTATTGCTTTGTTTTTGGGCATCTATTTACCCGTGATGCGCGTCGAAACGCAGGAATTAACAACGATTTTCGGCGAAAAATTTCACGAATACGCAAACAAAGTTCCGCTCTTTTTTCCGCGTCTGACAGCCGGAGAAAAGTCCGACACGAAGTTCGATTTCGATTTATACTTGCGTTACCGCGAGTATCGCGCCGCTATCGGTTGGTTTTTGGCATTGGCAGTCTTGACTTTCAAGGCTTTGTATCCTGTTTATTTCGGATAAGTTTTATGAACTTAAAACGTCTTATTTTTACTTTTTTTTTGGTTTTCAGTCTTTTGTGCAGCTTCTCGTCGGCACAGCCGGCGGCGAAAAATCTCAATGTTTACAAAGCCGGTGAAAAATTGACTTACGAAGGCAGCGTGAGCAAATTGCTTCTGCGCGGATTAGATGTCGTCGATCTTTCATTTGCCGTTTATAATTCGCCGGACAATCGGAATTATTATATCCGAGCCGAAGCCAAATCGAAGGGAACACTGCTTAAACTTTTCAGTTTTTCATTTTATCAAAAATTCGATTCGACCGTTGACGGCAATTCGCTGAACATTTTGAAAACCGTCAAACGCGACGAACAAGGCGACCGTGTGCGCGAATCGGAAGCGGTTTTCGATTATCGAAGCGACAAAGTAACTTACGTCGAAACCGATCCGAACGATCCGCAAAAATCGCCGCGCAACGTCGCTTCGACAATCGGCGATCAGACGCAGGATTTGATCTCGGCGATTTACACTCTGCGCCGTCTGCCTTTTGCGCTCGGCAAAACTTTTACGATTCCGGTCAGCGATTCGGGATTGGTTTATCAAGTTCCGGTAAAAGTTACAGGACGCGAACAGCAAAAAACCGTTCTCGGAAAAGTTATGTGTTGGAAAATAGAACCTGACGTGTTCGGCGAAAAAAAGATGATCGAACAAAAAGGCGATATGACGATCTGGATCACGGACGATAATCGCCGCATTCCCGTCCGCTCGAAGATCGAAACCAAAATCGGTAAAGTCGAAATCAAACTCCGCAAAGTCGAAAAAGCAAAATAATATTACCGGATAACGGATAATGGATAACGGATAATTGAGAAATCTTATTATCCGTTATCCATTATCCGTTTCTTCAAAATTTGCCGTTTCTACAAAAAGATTGCATAATCTTCGTTAAATTCAGACGGAAAATTCGACTTTATATGAACGAACAGGAAATTAACTTGGAAAATGAAGATTTGTTGGAACTGAGCGGTGAAATAAATACGATTTCATCGGCTGCGACGATTCGGACGGAAAATGAAGTGATCGAAGCGGGAATCGAACCTTCACGGTTTTTAGTTGATGCCGGATTAATTGCCGAATCGGAAAAAGAACAAGACCCGATTTTCCGCGAACTCGCCGAACCGAAATTGCCCGAATTCGAACGCGAAAACCGCGCCCGACTCTTGATGCAAACGCCGAATCGTCTGTATTTTTACTGGTCAATCAAAAATAATCCGTATCAGATTTTGCAGAAAGCGTTTCAGGGAAACACGGAAAATTATCAGCTCGTCGCCAAAATCGTCAATCAGAAAAATGAACGCGAAGAAATCGTCGCGGTCGAAGCCGAAGGCAACTGGTGGTTTGTCGTCGAACCGAACGCGAGCTATCGCGCCGAAGTCGGTTTTTACGCGCCGAATCGCCCGTATATCAGAATTATTTTTTCAAACATTTTGGAAACGCCGCGCAAATCGCCTTCTCCGAGAGTGGCGACCGACGAAGATTTTGCCGTTTCCGCGCAGGAATTTGCGGAAGTTTTAGACATTGCCGGTTATAAACAGGATGCCTTTGAAGTCGCTTTGATCGGTGACGACAACAATCAGGCGGAAACCGCGACACGCGGCGCATTTGCGATGTTGACGAATGCCAAACCCGAAGAATTTTCAACGCTTGATGCGGACGAATTGCGCTTTGCGCTTTTGGCAATCGCGTCGGGAATTTCGCTCAAAGATTTGCGCGAACACATCAGTCAGTCACTTTTCGCTTTGTTAAATTCTTTGATAAACAAATTGACGGCAGACAGCGCGTTAAATTCTCTGGGCGAATACTTCGACGTTTTCGCCGACGAGATTTTCGAGGAAGAAGTCGGCGCAACGGTTTACGGCGCGAGTCTTTTGAATTTCCCGAAAACGATCAAAAAACGCATCGTGCCGAAAGAAATCGTGCCGAAATTCGGTGAGAAACTTTCGCCTTTGAGTTCGCACGATTTCAAAAAATAAATTTAACGCAAAGTCGCAAAGTCGCGGAGACGCAAAGGAAGAAGTTTTTAAAATTTGGTTTCTTTGCGTTTTTTATTTTAAATTCATTTTAAAAATACTTTGCGCCCTTGCGCCTTTGCGTCTTTGCGTTAAAATCCTTCTATGCCGACCGGATACTTCAGCTTAATTTTACACGCGCATCTGCCGTTTGTGCGTCATCCCGAATATCCCGAATTTTTGGAAGAAGACTGGCTTTACGAAGCGATCACGGAAGTTTATCTGCCGATGATCTCGATCTTTCAGCGTCTTCACGAAGCGGACGCGAAACCGCGTCTGGCGATGAATATTTCGCCGCCGTTGTGCGAAATGCTTGCCGACAAATTATTGCAGGAAAGATATACGCGGCATCTTGAAAATCTTTTGGCATTGGCGGAAAAAGAACTCGACCGCGTGAGCCGCGAAGACGTGCAGTTTTACGACGCGGTGAAAATGTATGTTGATCTTTTTTCTTCGTCGCTCGATCTCTGGAATAACAAATACAAGCGAAATCTGGTAAATGCTTTCCGCGAACTTCAGGAAGAAGGCGTTTTGGAAATTATAACTTGCTGTGCGACTCACGGATTTTTGCCGCTGATTTCCACAGACGAAGCGAAACGCGCACAGATCGAAATTGCCGTAACGAATTATAAAAAACATTTCGGACGAAAGCCGAGAGGAATCTGGCTTGCCGAATGCGCGTATGAACCGGGCGTTGAAAATCTTTTGAAGGAATCCGGTATTGAATATTTTATCGGCGATTCGCACGCGATTTTGTATGGCGATCCGCGTCCGCGTTATGGCGTTCACGCGCCGGTTCGCTGTCCGAACGGCGTGGCGGTTTTTGCCCGCGATGTCGAAACTTCGCAGCAGGTTTGGAGCGCGGAAGTCGGTTATCCGGGCGATCCGTTTTACCGCGAATTTTATAGAGATGTCGGTTGGGATCTGCCGCTCGAATATCTGAAACCGTTTTTGCACAAAGACGGAGCGCGTCGGCATCTCGGTTTGAAGTATTTCAGAATCTCGGAACGCGGAACGCCGCAAAACGAGAAAAAACCATATATTCCGGCGATTGCAACCGAAAAAGCCGCCGGACACGCTTCGGATTTTATTCACAAACGCATCGAACAGGCGCACAAACTTCGCACCGTTTTCGGCGGACATCCGCCGCTCGTCACGTCGCCGTATGATGCCGAACTGTACGGTCATTGGTGGTTTGAAGGTCCGCAGTTTATTGATTATCTGTTTCGCAAACTGCATTTCGACCAGACGGAAATCGCCGCCGTCACGCCCGGAGATTTTCTGGACGCGAAAATTCCGATTCAGTATCAACAGCCGACCGCTTCGAGCTGGGGCGAAAACGGTTATTACAAAGTTTGGCTTAACGAGGGAAATTCGTGGATGTATTCGTATCAGCACGACGCGGAAAAGAAAATGACGCGCCTTGCCAATCTGTTCGAGCATCCGAACGCGCTCGAACTTCGCGCTCTGAATCAATGCGCGAGAGAGTTGCTTTTAGCGCAATCGAGCGATTGGGCGTTTCAAATCTATCAAGGCACGACCGTGCAGTATTCATCGCGCCGATTTCAATCGCACATTCACCGTTTCGATCTGTTGGAACGCGGATTAATGGAAAACAATCTGAACGAAGATTTATTAAACGAAATCGAAAACCGCGACAATATTTTTGCGGAAATTGATTACCGAAGTTACCGAAGTTATCGAAGTTGAAATTTATGGAAAGTAATAATTTACCTTCGAGAAATATACAGCGTTTAGCCGGACTGTTTATATTTTTGGTCAGTTTGTTTTTTAATATTTGGACGTGGTTTACTGCTTTTGAAAAAGGATATTATTATCCTAAAGCCGCACTAATCTTTACGGTTTTTGCGGTTATGGGTTTAGGCATAATCATTTTTCCCGATTATCGAACCGAGAGAATAAATCGCGGTGAGGATATTTCAAGTTTAAGCGGTATCAAACTGCTGACTCTGCGTTGGTGGCTTATTCTGATTGCCGGATTTGTTGCGGCATTTATTAATCTGATATTGCTGTATATTGTCTGACTTAATAATTCTTTCTTCAAACTAATAATGATTAATCTCATTCCAACGCCGGAATCAGTAATGCAGATTTTGAAAAAAACTGATGCGTACAGGTTCGGGCATTTCTCAAGCGAACGCGGGCGGCATTCGTCGCATCATTTTAAAGTTCCGAAGGCGTTTCATTTTTCCGATAATGCACGAGTTTTAGCCGTCGGTTTGAGCCGCAAATTTCGGATGGACACGAATATTTCCCGCGCCATTCCGCAGATTTCCGTCGTCAGTCCGAGCGCGGACGGAATTCCCGTCGCGTTCAGTATTAGAGACGCTTTAAATGCCGAACAGATTTATTGGGCGAATAAGGAAAACGGCAAAAGGGAATTTCCGGGTTACATCGAAAATTTCAAAATCAATCCGTGCATCATCGTCGAAGACATCGTGAAATCGGGTTCGAGTCTGCGCGAAACGCATAAACTTTTGACCGATCTCGGCGCAAAAGTTATCGGCTTCGGCGCAATCGTCAAATTTGAAAACGCGCCGAAGGAAATCGAAGGAATCGAAATCAAATCGCTCGTCGAATTCGATTCGCCGATTTACGATTCGCTTGAAGAATGGAAAAACGCCGAAAGCAGTGATGCGCCGGAAGAAAAAGTCTCGGAGTTCTAACTTGGCGAAAAACTGAATTTTTGTAAAGCCGCGTGTTGCCTTAACAATTTTGTAAAGGTATCATTTGTTTTTCATTTCTGGAGGAAGTAACAAATTAAATGGTAGAAAAAGGTGTGGACATTGCTCCCGCAAACGGTAAATTGGGTATTTTATTGGTCGGACTCGGCGCGGTCAGCACGACATTTGTCGCCGGAGTCGAGGCGATTCGCAAGGGAACGGCTGAACCGATTGGCTCGCTGACGCAGATGGGAACGATTCGTCTCGGCAAACGAACCGACAATCGCGTGCCGAAAATCAAGGATTTCGTGCCGCTCGCGGATTTAAATGACATCGAATTCGGCGCGTGGGACATTTTCAACGACACGGCTTATGAAGCCGCTTTGCACGCCGGAGTTTTGGAAAAAGCTCTCGTCGAAGATTTGCGCGAGCAACTCGATTCGCTCAAGCCGATGCCGGCGGTTTTTAATCAAAATTACGTTAAACGCTTAAACGGCACGAACGTCAAAGAAGGCAAGAACAAGATGGAACTTGCCGAACAATTGATGGCGGACATCGCCAAGTTTAAGGAAGAGAAAAATTGCGAGCGTCTGGTGATTGTTTGGGCGGCTTCGACCGAGATTTTTCTCGAAGCGTCGGAAATCCACGAAACAATCGAAGCGTTTGAAAAAGCGATGTATGACAACGACGAACGCATCGCGCCTTCGATGATCTACGCTTACGCGGCGATCAAATCGGGCGTTCCGTTTGCCAACGGCGCGCCGAATCTGACGCTCGATATTCCGGCTCTGAAAAAACTCGCCGATGATGAAGGCGTGGCGATCTGCGGAAAAGACTTTAAAACCGGACAGACGTTGATGAAAACGATTCTCGCGCCGGGACTTAAATCCAGAATGCTCGGTCTCGACGGCTGGTATTCGACAAATATTTTAGGAAACCGCGACGGAGAAGTTTTGGACGATCCCGAAAATTTCAAAACGAAAGAAGAATCGAAACTTTCCGTTCTCGAACATATTTTGCAGCCCGAAACTTATCCCGAACTCTACAAGGATTTTTCGCACGTCGTCCGCATCAATTATTATCCGCCGCGCGGCGATAATAAGGAAGGCTGGGACGCGATTGATATTTTCGGCTGGCTCGGCTACAAGATGCAGATCAAAATTGATTTTATGTGCCGCGATTCGATCTTAGCCGCGCCGCTCGTTTTGGATTTGGCTCTGTTTATGGATTTGGCGCAACGTGCAAAGATGAAAGGAATTCAGGAATGGCTTTCATTTTATTTCAAAGCACCGCAGACCGCGCCCGGACTTTATCCCGAACACGATATTTTTATCCAGTTGATAAAACTGAAAAACACGCTTCGATATTTGAAAGGCGAAGATTTGATAACACATCTCGGTTTGGAATATTACGATTAAACGAATTAAAAGCCGCGCAAACATTTGATTTGTGCGGCTTTTTCGATCAAATAGAACTTGCATAAATCAATTCTTCTGTGTTAAACAATAAAAAGAGCCGCGCTCGGCTCTGCAATTCAAATTGTTGAAACATCTTTCACATCGCCAAAATAAGCAAACTTAAAACCCTTTGAAATCATCAATATAAGCGACCAATTGCCGTTTACTTGCGGCAAACTGGTTTTGAGTTATTCGTCTATGGCATCGAATTGAAAACGCCTCGAAAAAAGCGTTTTATCTGACAAAGGAGAGAAATAAAATGAAAAACGAAATGGCTGCGAAAAAAGAAAAAACGACCGAAAAATTATTCGTGCTTGACCCGGATCGCAAAAGTCCGCAAGCCAAAGAATTTGAAGATAAACTCTCGGCTCGCATTGTCGGACAAGAACGCGCCGTGCGCCGGATGAGCGGACTTTTTCAAATTTATCTGGCGGGTTTGAATAATCCGACGCGTCCCTTGGGAACGATGCTTTTTTTAGGTCCGACAGGTTCGGGAAAAACGCGCGTCGTCGAAGCGGCGGCGGAAGTTTTAACCGGCGATCCGCATTCGGTCGTTAAAATTGACTGCGCCGAATTTCAGCATTCGCACGAGATCGCCAAACTGATCGGTTCGCCTCCGGGATATTTGGGACACCGCGAAACATCGCCGATGCTGACGCAGGAAAATCTCGATAAATCGCATACCGAAGATGTCAAACTGACGTTTGTTTTGTTTGACGAAATCGAAAAGGCTTCGGACGCGCTCTGGCAGTTGCTGCTCGGCATTCTGGACAAAGCGACGTTGACTTTGGGCGACAATCGCCGCGTAGATTTTTCCAATGCGATTGTCATAATGACTTCCAATCTCGGCGCACGCGAGATGTCGGAAATGATTTCCGGCGGCATCGGTTTCGCGCCGCGCGGTGCAAATAAAGCTCCCGACGATAACGAGATTGACGCAAAAATCTACCGCACCGCGCTCGAAGCCGCGAAACGAAAATTCTCGCCCGAATTTATGAACCGCATTGATAAAGTCGTCGTGTTCAGAAGTTTGAAAGAACATCATCTGCGCCGCATTCTCGAAATCGAACTCGACGATGTGCAGAACCGAATCACGCAATCGGCGGGAACAAAGTTCGTTTTCGAGTGTTCGGACGAGGCGAAAGAATTTTTGCTCCGCGAAGGAATTGATCTGAAATACGGCGCACGACATCTGAAACGCTCGATTGAGAGATTTCTCGTTTATCCGCTTTCCAATCTCGTGGCGACAAATCAAGTCGAAACCGGCGATCTCGTCGTCATCGAATATAATGAGGAAGACGATAAACTCGTCTTTTCAAAAAAGAGCGGCAAGATGATCGTCAGCGATTATGAGGAAAAGGAAGCCGAGACTAAACCGCTAAAAAAATCCGATGCCGTCGGTCTTCCGATGCCGCAGGCGGAAGCCGCTTCGGAAAAAAATTAGTTTCGTTATGAGAACATAAAATACCGACAAAAGCGGGATTCGATAAAAAGTTTCCCGCTTTTATTTAAGGTAAATTTACTTTAGCTTGTGATTTTCGGGTTTAAAAAGTAAAATTGACAATAATGTAAAGATTTAATTTATTTAAGTCGAAAAATTTTATCAGGAGAAAATAATAAAATTATGTCAGCAGTTGCAGCACCGAGTATCGAATTGACAGTAACGCCAAGCGCGGCTGTCGAAGTGAAAAAGTTTATGGACGGCGAAGACGATCTGCCGGAAACCGCAGGTTTGCGCGTCAGAGTCGTGCCGGGCGGTTGTTCGGGATTTCAATATAGTCTGAACATCGAAGAAGAATCCAAAAACGGCGATTTTATCGTCGAACAGCAAAATGTTCGTCTTTTTGTTGATATGTTCAGCGCACAGTATCTGAACGGTATTACGATTGATTACACGTCGAATATGATGGGTTCGGGCTTTACGTTTGAAAATCCGAATGCGACCGGCGGCTGCGGCTGCGGTTCGTCATTTACGGCGTAAAGTTCGGATCGTGTTTTTAAAAATAAAAAGTGCGGACGATCAAGGTCGTCTGTGCTTTTTATTTTGCCGGATGAAACTTAAAAGAACAGGCAAGTTTGCCAAAGAACATCAATTGTCGTTAAATGATTTACAATCGGGCGGAATGAATCTTTCAAGTAAAAAGACAACCGCTCGTTCGATAATTTCATCGGTGCATTGAACGCGATTTTGAGATTTGCCGGAAAATAAGGTAAGTTGAAAAAAAAGTTTGACAAGCGAAAAGTTTTTATGGGTAAATGTCAGACACTTTTTTATGTCTGATTTTTTTTTCGGTAAGAGTAAGTAATTAAATGAGTAAAAATTTAGTCATCGTCGAATCGCCCGCCAAGGCGAAAACCATCAACAAATATCTCGGCAGCGATTATAAAGTTCTCGCATCGGTCGGGCATATCAAAGATTTGCCGTCGAAAGGTCTCGGCGTGGACATCGAAAATAATTTCGAACCGACTTATGAAGTAATTCCCGACGTTAAAAAGCGAAACAATAAAAAGGTCGTTGCCGAACTCAAAAAAGCGGCAAAAGAAGCCGATGCGATCTTTCTCGCCGCCGATCCAGACCGCGAAGGCGAAGCAATCTGTCAGCATCTCGCCGAAGAAATCGTGCCGAAACGCGGAAAAAAAGAAGTTTTTCGTGTGATGTTTAACGAAATTACGAAAAATGCGATTAAAGAAGCGTTTAATCATCCGAAGGAAATCAACAAAAATCTCGTTGACTCGCAACAGGCGCGGAGAATTTTAGACAGATTAGTCGGTTATAAAGTTTCGCCGATTCTCTGGAAAAATATCGGCGGAAAATTAAGCGCGGGACGAGTTCAAACGGTTGCGGTTCGGCTCGTTGTTGACCGCGAACGCGAGATCGAAGCGTTTGTGCAGACAGAATATTGGTCAATCGTCGCCAATCTTTCCGCAAAACTTCCGCCCGCATTTGATTCAAAACTTTATAAAATCGAAGATTTAACAATCAAATCGAGCGGTTTCGATCAGGATTTGAAGAAAACCGAAACGCACATCAAAGACGAAAAATCGGCGAACGAGATTGTCGAAGAAGCGAATAAAGAAAATTTCATCGTCGATTCGGTGCAGACGAAAGAACGCAAACGCAATCCGACACCGCCGTTCATCACTTCAAAACTTCAGCAGGAAGCATCGCGCAAACTCGGTTTTCCGGTCAAGAAAACGATGTCGGTCGCGCAGAAACTTTACGAAGGCGTGGAAATCGGCAGTGAAGGTTTAGTCGGTTTGATTACTTATATGCGCTCGGATTCGATTCGCGTTTCCGACACGGCGATTGGCGAAGTCCGCGATTTTATCGGCGGCGAATACGGCAATAAATATCTGCCGGAAAAACCGACGTTTTATAAAGGAAAAAAAGACGCGCAGGACGCGCACGAAGCGATTCGCCCGACCGATACGAATCACACGCCGGAAAAACTGAAAAATTATCTGAGCGCGGACGAATACAAACTTTATCGCTTGATTTGGCAAAGATTTGTCGCCTCGCAGATGACACCGGCGATTTTCGACCAGACGACGATTGACATCAAAGCCGGACGTTTTACTTTTCGTTCGACGGGTTCGGTGCAGAAATTCGACGGTTTTCTCAAAGTTTATCAGGAAGGACGCGACGATAAACCGCAGGACGGCGAGGACGATGACGAAGAACGAACGCTGCCGCTCGTCGAAAAAGGCGAGAATCTGAAATTAAATACGATTACGCCGAATCAGCATTTTACCGAACCGCCGCCGCGCTTTTCGGAAGCGACTTTAGTTAAAGCACTCGAAGAAAAGGGAATCGGGCGACCTTCGACGTATGCGTCAATTATGACGACCATCCAAGACCGCGAATATGTCGAGCGCATCGAAGGACGTTTTCATCCGACCGCGCTCGGAATGACGGTCAACGACGTTCTCGTCGCCGGATTTACAGACCTTTTTAATCCGACTTACACGGCGCGGATGGAAGACGAACTCGATAATATCGAGGAAGGAAAAATCAACTGGCGCGATGCGCTCCGTAATTTTTACGATAAGTTTTCGGTTGATTTGAAGTCCGCCGAAGAAGGTTTGAAAGATAAAAAGAAAGCCTCGATTCCGACCGATGAAATCTGCGAAAACTGCGGCGCGGGAATGGTTATTAAATTCGGTCGCTACGGGCAATTCTTAGCGTGCGCCACTTATCCCGAATGCAAAACGACGCGCGAAGTCGCCAAAAAAACCGCTTCGGGAATCGAAGGACAAACCGAAGGCGAAAACAGTTCAACCGAAGTAGAAAAGGTCGAGCCGTGCGAACTTTGCGGAAAAGATATGGCGTTAAAGCGCGGACGTTTCGGCGCATTTTACGGCTGTACGGGTTATCCCGAATGCAAAAATATCCGCAAAATTGACAAGAAAAGCGGCGAAGCCAAACAAGTCGCGCCGCCCGTCGAGATTGACGAAATCTGTCCGAAAGACGGCGCGAAACTCGTCATCCGGCAAGGTCGTTTCGGCGAATTTACGTCGTGTTCAAATTATCCGAAGTGTGATTATATAAAACGCGACACTTTGGGCATTCCGTGTACAAAACCGGGCTGCAAAGGTGAGATCGTCGTCAAAAAATCGAAACGCGGCAAAGCATTTTACGGCTGTTCCGAATATCCGAAATGCGATGTCGTTTTTTGGGACAAACCGATTAAAGACGAGCCTTGTCCGAAATGCAGTGCGCCGTTCGTTTTGGAAAAAACGACGAAAAAAGACGGCACGATTCATTACTGTAATAATTGCGACTACAAGGAATCGGTTGACGCGCCGAGCGAAAAACCGGCAGATAAAACCGAAGCGGCAGTGGAAGCTAAATTTTAGCAGTCTGAAGGCAAAAGTCTCTTGCCGATATTAAAATCCTTTAATTTAAAAGCGAAAAATCGCTGAAATCCTTTAATTATTTCAGCGATTTTTTTCATATAGTTTTAGCAATGCACTTATGGGTTGATATAAGCGTTGACAATCGGTTTGTCGCCGCCTAATCCGTATTGAGTCGCATAAAAGCCGTTCGTGCTTTGCAACAGATACCAGATGCCTTGTCGGTAAACCGCCACATCCGTTTTCCCGTCGCCGTCATAATCCGCCGGAACGAGAATGTCGTCCGTCAGTCCGAAGTATTCATAACGCGGCTGATTGGTCGCGCTTTGTTTGATATACCACACGCCGTTTCTGAAAACGGTCAAATCCGTCTTGCCGTCGCCGTCGTAATCCGCCGGAGCAAATTTGTCAGTAGAAACTCCCCAATAATCGTATCTGATCGAACCGTCAGAAGAATTTCTGATATACCAGACATTATTCGACGGTCGGAAAACTGCCGCATCGAGAATACCGTCGCCGTCGTAGTCACCGCGCATCGGTTTGTCGCCCGTAATTCCCCAGTCGAGATATGTAACATCACGATTCGGATTATTATTACTGCCGCGATAGAGAAAACGGCTTTGCGCGCCTTGCCGGTAAAGTCCCGGATCGGCTTTGCCGTCGCCATCCCAATCCCCGACGACTAAAAGATCGCCGGTCGTGCCGAGATCATCTACCACGACTGTGCCGTCGGAACTTCGCAGAATATAAAAATAGCTTTGCTCGCCTTCACGCCAGACGGCGACATCGGTAATCTTATCGCCGTCGTAATCGCCGGGTGCGACTTTATCGCCGGGCGAACCCCATGAATAACCGAGCAGACCGTTATCCGAACTTTTGCGAATATAAAAATCAGCGATGGAAGAATCGAAATCTGGACGGAAAAGGCTGAGATCGGCTTTCCCGTCACCGTCGAAATCAGCCAGATTATCGGTCGGATTAGGGGTTGCCGTCGGAGTCGGAGTCGGAGTCGGAGTCGGCGTAACGGTCGGAGTCGGCGTAACGGTCGGAGTCGGAGTCGCTACATCATTATCTATAATTGTTAATGTGGCGGTATTTGTTGCGCCGAGAGTTGCACCGATGGGCATTGTTAAAGTTAGATTTATTGTTTCGCTACTTTCAACCAGCGAATCATCACAAACCTCAACTGAGAATGTAATTGTGTCAATCCCTTCGGCAAACGTCAGCGTTCCCGACTTATTGACAAAATCAACTCCCGCAGTTCCGCAACTTGCTCCGCCCGTTGCCGTGCCGTTAATGGTCGAATATGCAACTGCATCAACTCCATTCGTGCCGCCCGTGCGGTTGACGATAATCGTTGCGAAGCCGCCGCCTTCATTGATGCTGTAAGTAGCCGAACTAAACTGCAAACTTGGCTGGACTTCAAACGCACCGATGTCCGCGCCGTCGCCGCCGCTTGCGTTAGAAATCGCCGGATTGTCAACCGGACGGGTCTGCATTCTTTGATCGGTGTTCGCACCCGAACTTTCGCCTTTGTCAATCGCCGGACTGCCCGCTAAAAGAGCGTGAGTAAAAGTCATTCCGCCATTATCGGCAAGCGCACCGAGCATCGGATCAACTCCGGTGATGTTGGTCGCCGTCGTTCCTGTAATCGTCGCTCCGGTTGTAGTTTTGATTAAATTGAAACCGTTTGAATTGACCGTGCCGAAAATATCGGGAGCCGTTCGGTCTGCGGTGTTGTTGGCAAATATCGAATTGCGAAGATTGACCGTGTTGCCGCTCGAATTCGGGCGATACAATCCGCCGCCGTCAAATGCTGCCGAGTTGTTCACAACGGTTGCATTGGTGAGAGTCAAAGTGCCGTCGTTCCATATTCCCGCACCGTTGCCGATGCTCGATGTGGAGATTACCGAATTACCGCTGATCGTCGAGTTAACAATATTTGTCGTAACACCGGTGCCGAGATAAAGCCCGCCGCCGCCGTCGAAACCTGCTGAACCCGTATTAAGCACATTATTCGAGATCGTGCTGTTCGTAATTGTAGTCGTGATCGCACCATTCGCACTAACAAAAATTCCTGCACCGAGTCGGCTTGAAGTATTGCCGTTGATGGTCGAGCCGGTAATTGTTAAAGATGCACCGCTGCTGGCAACGCCGCCGCCACCCGCGAAACCGCCGCCCGAACTGCTGTTATTCGAGATGTTGCAGTTGGTAATAACTGCGGTGCCGCTGGAAGCGATTCCGGCACCGGATTGAACCGACGAATTTCCGGTGACGGTCGAGTTTGTGATGGTCAGCATTGTACTTGAACCGATTCCGCCGTTGTAACCGCTTACAGTATTATTGGAAATCGTCGAGCCGTTGATCGTCGCCGTCGCTCCGTCGGTCGCTTCGATTCCGCCGCTGTTTGCCGCCGTATTGCTGCTGACCGTCGTGTTTGTCAGATTGATCTTACTTGACTGAATGCCGTTTACGCCTCCGCCGGCTCCCGTCACGGTATTATTGGAAATCGTCGAATTGTTACCATTCAAAGTCGCTCCGTTATATAACTGAACTGCACCGCCGCTGCTTCCCGAATTTGCGGTCAGGACAACATTATTTATCGTAACTTTGCCGAACTGGACAAAAATCGCGCCGCCGCCGAAGGATGTGTCCCGACCGTTGGAAATTGTCATTCCGCTGATCGTTACTTCCGAATTGGCACTTGTCGTAACCTGAAAAAATAAAGTAAAGATGCGGAACGTATTGTTTCCCTTGACCGTCAAAAGATTCGCGCCCGGTCCGGTGATCGTCAAAGGATCGGGCGAATTGTAATTAGGAATACTGCTCGCTAAAGTGATTGTCTTTGCCGTATTAAATGACGAATCGAACACGATATTATCCGCGCCGCTCGATGCCGTCGCATCAATAAATGCCTGACGCAGACTGCCTGCGCCGCTGTCGTTCGTATTGGTAACTGTAAATGTCGCGGCTGAAACGCCGACCGCCGTAAGCATTATTAAAAATAATGCAGTAAAAAAAGTTTTTCCCACTTTATCAATCGTAGATATACGCATTTTTTCTCCTTTTTCTCCTTTTTTCATTGAAATCTTTTTTTGCCATTTTCCTCTTGCCTCTATCTGTGCCGAAATTCTCCGAACAGTGACAAAGAATTAAGAAAAATTTTTGAATTGAATGCTAAATAGGCTAGAATGGAAAAAACTTCTCGGCTTTAACGCGAATATTTATGAACAGACCGGAAAATTCCGAAATTACTCAGATTCTGCACGATTGGAATAACGGCGACGAAGAAGCGAAGGAAAAACTTTTGCCGTTTGTTTATGAACAGTTAAAACGGCAGGCGCGAATCTTGATGGCGCGTGAACGCTCGAATCACACTTTGCAGCCGACCGCGCTCGTCCACGAAGCATTTATTCGTCTGTCCGCAGAAACCGGAATCGAATGGGAAAATCGCAGTCATTTCTACGGCATCGCTTCACATCTGATGCGGCAGATTCTGATCCAACACGCCCGCAAACATACTGCCGAAAAACGGGGAAATCATAAGATTCACTTTTCGATTCACGACACACAGATTCCGGTCGAAGAACGCGCCGGTTCGATCATCATTTTAGATGAAGCTCTGGAAAAACTTGCGAAAATCGAACAGCGACAGTCAAAAGTCGTCGAAATGCGTTTTTTCGGCGGTTTTACCAATCAAGAGATTGCCGAATCTTTAGACATTTCCGAACGCACCGTGATGCGTATCTGGAAAGCGGCAAAATTTTGGCTCTATCGTGAACTGAACGAGCAATAAAAGATAAAAACTTTTAATTATTCGTCAAACGAACACACAACAAACAAGTATTTCAGTTTGGAAATATTTGCATAACAAGTAAAACTCACCGAATAAACACGACTTTTTTCTTTCTCAAATTAATTTTTGTCACTTTTGGCGACGAAATTACACTATTAATAAACAGCGTGTGAAAAAATTAAAATTGAACAGGCTGTTATTGCAAAATGGCTTTTAGTGCAACTTTAAAAAATCGGCAGTGTGAGTGCTTATGAAAGATGATAATTGGAACAAGATAAGCGAAATTCTTATTGATTGTCTGGAAATCGAAGATTCCAAACGACAGAGATATTTGAATGATCTGAATCTCGGTCTTGAAATTCGTTCGGAAGTCGAAAATTATCTGTCTTTTGAAGAAGAAGCCGAAAATCTGATGAATTTATCGGTGTTTGAATTTTCCAAAGGCTTTTTCGATCAAAACACCGATCAAGATGCGGTTATCGGTCAAAGAATCGGCGCGTATCGGATTATCCGCGAACTCGGTTATGGCGGAATGGGCGCGGTTTATTTAGCTCAACGAACGGACGGGAAATTCGAGCAACAGGTCGCGCTGAAATTATTAAAACGCGAGATGAACACCGCCGCGCTTCGCCGTCGTTTTGCTCAGGAACGCGAAATTCTCTCTTCGCTTCAGCATCCGAATATCGCCGGACTTCTCGACGCGGGAACGACCGACGACAAGATTCCATATATTGCGATGGAGTATATCGAAGGTTTGCCGATTGACGAGTATTGCAACAAATACGCGCTCGATCTAAATCAAAGACTCGATTTGTTCCGCGAAGTTTGCTCGGCGGTTGATTTCGCGCATCGCAATTTGGTCGTTCACCGCGATTTAAAGCCGTCGAATATTCTGGTAAACGGTGACGGAATGCCGAAACTGCTCGATTTCGGCATATCGAAAATTCTTTCAGACGGTTTTGAAAAAAACAACGCCGCAACGATTACCAGATTGGGCGCAATGACACCGGGTTATGCTTCGCCCGAACAAATTCAAAACAAAAGCGTGACGACGGCGACCGATATTTACAGTCTCGGAATAATTCTCTGCGAACTTTTAAGCGGACATCGTCCGTTTGAAAATAAAGAAGGCGACGTAAGTGAAATCTACAAAGCCGTAATCGAACTCGATCCGCCGCTTCCGTCATCAATCGTCGAAACATTTTCAAAACAATTCAAAGCCGGAACGAAAGCCGAATCGGCAATAATTTTCGAAGACAAAGCGAAACAAAATCACAAATATCCGAAAACCGACAGAACGCTTTTACGCCATACGATTCCGCAAATTGTAAATCTAAATTCAAACAACCTTCGCGGAGATTTGGACAATATCGTTCTCAAAGCCTTACGCAAAGAACCTGAAAGACGTTATTCGTCGGCGGAAAATTTATCGGAAGACATCAAACGGTTTTTGCGCGGTTTGCCCGTCACGGCGCGACCGAATACGTTTTTTTACCGCACGTCGAAATTTATCAAACGAAACAGAGCGAGTGCGTTTGCGGGAATTTTAATCTTTTTGGCGGTTATTGGCGGAATCTCTGCGACACTTTGGCAGTCAAGCGTCGCGCAAGCCGAAAGAGCGAAGGCAGAACGGCGTTTCAATGATGTTCGGCAATTGGCAAATTCGTTTCTTTTCGATTTGAGTCCGAAAATCGAAAAACTTCCCGGCTCGACCGAAGCGCGGGAAGAATTGGTTTCGCTCGCGCTTCGCTATCTCGATAGTTTATCGCAGGAAGCGGGAAATGATTTGGAACTTCAGCGCGAACTTGCGGCGGCTTATGAAAAAGTCGGCGACGTTCAGGGAAACCAGATGACATCAAATCTCGGCGATACCGAAGGCGCGGCGGCGAGTTACGAAAAAGCGTTAAACATTCGGCGGAAATTATACGAACTGCAACCGGATAATTTGACTGCAATGAGCGATCTGGCAAGCAGTTACGGCAAATACGCCGAGATTCAGAGGCAAGTCGGCACGAGCGATAAAGTGGCGGAATATTTTCAAAAATCCTTAGATTTGCGCGAAGAAATCGCCGGTAAAAATCCGAACGATTTTGAAACGCGTAAAAATCTGGCGATTGCTGTTCGGGCAAAAGGCATTATGCTTTATTCGGATGCCAAATATGAAGAAGCTGTCGAAAATTACGAACGCGCCAATGAAATTTATGAAAAACTCTTGCAGGAACAACCCGAAAATTCCGAAGTCCGCGAAAAATTTGCTTATATGTTTGTTGACATCGGCGAAGCGCAAGGTTGGGACGACGATTTGGAAGCGGCGGAAATCAGTCTGAAAAAAGGCGTTGATCTGCTAACACGGCTTGCCGAAAAAAATCCTAACGATCAAAATTTACAGCGTTCTTTGATGATCTCTTATTTGAAAAAAGCAAGCAGCACGATAGAAACGAAAAATTACGAAAAAGCTGTTGATGAATACGGTAAAGCACTCGAGACAGCAGAAAATCTGGTGAGAGTTGATCCGCAAAATCTTCGTGCGAGTTGGGACATCGTGTGGGCAGAGAAAAATCTCGCCGAAGCGATTAATTTGGCGGGAAGAAGCAAAGAATCATTGGAAATGCTCAAGAAAACAATCGAACTTGGCGAAGAACTTACGGCGAAAGATGCAGATAATTCAAAAAATTACTATGAAATCGCTACCGTGCGCTTCAAAATGGGCGAAACCTTCTATTCGATGAAAGATTATGAATCCGCTTTGAAAACATTTGAACAATCGAACAAAGAATTTCGAAGTGTAGTTGAAATGGACCCGAAATACAGATTTGCCGTCCGCACGATCCATTTAAGCACGATGAGCATCGGCGAAACTTACGCCGCGCTTGCCGAAAAACGCGGCGATAAAGAATTGTATAAAAAATCGCTCGAACATTATCAAAATGCGCTGGACGGTTTTCGGAAAATGAAAAACGAAGGGCAATTGGGCGATTATGACAACACTTTATTTCCCGAAATAGAAACGGCAATCAAAAAGATTGAAAATAAAATCGGTTAGATCAACAAAAGAAACGCGCAAATCATCTGCTAAAAATTCTTGACAAAATGCCGGGAAAAAACAAAACTCGTAAAAAGGATAATTGAGACGATAGACGAAGCCGGATTATTTTTCAGATGAAGATAATATTGCCGAAAATTGCAGTTTTTATATTGTGTTTTGCCTTGCTCGCGCCGTCATTGGGCGTTTTTGCATTTGAAACCGATCAGTATAATTTGCCGCCCGCGCCGCTCGCCGATATTGGCGACGAAGTTTCGGATTATACGGCGGAAAATGTCGAAAAAGCGGTTGAAAAAATCAATGCGGAAATCGCGGCGCATCAATCGTGTATCGAGAAAAATTCTAAGAAAACAAACTGCGATTCGGCTAAAAAGGAAAAAGCAAAGCTCGCCGAACTTCGTTCGGAAACGATGATTGTCAAAGAGGTTTTCAAACTTCTCGGCGGCGGCGTTCCGCCTTTTACAAATTCGGGAACGTGGATGGAAAAACACGAATTCAAGGCGCAGCCGGCGCGTTATAAAACCTCGTTCGGCGATTCGATTTTCAAGGCTTTTCCGTCGGATTACCTGACGATCAGCGAAACGGTAAATCTTTACGGCTCACAACTCGGAACGGACAAAATCGCGCATATTTTCCAACAAGGTTACAGTTATTACAAAATATACGAAAGGTCGAAAGCCGAAGGTCTGACGAACGAAAAAGCGGCGCAAAAATCTTTTCGCTGGGGACGAATGACCGAAAAAACTTATTACGGAAATTTGATTTCAGGTTTGTATTCAAACGGCGATCTGGCGGCAAATTTTGCGGGAATGAGGTTTTATCAAGGTCTGACGCGCGAAGTCAAAATCGGTGATGAAATGCGTCCGCCGATTTTGGTTTTAGACGAAGGCGTTTGGAAATTTAACGGGAAAATAAATCTGCGCGAAGTTCTGCTGAAACCTTTCATTTCCGATCATCTGAACGAAGCGTTGAATCCTTCGATTTTTATCAAGGCGTTCTGGTTCGACTCGTGCGTCCGCGAAACCGTCAGAAAAAAAAGCTGTCCGCAGTGGCGCGAGCGTTTTCCGAATACGATGCAAAAAGAGTTTGCCGAAAAGACCGAAAACTTGAAACTCTGGAACGGCGAAGATTACGGTCACAAAAACAGCGATCATTTTATAACGATTGCCGATACTTGTTTTTAACGCCGTCGCGTAAAAGTCTGCTCTTTCGCGCTCCGCTTATTTATAAATTCGGTAATTCGTAAAGCCGATTCCGCGCGGCAAAATCTCAGAGACAAAGCGCGTCTTAATTTTAGATTCGGCAAAATTGAATTTCCGAGACTTTCGTGAAAAAAATACTTCAAACATTTTTTATCTTGCGCTATAATTTTTCGCGTATGGAGAAATCATCCGAATATATTTTGATTGCCGAAGGAGATTATGAAACGGTGGACGAAGCCAAACGCGCTCTCGCCGCGCCGTTTTTGGAAGAGTTTGTCGAAAAGACGGGAAAATTTCGCTCGGACGATTACGATCTGATTCAAGTTGTCGGCGGAATCAGTCTGAGCGATCTGGAAATCGCCGAGATCGACGATTACTTATTTGAAATCTCTCTGCGTTCGTCGCCGAAAATTCTCAAACAACACAAAGCGCAGCAACTCGCCGAAGTGTTGGAACAGCAACTCGTTTTCGATGAAATCCGAGTCGAACCTTTGGAATGAGAAAAGTCCGTAAAAACATCGCGCCGCCTGAAAATGAAAAAAGAATCTTATTATGAGATAATTTTCACAAGCGTTTTGCGCCTTTATTTTCGGAGATTGTTCTTATGACGGAAAAAACTAAAGTTATTATCATCGGCGGCGGTTTCGGCGGACTTCAGGCGGCGAAAACTCTGGCTGACAAACCCGTGCGGATTACGCTGATTGATAAAAAAAATCACCACACTTTTCAGCCTCTTTTATATCAAGTGGCGACCGCCGTTTTGTCGCCCGGAGAAATCGCTTCGCCGATCAGACGAATCTTGCACAAATATAAAAACGTCGAAGTGATTTTAGGCGAAGCGGTCGGCTTCGATCTGGAAAATAAGAGCGTAAAACTCCACGACGATTCGCAAATTCCGTTCGATTATCTGATTATTGCGGCAGGTGCGCGGCATTCGTATTTCGGACACGACGAATGGGAAGATTCCGCGCCCGGACTGAAAACGGTCGAAGATGCGCTGGAAATTCGCCGCCGCGTTCTGCTCGCGTTTGAATTTGCCGAGCGCGAAGCGATTTTGACGGGCAGACACGAGCCTTTGAATTTTGTCATAGTCGGCGGCGGCGCGACCGGCGTTGAACTCGCGGGTGCGATTGCCGGAATTGCGCGGCAGGCTCTGGCAAATGATTTTAAGGCGATTGACACCAGAAAAGCCCGCGTCGTTTTATACGAAGGCGGCGACAGAATTTTGAACGCTTTTTCACCGCAACTTTCAGAACACGCCAAAAAAGATTTGGAAGGTTTGGGCGTTGAAGTTTTCTTAAATAGTTTTGTAACCGATCTGAAAGACGGAAATGTCAAGGTCGGCGATAAATGGATCGAATGCGATGTAGCGATTTGGGCGACGGGCGTTTCGGCTTCTTTTCTCGGCAAAGAATTAGGCGCGGAAACCGACAAAGCCGGAAGAGTTTTCGTCGGTAAAGATTTGTCTTTACCGAATCATAAAAACATTTTCGTCATCGGCGATATGGTCAATCTGAATCAGGAAAACGGCAAACCGGTTCCGGGCGTTGCGCCCGCCGCAATCCAAATGGCGGAAACTGCGGGCGAAAATATTCTAAATGATTTGAACGGAAAACCGCGCAAAGATTTCAAGTATTTTGACAAAGGTTCGATGGCGACCATCGGTAAAAGCAAAGCGATTGTCGAAGCCGGACGCTTTAAATTAACCGGATTTTTCGCGTGGCTCGCGTGGCTTTTCGTCCACGTTATTTCGCTGATCGGATTTAAAAATCGCCTCTATGTTTTGAGCGAATGGTTTTGGGCTTATCTGACGCGCGAAAGAAGTGCGCGTCTGATTACAGGCGATGCGGACGAATTGGAAGACGCATTAAAATTTCTCGAAGCCAAACCGATTGACGAAGCTCCGAAGAAAATTCGCCGCCAACCTGTGACGGTTAGAAAACACACATAAAAATTGGCTCGGATTTTAACTCAATCATTTTCAAAACCAAAGTTTTTTCGATTAAAACTGTCTTTATCAAAAAATTTTGTTGTAAATAAAAAGACGTTTTGCCCGCCACATTAGCGGCAAAATACTCGGTTTTGAAAACGGATTTCTGATAAAGTTCTTTTTCAAAATAGGTTTGGACTTAAAAACCGCAGTGCGGACAATATTGTCCGCGAGGCGTGTGCCGATTCAGACGCAGGCGGACAGGTAAGTGTCCGCGCTCCAATCGAATCCGACTTATTTCTAATAGAAAAAAGTCTCGTAAAGTTGAATTTGCGAGACTTTTTTGTTTACTTGTTGATTGACGTTTGAATCAATCCGATAAAAATCGGAAACTTACAATATGTCGAATCTTTTACTAATAAACGCGGACCTTATATTGGCTGAGGAAATATCTGATTCCTCGATTTTAATTGAAAACGGAAAAATCAATACAATCGCAGACAGATCAATAGAAACCGATAAAATTTTGGATTTATCGGGATTAGTTCTGTTTCCCGGTTTTATGGACGTGCATATTCACGGTGCGATCGGTGTTGATGTCAATGCGGCTGATGCCGATGATTTGTATAAAATGGCGAAGTTTCTGGCGGAAAAAGGCACGACCGCGTGGCTGCCGACGTTTGTGCCGGATTCGAATGAAACTTATCGAAAAGTTATTTCGGAAATCGAAAAAATTATCGGGATTCAGGAAAACGAACCGATTGCACAAATCGTCGGTGTGCATTACGAAGGCGTTTTTGCCAATGAAAAAATGTGCGGCGCACTTCGACCGCAGTATTTTAAAACTTTTTCGGGCGACGAATTGAGCGAACTTCCGACATTAAAAAAAGGCGCGCATTTGACGACTTTTGCGCCGGAAATCGAAGGCGGTATTGCGCTTGTCAAAGAATTGAAAAAACAAAACTGGATTCCGTCAATCGGACATACGAAAGCCGATCTGAACATTCTCGACGAAGCGTTTGCCGCCGGTGCAAAACATTTGACGCATTTTTTCAATGCGATGACCGGACTTCACCACCGCGATACGGGCGTTGTCGGATGGGCTTTGACGAAAAACGAAGTGACCTTCGACATCATCGCCGACGGCGTTCACGTCGCGCCGCAAGTTTTGAAATTAGCCGTAGATTCAAAATCGGCGGACAAAGTTTCGCTAATTTCCGACGCGGTTTTGCCGACCGGATTAGGCGACGGCGAATTTGAGATTTGGGGCGAAAAAATTTCGGTCGTCAAAGGCAAAACCCGTAACGAACGCGGCTCGATTGCCGGCAGCGTGATTACGATGATTGATGCCGTCAAAATGATGTTGTCGCTCGGATTTTCCGAAGCCGAAGTTTCAAAATTAGCGAGCGCAAATCCGGCAAAACTTTTAGGTTTGGAACAAACGCACGGCACGATTGAAACGGGAAAACGCGCCGATCTCGTCGCGCTCGACAAAGACGGAAATGTTCGTCTGACGATCATCGGCGGAAAAATCGCTTACCGGAAAGATGTTTAAAAAAGGCGGACGAAATTTTTAGCTGAAAATGACTTTTTAATTTTATATGCGTGAATTTGGCAGGCGCGAAAGTCGGCGATCCGAATTGACGAGAAAAACGCCTGCGAAAATTAGAGACATCGCAGCAAGGACGCGGTAATTCCAAAGTTCGCCGAGAAAAACAATCGCCAGAAAAAAACCGATCAGCGGCTGAAAATAAGTATAGACGGCAACGACACCGGGCGTAACTTTCGCCAACGCCCACGCGTTCCAGTAATACGCCAGAATCGTCGGAAACAATACAACGCCCGCCGTTGCCGCCCAACCCGTCAAAGAAATTTCGCTGATATTGACTTCCTGCAAAGAGAAAAGTCCGAGCGGAAAATTAATAACCGCGCCAAACAGAAAAACCCACGCGATTGACTTTAACGCGCCGTAATGACTGACGAGTTTTTTTGAAATGACGATGTAAATGGCGTATGAAAGCCCGTTTAAGATCAAAAATAAATTGCCGACCGTCGTGTCCGAACCGAAACTCGCACGGCGCGGGTCAATCAAAAAAATCACGCCCGCCGAAGCTAAAATAATTCCGAGAATTTTGCGCCACGAGAGTTTGTCAATGCCGGCAAAAATGCTGACAATAATTGTAAAAATCGGAATCATCACCGAAAGTAGAGAAGCATTAACGGCAGTCGTCAGCGATAAACCTTTGAAAAAAAGCAGATGATTAATAATCACGCCGAACAGACTGAAAATTGCGAAATGAAAGTAATGTGAAGGTTTATCGAGTTTCAAATTCCCGCGAAACCGCTGCAAAATGCAGAACGCCGCCGCGCCGCCCGCCGCCCGAAAACCGACAATCGCAAGCGGCGGAAATGACAAAAGAGCCAACTTTCCAAGCACGGCAGACGCGCCGAAAAACAACTGCACCGCAATCAAAGCGATATGCGGCGCGTAACTATTTTCTTCGATCTCGGCATTTTGTTCCATCTGAAAAGCGAAGTTAGATGCTAGCAAATTTGCGGAAAACTTGTTAGATGTACAAATAAAAACTTCCGATTTTCAGCTTATTGATATATTATTTGCCAATCATTTATAGAAAATTAATTTTTATGAAATCTCTTTTCCAAACTTCCGTAATTTTTATTACCAGTTTTACGGTTATATTTTTTTCTGTTTGTTTATTTGGACAAGACGTTAAACAAGAACAATCGCAAAATTGTTCTGAAAGAGATTATGCCTGTTTGATTAAAATTTATAGCCGTTTGATAAAGGAAAATCCGCAAAATGCTGAAAATTATTATTTACGAGGTTGGATTTATTCACACCGGGCAAATTACGAAAAAGCTATAAAAGATTTTAGCAAAGCCGTCGAACTCGATAAAAATTTTACCGAAGCGTATTATAGCCGTTGTCGAAGCTACACTTATAAAAACGATTTTCAATCGGCAATCAAAGATGCGACAAAAACAATAGAAATTAATGCAGAATTTTCAGAGGGTTATTTATGTCGGGCGTTGTCATTCGGATCAATCGGCGATTTTAAAAGCTCAAACAATGATTTTTCAAAAACTTTAGAATTATTAAACAAAGAAATTGATTTAAATCCATCCGAAGCGGAAAAGTTTATGAATCGCGGAATCGTTTACGAATCACTCCGCGACGATGTTCAGGCATTCAATAATTATAATTTTGCTTTGGAATTAGAAAGAGATAATTATTTGATTTATTACTATCGCGGAATGGCGAACTTTAAATTCAGCAATTTTACCGACGCAATAAATGATCTGACAAAAGCAATCGAATTAGAACCCGAATTTGCCGAATCTTATGCCGAACGCGCAAAAGTTTATCTCAAAATAAATCGATTAAAATCCGCGCAAGCCGACCAAAAAAAATATAAGGAAATAAGTGAGAAATAAAAAATTCTATTCGCTTACTTTTTGCAAATAAATTTTTATTTTTAGTTCTACATCAGCATCAAGATCGGATTTTCAAGCATTTGTTTGAAGGTTTGAAGAAACTTCGCGCCCGTTGCGCCGTCAATTACTCGGTGGTCGCAGCTCATCGTGACCGACATAATATTTCTCACGACGATTTCGCCGTTTTCGACGACGGCGGTCGGTTTCGCCGCGCCGATGGCGAAGATCGCGGCTTCGGGCGGATTGATGATCGCGGTAAATTCCTTAATGCCGAACATTCCCAAGTTCGAGATCGAAAACGTCGCGCCGGTGTATTCTTCGGGCTGTAATTTTTTATTTCGCGCTTTTTCCGCTAATTCCTTAACTTCTTTTGAAATGTCCGCGATGCCTTTTTTGTTTGCGCCGCGAATGACGGGCGTAATCAAGCCGTCTTCGATGGCGACGGCAACGCCGATGTCGGCATCTTCGTAGAAACGAATTTTGTCGTCGCGGTAAGAAGAATTTACAAACGGATGTTTCAGCGAAACCATCGCCGCGACTTTGATGATAATGTCATTAACCGAAACTTTTTCGGGCGCAATCGAATCGTTAATCTGTTTGCGAAATTCGAGCGCGTTGTCCATTTCGACTTCAATCGTCAAATAAAACGTCGGAATCGGACCGATCGATTCGCCCAAACGCTGCGCGATAACCTGACGCATTTTTGAAGTGTTTTCTTCACGATACGCGCTCGCGCCCTGCACACTCGAAGCCGCAAAACCCGGCGCGGCAGTTTCTTCGCTTTTACCTTTTTCCTTTTGACTTTTGCCTGCCGCCAGAGCCGTTTCGATGTCGCGCTTGATTATGCGCCCGTTCGGACCCGAACCGCTGATGGATTTCAAATCAACATTATTTTCCGCCGCCATCCGCGCGGCAATCGGCGAGACGATCATTCTGCCGCCGTTTGATTCGGCTTTTGATGATTCTGTTTTCTGCGCGTTCTCTTCCGCGCCCGGACGCTGTGCATCGTAACTGCGTCCTTCGGTTTCGGCGACGTTTTTCTGCGCCGAACCTTTGGAAGCAGCCGCACTTGCCGCTTTTTTGTCGGAAGATTCAGCCGGTTTTTCCTCTTTCGATGCGGTTTTTTCTTCCGCTTTCGGCGAGGCATTTCCATTTGTCGCCGAAGAATCTTTCAACAACGCGGAGAAATCTTCGCCTTTTTCGCCGATGATGCCGATAGTTGCGCCGAGTTTCGCATTGTCGCCGTCGCCGATGACGATTTTCAGCAGCGTTCCCGCATCGAGCGATGTAACTTCCATCGTCGCCTTATCAGTATCAACTTCGGCAATCGCTTCGTTCGCCTCAATCGCATCGCCTTCTTTTTTCAGCCACCGTGAAATCTGTCCTTCCTCCATCGTCGGAGAAAGTTTGGGCATTATAATTGTATTCGCCATATCCCTTTATAAATTAAGCCGCTAATTTTTCCTTTAATTCCTGTAAAAATTCCGTATCGTTTAATAATTTAGTCCGCAGTTCTTTGATTTCCGATAATCTCTTTGCTTCTTCTTTTTCAAATTTCTCGCGCAAAATTTCATTCAGTATTTTTTCAACAGTCGAATCTTCCGAGTTTTCCGATTCTGACTTCAGAAAATTATAAAGATCGGCATCAATCCGAATTTCCGCGATAACCTGACAATTAGCGAGATTTACTTCGCCCGGTTTCGTTAAGTGACGACGCTTTATCCGGCGCAAGCCTTTTTCTAAAAGTTCGTCGCTTGTTTCGAGATATTCGAGTTTAGATTCGGCTTCTGCTTTGTTCATAAAATTTTATCATCCAATTTTCAGCTTTTCTTGCCGTTACAAAATGCAGATGATTTTCGGAACTTTCAACGAAAACCAGATAAATCAAACCATATTGAGCGGTTAAACCGATGACTGCAAATCTTATCTCTTCATCGGTCGAATGGTTTTCATCTGTAAATTCGACTGCAAAGGGATCGTTGAAAATATCCGTCAGTTTCGCAAACTCGACTTTGTGATCTTGTCTGACCTTTTCAGCTTTTTCAACATTCCAAGTATATCGCATTCAATCGGGATAAATTTACAAATAACAAACTTCCTTGACCGCCGCGACGATTTTTTCGACGCTCGGCAATGCTAAAACTCTCAACCTAATATCTGTCCTTCCTCCATCGTCGGAGAAAGTTTGGGCATTAAAATTTTGTTTGCCATATTTTAATAATTTCTGAATTTGCTTTATAAACTCTTACAAGTTTCTTTGATTTGCGGCAATCTTTTATCGCTCTTTGTTCTTTAGATAATTTTTTTCACTTTGATGCCAAATATAAATAGCAACAAAAAAATTACCTATAAATAAACTCAAACATCGAATAAAAAACATCAAATTCGATTCTTTGTCCAATATGTTAAAATAGATTCCCAGCCAACCTAAAAAAATAAAAAGTATAACTCCGCATAGTGAACAAATAAGAGCGAAATTAATCTTCCCGATTTTTCTTATATATTCCCGTTTTTTGCTTTGTTCTTTACTCATTAAGCAAAATTTACAAATAGCAAACTTCCTTGACCGCCGCGACGATTTTTTCGATGCTCGGCAATGCCAATACTTCTAAATTTCTGGCATACGGCATCGGCGTTTCGGCGGTCGAAATTCTTTTGATCGGCGCGTCGAGATAATCGAAAGCGTTTTCCATTACCTGATGCGAAATCTCCGCGCCGACCGACGCGAACGAGTGCGATTCTTCGGCGATGACGAGACGATTCGTTTTCTTGACGGAATTAACAATCGTGTCAATGTCGAGCGGTTTGATCGTGCGCGGGTCTATGACTTCGACCGAAACGTCGAATTGTTCCTGAATCAATTCAGCGGCTTTGAGTGCCTGCGGAACGGTGAACGAACGCGCGACGATGGTGCAGTCCGTGCCTTCGCGTTTAACGTCGGCAACGCCCAAAGGAATCAGAAAATCTTCGTTGTCGGGAACTTCGGATTTCATTCCGTACATCGTTTCCTGTTCCATAAAAATCACCGGATTGTTGTCACGAATCGCCGATTTTAAAAGTCCTTTTGCGTCCGCCGCAGTCGAAGGCATCACGACTTTTAAGCCGGGAAAATTGGCGTAAAATGCTTCGAGTGCTTGTGAATGCTGCGACGAAACCTGATAAGCCGAGCCGTTCGGACCGCGAAAAACTATCGGCACGTTAAATTGTCCGCCCGACATATAAAGCATTTTTGCCGCGTGATTGATGATCTGGTCAGCCGCGAGAATCGAAAAATTCCACGTCATAAATTCGATCACCGGACGCAAGCCAGCCATCGCCGCACCGACACCGAGCGCGGCAAAACCGAGTTCGGTAATCGGCGAATCAACGACGCGCTTATCGCCGAACTCTTTCCAGAGTCCGCGCGTGACTTTATACGCGCCGTCATATTCGGCGACTTCTTCGCCCATAATAAAGACATTTTCGTCTCGTAAAAGTTCTTCGCGCAACGCCGCATTCAGCGCGTCGCGGATCGTTATTTCTGCCATAAATTTATTGGATTTCAAATTCTTTTTCTAGTTCAGATATATTGGTCGTCGGTAAATTTGCTGCTTCATTTTGCGCGTCGCGGAGTGCTAACAAATCTTCCGCATCTTCGAGCCATTCCTGCAAGGCGACATATTCCTGATATGAAAGAACAGCAAATTGTTTTTCGCCGTTCTGAGTTAAAAATTCAGGGTGCAATTCGATGGTCGTCATATTATTTGTAAACCTCGCGGCGATGTTTAATTCTGTAAATGACAATAACGTCGTTTTCGATATTGAATAAAGCCCGATAATTTCCCACTCGTAATCTAAACTGCGGTTCAAATTCAGTCAGGCGCGTTACATCGCCCGCTAAATTATTTTCCATTGCTCTGATTTTCAACAAAATCTTTTTCGCATCATCTTTATTAATCGCTCGCAAATCTTTCGCCGCTCGCGGTTTGAATTCGATGTTGTATTTCATTCAGAACAAACTACTCGGCAAAAACATCGGTAAACAATGCGCTTTCATCGGGAAACGGACTGTTTTCCGCAAAATCAACCGCTTTCTGCGTCGCTTCTTTTGCCTGATTTTCGATTTCTTCAAAATCCTTGTCGGTGAAAACTTTCGCTTCTTTCAGAGAATCTTTGAACAAAACAATCGGATCGCGTTCCTGATATTTTTTGATCTCTTCGGTCGTGCGATATTTTCCGGGATCGCTCATCGAATGTCCCATATAGCGATAAGCGCGGATTTCCAAAAGTGTCGGCGAACCGTCTTTTCTGGCGCGTTCGATTGCCCGCAGAGTCGCGTCGCGGACTGCCATTACATCCATTCCGTCAACAAATTCGCCTGCCATTCCGTAACCTTCGGCTTTTTTGGCGATGTTGGAAATGCTCATCGCGCGCGCCTGCGACGTTCCCATTCCGTATTGATTATTTTCGCAGATGTAGATGCAGGGAAGTTTCCAAAGCTGCGCCATATTCAGAGATTCGTGAAAAATTCCTTGATTTACGGCTGCTTCGCCGAAGAAACACAGAGTTACATTGTCTGTTTCTTTATATTTCTGCGCGTAAGCCATTCCGGTTCCGACACCGATTTGTCCGCCGACGATGCCGTGTCCGCCGAAAAATCTTTTTTCTTTGGAAAACATATGCATCGAGCCGCCTTTGCCGCCGACGATGCCGCCTTCCTTGCCGTAAAGCTCGGCTAAAACTTCTTCCGGCGTAATACCGGCAATCATCGCCTGAACGTGATCGCGATAGCTCGTTACGGCATAATCGCCTTCCTTCATCGCCATCATCGTGCCGATGCCGATTGCTTCCTGACCGATGTATAAATGACAGAAACCGCCGATTTTTCCGATGCGGTAAACTTCGGCGCATTTCTGCTCGAAAACTCTGCCGAGAACCATCTGGTAAAGCATATCGCGCAAAAGTTCTTTGTCCATTTTTTTAATGGCGGCGATCTGCGATTTGCGGCGTTTTTGAAATTCGGCTTTGGCTTCGGACAAATCCACGACATCGGTAACGGGTTTTTTCGATTCTTCCGATTCCGGTGCGGCGGTTTTTTTATGTCCGTTAGTCGAAACTTTCGGTTTTTTCGTGTCTGCTTTTTGGCGAGTTGCTGTTTTCGTCGGCAAAATGTTCTCCTTCGAGCTTAAATCTCAAATATAAAAGTAAAGATTAAAATTATTACTTTGAAATTATAAGCGACAAGATACGATTTGTGCAAAATACTGAACACTTTATAATTTCATTTTTTGGAAAAATTGTAACGAAATCTTATAAAACGGCACATTCGGAATAAAAATGATAAAATTCTGCATCAAATAATTTGATGATATTTACAAATATGATTCGCAGTAAATTTTTATATTTTATATTTTCGCTGATTTTGCTTACGCCGGTTTTTTCGTTCGCGCAAAATCCGGTTTCGTGGAATTTGGAATCGGATGCGAAAGGGAAATCGTTGAAATCGGGCGAAAAAGTTTCCGCCAAATTAAAAGCGACAATCGAGGAAACTTGGCATCTATACGCCGTCGAACAGCCGTCCGGCGGACCTTTTCCGACGAAAATTTCCGTCGCCGAAAATCTGCCGTTTGAAATTGACGGGAAAACTTCTTCGCCCGCGCCGATTTCAAAACTTGATCCTAATTTTCAAATCGAAACGAAATATTTTGAGAAAAATGCCGAATTCGATATTCCGCTCAAAACAACTGCGGACGCGAACGGCGACGATCTGCTGATAAATGTTCGTTATCAGGTGTGCGACGACAAAGTTTGTCTGCCGCCGAAAACGGTTAAAGTTTCGTTTGCCGGTTTTGAAGATGCGAAAAAAAAGTCAGCGAATAGCAATCAACAATCAACAAACAGTAACCAAAATTTAACGGCAAACAATCGACAAAATGTAAATAATTCTGTAAATTCTCCAAACTCTTTAAACTCACAAACTTCACTTTGGAGTTTCATTTGGCTGGCGATTTCGCTCGGCGCGTTGTCGCTGCTCACGCCGTGTGTTTTTCCGATGATTCCGATCACGGTTTCTTATTTTACAAATCATTCCGGCAAAAGCCGCGCCAAAGCCGTCAAACTCGCTACCGTTTATTCGGTCGGAATTATTGCCACATTTACGATTCTCGGAATGCTTCTGGCGATTTTCGTCGGCGCGGCGGGTATCAATATTTTCGCGGCAAATCCGTGGGTAAATATCATTATCACAGCGATCTTCTTGTTTTTCGCGTTCAATCTTTTCGGCGCGTATGAAATAAATGTGCCGACCGGAATTTTGACGAAACTCGACCATTTAACGCGCAGTAAAGAAGGCGAAGGCAGCGGAATTTTCGGCGCGCTTTTGATGGGTTTGACTTTTACCTTAACGAGTTTTACCTGCACTTCGCCGTTTGTCGGAACGATTTTAGTTTCGGCGGCAAACGGCGATTGGCAATTGCCGCTCGTCGGAATGCTCGCGTTTTCGTCCGTCTTCGCTCTGCCGTTTTTCGTTCTCGCGCTTTTGCCGCAATATCTTTCAAACCTGCCGCGTGCCGGCGGTTGGATGAATTCGGTCAAAGTTTCGATGGGATTTCTCGAAGTCGCGGCGGCGATGAAATTTATTTCAAATGTGGATCTGATCTGGAATTGGGGAATCTTCACGCGCTCATTTGTTTTATCAATCTGGATCGCGCTCGGCGCAATTTTGGCGGTTTATCTTTTAGGAAAATTCCAACTTTTTCACGACAGCAAACTCGAACGCATCGGCGCGGTTCGACTGCTTTCGGCAGTTCTCAGTTTGGCGATAAGTTTTTATTTACTGACCGGACTTTTCGGCGCGAAACTCGGCGAACTCGAATCGTTTCTGCCGCCGGATTTGAGCAACAGTTCGGCAAATTTTTTCAAAGGAAAATCGGGCGAAGAATTAAAATGGATTGAAAACGATCTCGAAAAGGCGATTGCACAAGCAAAAGCTGAAAACAAAAAAGTTTTTGTGGATTTCACGGGCTACACCTGCACGAATTGCCGCTGGATGGAAGCGAATGTTTTCCCGAAAAAAGAAGTCGAAACCGAAATGTCGAAATACGTTCTAGCGCGGCTTTACACCGACGGCGACGGTGAGGTTTTTGAACAGCAGCAGCAATATCAGGAAAAAAACTTTCAAACCGTCGCTCTGCCGTATTACGCGATTCTCGACAGCGACGGAAAAACCATTTCGACATTTCCCGGTTTAACCAGAAATACGCAGGAATTTGTTGATTTTCTTCAAAAAGCCTTATAAAATTTTCCAACTCCTGAATTTTTGAAAACAGACTGATGATTTATTTTTAAATTAACTAATTCGGCATTTGTCCGGCTAATTTGCCGAAAGTAGTTAAGCAGTAAGCCTTTAGAAATTCCGTTGAAATTATTCAACGGAATAAAATTCGGTTGAATACAAAGTTCGGTTTTTCTCGATTGCTTACTCGGAAATTTGGAAGCAAGAACTTTTTAGATTTTTGTCGCTCGTCCGAAACAAACTTGACAGAACTTGAACGCAGAAAAGAAGTTTCACATTCTCGCAAGTTGTGCGGTGAACTGAAACAAAGAGTGTGTTTTCTACAATGTTGAGAGAAGGCGACGGATTCGACGGCAGCGGTTTTCAATTTCCTTTATCTTTTTTGAAGTCAGAGAAAGACTTGCGGAAATAAAGTTGCGTGAAGACGAACGGCTTGAATTGAAAATTTCTCGGTTTTCCAAAAGTTGTGCGAAAACAAACGGCTTGAGTTAAACGCTTTTTCGTTTCCTTGAAAGTTGAGCGAAGATAAACGGTGAGTTGAAAATGAAGACAAACCGAACAAATCATTGGACGTGAGGGCGAAACAGCGACTTTGTTTGCGACGGCTCTCGTTTAACTCAAACTTGCGTGAATTCGGTTTCGCCCCACGTCAATTCAATCGTTATGTTTCCCGTGTAGTGAACGTCAAAAGCGTGAATTATGAGATTACCTTTAATCATTACAATTCTAACCGTCGTTTGTTTCGCCGCTTCCTGTGCTAAAGCTCAAAAATTGCCCGTCGTGCAAGAAACTCCGATGAAGCCAACGCAACAGACCGAAGTAACTGAGTTGACCGAAGCACAAGCGATTGAGTTTGCCGAGAAATTCATTGAGCGAAACGGTTACACAGACTTGCCGCCTGACAAAGAAAATCTCGCTTACGAGTCTATCGAATGGGAATCGAACGTAGATGAAATGCTCAAGACGCGGCACAATACTTTGGAGCGCAAAGCCTTTGGTATTTCAAGCGGCAGGAAAGGCGATTCTGCTGGTTGGACAGTTGTGTTCAAATACAAAAACTCGTCGGGTAAAAACGGACGTGCTGTTACAATGGATTTGGACGGAAGCAAAGCAAGAGTTGAACACGTTGACTTCATTTTGGCGAAAGTTGACAAAAAGTTATGAAAGTCCGTTTTAATCGGAGAAGAAACATAATAAGTAAAATTACCACCGCCAGAGGCGGTGGCTTTATTTTATTTGCCCTAGAAGGTGCGCCGTCACTGGCTAGCCTTCATCCTCACCGAATAAGTTGCCCTGCAACTTCTCGATTTCCTTCTCTTTTTTCTCTTGCCACTTGACATACTCGCGGATGCGCGTCTCGTCTATCCCGACCGTGCTAACACAGTATCCGCGTCCCCATAAATGTCTGCCCCAAAACTGCTTGCCCAGCTTTTCATATCGTTGGAAAATCCGAATCGCCAGTTTCCCCTTCAAATATCCCATTACTTCCGAGATTGAATACTTCGGCGGTATCCACACCACCAGATGCACATGATCGCTTTGCACATTCATCTCTGAGATGGTATAAGAAAACGATACACAAAACTCTCTGATAAAATAATCAGATGAGAAAATACGATCAGGACTTTAAGAAAGCAACGGTCAAAAAGTATTTGGACGGGCAATCGGTGGCTTCGATTGCCAGAGAAATCGGGGTTAATGAGAACACCATTCACAAGTGGAAGGCGGAAATAATTCAGAAAGACGGTGAGCCGGACAAAGAGAAATTGGCAATGCGCAAGCGGATCATCGAGCTTGAGATGGAGAACGAAATCCTAAAAAAGGCGGCGATTATCTTCGGGCGCGGAAGTTAGAGCGATACAAGTTTATTGATTCCGAGAAGACGAATTATCCGATTCGTCTGTTGTGCCGGGTCATGCAGGTAAAAAGTTGTAGTTATTACCGGTATTTTCGCGGCACGACCTATCGGGAAAGCCCGCTCTCGGCACGCATCAAAGAATGTTTCAACTCAAATGCGCGTCGTTACGGTTCCAGAAGAATTGCGACGGCGTTGAAAGTCGGGCGCAACACGGTCAGAAAAGTGCTGAAAAGTGAAGGTTTGAAAGCGATTCAACCGAAGCGTTTCAAACCGAACACGACCGATTCCAAACACGGCTTCGGATACAATGAAAATTTGTTGAAAGAAGTGCAAAATCAACCAAACAACAGAGGCGAAGTGTTCATCGGTGACATCACTTATTTGCGGCTGCAAAGCGGTTCATTTTGTTATCTGGCGGTTTTGCAGGACAAATTCACGCGCCGGATTGTCGGTTGGAAAGTGGCGGAGCGGATGACGGCGCAGCTGGTGATTGATGTTTTCAATCAGGCAAGAAAACGATATTTGATGAAGAAGCGGGCGATCATCCACACCGACCGGGGCAGTCAATATGCGTCGGTCGAATATCGCCGGTTGCTGCATATAAACGGCTTCCGCCAATCGATGAGTGCTGCGGGCAACTGTTACGATAACGCGCAAGCCGAAAGTTTCTTCTCGCGGTTCAAGGCGGAATTACTGGAAAACGGCAAGTTTGAAACAATCGAACAAGCGAAATCGGAAGTATTCACATACATCGAGGGCTATTACAACCGAACGAGAATCCATTCAAGTTTAGGAAAAAGTCCGGCGGAATTTGAAAAGGAGTTGAAAATTAAAAATAAACAAAGGAGCGGAATAGAGAGTTTGGTGTATCGCTAAACTTGCCCACCTCACTCGATTATTTCAATCCCTTCTTTCTGCCTCAATAGGTTTTCTATTTCTCGCCTCGCATATTCTCGGATTTCATCTTTCAATATCCGCCTTCGATACTTTGGACAAAATATCAAATGATATTTACACTCGTAAATGGTATGCGAGAGTCGTCTGAATCTCTTGCTCATAATTTGTATCTCCTTAAAAGTTGACACCTTCTTAGGGAGATACATTTTATATTTTTTGGTCGCCCTCACTGCCTGTCGGATAGCCGAAATCCACTGCCAGAGGCAGTGGTTTGATTCTTTGAATCAATGGACGTGAGGGCGAAACAGCGACTTTCTTATAAACGTCGCTCGTCAAACTTTAGCTTGTGTGCAGGCGGTTTCGCCCCACGTCATCTCAGCCGTTCGGCGGCTCTATGTTTTCAACTAAATCTTGTATTTTACAAATGTTATGGAAACGAACATATTGGCAATAGTTATCTCAGTAATTGCTTTACTCGTATCTTTTATTACTTTATACTTGACTCATTTAAAAGCTGCCCGCATAGCAATTATCGCTGGAGAACATCTAAATATCGGTCATTATATCGAAGGCAACTTAAACATTACATTACCAATCACCTTTGTAAATTATGGTGCGAAAACGGCTACAGTTAAGAGAGTTGCATTGCTTATACAAAAATCAGGAAATAGTGAGGGCTATCTTCTTGAACCTTATTTTTATCAGAAGGTAGGCGACTCGGGGGAATTTCAAAACGAATCTCAGCCAACTCCGATAGGAGTTAGCGGTAAGCAAAATATAACAAAACAGGTGTTATTTCGTTCTTCAGAGGAAAGACCCTTTGAATTTCAACTCATTAAAGAAGGCTCTTATACTTTTACTCTTCTTGGCTGGGTAGATACTTCAGAAATTCCTGATATATCAGATACATTTAATTTAGAGATCGAGCCTGAAATAGCAACTAAGTTAGAGTTAGAGTTGGGGAAAAAAACAGCATCTACAATACGAATTCCTCAAGCAACTTGGCGAAACTGGACATCACAAAAGCTAAAGCAATATCAAGTTAAAGGGTTATTAAAGAGATAATTTATATTTTTTTGTGTTACCAAAATGACTATAACTTAACCGCCGCCCAACAAATCAGCTATGAAAGAAGCAGTCAAGCACAGAGTCTGACTTGCCCGCCGATTTTGCTTACTGCGGCGGGCTATGTTGATTATCGCCGGATGGCGTTTTACGTTATTTGAGAAAGAACTTTGAATTAACCGATGCTGCCGATGATGCTTATTTGCAGTGACCTGTTTCAAAGTTTGAACTAGCGTCGCTGTCCCAGTCAGCTATTGGAGACTGCACTCATTGCAAAGTGGTCTATGGTCGTATCGGGTAAATGGCTTAATGAGTTGGCGGCGGTCTAATCAATGGACGAAACTCGTTCGGTTTGATTGAAAAAAGCGCGAACGGTTTATGATTTGAGTTTCGAGACTTACCGCCACCCGTGCCAAAGCATTCATCTATTAGTTGGCAGAAGCGGTTGATTTCCTAAATTGTTTGTTAAAGAACTTACCGCCGCGCCGGACGCTGTTTGAAAACTTTGCCTCAGCCAGTTTCGGTCGAATCATTCCGAAAAGGCTGATTGCCAAGCCACATCGCTATGAGTGTTGCCAAGATTTTATGTTGCGTAGAAAGCCGTGCGTGAACTTGATTTGAAACGCGCCTGTTCACGCGACATTTGTTCATAATGACTGATATTACGCAAAGTTAGAAAAGCCTTGTAAAAACTGACTTAGTGTCGGTATTTGCTCTCGAAATAGATTTTGTTTGTAAGCATAAATCGTCAACTTTTTTTCTTGCGCCTTATTTTGCACTAAACAAAAGGCATATAGTCCGAGATGCAGATGCGCCTTTTGTGCCTGCAATGGAACCTGCTCGACATTTGCCCCAACCGAACTCTTGTTTGAGCAGTCTGAAGACTTCTTCGATTTGCTGGCGAATCGGATAAAGTTTCTTCACTTGAGCCGAAGAGAGTGTCAAATTATTCGTCAATAGAAATCTCGTGCCGTCTTTGACAACTAAAACTTCGTGGTTGATTTTCTTCAATGCACCCTGCTTTCTGCCGTAGTGATGGCGAAAAGTTTTGTCAATTCTTACACCGTTGAACAGTCTGTTTTTCTTTACTCTGGTCAGATAGAGCCAACCGAATCGGTGCAATAAGTTGAGCAGAGTTTCCGCTAAATACCAAGCGTCAAACATTACATAAATTGGAGTTAAGCCTCTCGGCTTCCCGTAAGAGTTCTTCCGCCAACCTGACTTTCGATTTTCCGCCCCGTTGCCAAATTCTCAAGCCGATTGGGATTCTTATCCGTCCGTCCGTCCGAAGCAAGAAAACGACATTTGTTCCTAACACTCTTTTCAAGATTGTCGAGTCCCAAATTACTGATACGCCTTCGAGTTTTTTACCGAATCTTTGCCAAACCGTGTCATCAATTATCAAGTAACCTTCTTTGATCGCCGTTGCCGCAAACCACTCCCATAATCGTCTAGAATATGGAAACGACAAATACAGCACACGATACAGAAGGTCGTGTGAAACCTCAACCAAACTTACCAAACAGACACAACTCATTTGACTGTTGCAGTAGATCAAACCAATCAAGTAAAATCGCATTGCAAGCGGTAGTTTGGTTACTGAATCGTTCATAGCAGATTGATTCTATTACTCTTTCTGCCTCTTGCGTAATATCAGTAATGAGTAACGAGATATTTGAAGGTATGGCGCGAATCGTCCGATTGCTGAAAGACTTGATGAACGCGCCTGATTCGCAGCAATTCGGCGCGTTTTTTGGCATCAGCCTTGTCGTCTTTTCGGAAACCCTTGACGATCCAAGCCAAAGAGCGTGGATGAGAAACGACGACTTCGGAAACCAGCGGCTGAATAATCGAAGCGACCCAATCGGAAAGCTCCGAGGCTTCGAGACGAACGCGGACATCGCCGCAAAGATTGGCAAAAGCCGAACGCAAATGTTGTTCGCTCGTCGGAATCGAACGCAAACGGCAAAGAGAACCGTCGGCATAAATAACGCTTTGATAACACTGACTTGAACTCAAGTCCAAGCCGACATAAAATAATTGCTGCATCGCAGAAAACCTCCTGTTAAATTAGAAGGTCATTCAAAGTAATTGATTGTCAAACAGCAAGTAGAATGGAAACAGACAAAATCCTGTCTTTCATCCTACCAATAGACGTGAGGGCGAAACAGCGACTCTTTAAAACTTGTTTCGTTTATTCGGAGTTGCGCGAATTCGGTTTTTGCCCGCGACAACTCAATCGTTCTTCTTGCACAAAAAGTAAAAATCAATATAATTAATCTCACTTAAATATCTCGTGTTCCCTAAGCACGAATATCTTTCACATTCATATAAAAAACAGAAAAAGCGTAAGCTGGAGTTTTTCGTCTTTATATTTTATTTCAAGGAGCAAGTAGATGAGAAAAACGCTTTTGATAATAGTGTGTTTGTCCGTTTTGATTTTGACGGCAAATGCTCAGGATTTTAAAAATTTAGCCGGTTCAGCCGAAGAGTTGGAAGCGATGCGTCTGCCGCAAGCAGAAACGCTCGGAACGCGCTCGAAATCGGCGATGATTCCCGTGAAATTTCAGAAGGGAAAATGGTCGGCTGATATTCCGATCGAGACGACCGACGATCTGAAAATTTCCGTTCTCGCGCCGAACTCGAAAAGTTGGCAGATCAGAGCTTTAAACGACGGCGGCGCGATCAATCTGCGCGAGGCGAATTTGTCCGTCGAACAACGCGACGGCGAGATCGGTTTGGACGGAGCGCAGTATCCGGCGGAGATTTTTAATTTGAATTACGCGAAAGGCGGAAATTGGCGAATCGAAATTGATGCGCCGAAAACCGGAACTGCGCGTGACGGCGAAACCGCCGGATTCGTCGTTATTTCAAATAATTCGCCGTATCGCGTTTATACATATTTTGATACGCTCGAAACTCTCGTCGGTCGAAATATCGGACTTCGCACGACGGTTTTTGAAAATACGGACGTTGCGGAAATGCAAATTCCCGCCGCGATCAGCGGAAGCATCCAAAACGCCGCCGCCGAAATTCGTCTGCCGAACGGCGCAAATCAAAAAATAAATTTACGCGACGACGGCAACGGTATTTTTAACGCCGATTTTGTTCCGCAAGTCGCCGGACAATACATCGCGCAAATAATCGTGCGCGGCGTAAATGTTAAAGGCGAAGAATTTGTCCGCACGAGCGAACAGATATTTCAGGTGTTGGATGACGGCGTGCGGCTCGGAAATTCGGCTTTGGCAAATGCGTCGGACGCGACACGTTTGACTGTCAATCTTCCCGTCAAAGGTTTGAAAAGCGGTCGCAAAGTCATCGTTTACGGCGAAGTTTGGGGCAAAAATGAAAACGGCAGAGACGCGGCAGTCGCGTGGATCGGCGGAATGGCACTTGTCGAGGTAAAAGGACGTGCCGCTTCGGTTCCCGTTACGCTCGACAGCCGTTGGATTTCGCGCTCGAATATCAAAAACGATTTGGAACTTCGCAATGTCCGCATTCAAGACCCGGATTATTTCGTTCCGCTTGCCCGCGCCGACAAAATCGCGCTGACGATTCCCGTTATGCCGAATGCAGCGCGAATCAAAAGTTTAGACGTAACGGAAGAAATGCGTATGGGCGTGCGACCGGAGAAATATAGCGTGACAAATGCCGCCGCTGCCGTCGGCGGAAAATTGATGCTCGTTCACGGTTATTGTTCGAGCGATGTCTGGGGTCCGGTTGCCGGACAATTCAGTAATTACGTCAAGTTTCTCGATTTAAATCAAAATCGGACACACGACCAATTTGCCAATCTGATTAAAAATTTCGGCGCAAATCTGCCGTCTTACGGAATCGTCGCGCATAGTCAGGGCGGCGCGGCGGCACTTCATTTATACACATATTACTGGAGCGGTTTGGATTACGCGACGGGAAACCGTCTGATTCAATCGGTCGGAACGCCGTATCAAGGCACGGCACTCGCCGGAAATCTCGCCGCTATCGGCAGCGTGTTCGGCGCGGGCTGCGGCACGAATAATGATCTGACTTATTCCGGCGCGGCTTCGTGGCTGGCGGGAATTCCGTCTTGGGCGCGGGCGAAAGTTCACTATTCGACGACCTCGTTTACGGACGTTTGGTATCGCTACGATTATTGCAGTCTCGCCACCGATCTGTTTCTCGGCGACCCGGAAGACGGCGTAACCGAAAAAGCCTACGGACAATTGCCCGGAGGAAACAATCGCGGGCATAAAACCGGCTGGTGTCACACATCGGGAATGCGCGATCCGGCGCAAACGACGGATTCATCGAGAAATTCGGATATGAACGCAAACGCGGCTCGATAAAAGTTTTTAGCCAAGAATAACACGAATTTTTTAGTAATTTATTCGTAATGCGAATCAAGAGCAGAAAATTTTTTGATTATCTGTAAACTCCGCGTAAATCTCGGTCAACTCCGTGTTTATTTGATTTGCTAACACGGATTTGACCGAGAATTTCACAAGGTTCATAGAGAACAAATGCTTTTGTTTTAGCACTTATTTCTATCCTTGATTAGCATCCATACTATTCGTGTTATTTGCGGCTAAGTTCACATAAAATATTCGCCACTAAATGCTAAATCGGCGCGTCCCGTAATCATCATTTCGTCATCACCTTCGCGCCAGACGGCTTCGGTCGTGCCGCCTTCGGCGTGAACTGAAACTTTTCTTTCCGTTTTATTTTTAAAAGCCGAAGCGACTGCCGCCGCAATCGAGCAAGTTCCCGACGAAGATGTTTCGCCCGCGCCGCGTTCCCAAATGCGGATTTCGATATTTTCGCGGTCAATAATTTTTATAAAAACCACATTCGTTCGATTCGGAAACATTCCGGTCAAATTTTCGATGTTTCGTCCGACGAGCCGCCAATCATAATCATTGAAATCATCAACAAAAACGCCGACGACCGGATTTCCGACATCAATAAATACAAAATCTTTGACGACGATACCGAGTTCGGGCAGTAAAATATTCGATGTGACGGATAAATTAGGAAAGTTTTTTGCGCCGGACACGCCTTCTTTTAAATTATCGGGCAAAGCGAATGACGGTTTGCCGAGTTCGGCGAGAAACCAAAAAGTGTTTTCTTCGCGCGTTAAAAGCTGATAATTTTTTACGCCGCTTTTGGTTTCGAGTTTGAGATTATGATCCGACCGGAGATTTTTATAGTAAAGAAAAGCGACGGCACAGCGCGTTCCGTTGCCGGAAAATCCGGCGATGCTGCCGTCGGGATTGACAATTTCGCAAAAATAATCGGCTTCCGAATTTTCGAGTTTTTTCAAAACGGCGATACCGTCGCCGCCGACTCCCGTGTTGCGGTGACAGATTTTTTTTGAAAATTCGCCGAGGTTTTTAATCGCGCCGAGTTCGGATTTTTCGATGACGATATAATCGTTGCCGAAACCGTGAAATTTTGTAAATTCAATCATAATTTTATGAAAATCAAGATTAAAAAATAAAATTGCAAATTTCAAAATCGAATCCTGTTTTTAGCATAATTATAAATGTAAAAAATAGTGGTTATATAATCCGATTTCTTCCGTTTTTATGCTTATAACTTAAGGTCGGACGCATAAAAACGGAAGCTAATTAAAAAATTAAACGGAGACAAGAGTTTTTTTCATAAAAAACACATTTTTTTTATTTATCAGTAGAAAAGTTAAACAAAAAAAGTGTATGCTTGTAGATTAATAGTTTAGGGACGGAAGTCTTCTCTGAAATACAGCTCAAGCAATTTTTGAGAACTCTCCTTTTTCCAGATCGGATTTAATAATATACACATAAAACGGACATTTATTTAGAATGGCATTAAAATCATTATTCAGTTTATTTTCGAGTGATTTGGCGATTGATCTCGGCACGGCAAATACTCTCGTCTATGCGAAAGGTCGCGGCATCGTTGTCAGCGAACCTTCGATTGTTGCGATCAACAAAGTAACCAATCAAGTAGAAGCCGTCGGGCGCGACGCGAAGGAAATGCTCGGCAGAACGCCGGGAAATATCGTGGCGATTCGCCCGATGAAAGACGGCGTGATCGCTAATTTTGAAGTGACGGAAAAAATGTTACAGCATTTTATCCGCAAAGCGCACAACGGAAAATCGTGGGTGCGCCCGCGCGTCGTCATCGGGATTCCGTCGGAGATCACGCAGGTCGAACGCCGCGCGGTCGAAGATTCGGCGTATCGCGCAAAAGCATCGGAAGTGTATCTGGTTGAAGAAGCGATGGCGGCGGCAATCGGCGCGGGACTTCCGATCACCGAGCCGCACGGCAATATGGTTGTTGACATCGGCGGCGGCACGACCGACATCGCCGTTATTTCGCTTTCGGGCATCGTTTATTCACGCGCCGTCCGCGTCGCCGGAAACGAGATGGACGAATCCATCACGCAGTTTATCAAACGCAAATACAATCTTTTGATCGGTGAGCGAACGGCGGAAGCCATCAAAATTGCGCTCGGTTCGGCATTTCCACTCGACGAATCACTTTCGATGGACGTGCGCGGACGAAATTTGATCGAAGGAATTCCGAAAACCATCACAATTACCGACGAAGAAATCCGTGAAGCACTGTCCGATGCGGTGGCGACGATTATTAACGCCGTCCGTGTCGCGCTCGAACGCACACCGCCCGAGCTTTCCGCCGATATTGTCGAACGCGGAATCGTTCTGACCGGCGGCGGTGCGCTGCTTAAAAATCTCGACAAACGTCTGACGATTGAAACCGGCTTGCCGGTCGTGATCGCCGATGATCCCCTTTCATCGGTCGTCTTGGGAACCGGAAAAATGCTTTCCGACATCGAACTTCTCAAGCGTGTCAGGTGGGACAATTCATTAATGGCAGGTGGTTAAATTAATTACGAATTACGAATTAATAAGATCATTCTGTTTTCATTCGTAATTCGTAATTGAAAGAAAATGGCTGAACGAAGTCAAAAAGATGTCTGGCGATTAACTCCTTGGCTGGCGGTTGCATTGCTTCTGGTTAATTTCGTATTGATGGCGTTTGATGCCCGCGATTCGACAACCGGGCAGAGAGTGGTGCGGACGTGGTCACAGACGATTGCTAATTTCGTGCAGTCTCCGGTTACGACCGCTTCGACCTCGGTTACGGGATTTTTTCAATCTTTTGCCAATCTGCGGAGCGCACAGAGCGAAAACGATCAATTGAAAGAACGTATTCAGAAACTCGAAGTCGAAGCCAAACAAAAAGAAGACCTGATCGCGGAAAACGAGCGTCTGAGAACTCTTCTCGATCTCAAAAAGCAGTCTGACATAACGGTTTTGACGGCGAGCGTCATCGGGCGCGACGCTTCGGTCTGGTTCGATTCTTCGATCATCAATCGCGGCAGTTTCGACGGCGTAGAATTAAATATGCCCGTGGTTGCCGATGGCGGAATCATCGGCAGAGTAACGGCGGTTAGTCCGTTGACGGCGCAGGTTGATTTGATTACGAGAAACAAATCCGGTTTAGGCGGAGTTATCGGCGAGGTCGGCACATCGAATGCGCTCGGCGTTGTCAACGGAACCAGCAAAAAAGACCTGCTCGAAATGAAATATGTGCCGGGAAGCGTCGAGGTCAAGGTCGGCGATACGGTTTACACGAGCGGTCAGGACGGAATTTTTCCGGCTGGACTCAAAATCGGAGAAGTCGTCGAAGTCGTTTCCGGTTCGACGACTACGCCGCATCAAATTTCGATCAAACCTAGCGCACAATTGGATTCGATGCAGGAAGTTGCCGTATTGCTTTACAAAGCACCGGCGCGACCGGCTTATGAAACTTCTTTGCCCAACGCTGTGAAGGATGAAAAAAAGAAGTAAGTAGCAGAACCAAGCACTAAGGCAGTTAATTTTTTCATACTGTTGACTCCGGGTGCTGACTGCCAAATGTTAATAGATGGAACAGGCAAAACTTACAGTTGCATTAATCATTGCCATTGTGCTTCAGTGGACGCTTCGTAATGTCGCCGCGCCGTTTGCTTTTATTGATTTTCCTCTAGTCATTGTCGTCTATGTCGCGCTTCAGCAGAGAAATTCTATTCGAGCGATTATTTTCGGCTTTATCGGCGGTCTCTCGATTGATGCTTTGAGCGGCGGTCTTTTAGGCGCGAACGGTTTCTCTAAAACATTGATCGCATATATGGTTTCCGAGATTACGCGGCGCGTCTATGTTGACAACCTTTTACTTCGCATTCCCATCATAGCGGGTGCTTGTTTGCTCGATGATTTCATCTATTACGGTATGCACAGAGTTTTCGGACAAGAGCCGAACGTCAATCCGATTGTGACAATCGGTTATACTTTAATCGGGACGACGATTGCCGGAACGATAATTTATATAATGTTGGAAAAATTCAAATCGGGCAATTTGCGAAGAAGAAAACGCGATTTCTTTCCGCAAAAAACGCCGCGACGACAAACACGGCGGCGAAATCCGATCCGTCTCGGAAAATAAAAACCGAACAGGAAAAAAGTCGAATAGTTTCGTGTAATCGTTTAGAAAATTGTTTGGTGATTGTTCAATCGGAAAAATAAAATTTATTCGCTAACGGTCGAGTGAAAAACTTTTTCACTTTTCTACTTTTATCTTTTTTCTACTTTTGAAGGTGTGATTTATGAAATTTCAGGATTATTCACAAAATCTGCCAATCAGAATCGGCACGATACAGGCTTTTGCTTTTATTTTACTGACGATTCTCGGTGTTCGTCTGTATTATCTGCAAGTTGTAAAAGGCGAGTATTACGCAGAACGTGCCGAAAATCAGCGCATTAGGCTGATTCCGATTCCTGCGCCGCGCGGTGCAATTTTAGATCGCAAAGGCAAATTGCTTGTTGATTCACGCCCGACTTACAATGTGACGCTCGCTAACGAACCTTTGAAAAAAATCAATGTTCACGAACGGGTTGATGATTACGCCAACGGTCTGAATCTCGAAGAACAATTCGTTACCGAACGTCTCGATTTTATCAAAAGCCAACCGGGTTTTGAAACGATGGTTTTGAAGGAAAACGCTTCGATTCAGGATATAACTTGGGTTGAATCGCACACACTCGAATTTCCCGAACTTCGCATCGAACTCCAACCGCAGAGATTTTATCCGCTCGGAAAAACTTTGGCTCACGTTCTCGGATATGTCGGCGAGATCAGTCCGAAGCAACTTGAAAAAGAAGAGTTTAAAGGCAAATATCGTCCGGGCGATGTGATCGGTAAAGGCGGTCTCGAACAGTATTACGACGAATTTTTGCGCGGCAGAGACGGTTACAGAAAAGTCATCGTTGACAGTCGCGGACGCATTCAAACGGAAGTTGATGTCGTTCCGCCGCAATCGGGACAAGATTTGGTGACGACGATTGATCTTGATTTACAACTCGCCGCCGAAGCGCAACTCGAAGCCACGCCGACAAAGCGCGGAACGATTATTTCGATGGATCCGAACAACGGCGAACTAATGGTAATGGCATCTTTGCCTTCATTCGATCCGAATGTTTTCGTGCAGGGAAGTTCGACTCCCGAAGGTCGCAAACAAATTGCCGCTTACTGGCAGGATGAATCTCGTCCGCTATATAATCGTGCGATTCAGGGACGTTATCCGCCGGGTTCGACGTGGAAAATTCCCGAATCTGTTTCCGCGCTTCAACAAGGCGTAATCACGGTTAAAAATTCGCATCTGGCGTGCGGCGGCGGTTTGATGGTCGGCAACAAATTTACGCGCTGTATGGGAAATCACGGAACTCCCGCACTCGATTATGCGATTACAAAATCCTGCGACGGTTATTATTATCGTTTGGGTGTGAAACTCGGCATCGAAGGTTTTACCAAAATGGCTGAGACATTCGAGTATGACAAACGCTCGGGTATTGATCTGCCCAACGAGAAAATCAGCCAAACGCCTAAAAGTTGGCGGGCTTCGGTCGAAAAACGCGAAGGCGGTTGGAAAGATATTCGCAGTGTTTACGCCGGAATCGGACAGGATACGGTCGTCGTTACGCCGATCTCGATGATTCGCGCCGTAGCAAGCGTCGGTGTCGGCGGCAAAATGTTTACGCCGCATTTCTTAAAGGAGTTCAGACCGATTGGCGCAATCGGTGAAGAAAATACCTTGAATTATGTTGCGGCGCGGGAAGGTTTTGCATATCAGCATCCAGAACCGAAAATCATCGAAATGACCGAAGAACAGGAAGCGGTAATTTTGAAAGGAATGTGGGGCGTTGTCAATGGCGGCGGCACAGCCGGACGAATCAAAATGGATAACTGGGAAATCGCCGGAAAAACCGGAACGGCGCAGGTTGCGGCGGTCGGAAAAGATGTGGGCGCAAACAAAGACCATTCGTGGTTCGTTAGCTTCGCTCCGGCTTATAAACCGGAACTTGCCGTCATCGCGCTGGTCGAAAATGTCGGTTTCGGCGGCAGTTTCGCGGCTCCGGCAGTCAAAGGTGTTTACGAAGAATATCTGCGTGAAAAAGGCGTAATGCCACCTATTGACGGACAGGTTGCCAAAAATAATACAAAGACGACCGGCGGAAAAACAACCGTCGGCAATATAAACTAACAAATTTTCTTCAAAAAAAATGGCGGCAGTTTTAGAAAAAAGAAGTTTAAGAGATTTTGACTGGTTAATTGCAGTTATTGCTATTTCCATTGTCTGTTTCGGCGTTTGGCAAATCTACAACGCTCAACCGACGGAAAATTACTGGTCGAAACAAATCTTCGGTTTGGTTATTGCTCTAATCGCTTTTACGGTGGTCGCAATGAGCGATTATCGCCGTATTGTTGATTCTGCGCCGATTTTTTACATTATCGGTCTGGTTTTACTTTTTCTCGTTTTAACTCCTTTAGGCGTAAAAATAAACGGTCAGCAGGCGTGGGTCAAACTTCCGCTGCTCGGACAATTTCAGCCGTCGGAATTCGTCAAAATTCCCGTTGTTTTGATGCTTGCCAAATACTTCGGAGCAAAAAAAGGCGGCACACTTAAATTGAAAGAGTTTTTGATCGGCTGTGCGATTCTGCTCGGTCCGGTCGGTTTGATTATGCTCGAACCCGACGCGGGACAGGCGATAACATATTTTCCGCTCTTGGCGGTCGCGCTGTTTTTATCGGGCATCAAAATAAGATATGTCGTTGTAACGATGGCTCTGGGAGTTCTTTTAGTTCCGGCGGCATATTGGGTCGGTGTGAAAACAGGAAAAATCAAAGCATATCAACAGGAAAGAATTAATGTTATTCTCGATCCTGATTCCGCCGATCCGCGCGGTTTCGGCTATCATACGATTCAATCAATGATTACGGTCGGCAAAGGAAATTTGACCGGAATCAAAGGCGATACGGAAACGTCGCAGAGTGCGCTCAAGTTTTTACCCGAACCGCACAGCGATTTTATTTTTGCAGTAACGGCGGAAAATACCGGATTTGTCGGCTGTATATCGTTGCTTTTGGCTTACGCTCTTTTACTTTCGCGTCTGATCGCCGGAGCAAGACAAGCTCCAGACAAAGCCGGAATGATCGTCATTATGTCAATTGTCGGCGGAATGGCGTTTCAGATTTTTATGAATGTCGGAATGGTTTTAGGTTTTCTGCCCGTTATCGGCGTTCCGCTGCCGCTGATGAGCGCGGGACTTTCGGCGGTTCTTTCGACATTTATTGCAATCGGTTTTGTTATCAGCGTCAAAATGCGTAGATTCGTTAATTAGTTTGAGATTCGAGTTTTGAGGTTTTGCGGTAATCGGACTTTAAACTCGAAAATTCAAACATTAAAATAATGCAGAGGTTTTTATGGCAAGAGAAAAGAAAATAGTCGAACAGGAAATCGGTTCGGTCGAAACGAAAAAGAAACTCGGATTATGGAAATTCATCTGGTTTTTCGCCGCATTTGTCCTCGCGGTTTCAGCGGGCGGTTTGACCGGGATTTTAGGTTCTTACTATTTGAATAATTCTCGCTATGCGACGGAAGTTTCGGCTCTGGCGACTTATCGCCCGCCGCAGGTAACAAAGATTTATGCCGACGACGGCGAAACCGTTCTGGCTGAATTTGCGCTCGAAAAACGTATTCCGATCAAGGAAAAAGACATTCCGCAAAATGTCGAAGATGCTTTGATTGCAATTGAAGATACGCGTTATTACGATCACATCGGCATTGATCCGTATCGGATCGGCGGCGCAGTGGTCAGAAATTTTACAACGGGCAAAACCGAAGGTGCGTCAACAATTACGCAGCAGCTTGCCAAAAATCTTTTTCTTTCAAAAGAGCAAACTTACACCAGAAAAATCAGCGAATGGATGATGGCTCTGGAGATCGAACGGCTTTACACGAAAAGACAGATTCTCGAAATGTATATGAACTACGTCTTTCTCGGCGCGGGTTCTTACGGTTTTGAAGCCGGTGCGCGGACGTATTTCGGGAAATCTTTAAGTGAATTGAATTTGGAAGAAGCGGCATTACTTGCGGCAATTCCGAAATCGCCGGAATATTCGCCGACGCGCAATCCGCAGAAAGCCAAAGAAAGGCGCGATCTGGTTCTCGATCAGATGGCTAAGTATTTCCCCGACAGATACAACCAATCACAAATCTCGTCGGCAAAATCCAGACCGATTAAACTGGCGGATACGGCGTATTATCAATCTCTGCCGAAATCAACGGCGTGGGATTATCCGGTCGAAGAAATCCGCAAATATCTTGAAGACAAATACACGACACGAGTCGCCCAAGGCGGACTTGAAGTTTATACGACGATTAATGTCGAAGCGCAAAAGATCGCCACCAAAGCGATTCGTGAAGGCTTGCGCCGCTACGATAAAGGAAAAAAATGGCGTTCCGATTATGAAAATATCCTATTGAATGAAGATAATCAGCCTTTGACCGACGAAAAAGAGATCAAACGCAAACTCGAAGGCTATAAACACGCCGATTGGTATGGCGATCAACACGAAAAAGGCGAATTTATCAAAGGTTTGGTGATGAGCATCAGTCCGGCGACGGAAACCGCCAAAGTGCGTTTTGGAAATTATTACGCGAATGTAACAGTTAAAGAAATGGGCAGAAGCGGCAAAAAGCCTTCCGCCGAATTGAAACAAGGTTATCTTGCTGAGTTTGAACTCAAAGAAGTTGATAACGAAAATAAAACGATCCAAGCCGAATTGACGCAAACGCCGCAAGTTCAGGCGGCACTCGTTTCGCTCAATTCGCACGACGGTGAGATCGGCGCGATGGTCGGCGGTTACGATTATCATTCGAGCAAATTTAATAATGCAACGCAAGGTCTTCGTCAGACAGGTTCGTGTTACAAACCTTTTATTTATACTGCCGCAGTCGAATGGGGAATGACACCGGAAATGACGGTTAGCGGTGCGCCGATTAAAAAAGGAAGTTGGCAACCGCACAATTACGACGGCTCGACCAGTCACGGCAACGTGCCGATGAAATTTGCTCTGGCAAGATCATATAATATCGCGGCTGTTCATCTGCTCGAACAAGTCGGCGTGCAGACTGGCGCACAGATGGTTCGTCGTTTCGGAATTACCAATCCGATGGCTCCGAGTTTGCCGTCTGCGCTCGGCGCGAGTGAAGCCTCTCTAATAGAGATGACTTCGGCTTATTCGACATTTCCGAATAAAGGTGTGCGCGTTCAGCCGCACCTGATTCGCAAAGTTTTAGACCGCGACGGAAAAGTTCTGGAAGAGTGGAACAAAACGACTTATAAAGTTACGAGCGAATACGTCGCTTTAACAATGGTTGATATGATGCGTGCCGTAGTATCGGCGGGCGGAACTGCGCCGGGTGCGAGTGCCGCCGGACAACCGCTTGCCGGAAAAACCGGCACGGTCAACGATCACACGGACGTTTGGTTTATCGGCTACACGCCGACTTATGTAACAGGCGTTTGGATGGGAAACCCCGAACGCAAGGAAAATCTCGGCAACGGTATGACCGGCGGACACGGAGCTTTGCCGTATTTTAACGAGTTTATGAATGCCTATATGAAAGGCAAATCGAAAGAGAACTTCGATGACGCGCCGCCGATTCCGTCGGACATCAAATCATTGATCGAACGTCGCAAACGTGAAGAAATCGAAAAATTGGAAAAAGCCGAAGTAGATGCCCGCAAGAGCGGCGCGATCTATACGCCGAGCAAAAAAATCGAGACAAATATAGACGGAACGAGTCTTGAACCGGCGGACAATAACCCGACCGATACGACGAAAAAAGCGGACGCTGTGCCGGACACTAAAAAGGAAGGAAATCCGGTAACAAATCCGAATCCGCCGAAATCGGACAATCCGCCAAAGCCGCCGCCGCCGCCGCCAATCAAGAAAACCGAAAATCCGCCTGAAAAACCCGCCGACGAAGGCACAAAAAGAAAAGGGAAAAAAGGTGACGGCTAAATAAAAAAGGAGCGATGAATTAATTCATCGCTCCTTTTTTATTTAGTAAATTCGAGTTTTAAGTCTTCTTAAAAGATCAAATTTCTATTTTACATTTTATTTCTCTTTGGCTATTAAACGCTCACCGGAAGAATTGTCCTGATGCGTTTCGACTTCGGGAATGACGTAATTTTCGCCTTTCGGAACGCTTTGCTCCTTTTCGAGCGCGGCTTCGAGAACGTCGCTGATGTATTTTGCCGGAATTATTTCGAGTTCGGCGCGAACGTCTTCGGGAATTTCCTCGATGTCGGCGACGTTTCTGTCCGGCAAAATTATGCGGCGAATTCCGGCACGATGCGCGGCGAGAACTTTTTCTTTAACGCCGCCGACCGGAAATACCAAACCCGATAAAGTAATTTCGCCCGTCATTGACGTATCCGAACGAACTTTTCTGCCCGTATATAACGACGCGAGTGCCGATGCCATCGTCACTCCTGCGCTCGGACCGTCTTTCGGGATCGCACCTGCCGGAACGTGAACGTGAACGCCGTTGTTTTTGATCGTTTCGGGATCGATGCCGAATTCGACGGCGTGCGACCACAGATAACTCCGCGCCGCCTGCGCCGATTCCTTCATTACGTCGCCGAGTTGTCCGGTCAAGGTCAAACCGCCGCCGCCGGGAAGCATCGTCGCTTCGATAAACAAAACTTCACCGCCCATTTCCGTCCAAGCCATTCCTGTTGCAACTCCGGCGGGCAAATCTTCACGCGCTTTTTCGGGATAAAATCGCGGTGAACCCAAGAAACCTTTGACATCTTCAGCCGTGATCGTAACTTTTTCGGTGTTGCCTTGTGCGACACGCAGAGCGACTTTTCTGGCGAGATTTCCGACCGTTCTTTCGAGTTGGCGAACGCCCGCTTCGCGTGTGTATCGCGCCGTCAAAAGATTGATCGCATCGTCTTTGATCTCGATCTGATCGTCCGCTAAACCGTTTTCTTTGATCTGACGCGGAATCAGATATTGTTTCGCAATATTGAGTTTTTCCTGATCCGAATAACCTGCCAAGAAAATGATTTCCATTCTGTCGCGCAGCGGCATCGGAATCGGACCGAGTTGATTTGCGGTTGCGATAAAGAAGGTTTTCGACAGATCGAACGGCAAATCCAAATAATGATCGCGGAACGTATTGTTCTGCGCCGGATCGAGAATTTCGAGCAGTGCCGCCGCCGGATCGCCGCGATAATCGTTGCCCATTTTGTCAATTTCGTCCAACATCAAAACCGGATTATTGACACCGACGCGCCTGAACATCTGAATGATTCGTCCGGGCATCGCGCCGACATAAGTTCTTCGGTGTCCGCGCAATTCGGCTTCATCACGCACGCCGCCCAAGCTGATTCTGTCAAATTCTCTGCCAAGTGCGCGGGCGATTGATTTTCCCAAAGATGTTTTTCCGACTCCCGGCGGTCCGACGAAAAGTATGATCGGACTTTTTGAATCGGGACGAAGTTTGACGACCGCCAGCGATTCTAAAATTCGCTTTTTGATGTCTTCCAAACCGTAATGATCTTCGTCGAGAATTTTTGCGGCTTCGTTCAAATCAAGTTTTTCCTCACTCGATTTTTTCCACGGAAGTTCTAAAACATATTCGAGATAAGTGCGGATAACGTGATAATCCGGCGCAGCTTGCGGAAGTTGTTCCATCCGCTTAAGTTCTCGTTCGGCTTCTTTACGAATTTCGTCCGGCAAATCGGCGGTTTCGAGTCGTTCGCGCAATTGTTCGGCATCGGCTTTTTCGCCTGTTTCGTCGTCGCCGAGTTCTTTCTGAATCGCCTTTAACTGTTGGCGCAGAATATAATCGCGTTGCGCTTTGTCCATTTCGCCCTGCGCTTCGGTCGCAATTTTCGAGCGAATCTGCATAATTTCGACTTCACGCGCCAACGCCGAATGAGCGAGCGTTAAAAGATCGTCAACCGTTTCGGCTTCGAGCATCTTTTGTTCCGTGTCGCCGAGATCGAGAACCGAGCCGAGGAAATACGCGAGTTGGACGGGATTATTCTGCGACATTACCGCCATCCTTACTTCCGCCGGAATCTGCGGCAGCATTGCCAGTGCTTCCTGCACAAGCCCGTGAATGTTGCGTTTTAATGCTTCGACTTCATCGTTATCAACGATTTGCAGTTCGGGCAAGATTTCGACTTTCGCTTTCAAAAACGGTTCTTCCTGCGCCCAATACAAAATCTTCACGCGGTCAACGCCCTGCACGATCAATTGCATAACGTCGTCGTTTCGCATCATTCGCTTGATGTTGACAATCGTGCCGATTTCATAAAGATCAATCGGTTTTGCATCGCTTCCCTGAATTTCAGGTGTTTTGACCGTTACGCAGGCGATAAGTTTTTGTTCGGTTGCCAAAGCCGCTTCGACCGCTTTGACTGAACGCTCGCGCCCGACCGCCAGCGGCACGACCGTTTCAGGAAAAAGCGTCGTATTCTGCAATGGCAAAACCGCGATTTCAAACTGCTTTAGCAAATTCCCTTTTGTTTCCTCTTGTTTATTTTGTGTATTTTCTTCTGCCATATAAATTATTTTTGTTTTTTCAGTCTTTTGATTTCCGCTCTCAATTTTTCGATTTCCGTTTCGGCTCTGATAGCTCTTGATTCAAACAATTTTTTTTCTGCTTCGGCTTCTTCCAAAGTCAAAAGAAATTCATTCGTTTGCGGATTAAAAAGCCGAAAAGTATTTTCCGTCATCACGATTTCCAATCCCAGATGCGGCGAAAAAATACTGTTATTCGATGTATTTAATTCGACCAGATTTGCACTCTGTCGTCGAAATGCCATCAGAGGCGAAGGCAAATATGCAAATTCCGAATCGAGAATGTAATATTCTTCCGCGCCTTTTTCTTCGTAGGTTCTGAGTTTCTCGTCAATATCGTTGCTCCAAGTTTTTTCGGATGCAATTTCGACAATGACCTGCGGAAAAATCTTTTCGCGCCACAAAAGATAGCTCGAACGCTCGACATTCGGCACGCCGAACGCCACAAGCAAATCAGGTGCAAACCAGCGGCGCGGATTTCCCGGCTCGAAATAAAGATTCATATTCGTGGTGGCGAAAACATCATCGCGTCCGGCGAAAAAATTCAGAATCATTGCTAAAAGTTTATTGATAATTTTTGCGTGAATGGAAGTTTCGCCCATATCGTCCTCGCGTTCTTCAGGATAGTAAACGCCTTCATAAATCGTAGAAGTGTAATTGTCCGCCGTGCGTTGCGGAGAATTTTTCGCTTTCGTCTGTTCCAAAACTTCCGGCATACTATTTTTCTCCCTTGTAGAGCCTGATAAGCAATAAACCGTTTTCAAAATTATGTTCGATGCTCGCGCCGTCAATAGATGCGGGAAACGTCAAAGTTTTTTCAAAATGACTGTAAGTTATCTCCATCTGACGATAGGAAAAACCGACGGCGCAGGATTTGTCTTTCCGGCAGCCCGCGATTTGCAGAATATTTCCGTGAATTCCGATCTCGACATCTTCGGCGGAAACTCCGGCAAGTTCGACCTTGACCAGCCAGCCGGACGGCGTTTCGTAAACGTCCGCCGCCGGATACCAAAGTCTGCCCGAAGGCTTGGCGTGTTTCGACGTGCCGATAATTTGAAAATAACGATTGATTGATTTAGCCATAATTCGATTTCGGATTTCGGATTTCGGATTTCGGATTTAAGAACCCAAATTTTTTCAAAATCAAAATCCGCGTTCATCCGCGTTTATCTGCGGCTAGTTTTTCTTCCAAAAACCCGCGCCGCTCGAAATGTCTTCGAGTGTTTCGGCAATTTCGCGTTGGTCTTCCATTTCGAGCGCGATGTCCGCCATTGCGATAATTCCCTGCAAAACGCCTTCATTATCAATTATCGGAATGCGGCGCACTTGTTTTTCGCCCATCGTGCGGACGGCTTCAAACACG